>JAUVAU010000083.1 GCA_030591565.1 Deltaproteobacteria bacterium | reverse complement strand
GGGCGAGGATGGGGTGGCCGCTGCCCGCGAACTCGGTGGCCAGCGTCGCAAGACAGATCGCCGCTTCGGGCTGGCGGTTGTAGTGGGCAACCATGATCTTGAAGACCCTTCGCATGGGGTCGCCGGCTTTGTTGGTTACCAGCTCGGAGGTGTAGTCGTCGAAGCCGCGTGCCAGCCTTTCCACCACGGCGTGAAGGAGCGCTTCCTTGTTGGGGAAGTGATGAAAGAACGCCCCCTGGGTCATCCCGATTTCACGCGCAAGGTCGGCCACGGTGGTGGAGCCGTACCCCTGGCGCGCAAAGAGGCTGGTGGCTGCGACCAGTATCTTACGCCTCGTGGCCCGCGCCTGCTCATCCTGGCTGACCTTGGCTTTGGCTTTCGTTTTCATCGTTATTTCAATCTGCTCCGTGGTATTGAGAGCCGTGTGACATAGTGAAAGCTATGTCGCTTTGGCATTTAACAAATACGACAAAAAAACCCTGTGCACAAGACAAAAAATATTTTTCTCATTCTATTTTGGTTGTTGCACATAGTAAATGCTATGTGTTAGCTTGCTCTAGCTAACGTTGGGTGGCAATGTGCGCAGGGTGGGGTATAATTTCGACTCCACCGTAGGCAATCAACCATTTACAAGGATAAGGGCCATGGCATACGAAAACATCACTTTGGAGCGGGAAGGGGCCGTCGCCATTCTCACGGTCAACCGCCCGAAGGCGCTGAACGCGCTCAACAAGGGAACCTTTGACGACATCGACAACGCCGCCGACGAGGTGGAGAACGATCCTTCCATAAGGGTGTTGATCGTGACCGGGGCAGGGGACAAGGCGTTCGTGACCGGAGCCGATATTACCGAGTTTGCAGCTCTTGAGGGCGCGAACGGGTGGTTCGATCTCTCCACACGGGGCCAGAGCGTCTTTGAAAAACTTGAGCGCATGAGCAAGCCGGTTGTTGCAGCCATTAACGGTTTCGCCCTGGGCGGCGGTCTGGAGCTGGCGCTGGGTTGCGACATCCGTTTTGCCGCCGATACCGCAAAAATGGGGGTACCGGAAATCAACCTGGGGCTTATCCCCGGCTATGGCGCGACGCAGAGGCTGGCGCGGTTGATGTCGAAGGGGATGGCCAAGAAGCTGGTCTTTACCGGCGAGATGGTCGGCGCCCAGGAGGCGTATGAGATCGGGCTGGTGGATCAGGTGGTGCCCGCCGACGAGCTGATGGAGACGGTGAAAAAGTTCGCCTCCAAGCTGGCCGCCAAGGCTCCCATCGCCCTCAAGCTCGCGAAGTTGACGGTCAACGAAGCCTATGAAACCGATATCACCAGGGGCATGACTATCGAAGCGACCAATTTCGCCCTGGCGGGGTCCACCGAGGACGCCACCGAGGGCGCCAAGGCATTTTTGGAAAAACGTAAACCTGAATTCAAGGGTAAATAGAGGAGGCAAGCGATGAAGATACTGGTGCCGGTGCGCCGGGTACCCAACCCCGATGTCAAGGTTCGGTTGATGAAAGATGGAAGCGGGATAGACACTGAGGGTGTCAACTTCCTGCTCAACCCTTTTGATGAATTCGCCATCGAGCAGGCCGCGCAGATCGTGGAAAGCTCGGAGGGTGAAGTGGTCCTGGTCTCCGTCGGCGGTGCCGACTGCGAAGAGACGCTTCGCGCAGGGCTGGCGGTCGGCGGCACTCGCGGCTGGCTGGTGGAAACCGATGCAACGCTGGACTCAGCCGATGTCGCCACCCTGCTGGCGGCTGTCTACAAGGAGGAGTCACCCGATCTGGTCATCGCCGGCAAGCAGTCCGTGGACACTGACAACAACCAAGCCGCGCAGATGCTGGCGGCCAAGCTGGGTCTGCCCCAGGCCTGCTTTGCCTACAAGGTGGAGCTTGGCGACGGCAAGGCCACGGTGGAGCGCGAGATCGACGGCGGGCTGGAAGTAAAGGAAGTTGATCTGCCCGCAGTGATCACCGCCGATCTTCGTCTCAACCAGCCCCGTTACGCTGCGCTTCCCCAGATCATGAAGGCGAAACGCAAGGAGATCAAAAAGTCCTCCCCCGCCGAGCTGGGCGTCGAGCTTGCTTCGCGCACCAAGGTGCTCGGCTTGATTGAACCTGAGGCGCGCGCCGCCGGACAGATTGTCGGTTCGGTTGACGAGCTTGTCGAGAAACTCAAAAACGAAGCCAAGGTGCTTTAGGGGAGAAGCTACAATGTCTATTCTCGTTATTGCAGAACTTCGCGAAAGCGAATTGAAAAGCGCCACGTTTTCGGTGATCGCCGCAGCCAAGGTGCTGGGTGAAGTAGCCGGGTGTGGTTTCGATATCCTCGCCGCCGGTGCTGGTGGTGCGGCAGTGGCCGACCAGCTGAAGGGCTACGGGGCTGGGACCGTCTACTTCAGTGAAGGAGCCGAGGTCGCCGACTACACGGCCGAGGCCCACGGCGCGCTTGCCAAGGCGCTGGTCGGTGATAAAGGCTACAAATACGTCATGGCAGCCGCCACGACCACCGGCAAGGACTTGATGCCCAGGTTGGCGGGGCTCCTTGACGAAGCCATGATAAGCGACGTGATCGGCTGTGAAAAGGGTGATGGCGGTGTCGTTTACCTCCGGCCCATGTACGCCGGCAACGCGATCGCCAAAGTGGTGCTCTCGGGTAACGTTGATCTGATGACGGTGCGTGAGACGGCTTTCGACCCGGCGCAGGATGAGGGTTCAGCTTCCGGTGTCGAGCAGTTTGACGCCGACCTCGGCGAGCTGAAAGCGCGCTTCATCGAGTTCAGGTTGACCAAGTCGGACAGGCCGAGCCTGACCGAGGCCAGTGTTATCATTTCCGCCGGTCGTGGGGTCAAGGACGCTGAGGGCATCGCACTGGTTGAGAAGCTCGCTGACCAGCTTGGCGCAGCGATGGGCGCTTCCCGCGCGGTGGTGGACGAAGGGCTGGTGCCCAACGATCTGCAGGTCGGACAGACCGGCAAGATCGTCGCACCGGACCTCTACATCGCCTGCGGCATCTCCGGCGCGATCCAGCATGTGGCCGGTATGAAGGACTCCAAGGTCATCGTCGCCATCAACAAGGATGAAGAGGCGCCGATCTTTGAAGTGGCCGACTATGGCTTGGTGGCCGATTTTGCCAAGGCAGGAGCAGAGCTGCTGGAGAAGATCAAGTAACCGGCGGTTATTGCAGTAATTGTCAGCAGCCAAAAAGCCGCACCTTTCAGGGGTGCGGCTCTCAGATCGCTGACAAAGGCTGTCTTTTCTCCGATTGACTTCGTCAGGCTAAGAAATGATCCTCGAAATACGACAAGTATTCCTCCGGTCATTTCTTATCACCTTCCTCGTTCTCAAAGAAAATCCAGCCCCTGTCAGCAATCAGTCAGGCTGGGTAGTGTAGATAGACAAACAGTTACGAGTAGACAATTTTCCAGCCGCCTTCCTTTTGTCTACCGTTGTCAACAGCCAAAAAGCCGCACCCTTTAAAAAGGTGCGGCTTTTTTTGTCCTGTGCGGTCCAGGTTTTCTATTTCATCTGCCTGAAGAAAGCCGCGTCCTTCTTGCTCTTGTACTTGGCCTCCACCAGGTTTTTCACCGCGCGGCTTATTTCGGCGGGGGAGGCGTCGAGATTCTTTTTAACGCAACGCTGCTTAACAGCCGTAAGCGCATCCACCACCTTATCGCCAGCGGCGGAGTTGGTAGCGCCCTCCTTCATCTCGGTGTTCACCAGCCGCAATACCTCGGAGATGCAATCGCCCCGGCAACCGGTATCTACGCACGTCGCGATCACCTTCTGAAGCACGGGTTTGGAACCCATATTGGCGTAATAGTGGGCCAGCACCGGCTGAAGGGCTGCTTTTTCATCGGCGGTCAGCTGCACGTCGCCGCTCACCTGGTCGCCAAGCTTAACACCATCGGCGTAGAGGGGTGTCGCCAGGAGGGCCAGGAAGGTCAATAAAAGTAAAATCAGCTTTGATTTCAAAATGTAGCTGCCCTTCAAAGGTTGATGTAACGGCATTATAACACCGGCCATTTATAAGGCAATACCCGGAAAATGGCGGTTAAGTTGCACAAAAAGATAAGTGAAAACAATCACTTAGATTCTGTCTGTCTCGCCCTCCATACATTTTGAGTGGCGTTGTGTAGCGAGGGGAGGTACAACTATTGAGTTTTTGTAACCACTCGCAGACGTGGCGTCCAATTTTTCTGGTATTATTGAATCCACGCAGGTTCACCGCCAAAATAATGCAAAACAGATGGCTTGTGGACATTGTACAACTTAAATTTATGTAAAATAAGCGTTCAAGGAGAGATTTTGTGAAAAAACCAGGTAAAATACTGTTCTTTGTTGCAATCGCGATGCTTTTGACCCTGCCTGCCCTTGCCGACAGCTTTGGCGCACCGCTGACCATAACCGAGTCCACCACCATCGCCGCAATCATGGAAAAGCCCGGCGACTATCTCGGCAAGCCCCTGTTGGTGGAGGGGACTGTGGTCAGCGTCTGCCGCTCAAGGGGCTGCTGGATGGAGCTCTCCGATGGCGACAGGGGGCCGACGATGAAAGTCAAAGTACGCGATGGCGCGATGGTTTTTCCCATGTCCACCATTGGAAAAACCGCCAGGGTGCAGGGAGTGGTAGAGTTGGTGGGAGCCAAAATGCCCAAAGAGGGCGAGACCTGCCCCACCGACCCCAGCCTTTATCGCATCGTCCCCACCGGCGTGGTGGTCAATTAAAAATTGAACTGGCGACTTTTCAACAGGAAGTTTCACCGCGACCTGGGTTATCTGTCGGTGGGTTTGACGCTGCTCTATGCTATTTCAGGAGTGGCGTTGAACCACGTCCACCAGTGGAACCCCAACTATGAGATCACTCGACGAACGGTGACATTATCCCCATTGCCCGCCAAGGGGCAGGTCGATTTCGTGATGGAGGAGGTCCGCCTGGACGAGCCGGTGAGGTCCACTTTCAGGCGCAATGAGAAGACGCTGGAGATATTCACCGAGAAATCGTCGGTGATGGTCGATCTCGCAGCGGGGCTGGCGGTTGTCGAGACCTCCAAGGAGCGCCCCCTCATCTTCCCGCTAAATTTCCTGCACCTGAACCACGCCAAAAAGGCCTGGACCTGGGTGGCCGACGTCTATGCGGCGGCACTGGCGCTGTTGGCCCTGACAGGTCTGTTCATGGCGAAGGGAAAAAAGGGGATTATTGGGCGTGCGGGTGTAATTGGAGGTGCAGGGCTGGTTTTGCCCGTGGTCTTCTATTACCTCTACCATTGATGGTTGGCAGCTTTCCCAACTGCCCGGAAGGCGGCTAGAAGTTGACGCCCACCGACACTAAAGTGTAGATGCCGCCACCATCGACGGTGTATGAGCCCATGTCCAGCGCCAATCCCGAATACCTTGCATCAATACCCAGAAAGACAGCTCGTACCGGGCAAAAACGGATACCTCCGCCCACCCAGCCGCCAAGTCCATAGCCCGCATCGGCGTTGTCTCCTATCGCGATATTAGCCATGCCCAGGGCCAGCCCGCCGCCCACGTAGGGCACGAACCAGTTCAGCTCTCTCCATACCTTTCTAAGCCCAAGGTGCGTCTCCAGTATCCACTGATCGGCATTGACGCCTTCAATCGTCCCATCATCTACGCCGTAGAAGAGCGCAGCGGTCAACGACACCGGCCAGCGCGAAGAGGTATAGTCGTAATCAACACCGAGGAGGATCGGCTTTTCCAGTGGCGCCCAGTCTTGCGACGGCATCCTCTTGACGCCGCCAAGCAAGGTGAAGCTGCTGTTGTAGGGCTTGTCGCCGCCCAGTGAGGTGCTGAAATTTTGGCTGGCAAGCGCAGGAGAGGTTGCCAGGAACAAGGCGATCGCAAAAAAACTTACACATATTTTGTACAATTTTCAAATCCCTGTCTGCATGAGGCGACTGCGCGAAAGGCGGGCAGATGCCGAAGAACACAATGTATGTGAAAATACTATCAAAGTACTTTGCAAAGTTCAAACACATGATTTTAAAGACGAAATTAGTTTGTATTCGACTTATCGTGGAACCGTGACTGCAAATTTGGTCGATAGGTGTTATATTCATTAGGCAGGACCGGGTGTTGGCGGAGCCAAACTACAATGCTCTGTCGCCCCTTAATATTCTTGCAATAGTTTTTAGTGATATTATCATTGTAAGCAGTCAGCCTTTTGAACTTGGTTTTCTTCTTGGGAACGCCTGCTTTTCTTCTTGGGAATGTAAAATGACGGAAGATAAATTCGACAACGATCATTGCTTGAAAGAAGATGAATGGTTCAGCGACGTCAGTGACGAGCATTACTGGATGAGCGGTATAGACGCCCAACCGGTTGATCGTCGCGATGAATGCCGCGAGCACGTCAACATCGACGTCAAGATCAATCCGGGCGGCAGGCTGTGCAAGATAAATGACATCTCCATCGGCGGAGTCCTGATCTTTACCGAGCAGCCCCTCGTGACCGGCCAGTTGATTAAGATGAATCTCTTCACCGATTACGGAACCCACATGGCGTTTGGTGTGGTGAGATGGCAAGCCAAGGGGAAAGAGAGCAGCCTCAATGTCGAAAAAACCGGCATGGGTGTGCAGTTTCTCTGGGTTTCGCTGGGGATGAAGGAACTCCTGACCCATGCGCTTTACCACCCTTCACCCAGGAGCGGTGTGTCGCTATAGGAGTGAAAACCCCCGGATATCCTCCGATTGACGTTGTCAGGG
>JAUVAU010000019.1 GCA_030591565.1 Deltaproteobacteria bacterium | reverse complement strand
GCTGCCCTCTTCGTCGTAACCCGGTGTCCAGGTGAATATACCTGTGGCGGGGTCTATCGCCGCGCCGATGGGCAGATCGCCGCCGGTTATGGCAAAGGCGAAGCCATTGCCGTCAAGATCGCTGGCCATGGCGGTGAAGGTTATAAGGCTACCCTCGGCACCGGTCTGGAGACCGATCGGGTCGAGCACCGGAGCGCGGTTGGTGTTGCTGACCGTGATTGATATCGTCTCCGAGTCGCTAAGAGGACTGATGTCATCGTCGGTCACCGTGATCGTCGCACTGTATGTACCCTCGTCGGTGAAACCCGGTGTCCAGCTGAAGACGCCGATGGCGGGGTCAATGGCTGCAGCCGGGGGCAGTGTGCCGCCGGTTATGGTGTAGGTAAGGATATCGCCGTCAACATTGGTTGAGGTGGCGGTAAAGGTAAGCAAACTGCCTTCGGCTCCGGTCTGGTCGCCGATCGGGTTGAGCACCGGGGCGTCGTTGACGGGGTTGACCGTGATGGAGGCCGTCGCATTCGTGGTGCTGGAAAGGATCTGGTCGAAAGCGGAGTAGGTGAAGGAGTCTATGCCGTTCCAATCCGCGTTGGGAGTGTAGTCGAAGGAGCCGTCCGAGTTAAGGACAAGTACGCCGTTGGAGACGTCGGTCTCCAACACTGCAGTCAAGAGCGCCGGGGTTTCGTCTACGTCGTTAAAGAGGACACCGCTGGCCGCGTTGACCACCAGGGTAGTGTCCTCGTTGGTGGCATAGCTGTCGTTCACTACCACCGGGGGATTGTTGACTATAACCTCGATGCTGGTGATCATGCCGCCCGGTGAGGCGGCCGCGTTGGTCGTGGAAAATCTGCGGTCGTAGATTGTGTACAGCCCCGCATCGGGGATGACGACAAGCGCGTCGCGAGTCTTCCCTGCCGAGATAAAGGATGAGTACTGATCCCTGGGGTAGGGGTACATATGAGCATCTTCGGCGATAATCTTCATCCTGGCGTTGTTGATCGTAGGGACCAGTGTTCTCAATCCCGCGTTGAAAAAACGGATGAGGGTTGTCTCTGACTCACGCACAGCGTGGTCAACGATGGTTGTCGCCACCGGGTAAACCTCCCCGTTAATAAGGAAGTAATCCGGTGCGTAGTCGATGGTGCTCATCACCGCCGAATCATACCCGCCGACCTCGACCAGATCGTGAAGCTCCTTGTCGATCTCGCTGTAAAAGAGGCTAGCCTCGTTGAGGTAGGCGCTTGACGGGTCTGCATAGGCTTGCCACAGCGCGGCGTCTTTGGTGACTTGACCGTAGAGGCCCATCTGCACCTGCAACGCAGGGTGGCTGGCACTGTGGTAGATGTAGCTGCCGGGCCGCACATTGTTCCAGGTGTAAGTGGCTGAACTACCCACCGCCACCTCGGCGTCAAACGCCCTGGCCCTTGTTCTGGACTGGACGTCGGTAAAGGTCACCGGGGTCGTGGGCTTGGGCAGCCCGGGGATCATCATGGAGACGCCCTCGGGAACACCATCGTTGTAGAGGTGTATCGTCAGCGTCATGTCGCCGGGGGGCACCACTATCGCCGGTCCCGGCACCGTGGGGACGGCGTCAATCGTCCCGAAGGTGGGGTCTGTGTTTACTCCATAGCCCCACATGTGTACGTTAACCATGGTGCCGATATCATCCACCTGTATTGCTTTGGTGAACGGTGCGGCGACGAGGTAGACATCCGCGCCCCAAGCGCCCGAAGCTGCAGCGATTGTGACGATCAGTGCCATGCAAAGTCTTTTGTATAAGTTCATCGGCTTTCTCCCATCCATACCGTTACTCCCTTCTCTATTCATCAATAACCGTTCCAGGGGGTTCAATCATCAGCATCGTCATCATGCCACCCGGAAAGATATCGTTATTTGCCATTTCCTTTTCATTATGGGAGTGCCACATGAACGTGAATCCACCATTAGGATTCAGACCCCCTTCACCAGGTGGTAGTGCTGCATCCGACCCAAGAAACGGGCTGCCGCTCCAGAAGCCGCCAAAAGCCATGTCCTGAGTCTCCGGGAGGATCACCGGGAAGGGCTTGCCGTGGTCGGCGCAGTACTCCATGGTCGTGTCGTCAAAGCCGTCGCCGCTGGTGTCGATGCAGTCGTGGGCGAACGCGGGGTCGGTGGGGTCGCCATAGATGTCCCAGCCAAGCCCCTGTCCTGTCCAGGTGAACAGTGCGTCAACCGTTTCGCCCGGCACGGATTGAATAGTAAACACTTCGGTGGACAGATCGGCTCCCAGGCCCGGCGAGCTTTCAAGCATCATGCCCGATTTGCCCACGATGCGGCTGTGGTTGCCGTGGTGGTGGAAGGGGTGCAAATCGCGCCCAGCGTTCACGACGCGCATGAGCAGCGTTTCACCCGGCATCATTCTGGGCATGCAGTTGTAGGGCTGGGTGGGCAGCCACGGCACGCCGGGGGGTAGCATGGTATCGGGCGCGGCTCGTCCATTGATAAACCAGTAGACGGGTTTGTACGTGGTGTTGTCTATGTTTGCCCGAAGACCCAACTCCACCAGCTGATGGATTGTCGGATCCATCTCGCTAAGGAGAAAGAGCACTTCGCGGTCGAAGCTGGTGTCGGCGGTATTGTAGGCCTGGCCGGCACCGGCAAGTGGACGAACTATAAGTGCGCCAAAGAGGCCCATCTCTACCTGAAGCTCGGGCTGAGTGCCGCTGTGGTAGAGGTATGTGCCGGGGTTTGACGCCGTGAAGGTGTAGGTCACCGAGGTGGTCCCGTCGGCCTCGGTGGTGATAATGCCTGGAACGCCACCGGTGGTTGTTACGCCGGTTTGCCCCGGGAAGACTATGGAGACGTTGTCAGCGCCCAGGTAGGGGTCGGCGGGGTCTACGTTCAGGGTAATGTTAACCGTGTCGCCCTCGTTGACTATCAACGTGGGGCCGGGGTACTGGGGTGTGGTGCCGTTTGGCGCATAGCCCCAGAACAGTATGGAGCCGCCGTCCGGTGTGCTCAAGTGGCTGTGTTTGGCTGTCAGGTTGAAGTTTGGTCCGGTCATCCCTGTGATCGCTGCGTGCGCCCCGGAGGCCGCAATGCAGAGGATAACCGATCCGAGGATCGCGCCGACACATGAAACAATTCGTCTTCGTATTCTCATCTCAATTCTCCTCAGTTGATCACTATCTCAGTCATCATGCCGCCGAAATCCTCAGTGTTGTTGCTAAGATAATTGAGGTTCGTCGTGTAAAGGTAATAGGTGCCGGGTGCGATGTCCGTTGTGTCCATGATTACGTCCATCGCTTCGCCGCCACCAAGTGTTATGGAGGTGGTGTCGTAATAGAGGTTCAGGCCCGTGGGGCCTCTGAGCAGCTTGGCGTCTTTTCCCACAACCGTCATGGGGATGCCCGAGCTGGCCAGTGTGTAGAAGCGGGTGATGTTGAGGTTGGAGAGTCGGAGCAATATCCGGTCGCCCTGTGTGGCTTCCACCAGCGCGCTCGCCATCTGTGAGACTACTCCGCCCTCTACGTTGGTAGCCGGCAGCGGGTTCGGATTCACTGTGTCCGGGTAGCCTCGGCCATTTAGCATCGCGTACTTGTCAACCATGTCCGCGAAGGGCAGCGGCTGTGTGTTTTCGCTGGCGTCGTGAAAGACCGGATCGAAGGAACCCATCTGGATTGGCACTTCCACGTCGTAGCCGGTGGAGCCGTCGCCATCGTTGTAGACGAACTGGGTGTAGGTGCGGCCGCCGTAGACGTAGGGTGTGCCATTTTGCAGCGGGCGCACGTAGAGGTTGCCGAGCATTCCCATCTGCATGTGTTCGGTGGCCTCCACATGGCAGTGGTACATGTAGGTGCCCGGGCCGGGTGTCTTATAGTAGTAGGTCAGGCTTGATCCCATGTTGATGGAGACCGAAGAGTCGGGCACTCCGTCGAAAATGGGGGCGGCTTCAGGAAAGCCATGCCAGTGAACGGTGTGAGGGTCGAACAGATCGGGCCTAATCATCATCCCGACGTTGGTCAGTGTCAGGTAGATCTCTTGACCCTCGTCGGCGACTATCAACGGGGCGGGGAAGCTTGCGTTGACCATCCCGGCCATCATCGCATCGGCCTCCAGCTCTCCGGTGATGTCGGAGAAGCCGAAGCCGTACAGAATGCGACCGTCGCCCATTGTCGAGAAACCGTCGCCTGCAGCCAGATGGATGCACTGCGCGTCGGGGTGGGCGGGGTCCACTATGTCTATTATCGCGTCACCATCGGTGTCGCCCGGGCACTGTACAAAGACTGCTGCCTGTGCCTGGGTGACGGCCATGAAAAGGGCCGCGATTCCCATCAGTATCCATTGGGTTGTTCTATATCCCATGGTCAACTCCTTCGTCTTTTTGCTGGCGCCCGGCACCGATGTGCACAGAGGCGCGAGGGGGGATCTGCTGTTTGTGTATTCGATCCGTCTCATGGCGCTACTCCATCAGTGTCTTGAGGAAGCAACCGCTATCCCCATTGGATTTGTCTGCAGTGCCGGTCGTGGTTGTGGAATCTCCAGTCGTCGGCGTAGCAGTCGGCTCGCCGTCCAGCGTCAATGGCCCGATGCCGCCACTACCTCCCTTGGTGCCGTCGAAGAGGCTCAGATAGTCTCCGTAGAGGGTCGTGGGTCCGTACTTTACGTCGGAGAAGTTCCCTCCTTCGTCAAGGGCGACGGCCAGCTCCATGCTGGTGCTGAGGGTGGGGTCTACGTTGTTGCTGCGTGCTCCGTTGAAGTAGGAGCTGACGAAGTCCGGGGGAGAGTCGACGTTGCTGCCGTCAAACCCTGCGGTGGTCGTCAGGATTGAGTTCAGCGGATTCAGCGTCGCCGCAACCGCGGACCCAAGGACGGCCATATCCCAGTACTGCGGCGCATCACCGGCGCCGATGTCGGGCAGTAGCCGCGCCTGGTCGGTAATGATCGGCGCGCCGGTATCGATGACCAGGTGAAACGCCCGGTTTTGCCAGATGATGTTGGAGTCCATGGCGGGGTTTGAAAAATCCGCGTAGGTCGCAACAGCGGGGCCAAACAGATCGGCCAACGGCTGGGTGTGGGCGTGGGAGACGATGCCTGCAGGTTGGTCAACCGAGGTCACTGGCTCAAGACCAAGCTGGATCACATCGCCTGTTGTGGCCGTCGAATCGTTGTGGGCCACGGTGACGTTGTTGATCATCACGTAGGGGGCATCCTGCAGGGAGATGCCGCCGCCTGCGCGGCCCGCTACGTTGTTGACGATACGGTTGTCGGTGATCTCAATGAGATCCCATCCCACCGAGTCGTCGGGGCTCGCGACGATATCTTCGCCGCCGGTACGCACCAGCGCGATGCCGCCTCCGTCGCCGGTGGCTGCATGGTTGCCCTGTATGAGGTTCCCCTGCACAGTAACAGGTCCGGAACCGGGACCAACCGGTGCGACGCCCACGGGCAGGCCCGAACCGATGAAGATGCCGCCGCCGTGGCTGACGTTGCCCTGATTGAACGTCTGGTTGAACACGATGGCGTTGTCTTCAATGCGGCCTCCGATGACGCCCTGGCTAAGGCCCATGTGGCCTATGCCCGCGCCGTTGCCGGTGGTGAAGTTGCCGCAAATGAAGTTGGAGCTGATCAGGTAGTCATCCGAACCTGTGCACATCGAGATACCGGCTCCGATTCCATTTATGGAGCCGTTTTGAACGATCAGGTTGTTGGCGACGACCATGTTGTCGTTGAAACCCGACTGGTACGCGTCGCCGGCGAGGGTAGTCAGCCGCGGGTGGCCTACTCTGATGGCGCCACCCAGGTTGCCGTGGTTTGCTCTTAGCGTGTTGTTGCTGATCCGCAGGTAGTGGGCATAGCCGTTGACGAAGATGCCGCCACCATTTGACGCGCCCAAGAGGGTCAGGCCATCGATTCTCGGGGCAAGGGCTTGGGTGAAATCACCATCCTTTGCCAGAACCGTTATGCCGGCCCTTTCATCCCGGGGATCGATAACGCCATTTTGACCGGGCAGCAGATCGATAAGCCCGCTATCTATATGGACCTGGGCATCTATGCGCCACTGAACCAGTTCGACCGAGCCATGTGATGCATTTATGGTCGTCACCCCCGGGCCGTAGCCCTGCAGCTTGACGGGCTTGGTCATGAAGATCAGCTCGTTATAGGTGCCGGGTCCAATGAGGATCAGGTCGCCGGGGTTCGACGCACCTATCCAGGTGTTGATCGACTGACCCGCCGTCACGTGGTGGACCGTGCCGAGGTCGGCGTTGTCAACTATGGTAACCGTCAAGCCCGCTACCGTGGAGGTGGAGTTGTCGTCACGGGTTACCGCCAACTGGTAATCACCGGCGGTGAATACAGCCGGTACGGTGGCGGTTATCTGGTCCGCGGTCCAGGCGGTGACGGTTAGCGGTACGCCGCCCAGGGTCACCATGCCTGCGGATCCGAAACCAAGGTCACGCGGTATCTTGGGCAGCTCCAGCGGTGCGCCAAAAGCAGGGTTGGTAACCATAACCGCCGCCCCTGGCGAGTCGATGGTCAATGTAGCCAGACCCAACTCCTCGGTGATCAGGTAGGGGCCGCCACCAGCCGCAGAGCTGCTCACCTGGTCAATGACGGGAGTGCCATCGGGGAGCTCACAATCGGGCGGGTACTTCCCATCGCCCACGTTGGCTGCCACCGGTATCACCGGAGTATCCAGGTAGGTGGTGGTTCCCGGCATGTACATGAGGTTGTAGCAGGTGGTTGAGTAGAACGGGCTGTACGCCGGGTCGGTCACCGGTGCGTTCATGCAAGCGGAGAGCACATTGGGGCTCATGCCGCTTGGAGCCGGGAGGTTCGTCGTAAAAGTGGACGGAACCAGCGCGTTGAAGTTGCCGAACCTGTCGGAGTAGGTCTGGACTACAAGATTATTATTGAAGTCATAGATAGCTACCGGCAGGAATGGAGGGCCAAACTTCTCGCCGAAGTTCGGGTCGTCGGGGTTAAACGTGTTGTTGAGGTCATTTAGCGATGTACCGGCTATATGGCCTGCCACGGGAACGTCGGTGTAGAGGAAAAACTCGGCGCCGGCGTTAAAGCCTTCGTTGACCGTCACCTGCTTCATGTCGCACAGCGGCCGCAGGTCGCCTGCATAGGGTGCAGGCTCTGCAGCACCGGGGAAGGTCGTGAGAATCGGGCCGACGGCGCGAACTTCGCCAACGCATATCGGCGGAGTCAAGAGCGTTGCCGGGATATATTCCTCGCCAAAATCGACGTTTTTGCTCTCTTCCATCAGGAGCCGATAGGGAGGAGGCGTCGCGGATTCAACGATGTAGGTGCCCGAAGGTATTCCGGGAACGGCAGGGTTGCCGAGAAACAGGCCGCCATCGACTCGTTCGGTGAACGCAAAGCCGCCATCGAAGACTGCGGGGCGAACCTGCTCGTAGGTCCTTAGCCCGTCAAAGCAGTCAACCGGAAGGGTGCCGTCGAGCAGGAAGTCGGCCTCGGGGCAACCAAAGGGCTGGTCGTTATCCCAGCTGTCGGTACGCGTCCAGGAGATCGCGTCGCCGTAATCAACGACACCGTTTCCATTCCAGTCAACGTCCTCAGCGGCGCCGTCGAAGATGCTAAACGGGTAGTTGTTGACATCGGCGCGGGTGGGTCCGCCATCGCCGTCAAGGTCGTCAATAACGCCGTCCTGGTCCATATCCTCGTAGAGGAAGAGGGCGACATCGGGGATGCCCGGTTCCCATGGCTCGGCAGCCGCCCAGCGCGGGTCATTTTCCGCACGGGTTACCGCGTAGTAGACGATGCCTGAGATGCCGCCATTCTCTTCATGTCCATAAGCGGTTTTACCCCACTCGAACCGGCTGTTCTGTCCAGCGAAGCTCTGGGTTCCGAGGGTAAGGACTTCACCCGCCATCGTGTATGAGTCAAAGTTGCTGGTGTTGGGATTGACGAGAACCTGCTGCTGCGGGTTGAGCGAGTCGCCAGGGGCCAGCGGGCCGCCGTCGTCTACGGTCACCGTCACGCCGGTCGCCTTGTAGCGAAGGAAATCCACTTCGGCCACCATCCAGCGGAAGAAGGGGAAGACCTCGTCAAAGGGCACGTAGCCATCAAGGTCGGTGGGAAAGGCCTGGTATATGGTGCCATCCCTGAAGCGGATATTGACGCCCTGCTCCGGGATGCCGTAGACCTCGCCCGGGTCGCGAAAACCATCTTCATCGGCGTCGTAAAAGACGTGGTGCTCCTGACGGGCGAACCAGGTGAGCACGGGTATCTGGCCGATGTCGAAGACTCCGCCCACATCCGAGACGGTGACGAGTCTGAAGTCGATAATCAGATCGAGGTTGTTATCCCAGATGACCAGCTGGTAGGTGCCGCCGGGTACGCCTGAGATGCTGAAAGTGCCATCACCATTGGCGGGACCCGCGTAGATGCCACGTCCAACGCCAGCACCTTCGTTAAGGGCGACCCAGGGGGTAGTGTAGCCATAGGGCTCACCTGGGGAGATGCCCAGCGCTGGAGGTCTGGAGATGCGCGCTCCCACAATCTGGCCCTCTATGGTGCCGCTGCCCGTGAGGCCGGTCGGGTCGGCGAATTCCTTCGTGAACCCGATGAAGACGTGTGTGCCGGGTAGGCCGAACTCCACCAGGAAGGGGGACTCATCAGCCTTGACCCAGGCGTCGATGACCTTGGTTCCCTCGATCGTCGTCGTCTGCTGCCAGCTAAGTCCCACGGGCGGGACCGCCTGGATGCCATATTTACCTGGGGCCAGGTTGCGTATCGTCACCATTCCATCGGCGTCGGTAGTGATAACTCCTGAACCCATAACCGCCACGGCAGGCGTGCCATCGGGGTTCAGGATGGGGGTGCCGTCGACGTTGTACTGATAGGCGGTGCCCAGCGGGTTGGCGAAGGCATCGAGCATCTGCTGGCCCGCCGTTACGCCGTAGCGTCCGCCGGCGTCCTCTATGACGATGGTGAACCCTTCCAGCCCTGTCTCGTTGGGCAGGTCGGGGGCGTTATTTATGGGAAAAGAGTCTTCAAAAACAAAGACGGTGATCTGCGCCGTGGGGATGGGCATCGCGTTGACGGTGACCAACAACGGAGGGACCACGCCCCCGACGGGAATGGCGGAAACGCCGCCCATCGCATAATCTGTGTCGGGTAGGATCGAAATAAAATAACGTTGGGTATTATCGGGAAGGGTAAGAGTTGTCGCTGCACTTCCCCCGGAATCGCCGGTGGCCACCGGTGGCATGTAGCTTGTGTGGAACTGCACCCCAAGCGTGCCTTCGAAGCTGGTGTCGCCAGGCGTTACCGGTATGGTCCTATCCTCTTCGGCCAGCCATCGGTAGCCCGTGACCGGAGTCCCATCCGAACCAACGACATCGATGTTTACGGAAAGTGGGGCTGCGCTGCACGTTGCCGATAAGACAAGCAGAAGAACGGCCGCAAAAACGACCGTTAAGCCTGCCCTGCCCGGGTGGCTTATTGTTGATCTGAAATCCATCGCGTTACCTCCTGAAAATTGCTTGCTGGAGTTCTGTAGCTTGCTTGCTCAAGTTCTGTGGTCTAGCCGGTAAAGCTTGCCCGTCTACCTGTCGGACATAACAAACGAAACACAATAAATCGGGCCGGTTCCCTTATGACCTGAAAACTACCCGGTTAGAGACTCAGAATCTACCCGATTAATGCTGTATAGGTAGGATGAACTTGATAAAAATAATACCCGAATGGATAAGAGTAGAATTGTACACCAAAAAAACAGAATGATACCGGATGGTTATATGTGGCGAAAAAGATAATCAAATACAGTTTGATTTTCCCTGGGAGAAGTGTTTGCGTAGGTCGGGGAGGCACCCAATAGATGGGGCTAAAGGAAAATTTAGCGATAGAGTCTAAAAGGAGGGATGCCGACAAGGGGAGAAGAGATGAAAACCCTAAAAAATTCCATATCTTCAACCACCTGAAATTTCTAGGGATATGGACAGAGCTTGAAAAGCCTACCTTAGGCATGGGCTTTTCTAGAAGTTTACACTGGTATAATGGAGTAATTAGTCCATCGGTTGGGGGGTTACGGAGGCCACCATATGGGGTCCTGGCGGTTTTTTGAGAAGCAAACTGTCTGTAAAATAGTTGTGGTGTTTGGGGTTGTATTCTCACCTTTGTCAGCCTTTGCCGCGCTGTCGATTGAGGCGGAAACCCTGATGCGTTTTTACGAACGAGACACACTGTTTGAAAAGGATCAGGAAGTACTGGCCCTTTACGAGTATTTCCAACTCGACTCGGGCGAGCTTGATTCCGATGGCTTCTCCGTTCACGGTTACGGTTGGGGACGCTCGGATCTGATCGACAATGGCGTTTTCGACAAGAGCGAGACGGGAGAGCTGCTCTACGGATATGTCCAGTACAAGAGTTCCCAAAGGGGGTATGAAGCGTCGATCGGGCGCCAGCAGGTGTTCACCGGGATAAGGACGGAGAGCCTGGACGGCATTTCACTTTCCGGCGGGATCGGGGCGGCTTTAAAAGTAGAGATATATGGCGGGATTCCCCAATCGGTCGAAACGGTCAATGGGCGCTCGGGCGACTCCATCTACGGTGGTCGGCTTGGCTACACACTGCTCTCCCTCTACGGATTGGGCGTGAGCTACGCGAAGGCCGAAAACGATTCTGAAATCGCCGACGAATCCTACGGCGTGGACATATCCTTATCCATCCCCCTCTCCATCACAACCGCCGGATATTCGATCTACAACATGGAGACTGACGACTGGAAGGAGCACTCCTACGAGGCGAAGCTTCCCCTGGGAAGCTCGGGCATCTCCCTCAACCCCGTCTACAAGACCTTCAACTTTGACGATTATTTCGATAATGACGAAACCACGGCGAGTCCCTTTCGCTTCCTCGTCGGCGAGGATGAGAAGCTGACCATCACAGGCGCCGACATCGACCTGGTTTTCTGGGAGCTCTTCGACCTGGCGCTCACCTACAAACATTACGACTACGATAAGCTGGACGAGACCTCCGATTATTACTCTGCCCGTGGCGTGTACAATTTGATGAAGAACTCGCAGCTCGGCCTGGAAGCCGGGGTGATGAATGGCGAGCAGGATGAAAACAAGTATGGACTGGTTAGGGCGGACCTCTACCTGGCGGGAGACATAGGCTTTCTCTCCGCCGATTTTATTTACGTGAGCTACAAGGAAAAGATCAATGACGAGGACAAATCCATTTTCGGCTCGCTGTCGGTGGGGAGCTCGTTCATGGATGATATGCTTGAGGTCAAGCTTTCGGGCGACGCAAGCTCCGACCCATACTTCGATAGCGACGTCAGAGGGCTTTTGTCCCTGACCTACACATTTGAAAAATAGCTCTGGGGACAACCGGACCGTTTGCCTTCGCGGGTATACGCCGGCAGAGCACTGTAATCCAGGAGTTATAAATGGTCATTAATCGCGGCGTTATCATCTCTCTTGTTGTGGCGACAGCTTCCATAGTGGGCTGTGCTGTTCTGGGGCCAAGCTATACAGTGCCGGCGTCTCACCCCGAGCAGCTGGGCAAAACAGCGGCGGCGGCAAGGTGTTCCGACTGCCACGAACAGGCCAAGAGCGAGTTTCCCTACAAAAAATTCGACCATACGCCAACCTTCTCGGATAGGCACAGGGTCGAGGCCTCCCAATTTTCGCAAGTCTGCAACATGTGTCACGCACAAAGCTTTTGCAACGACTGCCATGTGACGAGGGTGGAGCTAAAGCCCTCCATCAGGCGGCAGAGCGATACCTATAGACGGCTCCCACACCGTGGCGACTATCGCACACGTCATGTCATCGATGCACGCCTGGACCCAACCGGCTGTTTCAGGTGCCACGGCAGCCCACGAACCGCGAAGACCTGTACTCCTTGTCACGGACGGTAAGAGAGAAAAACGGGAAATAAGAAATGAATCTACGACTTTCTATAGCAATTGTGCTCATGGGTGTTTTGGTTGTGGCGTGCTCGGACCAGAAAGCGCTTGAAAACGAGGTCCATCCCAGTGATTGGGTGAAAACACATGGCGCGGATGATGAAAGCACGGGCGCCGCCGACAACTGCAAGGTGTGCCACGGCAATGATTATGCTGGCGGGACGGTCGGCGTCGGCTGTACCGATTGCCATCTCGATGGTCCTCCCTTCACCCTGCACCCCGCTGCCTGGACCAGTGCGATAAGCGACCATGGCGATTTTCCCCTGACAATGAGCTGGACCGAGTGCTCCAGCGCCATCTGTCATGGAGCCGATTTGGCGGGAGGTTCCTCTGGCGTTACCGATACTGGGCCGAGTTGTTTTTCAAGCGATCACTCAGGTTTAGTCTGCCATTCATCTGGCCCACCGGCCCCCGAAAGCCACTTCCTGAACGACGATCATGAAAGCGGCGTCCTTGATTACCTGGACCCCGCCGATCATGGAGGAGACGCGGAAGGCAGAGCCACCGCCGGCGTTCTGACCCCCGGCACCGGACATGTGTATTGCGCAAACTGCCACTCCACGTCAGCCAATGATTTCGGCGGAGGAATGGTTGCCCTCATCCCCACCGCTGACAAGCCCTCCTGCTCCACCGCCGCGACGGTGTGCCACGACACCCACTCGGACGCGCTTGCCCATCCAGCGCTCTGGACCATCATCGACAACCCCCCGCTACGTCACGACTCTACCCCTGCGGTTGCATGGGCGGTGGGGTGCGCGCTTTGCCATCCGGGTACGGGAACAACGACATCCAGTCAACTGGCGGAGGCTCCGAGCTGCATGTCCAATGACTTTACCAACGCGGTGGGCGCATTGATAGGTTGCCACGGCCCGGAGGGGCCGCAGGATGTCCCCCACATTCTTGGAGACAACAACGAATATTTAAGCGGCGAGCTGCACGGACCCGATGCAAAGGCTGACCTGACGCTCTGCCAGAAGTGCCACGGGGAGTCGGGCGGCCCGGGAACAAATCCTCGATTCAACCTGGGTATAAATTCTGCCGGCGGTAACGGGTGCGAAGCCTGCCACGATGTCGGCACAGCCCACTCGATACCGTGGGCTGGACCCAACGCGGCAGAGACCTACCATTATTCGGCCAAGAATATTTTTGCAGCATGTGTCCTTTGCCACGGGGCTTCGCTGGATGGAGCAGGCGCGGTGGGGGGTAGCTGCCTCAACTGTCACATCTCGACGAGTACTTTTACCCTCGATTGCACTACCTGCCACGGGCAGCCGCCGACCACCGGTACAAACGAGGATGTGGTGATCGCTGAAGGCGGCCAGCTTGTGGACCACGGCGCGGTACCCACCGGCGAGCATTTCGGCTGCTTGTCCTGCCACGGCATGACCCAGGGGACCACGGCGGGCTCGTTTACGGCCGATCCCAACTATCCGCAGTTCAACCCGGCCTTGAATCTGCTCGGTTCCCATTGGAATGGAGAGATCAACATGAGCGGCCCGTCACCCGATACAGGGGCCGGATACAATGAGACCAACTTTGGCTGCGACAACGCCTGCCATGAGAACTCGCCTCCCTTTCAACTCTCAACTTCGTTGCTGCCGATTGAATTTGGAGACTACGCAGTACAGAGCGCTCCCCATACGGTTGGCGTGCCGCCGGCAGACCCCACGAGCTTCACGCTGGGCTCCAACCATGGCCCCGTCGCCAAGCAGGACCTGACGTTTTGCCAACAGTGCCACGGCCAACTTGGAGGGGCGGGCGATAACCCGCGCTTCGATCTGCCGATGATAGCTTACCCCCAGGGGTGCGAGAGCTGTCACGTCGACGCTTACGCACACCCGACCGGCTGGCAGGGGACCACGGGGGCGGGAACTTCACACCGGAACGCCGCCAACATCAATGGTAGCTGCGTACTGTGCCACGGAGCCGCTTTGTCAGGGGGAGGCGGAGCCATAGGGCCCAGCTGCTCATCGAACGATTACCAAAACTCCGACGGCGAGATCTCGGCGTGCCATTCGGGCGGCTACCAATCTCTGAGCCCCTTGCACCCCACAGGATGGAATACGTCGCACGTAAACGCAGCGCGACTGGATGTATCCACCTGTCTGGCCGAGTGCCACCAGGACATCCGCAACGCCCCCACGGCGGAGATACCGGGGTGCGCCAACTGTCACTTTGGCGGCGCGACTTCCACCCTGAACATCGTCCATCCCGATGGTTCGCCCTTGTCACCGGCGTGGACTGATCCGCCTAAAGATCATCGCGATTTCGCCGACAACAAATCGGATTTGCAGTGTGCGGGGCTATATTGTCATGGCGACACCTTGGACGGTGGCATCGCCCCGCCAAACGGCTCATGGGCTGTGGGTGGACCGAGGTGCGAAGACTGCCATTAATTGCAGGTTGAAGGTTCGAGGCACTCACGGCTAACCACGAAATAGCAAGGGGTTACGGCACCAAAGCTGTGGCCCCTTTTTTTTGAGACAGCCACAGTCCTTTTCCCTCCATACAATTGAGATGGAAGCTACGCCTCTTTTTGCTTCAAGACACTGCTTGAAGTAGATCAGCGTCGCGACCTGCTGTTGGTTGTCACTTGGATGGGTGTTGTGCGCTGTGGGTTGACGAAATGGTGCAAGTACTTTAAGCTTTCGCAGAATTTTAATGGAAATGGATATGAGATACTTAGCAACCAAACGCTTTGCGACAGCAACGATTATCGCCTTTCTGGCGGTGCTCGCCGTTCAATATGGCTCGCACTGTTCAGTCTCTCCCTGCCACGGGAGCGTCGCGGGCGTTGGTGTTTGCTGCGAAGATTCTTTATTCAAGACCAGTTGGGACTCGCCCGATTGCGACTGCACCACCGATGCGGGGTGTGACAGCAACGACTACTCCCTTGGTGAGGCGGTAACCAAACGTTTTAGAAGCGTCGATATGCTGGACGGGGCAAGCGCTTCTTCCATATCAGTACAGATAAAGTTTCCCCCTGAGATGGTCCCTGCGACAAGCTGGCATGGACCACTCTTTTCATTCGATACAACACCTACGTTCCTGATCATCTCCTCTTTTCTCTGCTAGGCCTCTCCTTAGAGCACGCTCCAAAGTAAGGGTAGCAACCAGATGCCCCAGGCCATTTGAACCATCCAGGGGACACCTCTGAAAATGGTCCAAGCTTGCCCATGGTTGTGCCCAATTACACAAACCCTATTGCGTGAAGCCCGGGTGCGCCGGTTTACGTGGAAAAGCCAGGACCAGCGCATTGGGTAGTCATAGGGTGGTTTGTGCTGGCGGAGGTAAAAAATGTTCAAGTGGAGATTCGTAAAATGGATTTAAAGAACGGGCAGTTGAGTACCGAGAACGAAGCGGCCAGGAAATTGGCGGCCAAGAAATTGGCGATAACCAATGCCAAACCCAGCGGAGGCAACCGTCGTTGGCTGGCGGTGTTGGCAGTGATCCTGCTGGCCACGGTGGCGGGCGGCTATAGCTTCATTTCCAAAGAAGAGCCCGCTGTGACCGCCTCGGGGCAGATGTTCGACTTCATCCCCACCACGGGGGTTGTGAGTTATCAACTCTCGGAGTTCGAGAGTGGCATCCCGCGTTTTTATCAGCACAAGGCGGGGGCGGGCGTGATCGTGCGCTACTTCCTGGTCAAGACAGGGGAGAACGAATACCACGCGGCGCTCGATACCTGCGCTTCGTGCTGGCAATCCGGGCAGGGACACCGGTTCGAGGGTGATGAATTGGTCTGCCCCACCTGTCACAAGCGGTTTGCCATCACGGAGATGGACAGCCACTCCGACGCATGCGCGCCTCTGGCGTTAACGTCCAGCGTCGCTGGAGATTCAATTTCAGTAAATATCCCCGAGCTACTTGCCGGGGCCAAATATTTCAAAAATTCCAGAGAGGAACGATAGATGGAACTCAAAGACATAGCGTTTTTAAATTTGAGGCGCAGGAAGGCCAAGGCGGCCTTCATCCTTGCGGGCCTCATGATAGGCGTCACCACCGTCGTGGCGTTGGTAACTCTTTTCCAGTCGGTTAGCGAAGACATTTCCCACAAGATGGAAAAATATGGCGCGAACATCCTGGTGGTGCCAAAGACCGAGAACCTGGCGCTTAGCTACGGCGGAATATCGCTGGGGGGAATTTCCCTGGAAACAAAGCAGTTGAGCGAAGCTGATGTTGATCGCATTCGGACGATCCCCACGGCGCAAAACCTCGCCGCCATCGGACCGATGGTGCTTGGCGCGGTGAATGTAAATGGCAAGAGCGTGATGTTGGCAGGTGTCGACTTCAGTACGTCACGGCTACTAAAGCCCTGGTGGGAGTTTGGCGAGACATTGCCAGAGAATGGGCAGCTGGTAGTTGGTGCGATCGCTGCCGAGATATTAAACGCCCAGGTGGGTAGCGAAATCCAGCTGGGTGTACATAGCGTCACGGTGGCGAAGGTGCTTGGAAAGACCGGCTCCCAGGATGACCAGATCATCTTCATCGACACCAAAACCGCCCAGTCCATTTTGGGTAAACCGGGGGCTGTGTCGCTGGTCGAGGTGGCTGCGCACTGTACGGATTGCCCCATCGAAGAGCTGATAGCAGAGATTTCGGCGGCGCTGCCCGGCGCGGAGGTCATGGCTATCAAGCAGGTGGTCCAGGGCCGCATGAAGGCGATGAACCAGTTCCAGGAATTTCTCTACGGCATCTCGCTCATTGTGGTGCTGGTCGGCTGTCTGGTGGTGTTGGTGACGATGATGAGCAGCGTGCGCGAGCGCACCACCGAGATAGGAATATTCAGGGCGATAGGTTTCAGGCGCTCATTAATAATGAAGATCATCCTGTACGAAGCTGCGCTGATATCCACCCTGGCGGGCATACTCGGCTACGCGGCGGGTATCACCTCCTCCCTTGTGGCGTTGCCGTTCTTTACCGGCGGCGAGGGCGCACCGCTTTACCTTGATCCGATGCTGGCGGGGGGTGCGATAGCCGCCTCACTTGTGCTGGGTTTACTGTCGAGCGTCTACCCGGCGGTTATCGCCTCACGCATGGACCCCAACGAAGCCCTTCGTACTATTTAATCAAGCGAGGAAAAATCAATGATAACCATAGAAGCCAAAAACCTGTCCAAACAATATGGAACCGGCGACGCCGCCGTTATGGCGGTGCGCGATATGAGCCTCAAGACTCTGCCCGGAGAGTTCCTCTCCATAATGGGTGAATCGGGTTCGGGAAAATCAACGCTGCTGGCGATGCTAGGGGCGCTAAACACACCCACCAGTGGTAGCTACATGGTAGATGACATGGATGTCTACGGACTCAGCGCCGACCAGCGGGCGGATTTCCGCAGGGAGTTTCTGGGGTTCGTCTTCCAGTCCTTCCACCTCGTGCCCTACCTTACGGTGGAGGAAAACGTCATGCTGCCCCTGGTTGCGACCACCAAGAGCAAGAAGGAAAAGCAGCTGCTGGCCGAAGCGGCCCTTGAAAAAGTGGGACTCCAGGGCAAGGGCGGGCGGCTGCCCAACCAGATCTCCGGCGGTGAGGCCGAGCGCGTCGCCATAGCACGCGCCGTGGTCAACGAGCCCCCGATCCTCATGGCCGACGAGCCCACCGGCAACCTCGACAGCGAGACCAGCGAGGAAATAATGGGGCTCTTCACGGAGCTTAATGAACAAGGGATTACGATCATCATGGTTACCCACAGCCATGAATGCGCCCGGTACGCCAAGCGCATCGTCAAAGTCTCCGACGGGCTCATTGTCACCGATTCGGCGATTGAAAAAGTCGCCTGAAGATAATTTAGCCTGAAAAATTCGATATTTGACCTGACTTGAAAGGAAATGAAATGAAGAGATCAATCGCAGCAGTATTTGTAATTATGCTTGTAGTCACCGGGCTTTTTGGGGTTGCAGGCTGCACAGAGAAGGACACGACCCCCGCTGTGACAGTGGGTGTCTCCGAGCTAAAGGGCAACCCAGATAAATACCTGGGCAACGTGAGGGTCACCGGACTAGCCGGTAATGTATTCCCCACCGATGGCGTCATAGAAATAGCGGACGCGAAGGCCTGCTGCGCCATCTACCTGCTCGTCCCCTTTGGCGACAGCCAGAAGAGCAAGCTCGGCGCGGTCAACCTCTACAAGGGTGAGATGCCGCAAAAAGGCCAGGAGATAGAGGCCGAGGGGCTTCTCCAGAAGGGTGCGAATGGCTACTCCTTTGTTGTCTCCAAGGTGTTGAGCAACAAAAAGGTGCTGATCGAGCGTATCTGAACCAACTGCTAATCATATAAAAAGGGGCTACCTCGTGTTTGAGGTGGCCCCTTTTTTTGTCTGATCGTCAGGCCAAGTCGCCTGTGCATCAGCTCTTTTCAAAGGTCGGTCAGTAGAGTGAGGAGGGGGGCTTGACGAGTGGGTCGGGGCCGGTTAGCGAAAGGAGGAAATCGACGAGATGGGTTTTCTCCTCGCTTGTCAGCCCCAGAGGGTTCAACTCTTCCGAGCGGTGCACAGCCTTGCCGCCGCCCTCGGCGATATAATCCACAATTTCCAGGAGGGTGAAAAATCGTCCGTCGTGGCCGTAGGGAAAGGTCCGCTCAAGCTGGCGCAGTGTGGGCACGAGGAACTTCCCCTTGTCCTCTTCCAATCCCGTGACAAAGTAGCGCCCGTGGTCATCTTCCCTGCCCAGCTCCAACGGGTACCCCATTTTCTTGGCGTAGTAGCGCAAACTTACCGCCCTGCGCGGATATTCAACGAGCTTTGGATTGAGTTCCATTCCCAGAGATTCAAAACGGTCGCCGCCAAGCTGCGGCCCGTCGTGGCATGCCACGCAGCTACCTTTACCGAAAAAAAGCTCCAATCCTTTAAGCGCGCTTTCGCTCATCGCGTTATCGTCGCCGTCAAGGTAAAGGTCGAAGGGGGAAGGGCCGCTTATCAAGAGCCCTTCAAAGGCGGACAGGGCCTGGGCGATGCCCTCTTTGGTTACGTCGCTGTCAAAGGCTTTACTAAAAGCCTTCGAGTAGATCGGCACCGAGCGTAGCTTTTCGACCAGCAAGTCGAGCAGGATATTCATCTCGAAGGGTGAACCGATGGGCCCCAGGGCCTGCTCCGTCGTGGAGGCAGCCCTGCCATCCCAGGTCAGGAAGGTCCGCATCGCCGCGTTTACGGTTGTCGGCGTGTTGCGAAAATGCGCATTGGTCGGATAGGCGGCGGAGACCTCTCTTCCATCGGCGAAGCCATCCTCACCGGGCAGGTGGCAGGTGGCGCAGTTCATCGTCCCGTCGCCCGAGAGCCGCCTGTCGAAGTAGAGCATCCGCCCCAACTCGATTTTCGCCTCTTCAGCCCTGGGGGGTGGGGCAGGCAACCTGTATTCTTGAAGCTCTTCGCGGGTGGGCGAAGCGCCAAAGGCTGTCGAAGCGCCAAAAGCTGTCGAAGAGATAACCATTGCGAAAGCCAGCCAGAGGCAGGCGGGGCGAATTCCAATCATTTGTTTCCACCCTTCAAGTCCTGTTTTCCGGTATTCAACTCCTGCCCGGTGTTCAACTCCTGATCGATGATTCTTTTAAAATGCTCCACCGGCCTCTCCCCCACGAGGGACCTGCCGTTTATCAAATAGGTGGGGGTTTGCCAGATGTCGAGAGACCTTGTCAGCTTCAGGTCCCGTTCAACCTTTTCCAATGTCCATTTTGCGTTCAGGTCGGCTTCGAATTTTTTCTTGTCGAGGCCCAACTCCACGGCGATCTTCACGAGATTCTCCGGGGTCAGCTGAAAATAGCGCTCAAGCATCTTCTCGTGCATCGCCCAGTACTCGCCCTGGGCCTCGGCTGCCAGCGCTGCCCTTGCGGCATAGGTGGCATTGGCCCTCTCCGGGTAGGGGGCGAACTTCACAACCAGGCGAAGCTTGTCTCCGTAGTGCTCAAGGACTTCCATTACGACCGGACCGGCCGCTGCGCAGTGGGGTCACTGGAAGTCGATGAACTCCACCATTGTGATCGGGGCATTTTCGGGGCCGTGGGTCGGAGAATCCCCAACCACGACCTGAATCCGCTCAAGAGCATGAGCCGACAGGGCGAAAAAGATGAGGGCGACCCCCAGGGCCGCCCTCACGGTAACAACGGTTGCGTTTTTCATTCAGCCTACTTTTTCGCGAGCCATTTTGGGGCGTGTTTCTTGGCCCACGCTTCAGTCACTTCACCGTAGAGGATGCCAGCAAGGGTGCCCGGATTTCCTATGGTGCCCAGGTAGATATGGACAAGGGTGAAGCAGCCGATGATCACGAAGAAGAGCGAATGCAGCGCCAGAGACCATTGCAGGGTCGCTATCGAGTAATCATCGGGATGCCACAATACCCATCCCGTGACGCCAAGCGCGATGGTGGCGACAATGGCGAAGATCCCATATATCTTCTGCCCCGTGTTGTACTTGCCCATGGGCGGCTCTTCGCTGTCGCGGCTGAGATAACCGCCGAGCCTGGAAATCCACACGGCGTCATCGGAATCGAAATCCAGCGTATCCTTCAGGTGCATGAAGAGCATTATGAGCGCTGTGATGAAGAATATGACACCGGTGTATTTGTGTATCTCGATCGCTGTTTCCGGCCCACCCAAAAGGTTCATGTAGGGCAGCAGCGCCTTGGAGTAGAGGCCAAGGCCGGTCATCACGAGGAGCGCGAAAGCAATGGCGGTTATCCAATGGAGGACTCTGTCCACTGGCGAATATCTCTCAACGTATTTGATAGCCATTTTAAGAGTCTCCGTTCTGGTCGTCATGGACGATGTTTTTCGGTCCAATTGTCACGTAGTGGAGCGCGGCTGCGCCGAGTGCTCCAAAGAGGCCGAGCCAGCCAAGTGGGCGTATAAAGTCGGTAAGGAGCGAAATTGACCCGGGTATGATGGGATTTGCCGGTAAGCCGTAGCTCCCTGGCGTCTCGCCCTTGGCCAATAGGTAGACCACGCTGCATCCATCAAGTTCGTCCGCTCCGTAAACCTGCTTGCCCGAAAGCTTTGCCGCTGCGATAACATCGTCCCTGTTGCCAAAGGCGATGGCGTCGGTTGGGCAAGTCTTGGCGCATGCCGGTTCCTTGCCAGCCTGTACCCTTGTGGGACACAGGTGGCACTTGGCTATCTTGTTGTCTGCGTCGTGACGCGGAATATCGAAGGGGCACGCAGCGACACAGTATTTGCAGCCGATGCATTTTTTACGGTCAACTCCTACGGCGCCTGTGTCGCTATAGAAAAGGGCGCCTGATGGGCAGACCCTTACGCAACCGGCGTCGCTGCAATGCAGGCAGCGCTGACTGAAAAAGAGCCAGTCGACGCCCGTGGAGTCATCTTGCTCGATGAAGCGGATACGGTTGTAGTTGTTGGTGTTCAGATCGGGGGGATTCTCAAATGAACCCCTGTTGATTGTTTTCTCGGCCGGGAGCTCATTCCACTCCTTGCAAGCCACCTGGCAAGAACGACAACCTATGCAACGCTCAAGATCTATCAGGAGAGCTTTTCTTTTAATTGCCATGATTTAAGCCCCCTTCAATATGTTGACCATGAAGGCCTTGGTTTCAGGAATCATAGTGTTGGCGTCACCCACCGTGGGCGTTAGCAGGTTTGCGCTGTCACCGGCGTTTTCGGTGGTCCAGCCGTAGCACCACGGAAGGCCGATCTGGTGAACGATCGTATCGGCGACATCGAAGGGTTTGAACCTCGATGTGACTATCGCTACGGCTTTTACCTCCCCGCGAGCGGATACGACGCGAACCTTCTCGCCATTGGTGATGTTGCGCAGCTTGGCAAGCTCCTTACTCAGCTCGACGAAGAGCTGGGGTTGCAGCTCAAGGAGCCAGGGTGTGTTTCTGGTCATGACGCCCGTTTGCCAGTGCTCGGTTACGCGGTAGGTGGTCCCGATCAGCGGATACCTGGCGTCGCAGCTTGCGTAGGCATCTTCTTTTTTGCCTTTCCCGTCCTTGAACCACATCTTGGCGGCGGGGTTGACCCTCTGGGGACTCATGAGGTTTGAGGGTATGGGACATTCCAGCGGCTCGTAATGTTCCGGGAAGGGTCCGTCTTTCAACCCGGAGCCGAAGATCGACGCGACGCCGTGGGGTTTCATGATGAAGGGGAGCTTTCCACCTTTTTGCGCCATCGGCTTCCAACCACCGTCGGGCACATCGCCGATCCACTTGGAGCCGTTCCAGTAGATAACGGCGCGGGTGTCGTCCCAGGGCTTACCGTTGATGTCAACAGACGCCCTGTTGTAGAGGATTCGACGGTTTACCGGCCAGCACCAGGACCACTGGGGGAAGAGACCAAGGCCCGTGGGGTCGGATTGCCCGGTCCTCGCCATCATGTTCCCCTTGTCGGTGTAGCTGGCCGCATAGAGCCAGTTGCCCGAAGAGGTGGTGCCGTCCGCTTTCAGCTTGCCGAAGGAGGGAACCAGGCCGCCTGTGGGCTTGCCGTCCTTCCAGAAATAACCATTGATCTCCTTGGCGACGAGGTGTGTGTCCACCTTGCGCACCTTGCCGGTGGCGTCCTTGAAGCCGTAGTCCCAGGCCATGTTGGTGAACTGCTCGGGGAAGGCGCCGCCCTCTTTGTCGTAGCGGGTTTTGATGGCGTAGAAGAGCTCGTTGAGGATATCGGAGTCAGCCATTGACTCCCCAAGAGGCTCGATTGCCTTGTAGCGCCACTGCGCCCAGCGGCCCGAGTTGGTGATGGAGCCTTCTTTTTCGTAGCTGACGGCTGCGGGCAGGAGGAAGACCTCGGTATCGACCTTGGCCGGGTCCACACCTGGTCCGCGCCAAAAGCTTGAAGTCTCGTTGTCGAAGAGGTTGACCGTGACCATCCAGTCGAGCTGCTCCAGCGCCTTGCGGGTTTTGCCGGCGTTCGAGGTGCAGCAGGCCGGGTTTTGCCCCCAGGCGAAGAATCCTTTGAAATGACCGTCAAACATCTTGTCCATCATCGTCAGCCAGGAGTAGTTGACCCCCGGGTCCAGCTTGGGATGGAGCGAGTAGGCGAGGTCGTTGCCTGGTGTGGCGTTTTTGCCGTAGACCGCTTTCAGGTAGCTGGCGATGTATTTGGGCCTGTTGCCCCACCAGTTGGGTGCGCCCGGTTCCACCGATTTGGGAGTCTTCTTCTCCATATAGGTAGAGAGGTCCTGGCAGTCGGCGGAGGGGACGGGGAGATAGCCGGGCAGAATGTGGAAGAGGATGGCGTGGTCTGTGGCTCCCTGGACGTTGGATTCGCCACGAAGAGCGTTGACGCCGCCGCCGGCTCTGCCGATGTTGCCCAGAAGGAGCTGTATCATCGCCATGGTGCGGATATTCTGGGTTCCCACAGTGTGCTGGGTCCAACCCATCGCGTAGAGCTCGGTGCCCACCTTGTCGGCCTGGCCGGACGCGCTGTAGATCTCGTAGATCTCGTTCAGTTTGTCCACCGGGGTGCCGGTGATCTTCGAGACGAGCTTGGTGTTGTAGCGGCTGTAATGCTTCTTTAGCAGCTGGAAGACCGAGTTGGGGTTTTTGAGGGTGAGGTCTTTTTTGATGACCCCGTTGGAGTCGGTCTGGAAGGCCCACGCCTTCCTGTTGTACTTGCCGGTCTTCTTGTTGAAGCCGGAGAAGAGGCCGTCAAGGTCGCCGGGCATCTTGAAATCTTTGTTAACAAGAAAAGATGCGTTGGTGTAGTGGGCGACGTAGTCGGTGTGCTGCTTATTGTTGTCGACTATGTACTTGATCATGCCGCCGAGGAAGGCGATGTCGCTGCCGGACCTGATGGGTGCATACACATCGGCGCTGGCGGCGGTGCGGGTAAAGCGGGGATCGACGCACAGAAGCTTCGCGCCGCGCTTGTCGATCGCTTCCTGTATCCACTTGAAGCTTACGGGATGGTTCTCTGCGGGGTTTGCGCCCATGACGAGAATTACGTCGGCGTTTTTAATGTCTATCCAATGGTTGGTCATCGCTCCACGACCGAAGGTCTCCGCCAAACTGGCGACTGTGGAGCTGTGTCAGAGTCGTGCCTGATGCTCGATGTATACGAGCCCCAGCCCTCTCATGAACTTCTGGATGAGGTAGGTTTCCTCATTGTCCAGCGCGGCGCTGCCCACGCTGGCGATACCCATGGTGCGGTTGACGAGCTGTCCTTTGGCGTTTTTGCTCTCAAAGGTTTCGTCACGGGTCTTCTTGACCTTCTCTGCGATCTGGTCAATGGCCCAATCCCAGGAGACCTCTTTCCACTCCTTCGCGCCTTTGCCGCGATAGAGGGGTTTGGTGAGTCGCTTGGGGTTGTTGCGCAGCTGAATAATAGATGCGCCCTTGGGGCACAGAGTGCCGCGGTTGATCGGATGGTTGGGGTCGCCTTCGATGTTGACGACCTCGCCTCCCTTGGTTTCAACCAGCATTCCGCAGCCTACCGAGCAGTAGGGGCAGATGGTTGAGGTGACCCTGGAGTGTTCGGTCCTCAGCGCTTCGGCCCTGGCCTCTTTTGCACTCAGGCCTACCGTCGCCGATGCTACCCCAGCGCCAGAGATCTTCAGAAAATCTCGTCTGGATACTCCCATTAATATTCCTCCTTTTCCCTTGAGCTACACTGAATGCGAAAATCAATCAGTGTTCTAATGTTCATAAGCGTAGGGTGTTTTTGCAAGTGCCGTGCCACTCGATACGCCAAATCATCTATTTGTCTAATTGGCAATTTGCACCCTAAAACAGTGGGGTTTGGCTGAAAACGTGCTCGTTATTTTCACTTCTTTTGGGGGAACAGAAAATCGGTTGTGTCAAAAGTGAACACCATGTATCGTTTTGGAGCATGAAGTTCCCGCCAAATTCAGATGGATGGAAAAAAATGAAAAGCGATTTGATTTTGGTTATAGATGACGACACCGCCTTTGCCGAGACCCAGAGAAAGACCCTGGCCCTCGAAGGGTACTCCTGCGTTGTCGCAACCACGGGCAACGAGGGAATAACCGCGATCAAGACAGACCCCGGGGCATTTCGTCTGGTCCTGCTCGACCTCAGGCTGCCCGATATTGATGGGCTGAATGTCCTGAAAAAGATCAAGGCGCTGCGAGGTGACCTCCCCATCGTAATGTTCACGGCTTTTGGCACAATCAGGACAGCTGTTGATGCGATTCAGCTTGGGGCTTTTGACTTTCTCCTGAAGCCTTTTCCGCGAGAACGGCTTCTAAGCACGATCGAACGAAGCCTTGAGTCCCAGAGCCTTGCCCGCGAAAACAAACTCCTGAAGGAGCAGCTCGAAGCAGCACGGGAGAGCGGCGACATGGCGACCAACAGCGAGGCCTTCTTGAGAGTGCTTGAGATGGCAAAGCAGGTCGCCCCCACCGACACGACGATCCTCATAACCGGGGAAACCGGCACCGGCAAAGAGCGCGTCGCCAACATCATATTCAATTGGTCGAAACGAAAGGGTCTGCCCTTCTTGAAGGTCAACTGCGCGGCGCTCACCGAGAGCCTGCTTGAGTCCCAGCTTTTCGGCCACAGGCGCGGCGCCTTCACCGGCGCGAATGAGGCGCGGAAGGGCCTTTTTGAGGAAGCTGCGGGGGGCACTATTTTTTTGGATGAGATTGGGGATGTGAGTCCTTCTCTGCAAAAGAAGCTGCTGCGTGTCCTCCAGGAGGGGGAGTTCATTCCCGTGGGGGAAAACACCCCTCGCCATACGGATGTGAGAATCATTGCCGCTACCAACAGAGACCTCTACGCCTCGGTCCAGGCAGGGATCTTTCGGGAAGACCTCTATTACCGGCTCAATGTTTTTTCCATCAAGCTCCCGCCGCTGAGGGAGCGCACCGATGATATGGCCTTGCTGGTAAGGGAATTCATCGAGCAGGCGGCGGTCAGGACAGGGAAAACAATCAAGGGCCTCACCGTGGCGGCGATTGACTCATGTATGGACTACAGTTGGCCGGGAAATGTACGGGAGTTGCAAAATCTCATCGAAAGAGCAGCCATTTTGTGCAAGGGAGAGTGGATCGACGCCGAAATGCTGGGCATCGGCGCGGTGCAAAAGCAGCTTGCCGATGGCGATTTTTCCTGGCCGTCAAGGGACCTTCCCATGAAGGAGGTTGAAAAGGCTTATGTGGCCGAGATGCTGGAGAGAAAGAAGTGGTCCAAATCGCTCACGGCCAAGACGCTGGGCATGAGCAGGAACACCCTGGATAGAAAGATAAGGGAATACGAGCTGCTGGCCGAAGAGGAGCTGATCTGATGTCCTTTTTGCCCTCAAGCCTCCACCGGAGGATGATCTTTGCTTTCGGCCTCCCGCTGCTGTGCTCGCTGCTTATAGCCGTCTCAACCGTTGTCTACCTTGTCGATACCCTCCTGATCTCGCAAGTTCAGGAAAAGGTGGCGGCCGATCTGCGCTCGGCGAGAGAGATATACAACACCAAGATGGAGAAGGTGAGGAACTTCGTCAAATTTGGCGCGAACCTCCCCGGCCTGGACGTGGCGATTAAAGCAAATGATTTTGACGCCATGATAGCCATGCTCCAGTCGCTGCGGGTGCGCGAGGGCGAGGATATCCTCACCCTGGTCGATAGCGAAGGCAAGGTCGTGGCGCGGGCGAGAAATCCCCAGGCCAGGGGAGATAATGTGAGCAACCTCGGACCGGTCAAGGCCGCGCTGCTTGGCGAGTCGGTCTCCTCCACCGAGATCCTTGGCCCGGAGGTCCTTGAGCTTGAGGGGGTAGACCTCAGGGAGCAGGCCACCATCACCCTGTTGCCCACACCGCGTGCGCGCCCGAATGACGCCAAAAAAGTTGAAACAGGCATGGCTATCTTCGCCGCCGAACCCATTCTTGACGCCCAGGGCAGGGTGGCGGGCGCACTCTACGCCGCCGATCTTTTGAACAGGGATTACGCGATGGTGGACAAGATACGCTCCACCGTCTTCACCGATGAGAAGGTCGATGGCCGCGCGGTGGGCACGGCCACGCTGTTTATGGGCGACGTGAGAGTCTCGACCAACGTCCCGGCCGATACCGGCAAGCGGGCCGTGGGCACACGCGTCTCCGCCGAAGTCGCGGAGCGGGTCCTCACCAGCGGGCTGCGGTGGATCGACCGGGCCTTCGTCGTCAACGACTGGTATCTCTCTGCCTACGAGCCCCTCTACAACCTCAAAGAGGAGGTGGTGGGCATCCTCTATGTCGGCATTCTTGAGCGCCCCTACCGCCAGTTGGTGTGGAAATCCCTTATCGTCGTGGCCGGATTGAACGTCGCAGGCATCGTGCTCGGGTTCATCCTCCTGACGACCATTCTCTACAGGTGGGTGGCAAAGCCGCTGCGCACCCTTCGCGAGGGGGCCAAGAGGATTGAGGCGGGTGACCTCGGTCATGAGATACCTGCGTATGGAAATGACGAGATCGCCCAGCTGACCCATGATTTCAACGCAATGACCAAGGCGTTGCGTGAAAGGGATGCGGAGATCGACGAGCTTACCCGTTCGCTTGAGAAAAAAGTCAAAGTGCGAAATCTGGCCCTGGAAAAACGCAACGAAGAGCTGCTCCAGGCCCGCTCCGAAGTGCTGGAAATGATGGAGAAGCAGAAACTCACCAACAAGGAGCTTCATAAATCTCTGGAACAATTGAGAGCGACACAGGAAGAGCTTATCCGGTCGGGAAAACTGGCGGCGCTGGGCTCAATGGCGGCGGGGGTCGCCCACGAGATAAATAACCCCCTGGCGACCATTCAGGGCAACGTCGAGATACTTCAGCTTCAACTGGCGGACCAGCCCGAGACGAGCGAAGAGATCATGCGTATCGCCCAGCAGACCCAGAGGATTCAGTCGATAGTGAGCAACCTGCTCACCCTGGCGCGGGCCGAGAGGGTCGAGCCGGAACCGACAGACATAGCCGAAGTGGCGCGCCAGGCGATATCAAACGTGGCAAGTCAGGCCGAGGCGAACGATGTCCAAGTAGAGAACGCTCTTTCGAGTGAGATGCCGATGGCGGCTGCGAACGATTCCAGAATTACACAAGTATTTGTAAATATAGCTGCAAACGCGATAGAGGCAATGGACGGGGGAGGGGTTTTGACCGTCGCTTCGGGGGTAGACCCGGACAGGGGCGAAGTGTTTGTTTCATTTGGCGACACGGGTAAAGGTATCCGCCCCGAAGACAGGGAGAAAATATGGAACCCCTTCTTCACCACACGGGCGTCGGGTACCGGCCTGGGCCTCTCCATCTCCCACGCGATCGTAGAGGAGTACGGTGGGCGGATAAATCTACATTCCCAGGAAGGCAAGGGCACGCTTTTCACCGTATGCCTGCCCATGGCGACGTGATTTGTCCGGGTGCTTGTCTTGCACCACCAGATGCTTTTCAGGGGCGGACCCAAAGTGGCGAGGGCTGTAAGGCCCTGGTAATTCACCACAAAATGTAGGGGTTGCGTTGCGCAAACGTGGCCCCTTTTTTGTTTTGACATCCTGTACCACGTGGTATGATTGCCGAATAGTAAAAAGATCACATCACGTGCTCCATTTACAACTTAAACTCCAGGGATATCTGAATCCCTGAGTTTGCCCACAGGGAAAGGGAAAAAATGAGACGAAATTCAGCTTTAATGATGTTGGTGCTGGTGGCGATGTTACTGGCACTTTGCTCGTGCTCAAGTGACTCGAGTTCGACTCCGGCTGCGGCTGCGGTCACCTGCACAACTGACGCGACGTTGTGTGGAAGCGGGGAAACCTGCCTGGACGGTGTTTGTGTGGATACCCCTCTCTGTACCTTTGCTACGGATGGTTCTCTGGCGATTACGGCTGATACTACCATGGCCTCGGGGGTCTACAATTACGACTCATTTACAATCGCTGCGGGCGCGACCCTTTCCTTCACCGGGACTGAACCGGTTATGATCTACGCCAATACGGTAACGATCGACGGCACCCTTGATGTGACCGGCTTCGACGGCATGGATAGCAGCTCTCTATCCCTGCCCCATGGTGGCGATGGCGGCCCGGGCGGCGGCGGCGGCGGCGGTGGTGGAGACTGCGGCAACGGCGATGGTACCGGCGGTACTCCAGGCGGCGGAGCACCGACTCCCTACCCAGGCCAGACGTATTGGAGTAATGGTGGTAACGGCGGCAACGCTGTTGGTTCCACGGCTGCGGTAGCTTCCGGTGGCGATTTTAATTATGGCGGCGGTGGCGGCGGTGGCGGCGCAAGCGATGATGGCTTGAACGGGGAAAGATTTGCAATTTATTCGGACATCGAATATGGCTATGGCGGAGACTCATTCAGCGACGCGCAGATGGTGCTCTTCACCGGTGGCGGCGGCGCAGCAGGCGGCGGAGCCAACGGCGGCGGCGGTGGCGGCGGCGGCGGTGGACTGATGCTGATCGCTGATACTATCGTCATCAGCTCCACGGGCGTAGTTGATGCAAGCGGCGGAGAAGGCGGCACCAAAACCGATGGCGATTGCAACTCAGGCGGCGGCGGTGGCGGTGGCGGCGGCATGCTATGGCTGGAAGCTGATACCATGACCATCGACGGTGCGGTTTTTGCGCTTGCCGGTTCGGGAGATTTGGATACAACCCGGTTTGGCGGAGACGGCGCCGACGGTCGTATTCAGCTTTCATCACCGGTTCTCGATATGAGCTTGGGAACCGTGGACCCGGCACCGTTGGTCAGAACGGATGGTCCCGCTTGCCCCTATTAAACAGGGCTAAATGGGGGGAGTCGGAAGGGGTCGGATGAGAGTTTCCGGTTTCTGACGACTCACCACAAAAAGATCAAGGGGTTAGACAATTGTCTAACCCCTTTTTTTGTCTCTGCCGCTTTATCTGGAGGCTTAGGTTTTGACTGCGCTGGTTGTTCCAGTGCGGTGGAGCAGCGCTTTATTGTAGGCGCTGACGATGTCACGCCGAGACAGCATGCCGATCACTTTACCCTCATCCTGGCGGCTCACCACCGGCAGGTGTTCGATATTGCGAAAGCCGATATGGTCGAGGGCGTCCTGGAGGTTTTCGTCGGGGAATACGGTGACCACCTTCTCCGTGGCCAGCTCCCTGGCGACGATGATGTCGTGGAGCTCCTCTTCGTAGGCGATCTCCCTGAAATCCTGCAAACTCAGTATCCCCGTCATCCGCCCCTGTGTGTCGACAAGGGGGAAGGTCACGTGGCGCGAGCCGGGGATAAGCCGCAGTATCTCGCGCAGTACCATCGTTTCGGGGAAGGTCTCGACCTCTTTGCTCATGATATCGCGCGCCAGGATGGATTGGAGCACGCTGACTTCGTGGCCCTGCTCCAGGTGGATGCCACGCCGGGTGAGCTCCAGTGTGTCGATGGAGTCCTTTTGAAAGAAGCGGCTCACCGAGTAGCCGACGATGCAGACGAACATGATGGGGAGGATGATCGAGTAGCCCCCGGTCATCTCGAAGATCAGGAAGACTGCGGTGAGCGGCGCATGGGTTGCCGCCGCGAGCAGGCCGCCCATGCCCGCCAAGGCGTAGGTCCCCGGATTGATGGCGAGCGAGGGGAAGAGGGTTGAGACTATTGTGCCGTAGGCGCCGCCAAGCATCGCGCCGACAAAGAGGCTGGGGGCGAAGACTCCGCCTGCGTTGCCCGAGCCCAGCGTCAACCCGGTGGCCAATATCTTCGCCAATGCAAGAAAGAGCAGCCCATAGCCGAGCATTCCGCCCGAGAGCGCCATCTCTATGTGTTCATAGCCGTCACCCAGAACTTCGGGGAAGGCTATGCCGACACTTCCTGCCAAAAAGGCCCCCAGGAGCGGCTTGACCCTGGTGGAGGCGCCCCAACCTGCGAAGCGGTCCGAGAGGTAGTAGAAGCTGCGGATGAACAACACTCCCACGAGGGCGACAATCACGCCCAGCGCCAGGTAGAGAGGGACCTCCCAGTAGCTGGTCAATACATAATCGGGCACGTGGAAGGCGGGTCTGTTCCCCTCAAAGAAGCGGGTCACGAGGGTGCCGAGTCCGGCGCTGATGACGACCGGGGTGAGGTTGGCTGCGCTGAATGACCCCAGCAAAACTATCTCGTGGGCAAAAAATACACCCGCCAGCGGTGCGTTGAAGGTGCCTGCAATGCCTGCGGCGACCCCGCAGGCCACCAGGGTGCGCAGTCTGTCTTTGCCCATCCTGAGGGTTTGGTCGATGATTGACCCTATCGCGCCGCCGATCTGGGCAATCGGACCCTCGGTCCCGGCGGACCCCCCGGTGCCGATGGTTATCGCCGAAGCCAATGCTTTGACAAGCACCGTTCGCTTTTTAAAGGTCGCTCCCCGTAGGTTGACGATCTCCAGAAAGCGCGGCAACCCATAACCGAATACCCTCCCCGGGAATATCAGATCCAGCAGCACCAGTAGAATTGCGCCCGTCACGGGGATCAAGGGCAGCAGCAGCAGGTAGGGCAGGCCGGAATCCAGCTTCAGCAGGCTTTCGCCCGTCGTGAAAATGGTGTTGTGAACCAGATGGATCAACTGCCTGTAGAGAATATTGCCGAAACCGGCCAGCACACCTATGAGAGCGGCGATGGCCAGTATGGCCTTGCCCTCATCGGGCTTGAGGCTGTCGAGATGGCTGTTCACCCAGTTTGCAAATTTACTCATTGGCGGTTTTCATTATGCTGCCCTAGCTGGACAGGCAGTGCGCTATGGAGGCGCGGGGCAACTACTTCACCACTTGCTGCAGAAGGATCGAGAGGCGGGTCACCTCCGGTTCTTCGAGCATGGGCGCAATTTTCACGTTGATGTTATGGCGTATTTCGCAGTGCTCCCACGCTTCCCAGTCCCTGAGGGATTGCCATGTCGCCGTGGATTCGATGCGGTGGCAGTCGTCCATCCTTTGCAGCAGATATCCGTCAATAAAGCCCTGGTGTTTCGCGGCTTCATTTCGCAGCGCCTGAATCAATTCGATTGCCTGGGGCAGGACGCCTTCGGCAATTCTTCGGTCAACTTCAACTTGGATCATTTTCCTGCTCCGTTTGTGCGTGGTTGTCGCCCGTTGATACGTATATACCGTTTTGGGCGCGGACAGTGTGACACAATTGGGCCAACCATCAAAGGATGTTGTCGAGGTGTGGCGCCCGCGATCGCGGAGGCGCTTGGGGAGCTTTTGGGAGAGTAGCCGCAGTCAGAGGGGCTCCCTACCCGCTGGAGAGGTCTATCTTTGTCTCCATCTTGAGGGTGCGATGCACCGGGCACCTGTGGGCTATCTCCATCAGCCGGGCGCGCTGCTCTTCATCCAGCGGTCCTTTCAGAACCAGCTTGCCTTCAATGAGGTTGATCCTTGCGGCCCCCTTGGTTTCGCACTCCGTGCAATCTTCGGCGTGGATATGTTGCTGGGAAAGCTCAAGTTCCGCAGCGGCCAGCGGCCAGCCCTTCCTCTTCGCATACATCTTCACCGTCATCAGCGTGCAGGAGGCAAGCGCCGAGAGGAGCAGGTCGTAGGGGTTTGGCCCCGCGTCCTCACCGACCGGGGGAGGCTCATCCGCCATCCAGGTGAGGTTCTCCGTGGCGTTCTCTATCTGGTAGCCTCTGGCTGTTCTTGCTTTGATCATTTGGGTTCCTTTTCCCTAGGAGGCTTTGACGAAAAACTCTCCCGAAGCGGAGGGGGTAACACTAAACAGGGCTAAACCGGACTAAACCGGAGATTTTCGCCCCTGACAACGTCAATCGGAGGATATCCGGGGTTTTTCGGCGAAGCTCCTAAACCATGGTGGAGGGGTCGAGCAGCTTGTCAAGCTCTTCGGGTTGGGCTACGCCCAGCGCCAGCGCCGCTTCCCTTAGCGTCATCCCCTCATTGTGGGCCTTTTTTGCCACCTCGGCGGCTCTGTCATACCCTATTTTTTCGGCCAACGGCGTGACCAGCGCCATCGATTGCTCCAGATTGCGCGCGCAGCGTGCCCTGTCCGCCTCAATCCCTTTTATACACTTTTCAGCAAAAAGGGTCATCGCTTTGGCTGACAGCTCCACCGCCTCGATGAGGTTCGACCCGAGCAGCGGCATCATCAGGTTCAGCTCCAGCACTCCCCCCGTCCCTGCCATGGCGATGGCGGAGTCCAACCCCATCACCTGGGTCATCGCTTGAATCACCGCTTCCGGAATAACCGGATTGACCTTCCCCGGCATGATCGAGGAGCCGGGTTGAACGGCCGGCAACACCAACTCGCCCAAGCCGCCGCCGGGTCCCGAAGCCATCCAGCGGATATCGTTCGCCATCTTTATCATCGAAACGGCAAGCCCGCGCAGCGCGCCGCTCACCGCTACGCAACGGTCCAGCGAACCCATCGCCTCAAACCTGTTTGGAGCCGGTACGTAGTCCCGGCATTGGCGCTGGCTAAGGCGCGAGATCACCCCGATGGCGAAATCGGGATGGGCGTTGACGCCGGTACCCACCGCCGTGCCGCCGATGGGCAGCTCCAGTAGCGAGTCCGATAACTCCTGGAGCCGATGGGCGCCGTTGCGTATCTGGGTCGCGTAAGCCCCGAACTCGGAGCCGAGGTAGACGGGCAGGGCGTCCATCAGGTGGGTACGCCCCAGCTTGATAACGGTGGAAAACCTCTTGGCCCGCTCCCCGAGGGCCTGGGTCAGCAGGTCGGCGGCGGGGAAGAGGTCTTCTTCCAGTGCCGCCAATACTCCCGTGTGAATGGCCGTGGGAAACACATCGTTGGAGGACTGGCACCGGTTGACGTGGTCGTTGGGGTGGGCCGGGTCTTTGCTGCCCCTGCCCCGTCCGACCTTCTCGTTCACGATATTCGCCAACACCTCATTCACGTTCATGTTGGCCGAGGTGCCCGAGCCGGTCATATAACGGGTGAGCGGAAAATGGCCGGTGTCGCCCGAGAGCAAAAGCCCATCAGCCGCCTTTACAATTTCAGAGGAAAGAGTGGAGTCGATCAACTCCAGATCGCCGTTGGTCAGGGCTGCCGCCCGTTTGATCTCGACCAGGGCCAGCCATAACCGTGTGGGCAGCCGCCCCATCGCTATAGTGTTGCCAATGGCCCGCTGGGTTTGTGCTCCCCACAGCGCCTTTACAGGGACCTCAACCGTCCCCATCGTGTCCGATTCCTTGCGAAATTTCACTTCTCCTCCATCCTTCATTCAGGTCGAGGTCTCAGCCCTTACAGTCCTTTATGGTAATTAATGGTAATTAATAGTAATCAGGCGCGCCGCCCGCTGCCTTCCCTGCTGTCTGCGTGAACCTGATGTACTGGTACAAGGTAACACAGCGGGGGGCAAAATCAATTTGCAGCAATGTTTAGTGTTGCCCCAAAGGTCTGGTATTATCTATGAAACGAGACTTTGAAAGAGACAGGGGCTCCGCACCCATTGGAGTTTTCAACCAAAACATCAGGGAGAACACCACATGGACGAGCAGGTTTGTTATCCGAGGGTCAAGAATATCGGGCTTCGCGGCGTCACCGTCGCCGACACCCAGGTGAGTATGGTAAATGGCGAAAAGGGTGAACTGATCTACAGGGGGTTCCAGATCGGCGACCTCGCCAAATACTGCACCTTCGAGGAGGTCGTGCACCTTCTCGTCATGGGCAGGCTGCCCAACGAGACCGAACTTGCCGAGGTGACAGAGCTGATGGCTGGTTCCCGCAGTGTCCCCGCCAATGTGCTTGCGGCGTTGAGTTGTCACGAAAAGGACGCAAACCCCATGGACGTGCTCCAGTCGATGGTGCCCTACCTCGCGTCCCAGAGCCGACCCAAAGGCGATGACAAGGATTCGATCAGGGCGCGCTCTGTGCAGCTGGTCTCCCAGCTGGCGACGGTGATGGCCGCCTGGCAGAGAATACGCAGCGGTGAAGAGATTGTCGCTCCCGATCCCTCGCTGGGACACGCGGCCAACTTCCTCGCCATGTTAACCGGCGAACCCTCTGCCAGTGAGTATGCGAAGGTCTTTGACGCCTGCCTTGTTTTGCACGCCGACCACACCTTCAACGCCTCGACCTTCGCCGCCCGTGAGATTTCCAGCACAAGAGCCAGTTTGCACGCCTCGGTGGCCGGTGCTGTGGGGGCGCTCTCGGGCGAGCTTCACGGGGGCGCCAACGCCCGCGTCATGGCTATGTTGGAAGAGATCGGCGACGAGTCGGGGGTGGACAGTTACGTAAAGGCGAAACTGGATGAGGGTGACAAGATCATGGGCATGGGCCACGCGGTCTACAAGACGATGGACCCGCGCGCGACCATCTTGAAGGAGCTGGCGCTGGATCTTGAAGCCAAACCGGGCAGCCCCCACTATGTCGCACTCGCCGAGAAGGTGATGGAAGCGACCCAGCGCGAGATGAAGGCGCGAAAAGGGATGGATATCTATCCCAATGTGGACTTCTTTTCCGCAGGGGTCTACCACAACCTGGGCATCCCCACTGACTTCTTTACACCGGTCTTCGCCCTTGGCAGGGCGCCGGGGTGGTGCGCGCACATCATTGAAGAGACTTTTGGCGAGGCGCAGGAAAAGCCGGCCATCTACAGGCCCAAGGCCCAATACATAGGCGACTACTGTGGCCCCACCGGGTGCGTACTGCCCCCGCGCGACGAACGTTAAGGTGTCTTTAATGGAAAATTCAAATAACCACCCGGTTGTGGTGACGATTGAGGGCGACGGCATAGGACCCGAAGTGATGCCCTGGACCGTCGCTGCCGTGGACGCAGCGGTCAAGGCAGCTTATGGGACCGAGCGTTCCATCAAATGGCAGGAAGCCCTTGCGGGCAAGCTGGCGATGGAGCGGACCGGTTCCCCCCTGCCGACGGAGACGGTTGACGCGATAAGAGAACATGGGCTGGCGCTGAAGGGGCCGGTGGAGACGCCGGTGGGCGGCGGCATCCGTTCGGTCAATGTAGCCCTTAGAAAAGCGCTGGACCTCTACGCCTGCATCAGGCCGGTACGCTACTTTGAGGGGGTGACCGCGCCGGTCAAACATCCTGAAAATCTGGACGTGGTGATCTTCCGCGAGAATATCGAGGATGTCTACGCGGGGATCGAGTGGCATGAGGGCACCCCCGAGGCGCGCAAGGTGATCCGCTTCCTCCAGGAGGAGATGGGTTTCGATGTGCGTGAAGACTCCGGCATCGGCGTCAAGCCCATGAGCGTCTTCGGTTCCAAGCGGCTTGTCGCCAGGGCGATACAGTACGCCGCCGAAAATGGCCGTTCCTCGGTCACGCTGGTGCACAAGGGCAATATCATGAAGTTCACCGAGGGGGCGTTTCGCGACTGGGGGTATGAGGTCGCCAACGAGTGTTTTCCGGGGCAGACGGTGCGTGAATCGGAGCTGAAGAAAGGCGAAACGATCACACCCGGCAAAGTTCTCATGAACGACCGCATCGCCGACAACATGTTCCAGGAGATACTGCTCCACCCGGAACGCTACGAGGTGCTGGCGCTGCCCAACCTGGATGGTGATTATATGTCGGACGCCGCCGCCGCGCAGGTGGGCGGTATCGGAATAGCGCCGGGGGCCAATATAGGCGACCATGGCGCTGTTTTCGAGGCGACCCATGGTACTGCGCCGGATATAGCAGGGCAGGGCAAGGCGAACCCGTGCAGCCTGATGCTCTCGGCCACGATGATGTTGCGCCATATGGGGTGGACAGAGGCTGGCGACCGGATTGAGTCCGCCATCGAAAGGCTGCTCGCGTCGGGGAGGATGACCATCGACCTGGCTTCGGCGGCGGGCAGCTCAAACGCGCTGACCACCGGCGAGTTTGGCAAGGCGGTGGTGGGAGAGGTCTCCTGAACCCTGCCCGTAGTACCCTACTTTCCCGATGCTTTGATTTTGGTCTGTTCCAGGCTCCGGTTCATGCTGGGTCGCTGTACGCGGTGGAAGACGCCCAGGGTGTAGGGGCTGTCAATCGCCAACTTGATCGCCCCGGCGCGGTCGGTTTCGTCGTGCCCCTCCGGCAATCCCTTTGTTTTCTCCCAGAGATGGTCCCAGGTGGAGTTCACCTTGTCGAAGGTGACGCAGGGTGTGAGCACGTGGATGAAGCTGAAGCCCTCGTGCTCCACCGCTTCGATCAGGGTCTTTTCAAGCCCCTCAATATCTCCGGCAAACCCCCTGGCGGCGAAGGTCGCTCCGTGGCTGAGCACCATCACCAGCGGGTCGATCGGTGCGTCGGTGTTCCCGTAGGGGGTGGTCTTGGAGACGAACCCGGTGGGGCTGGTGGGGCTTGACTGGCCCTTGGTCAATCCATAGATGGAGTTGTCGAAGAGTACGTAGACGATGTTGACGTTGCGCCTCGATACGTGGGGCAGGTGCCCGCCGCCGATGCCCACGCCGTCGCCGTCGCCGCCCACCACAAAAATCGTCAGCTCGGGATTGGCTATGCTCAGACCCGTCGCCACCGGCAGGGCGCGACCATGAACGGTGTGGAAGCCGTAGGTGCGCATGAAGTAGGGGAAGCGCCCCGCGCAACCGATGCCGGAGATGAAGGCGACCTCGTCGGGGTCGCGTCCCAATTTGTGAATGCATGAGGTGAGCGCGTGGGTGATTCCGAAGTAGCCACACCCCGGACACCAGGTGGGCAGACTGGAAGAGCGCGAGGCGAAACGGTCGGACTGCCGGACCTGTTCAATCTCAATGGCTATTTTGGCCGGGTCTATCCCGCCCGCCGGTATGGGCCTATACATCTTTTCCATCCTCTGCGAGTATCCGCTCCAAAATACCATCGGTGGAGAGCGGCGCCCCGGTGGCGTAGGGCATGGAGATCACCTGCCTTCCGGTGCGCGCCGAGATGAGGTTGGCGAACTGGCCCCACCGGTTGCCCTCGGGACAGAGCACTATCTCCACCTCATCCATGAATTGACTGATTTCCTCACCGTGGAAGGGCCAGAGGGTGGGGACCGAGAGTCCTGCGGCGCTCACCCCTTTGTCACAGGCCAGCTCCACCGCCTCAATGGCGCTGCCCACGCTGGAGCCCCAGGTTATTACCCCTATCCTGGCGTTTTTGGCGCAGCCGAATCTCACCGGCGGTGGGGTGTCTGCCCTGGAATTTTCAATCTTCTGCCAACGCTTTTCACCCATGGCCAGATGGTTTGGCGTGTCATAGACGGGAAGCCCCCGCACATTGTGCTCAAGCCCCGTGGCGGGGTGGGCGAGTCCCTTCATCCCGGGGACCGAGCGAGGGCTTATGTTCGAGTCGGTATGTTCGTAGCGGTGGAATTCACTACCATCATCGGCTTCGGCCCAGACATTGCCATCCATTAGCTCTTCGCGGGGTTTCAGGATCGGCACCGACTCCACACGGTTCGCCATGAAAAAATCATAAAGGAGTATAACCGGCGTCTGGTACTTTTCCGCCAGCCACAGGGCCAGCTCGGTGTGGCGGTAGCTCTCCTCAACGCTGGTTGGGGCCAGTACGATGCGCGGGCTGTCACCAGAGCCGCCATAGACGCAGATGTTCAGGTCGCTCTGTTCCGTTTTGGTCGGCAGGCCGGTTGAGGGGCCGCCGCGCTGGGCGTTGATGATGAGGGCGGGGACCTCGGCCATGATAGCCAGGTTAATCACCTCGGACATGAGCGAGAGGCCGGGGCCGCTGGTGGCGGTGACCGCCCGCTTGCCGCCGAAACCAGCCCCCACCACACAGCCGATGGAGGCGATCTCATCTTCCATCTGCACCACCGCGCCGCCGGACTTGGGCAGCTCCTTCGCGAGATACTCCATGATCGGGGTGGCCGGGGTGATCGGGTAGCCCGCGTAGAGGGCCACCTTCTGGTCTACGCACGCCCTTGCCACCGCCTGATGGCCGCTGACAAGCTCGACCTCAAGGGACTCGCCGGTCAGGTCGCCGAAGGTGATCCGGTCCACCTTATCCACCTTTGCGGTCACATACTCCATGCCCAGCTCGAAGGCGCGCCGGTTGGCTGCGCGAACCGCGTCATTGGCCTTGAAGAATTTCTTTTCTATTGCAGTAAAGAAGGGGTCGGCGGGAAGGTCGAAAAGCCCTGCCAACGCGCCAAGGGCCACGAGGTTACGCCCGCGGTTGCTCGACATCGCCTCCTGGGAGAGGTCCATGAAGGGCACGCCGTAATGGAGCACGTCCGGGTCGAGTTGCGACACCAGGGACTGCCCCTCCTCCAGCTCGTTGGGAGGGCGATTGTCGTAGATGACGGCGCTGCCGGGTCGCAGCTGATATATCTGCTCGCGGCTGTAATTGTCGTCCAGGCTTATCAGCACGTCCACCGCGTCGCCCTGGGTCAGCACCTGACCGCTGCCGAAGCGCCCGTGGGTCACGCACTTTCCGAACCCTCGTATTTCAGAGGGGTAGGAGTCGAAGGAGAAGACGTGAAGTCCCGCGATGCCCGCCGCCAGGTTGAGGATCGCACCGGCAGCTATCGTGCCCTCGCCGGACATCCCGCATATTTCAACTGTGATTGACTTGTTTGACAAGACCCTTATACCTCCGCCCACCACGAGGTGTTGACCTTGACGCCCTCGATGGTGAGATAGCTTTGTTCGCCTTCTCTCGCTTCTTTGTCATGACCGAGCAGATTGCACGCCGCCAGCTCGCCGAGGAGCGTCGCATTCTTCCAGCCGATAGACACCCAGTAATCGGCGATTTCAGGATTGTATACCTGGGCCGCGTCGCCTGCGGCGTAGACCCCGGCCATATTGGTCCG
>JAUVAU010000046.1 GCA_030591565.1 Deltaproteobacteria bacterium | reverse complement strand
GGTATCACCTGCTCGACCAGGGAGAAGTGGCTGGAGACCTCGGGCGACGAGTAGCGTATCGGCACCAGCCCAAAGCCATTGAACATCGACATTATCGCCCGCTGGTTACCGCTGAGGAGGCCAAAACGCACCTCGTAGAAGAAGACCAGCGCATTGAGCGCGATGATCGCGTAGACCACATAGGGGGTGGTGCGCGAGGGCAGCGTATCTCTTATCGGTATCACAGCAGATCCTTGATCGCACGCCCCAGCCCGGAGACGGTGAGCGGATACATGGGGAAGAGCCCCCCAACGGTGGCGATCGTATCATAGTAGGACCACGACCGCTCGGAGATCGGGTTTAGCCACACCCTCTTGGGGAAGGCGCGAGAGAGCATCCTCAACCGGTCTACCCCTTTTATGCGGCTCGTGCGCCGTGTTTCCAGAAAGCCGTTGGGTATCAGCAGCTCGTAGGGGGCCATGGCGGCGTCGCCCACCACCACCAGCCGGTGCTCCTGCGAGCGGTTCTTTATCAGGTCGTCGGTGGTGACGAACTTATCCGCCTCCACATCCTCATAGACGTTATCATATATACAATTATGAAAATAATACGCCTTGAACTCCTTGAAATGATTGAGTGAACTGGCTGCGGAGAAGAGCCGCTCGCACAACCTGCGATAGGGCTCCATCGAACCGCCGGTGTCCATAACAAGCAACAGCCGGACCTGGTTTTCCCGCTCCCTGCCGAAGACCATCTCGATGTCCCCGGCGTTCTTGCAGGTCTTCTCTATGGTGGCGTCCAGGTCCAGGGTCTCTTCGGCTCCGGTGTTTTTCAACTGCCGCAGCTTTTTGAGCGCCACGGTCATCTGGCGCACGTCCAGGGTGATATCATCGCGCATGTTGCGGTATTTGCGCTTGAACGCCTGCAAAACCGCCCCCCTGCCCCCGCCCTCGGGGTCAAAGGAGATGCCGGTGGGATGCGATCCACCGCTACCAAAGGGGCTGGTGCCCCCGGTGCCTATCCAGTGGTGTCCGCCGTGGTGTGGCCCCGTCTGCTCTTCGAGCCGCTTTTGCAGCTCTTTCAGCAATTCTTCAAGGCTATAGTGTTTCAGCTGCTCCAGTTCTTCAGCAGTGAGCAGTTTTTGCTCCAACCCCTCTTCCAGCCAGCGCAGGATATCATCCTTGGTGGCGAGATTATCCGGTATGTCGCCCCCCTGAAAGACATGGGTGAACGCCTGATCGTAGGCGTCATAGAGGGCCACGTCCTTTATCAGCAGGCTGCGGGCAAGGTAGTAGAAATCATCCACATTATGGTTGTGGAGGCCCTTGTCCATGGCTGACATGAGGGTGAGCCACTCGGTGGGGCTGGTCTCGACGCCCATGCCCCTGAGCGTGTAGAAGAGGTCCAGCAAGCGCTTCCTACCTGAAATTTCTGGAGTGGCCCGAGTGGCTGCTCCCGGTTGTCGCTACCCTGTCTATCGTGCGCATATCCTCCTCCATCTTCACCAAGGCTCCCATGTAGGGCACCGATTGAGAGCTTAGCTCCCCCCCGGCGGGCAGTTCGACCCCAGCGGCCAGTAGCACCCTTATCCAGTCGATAAGCTCCGAGGTGGAGGGCCGTTTTCTGATGCCCTGTACCTCGCGCAGGCTGTAGAAGACGCGCATGGCGTCGGCCAGGAACTTTCCGGGAAGGTCGGGATGGTGCACCTTGACGATGCTCTCCATCTGGTCGGGCTCGGGAAAGTCGATGTAATGGAAGACGCAACGGCGTAAAAAGGCGTCGGGCAGCTCCTTTTCCGAGTTGGAGGTGATGATGACCACCGGCCTCTTTTTGGCGCTGACGGTCTTTCCCGTCTCCACGACGTGGAAACTCATCTCGTCCAGTTCATTCAGCAGATCGTTCGGAAACTCCACATCCGCTTTGTCGATCTCGTCAATGAGCAGGACCACCCGTTCTTCAACGTCAAGCGCGCTGCCCAGGGGACCAAGCTTGATGTAGCGCCCGATATCCCGAACGTCGCCATCGCCGAAGCGCGAGTCGTTGAGACGCTGCACAGTGTCGTAGACGTAGAGTCCGTCGCGCGCCTTGGTGGTGGATTTCACGTTCCAGACGATCATCTCCATTTCCAGCCCCCGGGCCACGTGGTGAGCCAGGAGCGTCTTGCCCGTGCCCGGCTCGCCCTTTATCAGCAGGGGCCGCTCCAGCGCCACCGCCACGTTTACGGCGTCGGAGAGCGCCCTTGAGGCAATGTAGCCCTGGGTACCTGAGAACCTATTGAAATCACTCATACTATTTCCATCCATTTATCTGTTAAAAGGCGGTTACAAGGCGGTCATAACGCCCGGTACTGTTCGGGTTTCAAGTCAACTTTTCCTTCAATCGCAGCGTCCAGCAGCTCCAGCGCCTCCGCTTTTCCGGCGGGCATCCTCACCCGCAGCGGCAGGTAGTTGGAGGCGTGGTTAGCCATGAAGAGCGCCCGCTTCAGCTCGGTCGCCGCCAGCATCTCGCGCAACTCTTTCAGCAGCCCAATGGAATCCGGCAGGTGGTGGACACCCTTTTTATGGTCCGCCGCCATGAGAGTGCCATCCATGAGCATCACGGTCAGCGCACCCACGTAATTCGGTTCCATTTTTGTCAGCAGCTCGCCGGTGTGGCGCGCATGTTCCAGACTCCTGTCACCGGGCGCAATACCCAGCAGTACAGTAACCGAGAGCTTCATCCCCGCCGCCCTGATCCGCCTTCCCGCCTCGATCAACTGCGTAGCGGTGGAGTCTTTTTTGATATACTCCAGGGTACCATCGTCGCCGCTCTCCACCCCCAGATAGACTATACCCAAACCCAGCTCGGCCAGGAGTCTCAATTCCTCGTCGCTCTTGCCCCTGATGGAGCGCCCCGTGGCGTAGGCCCCCACCCTCTTTATGTTGGGCAGCTTCTCCTTTATCGTCTCCAGCAGCCATAGCCACCGCTTCATCGGCATGACCATCGCGTCGCCGTCGGCGATGAAGATACGATGATGGTCGGGGTAGAGGTTCGACGCCTTCTCAATGTCGGCGGCTATAACATCTTGTGTTTTAAGGTTAAATCGCTTATCTAAGTAAGTCGGACAGAAGGTGCACTTGTTGTGGGAGCAGCCAAGGGTGGCCTGCAGTATTATCGAATCCGCCTCGCTTGGGGGGCGCACTATCATGCCCTGGTAATCCAGCTGTTCCATTGGTTTCCACATAACTGTTAAAATACCCTATTCGCACCCCAAACGTCCAAGGGGTTGATAAGATTAAACGCGACCCCTGCGCGTCATCATCCCGGGGATGGAGGTTTGAGGATTTTGGATAAGAAAACGGCACTGCTGGGTGAATTGCCCTTTTTCACCACGCTCAATGACATCCAGATAGAAAACCTGGGCAAAATAGCCCGCTTCACCTCCATAAAGCGGGGCCAGACGCTCTTTCGCCAGGGCGAACCGGTGGAGGGGATGTTCTTCCTCATCTCCGGGCAGCTGAAAATTTTCAAGCTCTCCCCCGACGGCAAGGAGCACATACTCCACATCATCCGCCCCGGACAGGGTTTCGCCGAAGCCGCGCTCTTCATGGAGGGCTACCCCGCCTGGTGCGACGCGCTGCGAAAGTCCGAGGTGGTCTGTCTGCCCAAGACCCGCTTCCTTGACCTCCTGGCGGCGGAGCCAGACCTTTCCCTGGGCATAATCGCCTCAATGTCCCTCTACCTGCGCCGTTTTGCCGAGCAGATAGAGGACCTCTCCCTGAAGGATGTCTCCTCACGGCTGGCCCGCTGGCTATTGGCCACGGCCGAAGAGAATGGCCGCGACTTCTGGGATCTTGCGATCACCAAGGGCCAGCTCGCGAGCCAATTGGGCACGGTCAGCGAGACGTTATCTCGCACGCTACGCAAGTTCCAGGACTCGGGGTTCCTGGAAGTGCGCGGTAAATTCATGAAAATAAAGAACCACGAAGAGCTGAAAAAGATAGCCGAGGGGCTGCAAACATACGGGGATTGATCCAGGTCAATTGAATACCTGCCTTGTCATTGTTATATTCTACACAAGAGGCAGACCCTTATGTGTTTCAAGGAGGCTATAAAATGAGATGTCCCGGTCAAGATACCCAAACGTGGGGAATGGACGCCATATACGATGTCGACTGTCCCAAGTGCGGCAAACCGGTGGAGTTCTTCAAGGATGAGATGAAACGCAAGTGCGCCTGTGGCGAGCGTGTGTTCAACGACCGCATGGACTTGGGCTGCGCCAAGTGGTGCCCATCGGCCGAGAGTTGCATTGGTCCCGACAGTTTGAAGGACTTCGAGGTAACCCAGCAGCGCAAGAGCCGTCGGGAAGACTTCAGGTTTCTCCTGGAATTTGCCGCTGAGGATGAAGGCGCCAAGGAGCTCTTCAAGACTCTGTACTCCGAATACACCAATGAAGACGCCATCTTCGACACCAACAGGCTCATGACCGTCCAGGAGAGTGACGAAGACCTCTTCAACCGCGCCACGGCGATCTTTCGCGCCTATCTTGAAGAGAAGAAGTCCATCTCCCAGCGTGAAGCCAAGGCCCGTGAACGAACCGAAGAGATGCTGACCCATGACCAGCGGCTGAAAAAGCCCGACTTGGGAGCACACCAAGGCTGAAAAGCCCGCCGACCGGGAATTTCGCTGGACCGGTTTGAAGGCGGAGCGTAATAGTTTACACCGTCCAGCCAAACTGTTTTAAGATCGGAGCCGGAGCTTGTTCATCAAGTTCCGGCTTTTTTCGTTTATTAACGGTATCGCACGGGCAGTACCACACAGGCAGTACCACACAGGCAGTACCGCACAGGGTTTGTCACTACAGATGGAAATCATCAGACATTCCATACTGATAAAGGGCATCGTCCAGGGGGTGGGCTTTCGCCCCTTCGTCGTAAGACTGGCGAAGGTCGCCGGGATAACCGGTTTGGTCACCAACACCAGCTCCGGCGTCGAGATCGAGGCCCAGGGTCGGCGCGAGTCCGTTGAGCTCTTCATGGCCGGTTTGCGGGACCGATTGCCCCCCATGGCGCTGGTCCTTGAGACTGTCGTCAGCGACATCACCCCGGTTGAAGGGGAAACCTCCTTCGCCATACGACCATCGCGCACAGAGGCTAACGCCACGGTGGTCGTCCCTCCCGATATCGCCACCTGCCCAAATTGTCTGAACGAACTCCTTGACCCCGGTAATCGTCGTCACCACTACCCCTTCATCAACTGCACCGACTGCGGCCCGCGCTACTCGATCATCGAATCCATCCCCTACGACCGGCCTGGAACGGGAATGAAGTCTTTCACCCTATGTATTGAATGTAAAAGGGAATATGAAGACATAAATGACAGGCGCTTCCACGCGCAGCCAAACGCCTGCCCAAGGTGTGGGCCGGTACTTGAAGCGTTGAACCCCGGTGGCGATTCCCTTGACGGAGACCCCCTGGAACTTGCGCGGGAGTATCTGGCTGCGGGGAAAATCGTAGCGCTTATGGGGCTCGGCGGCTTTCACCTTGCCTGTGACGCGATGGATGAAGGTGCGGTGAGCACCCTGCGCCAGAGAAAGCAGCGCCCCAAAAAGCCCTTCGCTGTGATGGCATCCGACATAGAAAACGCCGGTAAAATAATCGAGTTGGATGCAACAACCAGAGCCCTTCTGACCTCACCCAGCGCCCCCATCGTAATCAGCCAAAGCAGTGGGGAGTTGACCCTGGCCGGTTGCGTCGCTCCGGGCCAAACCACGCTGGGCGTATTTCTACCCTACACGCCGTTGCACCACCTTCTCTTTACTGATAATGGCGGTAACGGACCAAAATTCCTTGTGATGACCAGCGGAAACCGCAGCGATGAGCCGATAATCTCCACAACCCAGGCTGCACTTGAAAAACTGGGCACTGTCGCCGACCTCTTCATCGTCCACAACCGCCCCATAGTCCACCCGGTTGACGACAGCGTCGTGAAATCGGTGGCAGGCGTGGGCGACGTGATGGTGCGCCGCGCCAGGGGGTACGCCCCCAGGCCCCTGCCCTTACCGTTACCGGCGTCAGCATCCGCCAAATCCAGAGTGGTGCTGGCTTTGGGAGCCGAACTGGTCAACACGATCTGCATCGCGAGTGATGGCCTTGCCTACCTCGGCCCCCACGTGGGCGACCTGAAAAATCTGGAGACCGAAGAAGGCTACCGCCGTTCCATCGACCACCTCCTTGAGCTGCTTGAAGTGCAACCCGACCTGGTCGCCTGCGACCTGCACCCCGACTACCGCTCCTCCGCCATAGCACGGGAATGGGAAAAACGTGGAATTGAAGTGGTGCGAGTCCAACACCACGAGGCCCACGCGACGGCGTGCATGGCCGAGCATGGTTTCAGTGGCGAGGCGCTGGCGATGACCCTGGACGGCATCGGGCTGGGCCACGACAAGACCGCCTGGGGAGGCGAGCTACTGGCGGGCAGCCCCGGCCATTTTACCCGCGTGGCACACCTTGCCCCCGTACACCAACCCGGTGGAGACAGGGCGGCCAGGGAACCCTGGCGCATGGCGGCGGCATATCTGAGAAAAATTCTAGGTAGCAGCTGGAACTCCCTGCCGCTACAGACCTTTTCACACCAAACTGAAGCGGAACTGGAGACGCTGGAGACGATGATGGAGCGCGACCTTGGCTCACCGCTCACCTCTTCTTGCGGGCGGCTCTTCGACGGGGCGGCGGCTATTCTGGGCTTCACCGGCCCCATGCTTTATTCGGCCCAGGCCCCGATTGAACTGGAGGGGCTGGCCTCAACCGCTACAGCAACGCGGGAATATCCTCCGGCGCTGATTGAAAAGCGCGCTGGTACTTTTGTTATCGACCCCTCCCCCATTCTTTCAGCCCTTCTCGATGATTCCCTTGAAGGTACGGATAGGGGGAGCGCTGCGCTGGGCTTTCACTCGGCGGTCGCCAAGAGCTTCGCCGCAGCCGCTCTGATGGCCGCCTCCGACACCGGGCTGAAGAAGATATTCCTAACCGGCGGGTGTTTTCAGAATGGGATACTTTTACGGGAAATGATTGAACTGCTGGAGAAGCTGGGGCTGGAGGTTTACTGTCATCGTCAGGTGCCGCCCAACGACGGCGGGATAAGTTTTGGGCAAGCGGCGTACGCGCTTTTACATAAAAGCTAACGGAGGCTCTCCGAAAAGCGCTTCCGAAGCGGGGGGGGGTGACACTATACAGGGCTAAACCGGGCTAAACCGGGCTAAACCGGAGATTTTAGCCGTTGCCGGACAAAGCTTAACTAAGCCGTCGATAAACTGGAAACCCCGAAGATCATTCGAGAACGAGGAAGGGAAGAAAAATGGCCGCAGACATACAGGTAAGTATTTCGAGGATCGTTTTTCGCCCCTGACAACGTCAATCGGAGGATATCCGGGGTTTTTCAACAAGCTCGCTAACGGGAAAAGTCGCGCCCCGCGAGACAACGAAGGCCGTGAACCGCTTCGGGATATGCGCGGCAGACCATTGGTTTAACGCTGTTGATTATACACCCGCCGTTATCGGGACCGGTCCGCTGGTAGAAGGGGCAAACTTCAGCAAGCTCCCCCGTCTCGGGGTCGATCCATGAGCCGCCCTCCGGTCCCACGTAAACGAGCAGTTCATCCCTGCCCTCGCGCCGCCACCGGGCCATATCCTCACCGGTTACCGCAATTGTGGTTCCGTACATCTCACAACATATTCCGCAAGCGGTGCAACCGGTGGTATCTTCAGACTTCATTATTTGATTTCATTTTGAATTAACTTCACATACGGCTTCAATCAGCCGGTTTAAGAGCAATGGATAATACGCCGGTTTAAGAGCAATGGACAATACGAAAAATACCCCAGACTACAAACCAAACCCAATGGGCCGCGCGGCTATCGCCTACGCGATCCTGACGGGCGTCGCCCTGCTGCTGCTAAACGGGCTGGACAAGCCGCTGGAGGTCTATGGTGCAAAGGGGCTCGGGCAGCTACTCACAGCGACCGACCCCACCGTCGCCATATTCTGGGGGGTAAGCGCGGGTTTGGCAATGGTTGTGTTGAGTGAGCTGCTCACACGCTACACCAGCTGGGGCCGCGCCATCTCAAGGATGCTAAAAAGATTGGTGGGCCACCTCCACCCCGCTGATATCCTGCTATTGGCGCTACTCAGCAGCGTCGGCGAGGAGTTGATCTTCAGGGGGTTGGTGCTGCCCTATATCGGGCTGGCCTCCTCCTCGGTCATTTTCGGATTGCTCCACTTCCTCCCCCGCAAGGGGCTGTGGGTCTGGTCGATCTGGGCCTCCTGCGCGGGCTACCTCCTTGGCATACTGGCGCTCTATACCGGTGGCCTGCTAGCTCCGATAATCGCCCACTTCACCGTCAATCTGATAGGGCTCTACACCATAAAAGTCCGCCGCCAATGATCGTCTCCGCCTCCAGAAGGACTGATATCCCGGCCCTCTACCCCCAGTGGCTCGCCAACAGGATCGAAGCCGGGTATGCGCTAAGCGTCAACCCTTTCAATCCAAACATGACCCGACGCGTGGACCTTCGCCCCTCCCCCATAGGAGGCTCTCCGAAAAACTCTCTCGAAACGGGGGAAAACGCTAAATTGGAGATTTTAGCCGATACGGGCAAACCTCTAACTAAACCGACGATAAACGGGAAGCCCCGAAGATCATTCGAGAATGAGGAAGGGAAGAAAAATGACCGCAGGCATACCAAAAAGTATTTCGAGGATCATTTTTCGCCCCTGACAACGTCAATCGAAGGATATCCGGGGGTTTTCAACAAACGCCCAGGCGATATGGAGGCACTGGTCCTCTGGACACGCAACCCCGGCCCAATTCTTCAATACCTCCCAAAGTGGGAAGAACGGGGGATCAGGAGCTACTTCCTCGTGACGCTGACCGGCTACCCGGAGGTGCTGGAGCCGGGTACGCCAAAAGTCACTGAAGCCGTTGACACCATTGGCCGGTTGGCGGCGGTTGTGGGGAGGGAGCGCATCGTCTGGCGCTACGACCCCATAATAGCTTGCAGGGAGCTGCGAATGGACGTCGGCTACCATCGCGAGAACTTCTCCAGGCTGGCTAAACTGGTTGAACCATTTTTAAGCAAAGTGATTGTAAGTACTTACGATAGCTACAAAAAATCAGATAAAAGGCTCGCCGTAGCAGGTATCGCCCATGATAAAAATGAAGCAAGGGCCGCCGCAGTGGAGATAGCTGAAAAATGCGCCAAAATGGGGCTGGCGATAACCTCTTGTTGCGAAGACCTTGGGGATGCGGGTATAAAGCCCGGCGGCTGCATTGATCCCCGCCACCTCGACTCCCTCTGGAACCTCGGTTTGGGCAGCGTAACCGATAAGGGCCAGCGCAGCGGTTGCCTCTGCGCCCCCTCGGTGGATATCGGCAGCTACGACACTTGCACCCACGGCTGCCTCTACTGCTACGCCACCGGGAGCGTGAAAAACGCCGCCACAAAGTTCACGGCGCACGACCCCGACAAGGAGTTTCTTGCTTGAAGCGTCGAATAGGATATTGTTTAACCTTGACCGGCGCGGGATTACGCCGTGCCAACTAGAAAAGGCCAGAAATAGCCGGAAATGGCATTAAATGGCCGAAATAATGGATAATCAATGAGAATAGACTCCACACCCGGCGATGTTGTCGCCGTATTCATCGATGAGAAACTGAGCTTTTTCGCGAGGGTGGAAAGTATCCTTCCCGACGTGAAGAAGGGCTGGTATATATTCAGCTTTCTGGTCCTGGCCACCTCGCCCAGGCTGGTGACCTGGATACTTGAATCCAGTCAGATCGATGGGGAGGAGTTCTCCATGGGAGGAACACCCATTCGGATAGAGCGGCTGCCCGAACCCGGCTCTGCCCCCGAGGATCTTTTCGTCGTTGACCCCGAGCTGCCCGATGGGCTACCCGAAGAGCTGTCCAAGGGGCCAGCCGAAGAGGTAACGCCCCCTGCCCCCTCCAAGGCTCAAATCATCGCATTTCCGCCGATCAAAGGTGACAAGTGACTCAGGACCGGAAAAAAAGGGGGAGACCCGCCAATCGCACAGGAAAGAACCAGCGCCCCTTCAATATCGTCTTTGAGGACTCGCACCTGATCGTCGTCGACAAGCAGGCCGGACTGCTGACCGTCCCCATTCCCGACAAACATTCGCGAAACCTCAAGGAGCTGCTCGACAGCTACCTGGTGAGCCAGAAGCGCAGGGCGATGGTGGTCCACCGCATCGATCGCTACACCTCGGGGCTGGTGGTCTTCGCCAAGAACGCAAAAGCCCGCGAGCTCCTTGTTGAACAGTTCCGCGCCCACACTCCCGAGCGCATATACCTCGCGCTCGTAAGGGGCAATCCGGGAAAAGAAGGCACCCTCAAGCACTACCTGAAGCTGGTCCAGGACGGCTTCCGGCAGGTGGTCGTCGGGCGGGACGGCACGTTGGCCGTCACGCACTTCAAGATGATCGAGGAGCTGGGGGATGTCTCTCTACTTGAAGTGCGGCTGGATACCGGCCTGAAAAATCAGATAAGGGTGCAGTTCGGGGCGGCGGGCCATCCGCTGGTGGGTGATCGCCACTACAGCCCGGCCGAAGCCCATGAGGTGCTGCTCAAAAGGCAAGCGCTCCACTCCCACCGCTTAAGCTTCTTCCATCCCATAAAGAACAGGAAAGTCACCTTTGAGGCGCCCCTGCCCCATGATATGGAAAAACTGGTGGCGCGGCTCAGAAGGGTTAGAGAGAAGTCCCGGATATCCTCCGATTGACGTTGTCAGGGGCGAAAAATGATCCTCGAAATACCTGTCAGTATGCCTGCGGTCATTTTTCTTCCCTTCCTACTTCTCGAAGGATCTTCGGGGCTTCCGGTTTATTGTCGGCTTAGCTGGAGGTTTATCCGGCATCGGCTAAAATCTCCGGTTTAGTGCTACCCCCCCGCTTCGGGAGAGTTTTTCAGCGAAGCACCTAGATAGCGCTGCCGTGGCGCACCGAGGCTGCGGATATCGCCTGCCCGCTGGGCTTATGCAGCCACTCGTTTCGCACCAGTGAAAAGGGAATGAACGCCAATCTGGCGCCGCTCACCTTCGGCTCGATCACGGCTAAATCAGGTACATCCTTCCCCTTGGCCACCGACATATAGGCGAGCGACAACTTCAACGCCTCCACCGCCTCCATCAGGGGCAACCTCACCGGCTCCGCCTCCACAAACGCCCTCACCGGCAGCTCTTCGTGCGATGGCTCATCCATCAGCAGGGTCATCGCTTTGGAGACGCGCATGAAGGTGTTGGGCGAGAGCTTGAACCCCGGGATAAAGAGCGCAGGAGTCTCCTCCTCCCACCCCTTGGGCACCGGCCTGTAGGGGATCGACCAGCGGATCAGGTCGGAGCGGTTGACGATATTCACCCCCTCGGCGGTAAAGAGTATGTTCCAGAAGGGAAAGAGCCGGTCACCATCTTCCATGTGGCCCATGACGACGAAAGGGACCCTCTTGAAGCTGCGCCCCTGGAAAAACCACGCCGTGCGGCAGGCGGTGCAAAGCAGCGCCACGGCCCCGGCAGCGGGCGCCAGCCCATGTGCGCAGTTGGGACACGTAAGGGGCAGGAAAGTCCAGTCACGGGCCTGTTTGGGCCTCTCAACCTCTTTTTTCAGCTGACTCGCAACCTCTTCTGTCATGGAGATATCGCGCCCGTCGGGGAAAGCCTCCCTGAGGACCCACCCCTCCGGCGTGTCCAGCAACATGTGGGGAGCCTGGATCACTATCTTCACCTCGCCAATCAGCCGGGAAAAGAGCTCGCCGCGTTCCTTGAAGAAAGTCTCGCCGGACTCGGCGAAGGCGACCCTTTCGGGCTTTAGCGTCGGTTCAATCGCATCGGGCAGAGAGGGTGAGAGAATCATCCGGGCCGCCTGGGGCCTTATCCCGAGATTGGACCCCAGTGGGATAAAGTCAGTGGCTGGGGCGGTAATATCGAGCAGCCCACCCTCCACCCTGGGGGGCGAACCCGCAACCCTGTAGGAGATGCCGCGCAGCCGCCAGTAGGGCAGGTGGAAGAGCTCCCCCGCCTTTGCCGCGTCCTCATGCTCCGGCGCGACCGGCAGCCGGTAGGTAAGCGGGCCGTCGGGTGCGATATAGAGATTGGTGCGACAGTAGCCGCAACTCAGCACCGGATCGCCCACCTCTATCGTCACCTCTCCCCCGCACTGGGGGCACTGGGCGGAGGCGATCCATTGGTCGCTCATGGGTTTTCACTCATCTAGGAGGATATCCGGGGCTTCTCAACAAACACCCAGAGGACCGCAGCCGCCTCAACCAAGCGAAGTGCCGCACTGGTTGCAGAACCCCGCTCCGGGCAGGTTTTCACCGCCGCACTCCTGGCAGAAGCTGGGCGCGACCTCTTCTTCGGCCCTCACGCCGCAGGCGGAGCAGAATTTCGCCTTGGCGGTGAGGTTCTTGGTACAGCTGGCGCATTGGCGAAGCACCAGTATCTGATGGCCGCAGTGGTGGCAAAAGCGGGCATCGCCGCTCACCTCTCCATTGCAATCAGGACAGGCGGATTTCGCCGGTCCTCCCTGGGGCTGGCCCGGCTGGGGCGTACCAATCGCGCCCATGCCCATGCCGCCCAGCAGCCCCGGCACCAGCATCCCCATCCCCATGCCTATGCCCCCCTCCATCGCGCCGCCTCCGTGGGAGGCGTTCTCCAGAGCCATCGCCATCTTGAGCTGCATCAGGTCCTGGAGCCGGTCGCCCACCGCCGCGAGTCTGGAGCGGTCATCTATCGCCTGCTGCACCTCGGCCGGGGGGGTGATCGCGTTGATATACAGCTCCTTCAAGGCCAAGCCGTAATGACCCAGATCCTCTTCCAGCCGCTCGGCCAGCCCCGCGCCAAGCTCGTCATACCTGCTGGGCAGGTTCAGCAAGGTGTCCAGGTGTTCTCCCAGGTGGTCGTTTAGCCGCGAAACGATCACGGCGCTTATGTACTGCTCAAGGGAATCGATGTTGTAGCTGGCCTGCGTGCCCACGAGTTTGTTGATGAAGAGCACCGGCTGCACGACCTGGATGTTGAAGATTCCATGCGCCCTCAAACGGACCAGCCCCAGCTCCGTATCGCGGAAGGCCACCGGATCGCGGGTGCCCCATCTCAAGTTTGTAAATGTCTTTAAGTTTACGAAGTAACATTCTGCCCTGAAAGGACTTTTCATCCCCCACGGCAGCGCCAACACCTTGGTGAGGATGGGGACGTTCAGGGTGGACATCGAGTGTCGGCCCGGCCCCAGCGCATCGCACGCCTTGCCGCTTGAATAGAAGACGGCGGCCTGGGAATCGCGCACTATGCACTGCGCGCCGAACTTGATCTCTCCCGACCCCTCCTGGGGCAGACGGTGGGCGACCTCTCTGCCCGTATCGTCAAACCATTCAAGCACTTCAAGAAAGATCATGTTGCTGTCGCTTCGCATTCACTTATTCCTCCCTCAAACATTCACATGAGACGGGCTTGTCAGGCGGTTGGCTTCCACTGCCTGCCCGATTCTACTATTTTTTGGCCGAATCCCAAAATAGTCTCTGAAACTCCTCAGGCTGTTGACTCTTCAAGCCAACTCCTTACCTTGGCCTCATATTCGTCTATGAGACTCTCCGCCTTCTTCTCCTCTCCCGCTTCGCTCACCAGATGGAGCAGGGGGCGGTGGGGGTCGGGCAGGAGTAGTATGGTGGCGCCCTCTTCGTCGAAGACCTGTATGCCATCCACGAAACCCGCCTCCTTGTCCACGCTGTCCTCGCTCATGCGGCGCATTGCCAGCCCCTTCTTGTCCACCGGACAGGGCAGTTCACGACGACGCAGGGCGTAGGTTGGCAACGCCTCATAGGCTTCATGCACGCTCACGCCCGCTGCGGCGAGGAGCTCCAGCATTTTCGCGATGGCGAACATCCCATCGGGGGAGTGCAGAAAGTGGGGAAAGGCGAATCTGCCCCCACCCTGGCAGATGTAGGCGCAGTCAAGATGCTCAGAGGTGCGGACCGAAGTGGTCTTGCCCCGCACTATCACCAGCTCCTGGCGCTCGTCGAGCACCCTTGGGGCGGTTACCGGCAAAAATGCCCGCACCGGGGCGGCGGCGGTTTGCGCAAGCAGGCTCAAAAACAGCATGGTGGTCTGATGGGCGGGCCTGACGATGCCGGCGTTATCCACCACGTGCAAATATTCGCCACCGGGCGAGAGGCAAAAGCCCACGTCGGCCTTGAGGGTCGTGACGATAGCGGAGACCTGGTCCAGCGACGCGCCCAGCTCCTGGGTGCGTCGGCTAAGCCGCCGCTCATCCGGGTAGGCGTTTAGCACCACCGGTCGGCAGCCGATCTTGCTCAATAGCCCCGGAAGGATGTCGCCGGTCGTCCCATAGCCCAGGTCTAGGACCACGTTGAACCTCTTGGCGCGGATGCTGTCCACGTCAAGCGCCCTTAGATACCCCTCGCAGTAAAAGTCAGAGATATTGGTGAGTTCCAGTATCTCCCCCACTTCGTTATGACCCACACGCCTGAAGTTCTCCTTGAAAAAGAGGCGCTCGATCGACTTCTCCTTACCTGTGTCGATGATGTTGCCCTCCTGGTCATAGAAAGCAACCTCAGTCTTGCGCTCACCCGCGCCGCTCTGCTGGAAGTGGACCCCCGCCTCCTCGCCAAAGCTCGCCATCTTGTAGCGCGCCACCGGCACCGCCGCCATTTTTACATCATGGACGTTGACGCCGGTTGAGAGGATTCCGCCCAGAAACGCCCTCTTCAGCATACGGCTGGAGCGCAGATAGTCGCGGCTGACCAGAATGGCGGACCCCTGGGGCAGGATCGACCCCAGGGCCGCCCCCATCTTCGCCGAAAACTCGGGACTCAGCTCCACGTTGGTGTGCCCGCGGACTACGCCGCCCTCGAAGACCGACTTTTTCCACTTGTCGCCCCACACCATATTCGCCGAGAGGGTCGAATCCGACTCTATCTTCTTGTCGGGCCAGACCATGATGTCCTTTTCGAAGTTGACGTTGTCGCCCAATTCAGTCCTCCCTGCCACTATGGCGCCTTTTTCCATCGTCGCCTTGACACCGGTGGTCACCTCATCGCAGAGCACCACATCCCTGAAACTTGCAGCCGCCCCGATTCTGACGTTCTTCCAGGTCACCGTATTTTGCAGCACCGAACCCGCCCCCACAACGGTCCCCGGCCCTAGCACACAATCGCGAAGCGTCACCTCCTCGCCAACCTCCACACCGTGACCGAGGACGACGGCCCCCTCAATCCTCACCGAGTCGGGTATCTGCGCCCACCCCTCGCTCCACAGCTCCCCTCCCCCATGAGCCACCCTCTCACCGGGGAAAGCAAGGTTGACCTTCCCCCTCAGGATGTCGTGAACCGCCTCCCTGTAGGAGTCGGGGTTCCCCACGTCACGCCAGTACCCCTCGGCGTTGTAACCGTAGATAGGCACCGAATCGCGCATGTAGATGGGGAAAAGGTCTTTGGAGAAGTCAAAAGAGATACCCTCGGGTATCAGGTTGAAAACTTCCGGCTCCAGCAGATAGATGCCGGTGTTGATCGTGTCGCTGAAGACCTCGCCCCAGCCCGGCTTTTCCAGGAAGCGCAGGATGCGGCCATTGGGGTCGGTGATGACCACCCCGAACTCCAGAGGGTTTGGCACACTGGTCAGGGTTATTGTTATAGGAGTCTTTTTTTCATGGTGAAAGGCGATGATCTTGCCCAGGTCGAAATCGGTGACCAGGTCGCCGCTGACGATCATGAAGGTGTCGTCGATGAACCTCTCCGCCTTCTTCACCGCCCCCGCCGTGCCAAAATCGTCGTCGGGAAGCACATACTCCAACTCCACCCCGAAGTTGGACCCGTCGCCAAAGTAATCCCTGACCACCTCGGGCATATGGTAGAGCAACACTATAATCTGGGTGATTCCCACAGCTTTTAGCTTTTCGATGATGTGCTCCATCATCGGTTTGTTCAAAAGCGGGACCATCGGCTTGGGCGCTGCGTAGGTAAGCGGCTGGATTCTCGTGCCGAAGCCCCCGGCCATCAAAACCGCTTTCAACTATTCACCTGCCTTTCGCGAGCCCAACCGTGGCCGTGGCTGGAGTAAAGCCCCTGGCGGCGCCACCTGATTATTGCGGGTTTCAATTGGGGGAACCGGTTCCGTAGCGGCGTCCGATTATTCTCGACACTTGCTGCTTCAACTCATCCAGACTGCTCGACTTGACCACATAGGCATCGGCCAGCCAGGAGGAGAAATCGTCCTTGTAGGAGCCGTAGGCGGTGGAGAGGATGACCGGTATCTCGCCCGTGCGCCGCACTATCTCCTGGAGCACCTGCAAGCCGCTCTCCCCCCTCAACTTGATATCCAGAACGACCACGTGGATCGTCTCCGTATCCAGTATTTTGAAGGCTGAGCGCCCGTCCGACGCGCAGTACACCGTATACCCCTCATCTTCCAGCTCAGCCCGGTACAGGGCACGTATGGAGTCTTCGTCGTCGACAACAAGTACGGAATAACGCACGCTGGAACTCCTGACTCGAATGAATTTCCCCCGGTGCAATAAAATTCAAAATCCGTCAGCCTGGAAAACCTGCCATGGCTTCAAGCATATCATCCGTCTCACCATCGTCAACTGGCCGTGAGCTTATTCCAGCGACGCTTGACCCAGCGCTCCTCATCTTTGCGGGTGGCGACCTTGCCATCCAGCTTGACATCGAGCAGCTCCCCCAGGAGGAGCCGGTATATCGGTCCCGACGGTATGCCAAGCTCCATAAGGTCCTTGCCGCGTATAAACGTAGACACCCCCGCCAGCCGCGTGCAGTAGCGGCTTATTGCTCTACGCTTGCCCTCGTGGCGGGTGCGCGCCATGGCGTATAACAGCGCCTCGGTCGAGGCCTGACTGCACGCCCTGTAAATAACGGAATTGGGCAAGCCATTCCCGTCAGGGCTCATCCTCAGCCCCGCCAGCACCAGCCCCGCTTCCCCCCTGGCGACCTTGAGCGCATTGCCCTCCTTTGCCGCCACGCCAAAATCAGCTATCCACTGCTCCACCTCCTCGTCATCAAGCCCGTCCAATATGGCGAGGAGGTAGGTCATCCAGTGTTTTACCTGCTTATCCGTATAGAGCAGCTCATACCAGGCGTTAACTTCTATCACCTCTTCCAGCCGCTCTTCCAACTTGGAATCGTGGCGGTGGGCCGGATGGAAGGCCTCAAGGATTTTGTAGTGCTTCAGCAGCGCCAGCGCCCTCAGGGGGTCCGCCTCCTCGAAGAGGTATCTGGTCTCCCTGAACATCCGTATGCCGCGCCCCTGGGCGAGAAAGCCGTTCTTCACGGCGTTCTTAATCAGCTTGGAGGTCTGGCTGCCGATGGAGAAACCAAAGCGCAGGCTGAACCTCAAGGCCCGCAGAATTCGCGTCGGGTCCTCCACAAAAGAGAGGTTGTGCAAAATCCGTAGCGTCTTCTCTTTGAGATCGCGAAAACCGCCAAAAAAATCAATAACCTCGCCGAACCGCTCAGGCTCAAGCCGCATCGCCAGAGTATTGACCGTAAAATCGCGCCGGGAGAGATCGAGCTTCAAGCTCGACTGCTCCACCGTGGGCAGCGCAGCCGGGCTTTTGTAGTATTCGGTGCGGGCGGTGGCGATATCCAGCTGGAACCCGTCGGGCAGCACTATCTTGGCGGTGCCAAACGTCCTGTGCGGATGCACCGCTGCGCCCCATTTTTTCCCCACGGCCATCGCCAGCTCGATGCCGTCGCCCTCCACCACCACATCGACGTCCAGGTTCTCCTTGCGCAGCAGGATATCGCGGACCATGCCCCCCACCAGATAGGCGGTCATCCCCATCTCCACAGCCAGCTGCCCCAGCTCGCGCAAGCGCGCAATCACCACATCGTCCACCATCTCTTCAAACATCCGCACGACGCGGCGCACCTGGGCCTCTTTTGGCGCGGAGGCCGGCAGCGAACCCTTGTCGCCGGGGCTTAACGCTCGCAACAGGTCGGTCCGGGTCACCGCCCCCAGGAGGTGCGAGTCCTCAACAACGGGAACAAAACGCTGGCGCGCCTCCACAATCAGCTCGCGCACCCTTTCCAGCGGTGTCTGGGGCGTCACCGTCTCAAACTCGGTGGTCATATACTGCTCTGCCGGGGTCTCTTCAAGGCCGTGCTGCAAAGCCCGCTCCACTATTATCCTGGTTATCAGCCCCACCAGCTTTTCGCCACGCAGCACCGGCACCGCATTTATGTGGTAGCGGTTGAGCAGATCGCGCACCTGGGAGAGGGTCATATCCGAAGTTACGACCTTCACAGTGGAGGTCAGGATATCCGCCGCAGTGACCATGGGCTTGACGATTGACGGCAATATAAGCATCAGCTCTTCAGCGACCTGGATCGGGGTCATCTCCCTGACGGTGGCCGAGGCCGCCGCCGGGTGCCCACCGCCGCCAAAGTGGCGCGCCACCTCGGAAACATCCACCTCCACAACGCGACTGCGCGCCACAATGTGGACGCGGTCCTCCATCCTCACGTAGAGGATCAGCGTGTCGAGGTTCTCTATGTCGCAGATCTTATGGGCCAGGACCGCCAGATCGCCCACGTACTCGTCAAAGGAGGCGTGGCAAATGGAAATCTCCACATCGCCAAAGAGCTGTACCTTGCGGCTTTTGAGCAGATCGTCCAGCAGCGCCACCTGATCGGCGGTTAGCTCCGGCGTTATGAATTCGCGCACCGCCGTGAGGTCCGCCCCGCAGCCAAGCAGATACCCCGCTACCTCAAAGTCCCGCGTGGTGGTGGTCACGAAGGTCAACCCGCCGGTGTCCTCGAAGATGCCCAGGAGCATCACCGTGGCCTCCTCGTGGTCGATCTCGATCCCCTTCTCGCGCAGTATCTCGACCATCATGGTGGTCACGGCCCCGACCCGCTCCACATGCCTGACCCCGGCCTTGATCGAGTCCTCATTGGTCGGGTGGTGGTCATATACGTGGACCTCAACGCCGGGCTTGTCCACCAGCGCAGCGAAGACTCCGATCCGCTCGGCGTTGTCCACATCCACAACGATCAACCGGGTCACCTTGTCCAGCTCAACGTCGCGAACCCGCGCAAAACCGGTGGCGTAGGAGGAAGAGTTGATGAAGAACTGCCTGAGCGTCTTCTCCTTGGAGCCGGGGAAGACACAGACCGCGTCGGGATAGAGCTTCTTGGCGGCTATCATCGCGCCAAGGCTATCGAAATCGGAATTCAGATGTGTCGTTATCAGGTCCAAATCAGCCGCCACGTGGATGATGGGTTCGCACCAGCTCCCTCAACCGCTTTCTGGTGATGTGAGTGTATATCTGTGTGGTGGAGAGATCGGCATGCCCCAGCATCATCTGGAGGCTGCGCAGATCGGCCCCCCCTTCGAGCAGATGGGAGGCGAAGGAGTGGCGAAGGGTGTGGGGGCTGGTGTCTTCCGAAATCCCCGCCCGCCTGCACGCGCTTTTTACGATCCCCCAGATCGACTGGCGCGAGATACGCTTGCCAAAACGGTTGAGGAAGACGAAGGGCTCGCGGCGGCTCTTCACCAACGCGACCCTGCCATGCTTAAAATACCTCTCCAGCGCCTCCCTGGCCCTGGAGCCAAGGGGGATCACCCTCTCCTTGGAGCCCTTGCCCATCGTGCGTATGAACCCCATATTCATCTCCACGTTCGCAAGGGTGAGCGAACACAGCTCGCTGACACGCAACCCGGTGGAGTAGAGCAGCTCCAGCACCGCCTTGTCGCGCAACCCCTGGGGGGTGGGCATGGGTTCCAGCTCCATCAGCGCGGTTATCTCATCGAGCGAGAGGGTCTTGGGCAATGAGCGCCAGAGCTTGGGAGAGTCCAGCCGCTCCAGGGGGTTCGCCTTGACCAGCTCTTCCCGCACAAGAAGCTTGTAAAAGGTTTTAAGGGCGCTAAGCCTCCGCGCGACGGTGCGGGAGCCGACCCCGCGTTCGCGCTCCGACCGGATGAAGTCGATAATGTCGCTCCCTTCCGCCTTCTCCAGCGACCTGGAGCACTTTTCGAGATAGTTCGCGAAACCGCTCACGTCCCGTGCGTAGGATTCGACGGTGTTGGGCGAGAGCCCGCGCTCCACTCGCAACACTTCGACGTACAGGTCCACCAGCGCGGCTGATTTTTCCAAGCGCGCCGTGGCTTTATTGGTTTCCTCACGGCTCAAATGGAGTCTTCCTGTAGGCGCGGTAGTTTAAGGGTCACCATCGTCCCCTTGCCCTCGTCCGAGTGGACGTGGACCTCGCCCCCGTGGCGGGTGACGATGCGGTGCACCATGGTCAGCCCCATCCCCGCTCCCGCCATCTTGGAGGTGAAGAAGGGGTCCATGACGTTGGGCAGGTCAATTCGCGCGAT
>JAUVAU010000043.1 GCA_030591565.1 Deltaproteobacteria bacterium | reverse complement strand
GCCAACCCGCAAACAACACAGGCTGGAACTATAAATTATACCTCGCCTCGCGCACCGGACAACCCGTCAAAACAGGCGAACAACCCCGACCCGCAACAACTGGCGAGCGCGCTTTATAACTGAATCTCCCAGACCCTGTCAAGCTGATCCTTCTAAATTATCACCCTTTTCTCGATCTTTTTTCCAAAGGGCTGTCAGGGCGGGCTTCTTGAGGATTTTTATATATTGAGATACCAGCCGATTATCCGGGGGCCAAAGAAGAGATAGACCACCGCGCCCAGCGCCAGGAAGGGGCCATAGGGGATGGGCTGGCTTTTATCGGCCTTGTTCAGCTTTAGCCATATGATGCCCACCACGGAGCCGACGACCGAGGAGACGAAGATGGTGAAGGGTATGGCGACCCACCCGAGAAAAGCGCCGATGGCGCCGAGCAGCAGGGGGTCCCCCATGCCCATCCCCTCTTTGCCGGTTATCAGCTTATACGTTACTACTACTATAAGGAGGCTGCCCACTCCGGCGGCTATCCCCATAAGGCTGCCCTGCCACCCCAGGGGGGTAAAGAACGAGGCGGCCAGCCCCACGGCCATGCCGCCATAGCTGGTCACGTCAAAGATCAGGTGGTGGTCGATGTCGATAAAGGCGATGACTATCAAACCAGCTACGAAGACAAAAAATATGGGTAGCTCGGCGGTCAGGCCAAACTTTAACCACAGCGCGCCACCCAGCGCTCCGGTCAGGGCTTCCACCAGCAGGTAGCGCACCGGGATCTGCACCCTACAATGTGCACATTTTCCCCCAAGCAGCAGCCAGCTGATTACCGGGATGTTATGGTAGGGCTTTATGGGTGTCAGGCAGTTGGGGCAACGGCTGCCCGGGCTGACGATGGATAGTCCGGCGGGCAGGCGGTAGATCACCACGTTTAGAAAGCTGCCGACCGCTGCCGCGACCATTACCGATATTATGAGTCCTATTGATTCAGGCAACTTACTCGTTCCTTTACTATTTGGTTGTGCCACTGAAAGTCCAAAGAAGTGTATCATAGGTGCCCGACGGTCGGTTAAGGCTAAGAGGCTCTCCGAAGAACTCTCCCGAAGCGGGGAGTAACACTAAACGGGGCTAAACTGGAGATTTTAGCCGATGTCGGGCAAACCTCTAACTAAGCCGATGACAAACTGGAAACCCCGAAGATATTTCGAGGAATAGGAAGGGAAGAAAAATGGCCGCAGGCATACAGATAAGTATTTCGAGGATCATTTTTCGCCCCTGACAACGTCAATCGGAGGATATCCGGGGTTTTTCAACAAACTCCTAAGAGGCCGACACGGTTGGTGATTGACACTGCACCGTGTTGACACCTAATCTGCAGGTTCAGTCATTTTCCTTTTAATACTTGAACGGAGTGGAATCTTACAATGCTAGGTGGTTCGCAATCCTTTGTATCAATGGCTTTTGAGTCCGGTTTCGTCGTAGGTGGCGTACTGGTCGTGTTGCTCATCTGTTCCGTTATCTGCTGGGCGGTCATCTTCTACAAGTACGGCGTCATACGGCGTGCGACCAGGGAGAGCCGCGAATTCATGGATATTTTCTGGGACTCCACAAGCTTTCGGGCGGTTCAGGACCAGATCGGGCACCTGGCCAACAGTCCGCTTGCCGAGGTGTTTCGCGCCGGGTATCTCGAATGGAAGCGTGGTAACGAAGCGGATACCGGCGACGCCGAAGCGGACGCGGGCGACGTGGCGATACGTATGGGTTCGGCCGAGAGTGTGGAGCGCTCACTGCGTCGCGCCTCGGATACCGAAGCCGCGCGGCTCGACAGGCTCCTGATCTTTCTCGCCACAGTGGCCAGCGCCGCGCCGTTTATCGGTCTGTTTGGCACCGTTTGGGGGATTATGGAGTCCTTTCGCCAGATCGGCGCTACCGGCACCGCGAACCTCGCGGTAGTGGCGCCGGGCATCTCCGAGGCGCTGATAGCGACCGCCACCGGTCTGGCGGCGGCTATTCCCGCGGTCGTGGCGTATAACTTCTTTCGCAACTCCATCACCATCCTGTCGACCGAGATGGAGAGCTTCATAACCGAGTTCCTCAACATCATCGGCCCAACCTCGGGAGACCGTAAATGAAAGGCCCCGGGCCCACCCGTGGGACCGTGCTGGCGGAGATAAACGTCACCCCGATGGTGGATGTCATGCTGGTGCTGCTCATCATCTTCATGGTGGCCGCGCCGATGATCCAACAGGGTGTGAGCGTCAATCTGCCCCAGATTGTCACCACCGACCTGCCCTCGGACCCCGACCTGCTTGTCGTCACCGTAGACCGCACGGGCAACGTCTTCGTGGGCAAATCCAGGGTGGGGCTCTCGTCGTTGGCCGAAAAGCTCAAAGCGATAAACAAACGCAAGGGAACCAGGGAGTCGTTTCTGCGCGCCGACAAGGATGTGCCCTACGGGGTGGTGGTAGAGGTGATGGCGGCCATGCGAGAAGCGGGCATTGAGCGGCTGGGGATGGTGACCGAACAGCTGGAAGCGATGTGAGCGTACACTACCTGAGCAGGGGACGACCAAGGGAGACGAGGCGACTCAAGCTGGCCGTCATCATCTCGGCGGGAATCCACGTGGCGTTGATCGCCATGTTGGGCTTTCACTCGATGGGCGGCGGTGAGCGCAAGTTCTACGCCCCGATCCACATGGTCGAGCTCCTGGCTCCCGCTTCAGCTCCAACTCCAGCCGTCAGGGCTGCCCCAAAAGCAAAGGCCGTGGCGCCCGAACCGGAGCCAACGACCGCTCCTCCCCCCCAACCAATCGTGGAGACCGCGCCCGAGGTCAAGACGATCCCCAGACAGATCGATGACCCGCCGCCAAAGCCAGAGCGCACCTATGAGGAGATCCGCAAAAAGCTCGAAGAGATGCGCAGGAAAAATGCCGCGCCCACGGCTACCGATCCCACTCCGGCGCACGATGTACGCTCCTCCATCGACCGCCTCCGCGAAAAATACGGCAAGCCGCAGGCCGCCCCAACCACAACCACCAGGCAGACAGCCACCGGCACAGCACCAACCACAGTGGCGGGAACGCCCAGCGGCCTGAAGGGGCGCATCCAGAATATGCGGTTTTCGCAATACAAAAATAAGCTCTGGGCGCACGTCAGACGCAACTGGATAGTGCCGCCGTCGCTAAAGGGCAAAGGGCTGGAAGCCACCGTCATGGTGGAGATGAACAGGGATGGCGAGGTGCAGAACACCTGGATTGAAAATGGCTCGGGCACTAACTCCTTCGACCAGTCGGCGATAAGGTCGGTGATACGCTCAAGCCCCCTGCCCCCCGTGCCCTCCGACATACCCGATCAGGCGATCAAGGAAGCCTTCGGCTTCCACTTCAAAGAATAGGGCGGCTTCCACTTCAAGGAATAGGGATTGACTAGAATGGCACACAAAAAGTTTTTCTTCGCTGTCTTGGGGCTGGTCCTCGTAGCCTTCGCCCTCCAGGGTTGCGCGCCACGCCCCTCATTTCAAAAGAAGAGAAAACCCGCCACCGCCGGTGCCAAGAAGCCCACGCGCCCCTCCCACACCTACAAGGTGATGGGCAAGCACTACACGACGCTTGCCAACGCCGACGGGTTCAGGCAAACAGGGCTGGCCTCCTGGTATGGGGACAAGTTCCACGGCCGCACCACCGCCAACGGCGAGACCTACGATATGTACGGCAGGACCGCTGCCCACAAGACCCTTCCCTTCGACACGATGGTGAGGGTGACCAACCTGGACAGCGGCCAATCGATCGTCACCCGCATCAACGACCGTGGCCCCTTCCACGAGGGGCGCATCATCGACCTGACCCGCACCCACGCCGACGAGTTGAGTTTTCGCGACAGGGGAACCGTGAGGGTCAGCCTGGAAGTGGTGGGTGGAGCAGGGGTTAGCGCAGCATCGGTCCCTGGCGGACAGAAAGCCTACGCCCTGCAGGTGGGGGCTTTCACCTCGGTGGATAACGCACAAAAGCTGGCTGATTCGCTAAGAGGCGACATTGAGCCGGTGCGGGTGGTGATGGCATTGGTCAACGGGGTGACCTTCTACCGGGTCAGGGTCGGCTACTACACCGACCGGGATGTGGCCGAGGAGGACCGGGGCAAGCTGGACGAGGACCTTGAGGCTACCCCCATAATCGTCACCCTGCACTAATGTGTAAAAGGAATTATGTGATCTGACAGTCTCGGTTGCCTACTCACGACACAGTCTGACAGCAGGTTTCCAAAAACGACCGATTATTTTGGCCGCTGACTTCGGAGTGTTACAAAAGCCCGAAAGAAGTTTATGCAACGGTGTTCCTTGACGACGACCATATCACCTTTAAATCTGACGTAACCTAGCTATGCTTACTCATGCAATGAAAATCGCAACGAGCCGACCATAACTTAGCGAGACATATTGGCCGCCGAATCTTGTTTCAAACGGGGCCATGGTGTGATTGCGACATCAGCTTTGATTTCTCCGTTTAAAGCTGTTTAGCCCAAGTGAGGTTGAAAATGATACATTTTCTGACAGCGATCAGTGAGATATTTCGTCTTAAAAGGAAATGCCAGAAATGCGGAAAGGATCAGCTTGTAAAAGCCAACCAGAAGCACGATACCGTGCCCTGTAAATTTTGCTCGGCGAGTATCCCACCGTCATTGAAAAGCAGATATTAGCCCACATTCCAGTTAAGGGTGATTTGTGGGAGGGTAAATCGTTTTTCACATTTGAATCGTGATGGTCTTGCAAGATGATGTGGGGGAGATAGTTATTCCGCTCCCTCACAGGAGAAAAACCATGAATCGACCCTTTACCATCCTGCAGCCTATAGCTTCCCGCTGCCCCATGCCCGGCGAAACAATGCGAGCTAATCTATGCAGCTGCAAGCCAGTACTCCGATGAAAAACAAGACGCACCTCTTGAATTATTCCCAGCCTTGCCAGGAGGAACTCGGCATCGACTGGCACTTGCTGGGCGTTGGCGAGGTTTTCAAAAAGATCCAGTCGGACCTTCAGGGTCTTAGCGAAAACGAGGCTGCAGAACGATTGAAGGCATTCGGCCCTAACAGCCTTCCCAAGAGAAAAACGCCAGGGATTGGCACCATCTTCCTGCATCAGTTTCTCAGCCCCCTCATTTACATCCTGTTGGCGGCGGGGAGTCTTTCCCTGCTCATCGGAGAGATCGCTGACGCTTTTTTCATCTTTGCCGTCATTCTCCTTAACGCCGGACTGGGTACCTTTCAGGAATGGAAGGCGGAAAAAAGCGCTGCAGCCCTCCAAAACCTGTTGCGCATAATTGCCCGGGTCAGGCGGGAGGGTAAGGAGGCGAATATCCCTGGCGAGGAACTAGTACCCGGGGACATCGTATTTTTGGAATCAGGCAATCGAGTTCCCGCCGATCTTCGCCTGATCATTATCAAGAACCTGACAATTGATGAATCCCTGCTGACCGGTGAATCTCAAACGGTAACAAAAAACAGCCTACCCCTCGAAGGAGAGCGGCCCCTGGCAGAACGTAGCAATATGACTTTTGCCGGTTCGACTGTGGCCTCCGGGCGGGGTACCGGAGTGGTCATCGCCACAGGCTTGAGCACCGAACTCGGGCAGATTGCCAGGGCAGTAACCGAAACAGAACGGACCAAACCCCCTCTGGTCATCCGCATGGAGCGCTTCGCTCGCCAGATTAGTTACATAGTCCTCGGTTTTGTCGCCCTCTTGGCGCTGATTTTACTAGACAGAGGGGCCTCCTACGTAGAGGTCTTTTTCATGGCCGTAGCCCTAGCAGTCTCCGCCATTCCCGAAGGGCTGCCGGTAGCGATGACCGTGGCCCTCTCAATTGCTACCACCCGTATGGCAAGACGTAATGTTATCGTCCGCAAGCTGACGGCGGTGGAGGCACTTGGGAGCTGCACCTGCATCGCCAGTGACAAGACCGGAACACTGACCGTGAACAAGCAGACCGCCAAGGTCATCAAGCTGCCGGGAAGACAGCTTTTTACTATCACCGGGCAAGGTTACTCGGGCGAGGGGACGATCACGACCTCCCGGGGGGAGGAACCATCCCCTGCGGCACGCATCTGCCTCGAAAGACTGGCCCGTGCAGCCGTCCTCTGTAACGAGGCGCGACTCAGCGAAAAGGAAGGACTCTGGGAACATAGCGGCGACGCCGTCGATGTGGCTCTCCTCGCCCTCGGTTACAAAATGGGTATGGTTCCCGGCGACCTCAGATCGGCGGTGGAAAATGTTGGTGAAATCCCCTTCGAATCAGAGTGCCGCTACGCTGCCAGTTTCTACAGGGACGATGAAGGAATCACCGTAGCCGTCAAGGGTGCGGTCGAAGCTATTCTCCCCTTCTGTGTTGATATACAGACAGAAGAGGGGAACGAGCCCGTCACCCCCGAGACTATCGGCCAGGAGGCTCTGGCCCTGGCGGAGGGAGGATACCGGGTCATCGCCGTCGCTCGGGGGCGAAGGGCAGAGGAGGCCGGTTTGGATACGCCTGATGAAAAGGCCATTCCGCCGCTGACCTTTCTCGGATTGATCGGTCTTATCGACCCCCTGCGTCCTGAGGTCAAAGAGGCGGTCAACAGATGCAAAAAGGCTGGCGTCAAGGTTGTCATGGTTACTGGTGACCACCCGGCCACAGCCTTTAGCATCGCCTGTGAACTGGGGATCGCCCGGGACCGGACGGACCTGGTAACCGGCGACCAACTGGATAAGATCGGCTCACCAGTAATTCCCCAGTACCTGGAAGTAGTGAAAACTGCATCTGTCTTCAGTCGTGTTGCACCGTTGCAGAAGCTTGATATCGTTGAGGCTCTCAGCATGCTTGGACATTTTGTCGCAGTCACCGGTGATGGTGTCAACGATGCTCCCGCTCTGCGCAGAGCCAACATCGGCGTGGCAATGGGGTCAGGCACTGACGTGGCAAAGGATACCGCCTCAATTATCGTCACCGACGACAATTTCGCCTCTGTCGTAGGCGGTATGGAGGAGGGGCGCTTTGCCTACGACAACATTCGCAAGGTCGTCTATCTGTTGATCTCCACTGGCGGTGCCGAGATCGTCCTCTTTTCCCTCGCTCTGTTCGCCGGGCTCCCCCTGCCGCTGGTGGCGGTACAACTACTCTGGCTTAACCTGGTGACCAACGGCATCCAGGATGTTGCCCTGGCCTTCGAGGGCGGCGAGCCCGGAGGCCTAGAACGGCCGCCACGGCCACCGACGGAGGGGGTTTTCAACCGCCTGATGGTCGAACAGATGATCGTCTCGGGAATCTGCATGGGCCTGCTGGCCTTCGGCAACTGGTACTGGCTGCTGTCACTGGGTTGGGATGAGGCAGCGGCGCGCAACAGCACCCTGCTGTTGATGGTGCTGCTGGAAAACGTTCATGCATTCAACTGCCGCTCCGAACGAATCTCTGTCTTCCGAGTGCCGCTCAGTCGCAACTGGCTTCTGGTCGGTGGCGTTGCGATGGCGCAGGCGGTTCATGTCCTCTCCATGAACATTCCCATGATGCAAAAAGTCCTGGGCGTGGCCCCGGTGTCATTTTCCCATTGGCTGACACAGGCCCTGCTCGCCTTGCCTCTGGTCGTCACCATGGAACTTTTTAAGATATATAGGCGCAGGTCGACAATGATAAGTAAAGAGGTGTCTTGAGGAGTTGGTTTTGTCTGGAGCGATGAGGATAACGCGGCAAGTGTAGGTGTCAAAAACGTTCCTTTTTGAAACTGTACCATCTCTCCCAGTCCCAGACCAGGTATGGAGTTTTCAAAAACCGGTTACAAAAGTCTGGAATTTTGTAATGCCTTTTTGAAACGTTGTGACACCTGAATTTTGAGTCAAATGTCAGGTCACTTAGTTTCTTTTACAACTAATAGCAGGCCTCACACGACCCCCATGGCGAAGGGGGGTCAGGAGTTGTCCTGATCCACCGCTTCGCGCAGCAGCTCATACACGTCGGGCATCGCCGAGCGCACCCTGCTCCAGTTGGGGATGAGCGGCGCTCCCAGGGGGTTATCGAGAAAGTCCCTGGACGCCATCTCCAGCGCCCTGGTGAACGCCTCGGCGAGAACATCCTCCATATGGCGGTCGTAGGTAAGCCCGTTGATCATCGACACGTCATTGTACTGCCGGATCGCATCCTGGGCGCATCTCAGATACGCGGTACGCAGGGTGGAAAAAAAATCGGGCGAGAGCTGATTCCCCTCGCTCGCCAGCGCCTGGAAGATGGCGAGGGCGATCTCTCTCGCCATGCGCATCAGCCCCTTCTTGGGCTGGCCTATTGCCGCCTCCTGGTGCTTGTGCTCGTAGTCGATGCCAAGGTCCACCTGGCAGATGCGCCGGTTGGCGTAGTTGCGATACACCTCGGCCAGGGTGCCGACCTCAAGCCCCCAGTCCGAGGGTATGCGGTTCAGTCTGGCCACGTCGATGTTCATGGCGAACTCGCCCGCCAGCGGATAGCGAAAGCTGTCCAGATAGACGAGAAAATCACTGTACCCCAGCACCTTGGTCAGCGCCCGCAAGAGTGGGGTGACGAAGATACGTGTGACGCGACCGTGGAGGGTGGTGGTTACGCGAGCGTAGTAACCCTTGCAAAATTCGTAATCAAGGTCAGGGTTTACAATGGGGTAAACGAGCCGGTGCAGGAGCACCGCGTTATAGGTCTCGATGTCGCAATCGTGTAGCGCCACCGCTCTCAGCTCCCTGTTGGAGAGGGCGTAGCCATAGGCCATCCAGGCGGCCAGTCCCTTCCCCGCTTCTCCCAGGTAGAGCTTTTGCTCACGCATCATTGATTTAAGCTCTTTGATGCGCGGGCCATCGTTCCAGAGCACGCTCACATCCTGGGGGAGCACCGAAAAGTACTCCACCGCCCGCTCGAATTCACTGGGTCCGGCTTCGCCCAGCGTGACCACCACTTTGTCGATATAGGTGATTTTTTTCAGCTCTTCGACGATACCGGGAAGCGCGGTGCCCTCAAGCTCGGAGTAGAGGCTCGGCAGCACAAGGCACAGCGGTCGGTCACGTGTGTAGCCCTTGATCTCTTTTTGCAGATCGTCGGGGCTGCGCCGACCCAAAGCGTGAAGGGTGGTTATCGTCCCGTTCTGGAAAAAATCGCCCATTCGTCCACCTCCCAACTCGAAATATCAAAGGATCTCGTCAAGCCACCTCGTCACCGCAGCAGCCCAGCCCTGGGGGCCCACCCCCTCGGCGCATTCGATCCCGGCGGGACGGCCCACCAGATGTCCGCCACCGGGCCTCTCAACCAGAATACCCCTATCAACCGCAAGTAGCATCCCAAGATCGTTATCACTGTCGCCAAGACCTATGGTCGGCGGGGCTTTTCCCTCCACGGAAAAAAGATTCCTCATCACCCATCTGACCGCCCTGCCCTTGTCGCTGGGGCCGGTGAGATGGTAGAAGCGCCCTCCCTTTGTGAGCATATACCCCTCGCGGTGGGCCATCAGCTCAAACCTGTTTGAATCATCATCATCCGGCTCGGGCTCCCAGGTAAAGGGCTCGTCAAAGTCCCGCATGGCAGCCAACTCGGCTTCCTCAAACTTCAGCCCCGTGGCGGCGACGATCTCTTCAGTGCTCATGTGACCAAAACCGCGTATTTCGCCGGGCAGCTCCCTGGCGAAGCGCGCAAGTGCATCCACGATCTCCGAATAGGGGCTGCCCAGGGTGATGGCGGGACAACCTTTGAGCTTCTCGGGGAAACAGTCTGAGAGATGCTCCATCCCGGTCAGCACCACGCCTCCGCCATTCTCGACGATCATCGGCCCCACAATGTTCAGCCGTTTTTGCCAATCGAGGAGTTCCGCGAGGGTCTTGGAGGTGCACAGCACGATGGGCACGCCGCTCTTTTTCAACCGCTCAACAACAGGGAGCGCAGACTCGAAGGAGTAGGTGTGGTGGTCCAACAGGGTGGCGTCCATGTCGGTGAAGAGGACGCCGGGAACACTTCCGCTATTTAGCATTTTTCACTTCCTCTATTTGGCATTTTCACTCCACCTTTCCAGCCGGTTCCACCTCGGCGAGGCTCACGTATTCGCCCCCCGGCAGGGGCCGGTAGCCGGTGAAACGCTCGGAGAGGACCACTACGTTGTCGGGCCACCACAAGCTGGCATAGACGCAGTCTTCCGCGATTTTCTCCTGAATGGAGCGGTAGAGCGCAGCCCGTTTCTCCATATCTGCTTCACCCCTGCTACCGTCAAGCCACCGGTCCAACTCGGGATTGAGGTAGCGGCCCCTGTTCGCCCCGTTTGGCGGGACCGATTCGGAGTGGAAGATGTAGTGCAGCACATCAGGGTCGCTCAAGCCGACCCACCTCAGGCTCATCAGCTGGAAATTGCCCTTCTTCACGTCGCCAAAGAAGGTCCCCCACTCGAAGCTCATGACCTCTACGCCGATCCCGACCTTGCCCAGCTGATCAGCAATAATCCGCGCCGCCTCGTTGGCGGTCTTGTCGGTGGAGGTCTTGTAGGAGAGGGAGAAGCGTTTGAGCGGGCCATCGCCGTCCGGGTCGGTGTACCCCGCTTCGTCGAGGAGCACCATCGCCCTGGCGGGGTCGTAATCGTAGCTCATCGCCCCCGGAGCATGGGCCCAATGCTCGGGCGGAAAGACGCTGTTGGCCTTGCGCGCCTGGCCCTGCATCACGTACCTGATCAACGCATCCCGGTCCAGCGCGTGGGCTATCGCCCTCCTCACCCTGAGATCGGAAGTGAGCGGGTCTTTGAGGTTGAAACCAAGGTACTGATAGGAGGAGCCCGCGCCACGCACCACGTCAAGCCCTTCCTGGCGCTCAAGGAATTTCAGCGAATAGGGAGGCACCGCGTTTTGAAGCAGGTCAAGCCCACCCGAGCGCACCTCAAGGAGCCGTGTGGTGGCGCTGCCCACTATGCGGAAGCGCGCCCTGTCGATCTTGGGCGCACCACGGAAATGGTCGGCGAAAGCGGTGAGCAGCACCTCCTCGCCCGGGAGATATCGGGCGAGCCGGAAAGGCCCGGTGCCTGTCAATTCGTCGCCAATGTCTTTTATCTGCGCAAGACGTTCAGGCAGAATCCCGTGGGTCAGTTGAAAGGGGAAGGAGACGTACTGCTCCGAGAGGGTGAAGACGACTTTGTCACCTTCAGCCACCACCGATGCGAGGCTTTTAAGCGCCCCGGAGTGGGGGGAGCCGTTCTCCGGGTTTCTCAGGTAATTGTATGTCGCGACCACGTCCTGGGCGGTCAGCAGTGAGCCGTCGTGGAAGGTGACCCCCTCGCGCAACACCAGCTCGTGAACCAGCGGCGCGGGTGTCTCCCAGCTGACTGCGAGGTCGGGCTCCACCCCACCCTCGGGGGTTTTACGCAGCAAACCGTTGAATATCAGCGGTATAATGCGCACGCCGTGGGCGTCGGTGGCGTAGCGCGGGTCCAGGCTGGCGGGGGTGGACTCTATGCCCACCCTGAATTCGTTGGGGTCCCTCCCCGCGTCCCCGGTGCAGGAAGCGGCAACCCACGCCACGGCCAGGAACAGGAATAGGAAAGATATAGGTCTCATGGTGTTATGGCCCCGCCTCGCCTTAAGAGCTTCGCCGAAAACCCCCGGATATCCTCCGATTAACGTCGCACAGGCGTTTTAGTATTCCGATTCTTTCTTATCAGGCACCAGGATCACCGAGACCATTGACTGCTCGGCCACGCGATGACTCGCGCTGCCCAGCCACGCTTCGGCGATGCCGTGTCTGCCGGTGGTGCCCATCACTATGCAGGTGGTGCGATGGTCCTTGCAGCAGGCCAGAACATCGGTGACCGTGTGTCCGGCCAGGAGGTGCGCCTGGGAGTCGATCCCAAGACCTTTCAACTCTTCCACCATCGCGCCCATCAGGCCGAGACAGCGCTTCTCTTCCTCTTTTATCTCTTCCTGGCTATGCCGCTTGAAATCACGATCGGTCATGACATGGACGACATGCACATTGCTGGCCGAGGGGGCAAGCCGCTTGACCAGCTCAAAGGCCCTGCCGGCCGTGGGGGAAAAGTCGGTGGCGAACAGTATCTCCATGAAGGGATTGACCACCAACCCGCACTCCTCCACGTGGCGGTAGACCATCACGGGCAGATGGGTGCGCCGCAGCACCCCCATCGTCGTCCCGCTCAGATAGATCATGGTGGGCGGAACGTGACGGCGGCGGCCCGAAATTATTATGTCCACCTTTTCGCGGGCGGAGACCTCCAGAATCTTCCCCTCGGGGGTGCCGACCTCGACGACGCTCTTCGACTTCAGCCCCTCTCTGGTCAACTCCTTTTCCCAATCGGCAAAGCGCAGCCTGGCCGCCTCGGCCATATCGTCGCAAAGCTTTTTGTCAAAGCCGGTGGTCAGGTTGAACGCCACCTCGTCGCGGTCAATCACGAAGAGGAAGACGATCTCTTCGAGCCCCGAAGACTTGAGCTTGTAGAGCGCCTCGACGGTGGGGAAGGACAGTTCTTCGAAATTTGTCGGAAAGAGCAGCTTTTTTATTTTCATCATCTCAACCTGTCAGCATCACATGAAAAAGATATAAGTAATAACCACGAAACTGGGGACCAGAAACACCAGTGAGTACTTTAAGATATATCCGAAGAAGCTTGGCATCGCCACCCCGCCCTCCTCGGCAATGGAGCGCACCATGAAGTTGGGGGCGTTGCCGATGTAGCTGTTGGCGCCCATGAAGACCGCGCCGCAGGAGATCGCCAACAGGTAAATCTCCTTGGTCTTTATCAGCGAATCGATGGCGACGGGCGGTTCCACACCAGCGAAGAAGTTACCCAGCGCGGTGTTGAGGAAGACCAAGTAGGTGGGCGCGTTATCCAAAAAGCTCGAAAGGACGCCTGTCACCCAGAAGTAGTGAACCGGCTCCTTTACCGCGTTGGTGAGAAAGGCCATCTCGCCCTTCGAGCCCGCCTGGAGAATCAGCAGCACCGGCACCATCGTCACGAAGATGCCTGCGAAGAGGTAGGCGACCTCGACTATGGGGAACCAGCTGAACTCGTTCTTTTCTCGCAACACCTTCTTGGTGGTCCTGAGCGAGAGCACTCCCATGAGGACCAGCATCGCGTCGCGCATCACGTTGGCTATGGGCAGCTCGACCCGCCACACGTGTACGGTGGCGTGGTGGAGCATCTTGTCCAGCTCAACCGATCCGATGACGGCTGCGATGATGCCGCCGATGAAGAGCAGGTTGTGCAGCCCCTCAATTTTGAGCTTCTCTTTACTTTCTGGAGGAGAGCCCTCTTCCTTGCGGTAGTGGTAGGTGTCCAGCAGAAAAAACACGACCATCAGGATAGCCGCCAGCACCAACATGGGCGCGAGCAGCTTCATCGTCCAGAAAAAGGGCACGCCCTTCAAAAAGCCGAGGAAGAGCGGCGGATCACCCAAGGGTGTCAGCGAGCCGCCGATATTACAGACGAGGAAGATAAAGAAGACGATCTGGTAGGTCCGGTTCTTCCTCCAGGCGTTGGCACGCATGAAGGGGCGAATGAGCAGCATGGCCGCGCCGGTTGTTCCCACCCAGGAGGCGATAAGCGTACCGATGAGCAGCAGCACGCAGTTGACAACGGGAGAGCCGGAGAGGGAGCCTGTGAACAGGATGCCGCCCGCCACCGTGTAGAGCGCCCAGAGCAGAATGATGAAGGGTATGTAATCGGCCAGATAGATATGGAATATCTCGTAGAGGGCGTCGAGCCTGTACATGATAAGGAAGGGAATCGCCAGCGACACCCCCCAAAAGGCTGCGATCTTGCCGAAGTGGTGGTGCCAGATGGAGGGGGCCACCAGGGGTAAGAGCGCGATCGAGAGGAGGATGCCCGCAAAGGGTATCCCCATGTAGAGGCTAAGCTGCTCGCCAAGCCCGGCGCCATGTCCGCCGCCGCCGCTGGCCGTGGCTAGCGTAGCGCCCGCCATTATAAAAAATAGCGTCAATACCAGGGTTTTGATTTTTCCATTAAAAATCACCAGCTACCTCCTGCCATCCAAAAAAAATCAGTCAACTCAATCGGAAAACAGCGCCTCTACAAACTCCGCTGCGTTAAAGGGCCTCAGATCATCCACCTGTTCACCTATGCCGATGAACTTGACCGGGATCTTCAGCTCGTCGCAGATGCCCACGATCACCCCGCCCTTGGCGGTGCCGTCAAGCTTGGTCAACACTATGGAATCCACAGTGATCGTCTCATTAAAGGTCTTGGCCTGACTTATGGCGTTCTGGCCGGTGGTCGAGTCGAGCACCAGCATCACCTCATGGGGTGCGCCCTCGATAGCCTTGCCGGCCACCCGGCGAATCTTCTTCATCTCCTCCATCAGGTTGGTCTTCGTGTGAAGTCTACCTGCCGTGTCGATCAGCACAAGGTCGGCTCCCCGCGCCTTCGCCGCTTCAAGCGTATCAAAGGTGACGGCGGCGGGATCGGACCCATGTTCATGTTTTATCACCTGCGCGCCGACACGCTCACCCCAGATAGCCAACTGCTCGATGGCGGCCGCGCGGAAGGTGTCGGCGGCTCCGATCACCACCTTGTCGCCCCGCGCCGTGAACTGCGCGGCAATTTTTCCTATCGTAGTCGTCTTGCCCACACCATTGACACCCACCACCAGGACCACGTAGGGACGCTTGGGGCCAAGGTCGAGATGTCCCTCGTCCTCAATCAAAATCTCAGCGATGCGAGTCTTCAAATGGACTCTAAGCACTTCCGGGTCGGTCAACTCCTTGCGGCGGACCCTCTCGGCCACCTCCTCAACGAGCTTCATGGAGGTCGCCACCCCGATGTCGGCGGTGAGCAGCACCTCTTCGAGGGCCTCAAGGGTCTCCTCGTCAACCACCGGCTTACCAAAGAGCGCACGGTCTATCTTCTTGACAAACCCTCCCCTGGTGCGGCTGAGTCCTTTTTTAAGACGCTTGAAAAGCCCCTTTCGCTCCGGCGCAGCTTCGTCAGCTTCGGCCCCGTCACCCTCTTCCCCGGCCTCTTCCCCGGCCTCTTCCCCGGCCTCTTCCCCGGCCTCTTCCCCGGCCTCTTCCCCAGCCTCTTCATCAGGTTGCTCTTCGGGAGGAGCCTCCTTTACAACAGGCTCCTCGACCGGTTCAGCCGGTGGTTCTTCGACGGGTTCACGGACAGGGAGCTTCTCAGTCCCCTGCTCTACCGACTGAGCTACCTGGGCTTCGGTAGCCTCTTCAGCGGCCTCCTCAACTTCTTCTCTCTCAGGAGTTTCTTCCGTGGGCAGCTCTTCTTCATTAGCCTTCTTACCGAAGACCTTGGAGAAGAACCCCTGTTTTTTCTGCTGCTCTTCGCTCACTTGGTGAAACTCCGATCAAAAACACCCGGACCACCAGGGTCCACGCGTTAGTAATATTCAGCTTAAAAGTTCTTTCCAGAAACCGGGATAGGAGACATCGGCAGCCTCGGCTCCAGCCACCTCGCACCCGCCCTCTATCGCCAGTCCAAGCACCCCCAGCGCCATCGCCAACCGGTGGTCGCCGTGGCTCTCGAACCGCGCGGGGCTGAGCTTCGCGCCACCGCTGATTTTCATACCATCGGCAAAGGTCTCCATTACCACCCCCGCCTTGCGCAGCTCTCCGGCCAGCGTGTCGATCCTGTCCGATTCCTTGTGGCGAAGCTCTTCGGCGCCGGTTATTACCGTCTCGCCCTTCGCCATTGAGGCCAGCGCACCAAAGACGGGGAACTCGTCAATGGCGGAAGGCACCTCGTCCTCGCCGACCTCTATCCCCGTAAGCTGCGAATATTCAACGGTTATATCGCCAACCGGCTCGCCCATCGCTTCACCCGTGGTAGTTAGCTCCACCGCGCCCCCCATCCTCTCGATGAGACGGAAAAACCCGGTGCGGGTGGGGTTGAGGCTCACATTCTTTATGGTCACCCTGGACCCCGGCACCAGCAGCGCCGCAGCCGCCCAGAAGGCAGCGGAGGAGGGGTCGCCCGGCACGGTCATCTCGGCGGGAGAGAGTCTGGAGCCGCCCGTGACTCCGATGCGGCACTCGCCCTCTTTTAGCACCTCGACCCCCATCGAGGAGAGCATCCGCTCGGTGTGGTCGCGGGTGGCCTTTGGCTCCTCCACCCAGGTCGTGCCGCGTGCGTGCAACCCCGCCAGCAGCACCGCGCTCTTCACCTGCGCGCTGGCGACATTCATCTTCCAGGTGAGCCCGCGCAGCGTCCCTCCACGGAGGATGAGCGGGGCAAAGCGGTCCTCGTCGCGTCCAAGGGCCAGCGCCCCCATTTCGCGCAGCGGGTCAAGAATCCTCGCCATCGGCCTTATACGCAAATGACGGTCACCGGTCAGCACGCTCAAGAAGCCGTGGCCCGCCAGGATGCCGGAGAGCAGCCGCATGGTGGTGCCCGAGTTCATGCAGTCGAGAAGGTCTCCCGGCTCCGAGAGCCCGCCGACGCCCACGCCATGCACGATCAGCTCGTCGCCCTGTGTCTCGGTGGAGACGCCCAGCGCCTCGATGCAACCCCGCGTAGCCCCCACGTCCAGCCCCTGCTGAAGGCCGGAAATAACGGAATCTCCATCGGCCAGCGCCGCGAACATCAGCGCCCGGTGGGATATCGACTTGTCGCCGGGTACCCTGAGCGTCCTGACTATTGCACCGCCGGATTTGATCTCGATCCGGCTCATCACCGTCCGACCTTTCCGACCAGTATATTCTCGAAGGCAGTCTCGAAAGCACCAAGCTCTTCATCGGTGCCAACGGTTACCCTGATCCATTCTTTCAGGCCAAAGCCGGAAGTGGAGCGGACTATGACGCCCTCGTCCAGCAGCGCCTCGAAGAACTCGTCGCCGTTACCGACTTTTGCCAGTACGAAATTTGCCTGACTGGGCACAAACTCGACCCCCAGCCGGCCAAAAAACTTTTGCAAACGCTCCCTGCCGCGCCTGTTCATTTCAACGGAGTTCTCAAGGTGTGCGACATCCCGTAACGCCGCCAGCGCAGCAACCTGGGCGGCCTTGTTGGCGTTGAAGGGGAGCCGGAGCCGGTTCATGTAATCCACGATCTCGGCGGGCGCTATGGCGTAACCGATGCGCAGCGCGGCGAGGCCGTGGACCTTGGAAAAGGTACGCACCACCACCAGCGGGCGCTCATCATTCACATAGTCGCGACCCACCGGAAAGTCCCCACCATCGGCGTATTCGGCGTAGGCCTCATCCAGCAGGAGCGCCACACCCTTGGGGAAACCGCCCAGGAAGCGCTCCCACTCGCCCTTGGTAAAAGCATCACCGGTGGGGTTGTTGGGGTTGCCAAGGATCACCAGCGAGGTATCAGCGTCGATCGCCGCCAGCACTGCGTCCAGGTCCACGCGGTTTCCCTCATCAAGGGCCACCCTCTTCACGCTTCCGCCCTGGGCAGTGGCGACTATCTCGTAGATGGAGAAGGAGGGGTCAGCGGTGACGATATTGCGACCCTCGTCAACGAAGAGGCGCACCATCATCTCGATGATCTCGCTGGAACCGTTGCCAAGCACCAGCTGCTCCATACCCACACCCCACCGGGCAGCCAGCTCGCTCTTCAGCTCGTAACCAAAGCCGTCGGGGTAGCGGTTTAGCGTCCCGCCCACCTCTTCCAGCGCCTTGACGGCTCCAGCCGAAGCTCCAAAGGGGTTCTCGTTCGACGCCAGCTTGTATATCTTCTCGATCCCCCGCTCCCTGCGCAGCTCCTCAACGGGCTTGCCGGGCTTGTAGGGCTCGATCTTCAGAATCCCGGGAGACACCAGCGAACGGAACCTCCCCTCGGTTGAACTCATTACGATATTCCTTCCGTGTCGACGCTTGGATATGAACCGAGCACCTTGACGTAACGGCAGACCTTCTCAAGGCCTTTTATCGCGTCCTTCACCGACTGGTCGTTGATGTGGCCTTCGCAATCAAGGAAGAAGACATACTCCCAGGCGCTGCGTTTTTGGGGGCGCGACTCGATCTTGGTGAGGTTGACATCGTTTTCGTAGAAAGACCCCAGTATCTTGTAGAGCGCACCCGCCTGATCCTTCACCGAGAAGAGGAGCGAGGTCTTGTTGTGCTCGCTCGGCTCGGGTATTTCGCGTCCGATGACCAGGAAGCGGGTGAAGTTGTTGGGGTTGTCCTCAATGGACACTTCAACTTTTTCCAACCCGTAAATGTCGGCTGCGAACTCGCCCGCTATGGCTGCGGCGCGCTCATCCTCGGCGGCGATCTTGGCCGCCTGGGCGGTGGAGGTGGTGTCCAATAATGGTATCGTAGGGGCGTTTACCTCCAGCCAGTCACGGCATTGCGCGATGGCGTGGGGGTGGGAGTAGATGCGTCCCACCTCGTCCAGTCTTCCACTGCGGCTGAGCAGGCTCTGGCTAATTCGCAGAAGCACCTCGCCCACAATCTTCGTCTGGGATTCCATGAACTTGTCCAGGGTATGGCTCACCGCGCCCTCGGTGGTGTTCTCCACGGGGATGACGCCATAGGCGGCCTTGCCCTTTTCAACATAGTCGAAGACCTCGGCGATAGTCCTCACCGGCATGCACTGGGCGCTGAGGCCAAAGTGTTTGCGGCACGCCTGATGGGTGAAGGTGGCTTCGGGCCCCAGGTAGGCGACCTCAAGGGGCTGCTCAAGGGAGAGGGACGCGGAGATGATCTCCTTCCACACCGGCCTTATTCCCGTGATCGGAAAGGGTCCGGGGCTCTGCTTCGTCAGCTTGCGGACTAGGTCCTCTTCCCGCGAGGGCACGTAGAAGGTCTTGCCCGCCGACTGCTTGACCCGCCCCACGTCCTGGGCGATCTTCGCACGCTCATTCAAAAGCTCAAGGATACGTGAATCGACCTTGTCTATGGAGCCACGGAGCTTCTCAAGCTCTTTTTTCGTCTTATCTTCCACGCCCACTTTTGCCCTCCAGGCTTATCCTCTTCTTGATTTCCGTCACCTCGGCGCGACTGAGCTCACGCCACTTTCCTTCCGGTAGGTCGCCAAGCTTCAAACCAGCGAACTCGATCCTCCTCAGATTGGTCACGTGGCCGCCGACTGCGCGCACCATCCGCCTGACCTGGCGCTTTCGCCCCTGCTTGAGGCCAATGACGAACCTGGTCTTGTCGTCGTCAATACGTACCTCGATCAACCTCGCCGGGTCGGTCATCCCATCTTCGAGCATGACGCCCTTGGCCATGCGTTCGAGAGCCTTGGCGTCCAGCCCACCCTTTGCGGTGACCTCGTAGATTTTCTCGACACGGTGTGAGGGGTGGAGCAGCTTGTTGGCAAGGTCGCCATCGTCGGTCAAAAGCATCAACCCGCGCGACTCCTTGTCCAACCTGCCCACCGGATAGAGCCTGTGCCCCTCTATCTTCACGATATCCATGACAGTGCGTTCGGCGTGGGGATCGCTGACCGTGGAGACGTAGCCGCGCGGCTTATTGAGCGCGACCACCACAGTTTTCTGCGCCCCGGCGATGGGCTTACCATCTACCAATATATCATCTATATCGGGATCGACTGTGACGCCCATCTCGGTGACCGCTTTGCCGTTGACCTTTACCCTGCCATGTTTTATCAACTCTTCGCAGCTGCGCCGCGAGGCGACGCCCCTGTGGGCCAACACTTTTTGCAGCCGGTCAGTCGCCATCTTCGCCCACTTCTTCCTTCACTTCTTCCTTCACTTCTTCTTCCACTTTTTCCACTGTTTCCCCTGTTTCTTCAATCACATCTTCTTTCACTTCTTCCATTCCTTCTTTCACTTCCTTCAATGTTTGATTCACCTCGGCCAGGGCTTCACTCACCTTGCCCAGCACTTCTTCATCTTCTTCTTCAACTCTGACGGCCATCTCCGCAGGGGTCTCTTCCGACTCCTGCCCATCCCTGTCTTCCCTCTGGGACTCTTCCATCTGCTTCAAGAGTCCGCCAGGCGTAGTCTCGCCGCCGTGGACCTCAGCCTCCACCTCCTCGACCTCCACTTCCTCCTCCTCGCCGCCGGTCATCTCCTCGATCTGGCGCATGGTGGGAAGATCGGTCAGGGAGGACAAGCCGAACAGCTCAAGAAATTCCCTGGTGGTGCCGTAAAGCAAGGGTCTGCCGGGCAGGTCTTTCTTGCCCACGACCTTGACAAGTCCGCGTTCTTGCAACGAGCGCAGCATCGCGCCGCAATCCACGCCGCGCACCTCTTCCACTTCGGCGCGGGTGGTCGGCTGGCGGTAAGCCACAATAGCCATCGTCTCCAACGCCGCCTGACTGAGCTTCACCGGGCGCGGGGTTTCCAGCCGTATGAGGATATGGGCCATGTCGGGGTTGGTGCGCATCTGGTAGCCGCCGCCGACCTCGATCACCTCTACGCCCCTACCCAGGTAGTTCCTCTTCAGGTCGCCGAGCGCCTGCTTGAGGTCGGAGCGCTCCACCCCATCCCCTTCAAACATCGTGAGCAACCGATCAAACGCGATCGGCTCGCCCGAGATGAAGAGCAGCGCCTCGACAGCCTTTATCAGCAGGGTTTTATCCAAAATCAGTCATCCTCCATCGGTGTGGCGCTGATCCTTATCTCGCCAAACGCCACCGACTGCACAACCTTAATCGCTTTGATGTGCATCAACTGCAAAATCCCCATGAAGAGCGCCACCACCCTGTCCCTGGTGGGATGGGGGGGGAAGAGTTCCCTGAACGACAGCGATTCTCCGGGCTCTATCTCCTCGAAATACTCCAGCAACTCGCTCATCGCCTCCTGGGTGGTCATCCTGTTGCGCGTGACCTCGTGGATAAACTCCTCGGAGGCCTCCTTGAGGACATCCTTGAAGGCCATGAGCAGGTGAAAGAGATCGGCCTCGATCGGCGGCTTTGGCCTCTCAAGCTGATCTTCGGAGTCCTCGGGGTTCCTGGCGAAGACGTCGCGGCCCAAAAGCGGCCTCTCCTCCAGCTCCTTCGCGGCCTCACGGAAGCGCTCGTATTCGAGCAACCTGCGCACCAGCTCCGCGCGCGGGTCCTCGCCATCTTCCTCCTCCTCTTCCAGCTCCTTCGGCAGGAGCATCCTGGACTTGATATGCGTCAAGGTGGCGGCCATGACGAGAAAATCGCCCGCCAGATCAATATCCAGCTCTTCCATCATCTCCAGCACCCCGAGGTAATCCTTCAGGATGGCGGCGATGGGGATATCGTAGATGTCGTACTTGTGTTTGCGAATGAGGCCAAGCAACAGCTCCAGCGGCCCCTCGAAACCCGCGAGGCGCACCACATAGGACTGGTCTTCCTCGAAGAGAATCTGGTCTTTATCTTCCTGGTGGGTCATATCGATAGAAAACCGCCCGCGCGCCTGCTCGCTGTCAAGGTCTCAGCCAATTGGTGAATTTAACAAAATAGAGCATTTGCGGTCAAGGACAGGGTGATGATCACCGCCCCGGCTGGCCTCTTTTACAATTGTGGCAGCTGGTGTGTTTGAAGCTGGTTAACGACCGGCAATCAAAGGAGAAAGCGGCGTAGCGCCCAGTCCAGACCCAGCAGCGCGACCGCCAACAGCAGCACCCATGTGGTGGCCCACGGTTCATTTATACGCCGCCCCACCACCTCGGTTGCCGCGCGGCCCTGGGATTCCAGCAATTTAAAGAGCTCCCCGCTGCCGCCGGAGTCGACCACCCTGCCGCCTGAGGATTCGGCCAGCTTTTCCAGATATTCAAGGTCTGCCCCCACCCGCTGGTACTCAGGGCTGTGCGGCTCCACGGGGAACCCTATCTCGTCCCTGCCCAGATATTCGCTGCCCTCTATCGCCTCGGCCGAGACCCGCCAAAGCCCCTCGCCCCCTATCTCCACGGGATCGGAGACGTAGTCGCCGGGGGCTTGGCGCTTCCAGGTCAGCCCAAACACGTTGCCCTCCTCATCGACCAGCTTACCGCTGACCTCCGCCTCCTCGGCGGGCTTGTAATAATGGTCGAGCACGCGGGCGGCGAAGCGCACCCTGGTGCCCGCACGCAACCCCTCTACAGGCGGCGAGAGCCGCACCAGCTCCATATCCGGGTCATGCACCAGCCAGCGCAGCGCGCGCGTCCAGAAATCCCTGTACACGGAAGGGTCTCCGCCCCGGGCCTCGTTGACGCTCTTCCACCGCCAGAGGGAATCGGTCATGACGGCCATCGTCCTGCCGACGCCATACTCCCCAAACGCGATGACAGGGGCAGCGCCATACTCGGTCTTCACCTGGGGGGCCTCCGCAGCCACCACACCCCCCCCGCGGGCACGCCACGCCCAATTGAGCCCGTCCAGCTCCGGCAACGATTCCCACAGCTTGCGATTATCTTCACCGTCCTGCTTCCATCTCAGCACCGGGTGACTGAGCCCCGTCGGTGTCAGCCTCGGGCGGAAGGGGCCGCTCCTGAACTCGCTACCCGGCACGCCCCCGCGCAGGTCCACCGGGAGCACCTCGGCCAGCGGGCTTCCGATATAGCCGCCCAGCCCAAAGGAGCGGTCGCCGCCAAGCATGGCCACCCCGCCGCCCGCTTCGCGCACGAAATCCGCCACGTTCTTCAGATAGCGCCTGGGCACATAAGCCGCGTAGTCGAAGTTGGCGAAGATCACCGCGTCAAAGGAGGGCAGCTC
>JAUVAU010000078.1 GCA_030591565.1 Deltaproteobacteria bacterium | reverse complement strand
CGGCGACAACGTGAATCTGAAAGTTGAACTGATCACGCCGATCGCGATGGAAGAAGGATTGAGATTCGCCATCCGTGAAGGCGGCCGCACCGTAGGTGCCGGCGTCGTCACCTCGATCATCAAGTAGTCGGCCAAAAAGGTTCGGCGAGTGCTGGAGTGAAGGTTGCTTCAAGGCCAGCGACGGAAAGTTATGAGTTATGCGAGATAAAATAATAATTGCCTGCACCGAGTGCAAGCAGCGTAATTACAATACGACGAAGAACAAGAAGAATACGCCGGGAAAATTGGAGCTTAGCAAGTATTGTAAGTTTTGCGGCAAGCATACGCCCCACAAAGAAACAAAGTAGGGCTTACCTTATGGAGTGCAGGCCAGTAGCTCTAATTGGCAGAGCGCCGGACTCCAAATCCGGATGTTGGGGGTTCGAGTCCCTCCTGGCCTGCCAGTTTAATCAGAGGGCGTAATGATCACAAAAGTACAGACCTTCCTAAGGGAAGCGAAAGCAGAGCTGAACAAGGTCGTTTGGCCCGATCGCAAGACGACGACGGCATCGACTCTGGTCGTGTTGGCGGTATCCATACTTGTGGGCCTCTACCTGGGACTGCTGGACGTAATCCTCAGTAAGGTCTTTGATTTCATTTTTGCCTAAGATTGCGCCGATAAGCCGGGCGACCCCCGGATATGTCGGCACAGGTGACTTTTAATGGCGAGACATTGGTACGTAGTACATACATATTCCGGTTACGAAAACCGGGCCAAGCTGGCGCTTGAGCAACGGATCAAAGAGCTGGAAGATCAAGAGCTCTTCGGCGAGGTTCTCGTGCCCAGCGAAAAAGTCATCGAAGTAGTAAAGGGTGAGAAACGCACCTCTTCGCGCAAATTCTTCCCGGGCTATATTCTGGTGGATATGGAGCTAAACGACGAGACCTGGTACGTGGTGAAGAACACCCCCAAGGTCACCGGCTTCGTCGGCGGGCAGACCAACCCCACTCCTATCACCGAGGAAGAGGTTCAAAACATCCTGGGCCAGATGGAAGAGGGGCTGGTGAACCCCAGACCCAAGTTCGAGTTCAGCACCGGCGAGCAGGTCAAGGTGATAGACGGGCCCTTCTCCAATTTCAGTGGAATTGTGGAAGACGTCAATCCCGACAAAGGCAAGCTCAGGGTTTTGGTTAGTATTTTTGGACGCTCCACACCGGTGGAGCTTGAGTTTTTCCAGGTTGAAAAGACCTAAGGACGCTTTGGGGTGCGCAAGAGACGCGGGCCCGGCGACCTTTTTTAAAGCGAAGGAGTAAAGCAGATGGCCAAGAAAGTGACGGCAGTGGTAAAGCTGCAGATACCCGGCAGTCAGGCCAATCCCTCGCCGCCGGTCGGCCCAGCATTGGGCCAGCACGGCGCGAACATCATGGAGTTTTGCAAGGCGTTCAACGCCAAGACCAAGGACACCCCCGGTCTCATCATACCGGTGGAGATCAGTATATATGCCGATCGCTCCTTCACCTTCATCACCAAGACCCCCCCGGCGGCGGTCCTGCTGAAGATGGCGGCGAATGTTCCGAAGGGTTCAGGCGAACCCAACAAGGTTAAAGTCGGCAAGGTCAAGCGCTCTGCGGTTAGGGAAATAGCCGAGCAGAAGATGCCGGACCTCAATACCACGGATGTCGAGGCAGCCATGCGTACGGTCGCAGGCACTGCGCGTAGCATGGGCCTTGACATAATCGATTAACAGACTTACTTAGAGATTTTTGGAGATTATCATGGCCAAGTGCGGCAAACAAATGGCTGAGGCGCAGGGCAAGCGCGAGCGTCTGAATCAGTATGAGCTGGCCGAAGCTGTAACTATCATGCAGGATGCGGCCTACGCCAAGTTTGTGGAAGGCGTCGATCTGGCGATCAACCTGGGCGTCAACCCCGAACATGCCGACCAGATGGTGCGCGGCACGGTGTCGCTCCCCCACGGCACAGGCAAAGATGTGCGCGTGTTGGTGTTCGCCAAGGGTGACAAGGAAGTTGAAGCCAGGGAAGCCGGAGCCGATTACATCGGTTCCGACGATATGGTTGAAAAGATTCAGGGCGGCTGGCTGGATTTTGACAAGGCTGTCGCGACACCCGACATGATGGGCGTTGTAGGCAAGCTGGGTCGCGTTCTCGGCCCCCGAGGCCTGATGCCCAACCCCAAGACCAACACGGTCACCTTCGATGTTGGCGATGCGGTCAAGCAGCTCAAAGCAGGGCGTGTCGAGTACAGGGTTGAAAAGTCCGGTATCGTGCACGTGCCCGTGGGTCGCAGGGATTTCACGCCCGAGCAGCTCGTCGATAACATCCGCTCGGTGATGGACTCCATCCAGAAGGCCAAGCCCTCATCGGCAAAAGGTATTTACTTAAAAGCGATTACGCTCTCATCCACCATGGGTCCCGGCATCAAGCTGGATCCCCTGGAGTTTTAAAGTAGTCAGCATCACCTTCAAGGTCGCACGAAGACCGCAGGCGCCCCGTTGGGGGCTTAATCGAGCAGACAAGCCTGCCGAGTCGACTATGTGGGAATGGGAATGGCTCCCATCCTGTTAAAACGGCCACAACAAGAGAAGGTCTGGTATCAACCAGCCCGTCCGTTTTATTGCGAAAGGGGGTCGGAGTAACAGGTGAAAAAAGAAGATAAGGTTACTAACGTAGAAGAGCTGAAGGTTTTGTTTTCAGACTCACAGGCCGTTTTCCTCACCCATTACCGTGGGTTGACGGTCAAGCAGATAAATGAGCTGCGCCGGTCGATCGACTCGGTGGGTGCTCGTTACCGGGTTGCCAAAAACACCCTTGTCAAACTCGTGATCGACGGCACCGATTGGAATGTCGTAAGCGACGACCTCACGGGCCCAACCGGCATCGTGTTCGTCAACGACGACCCTGCGGCAGCCGCGAAAGTCCTCTGTGATTTTGCAAAGGACAATGAAAAGCTTCTGGTCAGGTCCGGCGTCCTTGGCGCAGAGAGACTTGACGAAGCATCGATTACGGCGCTCAGCAAGCTTCCCAGCCGCGAACAGCTTCTGGGCATGCTCGTCGGAGTTATGGCAGGACCCATGCGCAACCTGGTCGGAGTGTGCGCCGCAGTGCCGAGAAGCATTGTTCAGGTGCTCAAAGCCGTCGAGGAAGAGAAGAAAGCCGCTTAGCGTCGCCAACATGAATGGCACGCGGTTTAAAATTATAAACCCATTTCCACAAGTATAGAATTTGGAGAAGAACACAATGGCTACCACCAAAGCAGACGTCATAAAGTTTATTGAGAACATGTCCGTGCTTGACCTTAGCGAACTCGTTAAAGAGCTCGAAGAGAAATTCGGCGTTTCCGCCGCGGCCCCCATGGCGATGGCCATGCCCGCCGCCGGTGGCGAAGCTGCCGCTGTTGAAGAGCAGACTGAATTCGACGTCAAGCTGACCAGCTGTGGCGCCCAGAAGATTCAGGTCATCAAGGTCGTGCGCGCAATCACCGGCTTGGGCCTCAAGGAAGCCAAGGAATTGGTCGATAGCGCTCCCAGCGTGATGAAGGAAGCCGTATCGAAAGAAGAAGCCGACGAGATCAAGGGCAAGGTTGAAGCGGCCGGAGGCTCGGTGGAACTGGTTTAAGGGTCGCCTTTGCGATCGTTTAAACCCAGTACAATTAATAAGTGAGGGGCTTGCGGGTCCGGATGGACTCGTGTGCCCCTATTTTGCGTTTTCGCTCCTGTGCGCTTTTTCCCCTGTGAAAAAGCCGGCATGGGTAAAAATTTTGGTTTTCACTCCTTAGCACTTACATAGCGGAGGCAACATGGCAAACACAGTTGCCGAACACCGTAGGCTGCGTCGTAAATTCAGTAAAATCGGAAAAGTGATTGAGGTCCCCAACCTCATCGAGGTCCAAAAGGCCTCCTATGACCGCTTTCTTCAGGCGAATGTCGCTCCAACCAAACGCGACGACGTAGGTCTGCAGAAGGTTTTTAATAGCGTATTTCCGATCAAGGATTTCGCCGAAACAGCCTCGTTGGAATTCGTAAGCTACGAACTGGGCGAGCCCAAGTACGACATGGAAGAGTGTATCGAGCGCGGCATGACCTTTGCCCGCCCGGTCAAAGTCACGGTTCGTCTTGTGGTCTGGGATGTGGATGAGCAGGGTGCGACCCCCTCAATCCGCGACGTCAAGGAACAAGAAGTATACTTTGGCGAGATCCCAGTGATGACGCATAACGGTACTTTTATCATCAACGGTACCGAGCGTGTCATCGTCAACCAGTTGCACCGTTCACCCGGTGTATTCTTCAGCCATGACGAAGGCAAAAAGCATTCGAGCGGAAAGTTTCTCCATTCCGCCAGGGTGATTCCATATCGCGGCTCCTGGCTGGACTTTGAGTTCAACCACAAGGACCTCGTTTTCGTGCGTATCGACAGGCGTCGCAAGTTTCTCGCCACGGTATTGCTAAAGGCGCTGGGCTATGACGCCGGCCAGATCCTCGACAATTTCTATGACAAGTTGGAGATCAAGGTAGCGGATTGGGAGAAGGGCACTGCGATGAAGCAGGTGCGCGTCGACCTCCTGGAAGACAGCCGCGCCACCGAAAACATCGTCCATCCCGAATCGGGCAACGTCCTCGTGAAAGCACAGCGCAAGGTCAATAAACGTGCGCTCAAAAAGCTTGCGCAGGACAATGTAGAGTTCGCGCCGATTGAGTTGGAAGATATTGTCGGCTCCTTTCTGGCCGAAGATATTGTCGACGCTGAGAGCGGTGAAGTGATCGCCGAAGCCGGCGCGGCGTTGACCTCCGAGCTCTTTGAGAACTTCGCTGGGGCCAAGATTGAAAAGTTCAACATACTTTTCATTGATGGTCTGAAAGTCGGCCCCTACATCCGCGATACCCTCAAGGATGACCGCATCGCCACCAAGGAAGATGGCATCATCGAGATATACCGGCGCATGCGCCCCGGTGATCCGCCGACCCTGGATACCGCGACCAAGTTTTTTGAAAATCTCTTCTTCAATGACGAGAGATACGATATCTCGGAAGTCGGCAGGCTAAAGCTCAACCACAAGCTCAAGCTCGACGCTCCGATTAAGCAGCAGACGCTTACCCGCGAGGATATCCTTGCCGTGGTGCGCTATCTGGCTGATCTGAAAAACGCCCACGGTTCCATCGACGACATTGACCACTTGGGCAACCGTCGCGTGAGGAGTGTGGGCGAGCTGTTGGAGAACCGCTACCGTGTGGGCCTGGTGCGCATGGAGCGCGCCGTCAAGGAACGCATGAGTTTGCAGGAAGTGGAAGCGCTGATGCCCCACGACCTTATCAACTCCAAGCCGGTAACCGCAGTGGTCAAGGAGTTCTTCGGCTCCGGGCAGCTCAGCCAGTTTATGGATCAGACCAACCCCCTGGCGGAGACGACCCACAAGCGTCGTCTTTCAGCGCTTGGCCCGGGCGGTTTGACCCGCGAAAGAGCCGGGTTTGAGGTCCGCGACGTCCATCCGACCCATTACGGCCGCATCTGCCCCATCGAGACCCCTGAAGGGCCCAACATCGGCCTGATCGTCAGCCTGTCGATCTACGCCCGGGTCAACGAGTTTGGCTTCATCGAGACTCCCTACAGGGAAGCATCGAATGGCAAGGTCAAGAAGAAGATTGTCTATCTGACCGCACTGCAAGAAGAAGAGCACACGATCGCCCAGGCCAACGCGCCCATCGACGCCAAGGGCAAGTTCATCAATAAACTCGTCAACACGCGTAAAAATGGCGAACCCCTTCTGGTCCCCGCCAAAGATGTGGACCTGATGGACGTTAGCCCCAAGCAGCTGGTCAGCGTGGCGGCGGCGCTCATTCCGTTTCTTGAGCATGATGACGCCAACCGTGCGCTCATGGGTTCAAACATGCAGCGCCAGGCCGTGCCTCTTCTCACCACCCAAGCGCCACTGGTCGGGACAGGCATCGAATCGGTCGTCGCCCGTGACTCGGGTGTCACCGTGGTCGCCAAGCGCGATGGCGTGATTGAAAGCGTCGAGGCGTCACGTATTGTCGTTAAAACCCAGGAAAATGAGGGTGACGACGTGCTCACCGGCGTCGACATCTACAACCTGATCAAGTTCCAGCGCTCCAACCAGAACACTTGCCTGAACCATCGTCCCATAGTTGTTCCGGGGATGACGGTCAAGGCGGGCGAGGTGTTGGCCGACGGTCCCGCCACTTCCAATGCCGAGTTGGCGCTCGGCAAGAACGTGATGGTGGCCTTCATGTGCTGGAATGGCTACAACTACGAGGACTCGATCATCATCTCCGAGCGCCTGCTTGAACGCGACACGTTCACCTCGGTGCACATCGACGAGTTCGAGTGTGTCGCACGCGACACGAAGCTGGGCAAGGAAGAGATCACTCCCGACATACCCAACCTCGGCGACCGCAAGCTCAAAGATCTGGACGAGAGCGGTATCATACGCATCGGCGCGCAGGTCAGACCCGGCGACATACTGGTCGGCAAGGTCACTCCCAAGGGCGAAACACAGCTCAGCCCCGAGGAGAAATTGCTAAGGGCGATCTTCGGCGAGAAGGCCGGAGACGTCAAGGACACCAGCCTCAGGGTCCAACCGGGTGTCGAAGGTATCGTTGTGGACGCCAAGGTCTTTAGCCGCAAGGGTATGGGGCTCGAAGATTTGGACACCGAGGAAGAGGAAGATCGCGAATCGAACAGGCTGAAGGACTTGATGGGCCAGGAAATTTCCATCCTGTCGAGCGCCACCTACAACTCGGTCAAGGAGCTGTTGGCTGGTGAAAAGGCCGCTATCGATGTCGTCGATCTCGACGGCAATACCGTAATAAGTGAAGGCGAGAAGATCGATCCCGCCCTGCTGGTGAACGTGCCCAAGGCAGCGTGGGTCGAGATTCCGCTGAAAAAAGCCCAGAAGAAAGAGGACAAGATCTTCGAGCTGGTGGAACGTCTCGACGAGCGCGTGGCGAAGGTTCGCCAAAAGTTTGAAGAGCGCATCGAACGGCTCCAGGATGGCGATGATCTGCCTCCTGGCGTGATCAAGATGGTTAAGATTTACGAAGCCATCAAGCGCCGCCTTTCGGTGGGCGACAAAATGGCGGGACGCCACGGCAACAAGGGCGTCATCTCCAAAATTGTCCCCGTCGAAGACATGCCCTATCTCAATGATGGCACTACGGTAGACATCATCCTCAACCCGTTGGGTGTGCCCTCCCGTATGAACGTCGGGCAGGTGCTTGAAACCCATCTGGGCTGGGCGGCACGTTCGTTTGGCCGTCAGATACAGCAATTTGTCGATGATAACTACTCACCCGACAAGATGCGCAAGAAGCTCAAGGAAATCTTCAGTGACACCGAAGCCAAACAGGTTCTGGACGACGCTTCCGACGAAGCGGTGATCCGGATGGCTCGTTTGGCCGCCAAAGAGGGCGTGAGTACGGAAACCCCGGTCTTCGATGGCGCTGCTGAACCGGAAATCAGAGAGTTCCTCAAAGCCGCCGGTTGTCCCGAAACGGGGCAGGCACAGCTTTGCGATGG
>JAUVAU010000033.1 GCA_030591565.1 Deltaproteobacteria bacterium | reverse complement strand
TCGAAGTAACCGGCAACGTCATGGGTGACGGTGGTGGGGGTGCCCTGTTCATCTTTGTGGAAGAGGAAGAACTCGGCTTCCGTACCCACGTTCATGGTGAAACCCAGCTCCTTGGCTTCGGCCAGGACGCGCTTGAGGTTGTTGCGGGGGCAGCCCGCAAAGGGGGTCTCACCGTCCGACATGTAGACGTCGCAGATGATGCGTGCTGCGGCCTTGCCGTTCTTGTGACGCCAGGGAAGGACGACGAAGGTGGCGTAGTCGGGTTTCAGGTACATGTCGGATTCGTTGATGCGCACAAAGCCATCGATGGAGGAGCCGTCGAACATCATCTGGCCGTCCAGCGCCTTTTCAATCTGGCTCTTGGGGATCGCGACGTTTTTCATGAAGCCGAAGATGTCGACAAACTGTAACCTGAAGAAATGGACGTTCTCCTTCTCCACAATTTCCAGAATTTCCTTCTTAGTCATCAATTTTCTCCTAAAGGTCTTGCGGAGGTCTTCCGCAGGTTCAAGTCAAAAACTACAAAAGTGTGTTTTTAGTCCCCATGTAATTACAAAAATGTAGAAAGAAGCCTGCCTTTGTTCCATCCCGCTAGCCGCAAAGGAGTAAGCATAGCGACGAAAACACTGCTAAAAAGGTGCTTTCGGCACAAATCGAATCAAATTATGCGTGTGGGTTAATGCAACCAGTGTGCCAATTCTGGGAACATATTATAGAAATTTTAGTGAAATACAACCCCGTACGCGCATTGTGCACCATACGCCAACGTGGGGCGGGTCTGTGGATGTTCGCCAAATAGTTGTAACATTCGTACTGAGGCGCTCCGATGCGTCTCTGCTTGTGTGTGGGGGGTCCATGATTTTTGCTTTACAATGTAGTTGACCATGGCGGTCCCGGCATGTAAATCTGTTTTTTTGTGTTGGCAAAGCGGGTTTGAACTACAGGGCGGCACAGGGGTTTTTCTTTTTGATGCGAGGGTTTCAAGTTGTCTTCAAAAGAGTTGTATGACGCCATCAAGGCGAGGTTTGATGAGGCCAGATTTATTTCCCACATGGGAATGGAACTGACCGGTGTGGGGGAGGGGAGGGCCCAATCCAGGTTGAAGGTGGAGGATATCCACAAACAACAGGACGGCTTCATTCACGCAGGCGTCGTGGCTGCGTTGGCCGACCACACTGGCGGCGCTGCCGGGTGGACGATTGTCAAGCCCCACCAGACCGTGCTGACCACCGATTTCCAGATCCGTTACCTTCATCCGGCCAGGGGGGATGTGATCACATGCCGCTCAAGGGTGATAAGGCCCGGGGGAAGGATCATCGTCGTCGAGTCGGAAGTGTATGACCCTGGCGAGACGCTGGCGGCCAAACTCTCCATGGCTTTGGCCGTGGTGGACACTGGTAAGGTTCGTGCCTGATGGTGGTCTTCTTTTGCATTGCCTACGCCCCAGCTTATGTTGGAAAATCGACAGTAGCAGGGACTCCACGATGACAGCCACCGGAGGGCGGCGATGAGCGTAACAGCTGCGAAAAGATTTTTTAGCCACCCCCAGGCACCGCTGGCCGACGCCAAAGTGGTGGTCGTCCCGCTACCCTATGATGGCACCGCCTCCTATGTCAGAGGCACGCGCAAGGCCCCCGCAGCCATAGTCAAGGCCTCGGACCAACTCGAATATTACGAGGAGGAGCTTGGCTGGGAGCCCACGGTTGAGCTGGAGCTGCACTCGCTGCAACCGCTTTGGTGTGCTGAAGGTTCAGCCCCCGAGCAGTATCTGGACACTGTGGCCCTGGCGCTGGCCGATATACCTGCCGGCGCGGTTACGGTCGGGGTTGGCGGTGAGCACTCGGTCACCCCGGTGTTGGCGGCCGACCGCATGAAAACGCCGGGGACGGTTGTGGTAATTGACGCCCACCCCGATCTTCGTGATAGTTATGACAACACTAAAATGAGCCACGCCTGCGCCAGCAGGAGGCTTTACGAGCAGGGTCATAGCCTGATCCAGATAGGCCTTGGCCTGACCAGCGCCGGGGAAGCCGCTTTTGTTCGCGACAATCCCAGGATAGCGCAGTACTTTGCTGCGGAGCTGGAAGAGGCGGGGGCTTTTGATCGTCTTTGCGAAAAGATTTCGAAATTGACCGGCGAGGTTTACCTCAGTGTCGATTGTGACGGCATCTGCACCTCGGTGATGCCCGGCGTTGGCACCCCGGTCCCCGGAGGGCTCTCCTGGCATCGGCTCACCAGATTGACAAAGGCGCTTTTGACAAATACGGCCATAACGCTGACAGGGATGGACGTGGTTGAGTTGAGGCCCATAAAGTGCAACCCGCTCTCCGAGTTCACGGCGGCCAAGTTGATTCAGAAGTGTATCTCCTACTACTTCCACGGGAGGCGCAAGTGAGCCTCCAACAGGGTGGGCGACCATGGTGCTGAAGAATGGCGGCTTGTTCAAGCAGAAGCTCAGCGGCGGTGACACCGTATCTTCCCGGATTGGAGAGGTGGTGTTGCAGGGAGAGACCGCTTACCAGAGCTATGGTATTTGGGAATCGAAGACGCTTGGCAAGTGTCTCGTCATCGACGGGGACCTGCGGTCGAGCCAGCTGGACCTGGACACCTACCACGAGGCATTGGTCCATCCCGCCATGCTGGCCCACGGCGAACCGCGAAAGGTGTTGATCCTGGGGGGTGTCGATGGCGCCACCGCGTTCGAGGTGCTCCGCTACCCCTGCGTCAAGGAGGTGGTCATGGTTGATGTTGACCGGGAATTGGTCAACGTGTGTTTTGAGTACCTTCCAGAATGGCACCGGGGCGGTTTTGACGACCCCAGGCTGGAGATGCGCTTCGAGAATATCTTCAAGTTCGTGACGGAGCGTGATGAGAAGTTTGACGTTATCATATGCGATCTGCCCGACTCCCATGAGGAGGTCGAGCCGGGAAAAGCCTTCCATAGTGTGGGATTCTACACGCTGCTAAAGGGATTAATCAGCGCTGGGGGGCTGCTCTCCACCCAGGCGGGCGCGCTTGCGCTCTTTGACCTCAATACACACAAGCAGGTCAGGGAGAAGTTGGGTGAGGTGTTCGCCAATACCCGCTCCTCAATGGTTGCGCATGACTCCTTTTTTGTCCCCTGGTCCTTCGTGGTCGCGTTTGATACCCGTTTCTGGCCTGAAACCATGCTTGCCTCCTCCTTTCAGCAGGGGTTGGAGCGCCACGCCATCGAGCTGAGCCACTTCGACTCCGAGAGTCTGGCCGCGAGCTTCACCCTCGCCAAGAGGATAAAGGCGGAACTGAAGTGAGTGCAGGCAGTGGAGGAAAGTCTGGGTTGGAAGCATTCCATAATCGGGAATAAAAAAAGCCTGCCCCCATGGTTTCACGGAAGCAGGCTTTGCAAGTTAATGGTGGCGATGCAGGGACTTGAACCCCGGACTCTGCGGATATGAGCCGCATGCTCTAACCAAGCTGAGCTACATCGCCAATGAGGCGCGTTATTATACTTGTTGTCCCGGTAGTGTCAATAGCGGTGCAAGGCTAAAAATCAAATGCCAACAGGTGCGTTGTCTGGTCCACCATCAGCATGCCTTCTTCCGTTATCAATATAACGAAAAGACGTTGGGTTCCGTCGGGGGCCTTGCCGGTTGCGTAGGTGGTAAAATACCCTTCGTATTCGGCGCTTTTAGCACCGATCGAGATTGCCAACCCGTCCCAATTTAGCGCAGTGAGCGTGCCGCTCGAATAGCTGCCCCATCGCCTGGGCATGAAGCCCGATTCCTCGATATTGTCGTGAATGACGATGTAGCGCTTGCCGTCGGCTGCCACGACCGGCGCGGGTGCGGGGTCAATTTCCCAAAAATCGCCCTCTTCTTCCTGTCTTACGTCGCGCATCTCGCCCCTGAAGCCGACCCTTGTGCCGCCTATCATCGTCTCTGCGGAGTAGGCTTGCTTTATTTCGATGGTGTCGTAGATGCGCAGGCTGTTGTGGTCGTCGAGCATCGTGAACCAGAGGCCGCCCGGTCCCGGCGCGAAGCGCACCCAGTTGATGTTGACGCTGTTGAGGTTATGGGCGCTTGAGGGGACATTGATCTCGTCGCCCTTCACATATTCGTCTTCACTCCACACGTATCTGTAGATATTGCGGGAAAAGAGCTCTACGCCGCCAAGGGTGGGGTTGCCTATCAGGATGTCGCCCTCATCGGGGTGTTTGACTACACGCAGATACGCGCCGATGGGGTCGCCCCTGGGGGTGAAGGTTCCATCTTTTACCGTATACCCCTGGGAAAAGACCCGGGTGTCGTTTTGCCCTACGATGAAGACCTCGACAATACCGTCGCCATCCGTGTCTCCGGCGGAGAGGGAGACTGGCGGGAAGTAGAGGTCGGGCTCGAAGCGGAACAGCTCCTTCATCTTGTCCGGGCCATCGGGGGCCAGGATGACAACAATACCTTCCATGAGCAGGATGATCTCGTCGCCGGGGGCGGGGTCGATGTCGACCACCGCCATCGCCGAGGTCTCACCTTCGGCGCTAAACAGCTCCTTGCGCTCGGTGAGAAAATCCGTGGCTTTGGCCGATGCAGGTGCGTACGGGACGGGTGCCACGGGCTGGCCGGAGACAGCTGCTGCGGCTTTGGGCTGCGCAGAGGGTTTAGCTGTCGCCAGCTGTTCAAGGCGGATGCGCATCCTCTCCGAGGTTTTTTCAAGCGCTCCCATCAGGTCGTCGAAGCTGTTCACCTTCTCGAAGGTGCGTGCGCCATCTCCACCGGGCGCAATCGACTCGATGGCTGCGTCGATGGAGTAGACGCCACCCAGCTTGGTTATGGTGGTGCGCAGGTTCCAGCGTGCGTTGGGGCTCGGGGCGTCGCCGGTTTCAACCGTATAGCCCTCTCCTGCGACCCTGCTTGCCACCATGTTTCGCAGCCCCGGCGCGGAGGGCTCCACATCGGGGGCGTTGAAGATCTCCACCTTCATTATGAAGGCTGAGGGGGTCGCGGCCAGTGTGGGCAGAGCGGCGAGGAGCGAGAAGGCCGCAAGGGCCAGGAATGCCAGCTTAAACTTTTTCATCAATTCAGACCTCTTCCAATCCTGATGCTTCGCTACCGTTTTCGGCGAAGCTGAAATAATCGTCTTCGGTAACTATAACGTGGTCGAGCACGGTGATCGACAATACTTTGGATGCGTCGATCAGCTTTTCGGTTAGCTTTAAATCCTCGCTGCTGGGTGTGGGGTCGCCGCTGGGGTGGTTGTGAACGAATATAACCGCCGCCGCCGACTCCCTCACCGCCGCCCTGAACGCTTCCCGAGGATGCACCAGACTCTCGGTGAGTGTACCCTCGCTGATGCGCTCCTGGCGGATCAGCCTGTTTTTCGCGTCGAGCATGACCACATGGAAATACTCGCGCTTGGCTGTGCCGATGAGGTCGCGAAAGTGTGACCAGATATACTTGGCGTCGCCTATCGTAGCCTTTTTGGGGAGCGGCTGTAACCTGACCCTGCGGGCAATCTCCAGCGCCGCGCCTATGGTGGCCGCTTTCGCCGGGCCTATGCCGGGAATCTTCGTCAACTCCGACGGTCTGGCCTCAACCAGCCGCGACCAGTCCTGCTCAAACATCTCCCACAACGTGCGGCCTATGTCCAGCGCGGTCGTCCCGCTTGCGCTGTCGCCGGTTCGTATGAAGACCGCCAGCAGCTCGGCAGGCCCCAGCGCGCCAGCGCCCGATTCCAGCAGTTTCTCCCTTGGCCGCTCATTTTCAGGCCATGTGTTTATGGCTCGCCCCCCAGGTTCCGCCATTCTCTTTCTCCCAATTTTTAAGGTTCAGGTCTTGTTTCGATAGCTGCCCGTCGCTGCCTGGTAGACTTCCTTTACGGCCACTCCAGCTTGTTTGGCGGCCTTGATGCAATCCTCTATCTCGGGGGCGGCGTTGACCACTTCGCCAGCCAACAGCCCCAGCTTTATTCTAATATTACCCCATTTTGTCTCAACAGTGACCCAGCTACGCTCCAGCGCGGTGCGCTCCACCTCGCGTCGCCTTACCCCCAGGGTTGACGAATGGGTGAAAATAGCCCGTTCTATGAAAGAAACATTTTCCCGGTCGCAAAGCGCCGATACCACGTGGGCCGGCCGCCCCTTTTTCATGATGATGGGGGTGAGCCACGCATCCAGGGCGCCTGCGTCAAGCAGGGTGTCGGGCAGCAGCGCGAGCAACTCCCCGCTCATGTCGTCTATGTTGGCTTCCAGAAGATAAAGCTTTTCCACGTCGTCCATGGTCCCTTCGAGTTGCGGCTGTCAGTCTGGGAAGATTAGCAGAATGGAGCGGTTTGGTACAGTATGCTTGCCGCATCGACCCATTTGGTACAAAATCTATACAGTTGAGTGAAATGTGAGCACGAAGGAGCGCCAGACGTGACTGAAAATATTGCCGAAGCCGTGAGACGTGCCAAAGAGCTGCGTGATGAGCTGAACCATCACAACCACTTGTATCACGTGATGGACGCTCCCCAGATAACCGATGTGGAATATGACGCCCTCTATCGCGAGCTGGAAGAGGTCGAGGCGCGTTTTCCCCAGCTCGTCACCCCCGATTCCCCGACCCTGCGTGTGGGTGCCCCCCCCCTGTCGCAATTCGAGCAGACGGCCCATGTGCTCCCCATGCTGGGGTTGGAGAACGCTGTCAGCCCCGATGAACTGCGCGAGTTCGACCGCAGGGTGAAAAAATTCCTTGGCGTTGAGGGTGAGGTCAACTACGCCTGCGAGCCAAAGCTGGATGGGCTGGCGGTGGAGCTGGTCTATGAGGAGGGGCTGCTGGTGATCGGCTCCACGAGGGGCGACGGCAGGACCGGCGAACTCGTCACCGAGAACCTTCGCACCATCAAGTCGATTCCCCTGGCGCTGGGCGGCACGCCACCCCGGTTGCTGGAGGTCAGGGGTGAAGTCACCATGCTGACCGAGGACTTCCGCGAGCTCAACCGCGTCCAGCTTGAGCGCGGGCTGCCCCCCTTCGCCAACCCCAGAAATGGTTCGGCAGGCGCGGTGCGCCAGCTGGACAGCCGCATAACCGCTGGGCGGAAGTTGAGTTTTTTTGCCTACGGAGTCGGGCGCAGGGAGGGGGTGGAGTTCGATACCCAGGCAGAAACCATGGATGGGCTAAAGAAGTTCGGCTTCATGGTGAGAACCGAGCGCAAGGTGCTCAACGGTATTGAAAAGGTTGTCGGCTATTGCCTCGATATCGAGAACTGGCGCGAAAAGTTTCCCCTGGAGATAGATGGCTGCGTGGTCAAGGTGGATGACCTTGGGTTGCAGCGCAGACTCGGTGAAAAGGCGCGCTCGCCCAGGTGGGCGATAGCCTACAAGTTCAAGCCGATGCAGGCGTTGACCCGCGTGAGGGATATATCCGCGAGCCTGGGTCGTACCGGCAAGGTCACTCCGGTGGCCGAGCTGGAGCCGGTGAGCGTGGGAGGCGTGATAGTGAGCCGGGCGACCCTTCACAATATGGATGAGGTGAGGAGAAAGGATGTGCGTGTCGGCGACACTGTGATCGTCCAGCGCGCCGGCGACGTGATCCCCGAGGTCGTGCGCCCCCTGACGGAGAAGAGGAGCGGCGAAGAGGAGGTCTTCACCATGCCGACCAGTTGCCCCCGGTGCGGGGGCGAGGTCGTAAGGCTGGAGGGGGAGTCCGCCCACCGTTGCGTCAATGCGTCCTGTCCGGCCAAGCTCACGGGGCGGTTGAAGCACTTCGTCTCCCGCAGGGCGATGGACATTGACGGCATGGGCGAGAAGCTGATTGAGCAACTCGTGGATAAGGAAATCGTAAAAGAGATTGGCGGTCTCTTCACCCTCGACCTGGATACCCTGGTGTCGCTTGAGAGGATGGCGCAAAAGAGCGCCGAGAATCTGCTGGTGGCAATTGAGGCGGTGAAGGGGAGAACCCTTGCGCGCTTCATCTTTGCGCTGGGCATACGTCAGGTTGGCGAGACAACGGCGGTGGCGATAGTCGAGCGCTTCGATTCGCTGGACAAGCTGGCAAAGGCAGAGTTGGAAGAGCTGCTTGAGGTCGAGGATGTGGGGCCGGAGGTTGCCGGAGCGGTTGTGGAATATTTTTCCGACGGGGAGAACCGGGCGATGCTGGCGAGGATGAGGGAGATGGGCGTCAACCCCGTCGCGGAGAAGAGGGACATCGCCAATATGCCGCTGAAGGGCGAGACCGTGGTGCTCACCGGAAAGCTGGAGACGCTCACACGCGATGAGGCGAAGTCGAGGCTCATCCGTCTGGGGGCCAAGGTCGCCTCCTCGGTTTCGGCCAAGACCTCCTGGGTCGTGGTGGGGAGTGACGCCGGGTCCAAGTCAAAAAAAGCCGCCGAGCTGAGCGTTGAAGTGGTTGATGAAAAGAAATTGATAGAAAGGCTCGAAGCGGCGGAACGCTCCAGCGCAGAAGCGGCCCGCCCCGAAGCGGCGGCAAAAAAGATGCAACCCAAGCTTTTCTAGGTAGGACGATATAAGGGGTTTTTCAACAAGCTTCTAGCGGGGTTCGATAAAGATAATGGCTACCGAAACCGCCAGGGGCGGGATGAGGGGCTGGATGTGGGGCCGTAACCAGGGGGCAGGCCCCGGCGAGGTGGTGCGCGTCTTCGTGGTGGCGGTGTGGAAGTTTTGGCGCGACCGTGGTCCGGTGCGGGCATCAGCGCTGGCGTTTTCAACCGCGCTCAGTCTTGTGCCCCTGCTTGCGCTGGTTTTCGCCATCCTCAAGGGGTTGGGGGTGCAAAAGAGGCTGGAGCCGATAATCCTTCAATACTTTGCCGCCGGGAACGAGCAGCTGGTCTCGAAGGTGGTCGAGTACGTGGACCGCACCCAGGTCGCAGGGCTGGGCCTTGTGGGAACGATCGGTTTCTTCATGGCGGCGCTTAGCGTATTGGGCAACGTGGAGCAGGCGTTCAACGATATCTGGGGCGTGGACAGGGGAAGGAACCTGATCCGCCGCATAACCGACTATACCGCCATCCTCATCGCCTGCCCGATCCTCATAATAACTTCGACCAGCATGGCGACCACCATCCATGTCAGCCAGTATCTCGACGGCATCAAGGGGGTCGAGTCGGCGCTGCCCTTCTTTGTGGCGTTCATCCCCTACCTGGCGAAAAGCGCGGCCTTCGCCGCCGCCTACCTGATCATGCCCAACCACAAGGTGGGGATAAAAGCCGCCTTGATAGGGGGCGCGGTCGCCGGTGCATTTTTCCACGGGGCCGAGCTGGGCTACATCACCTTCCAGGTTATGATCATCCCCCGCTACAACGCCATTTACGGGACGCTGGCGCAGCTCCCCCTCTTTCTCATCTGGGTATACCTGGGGTGGTGCATCGCGCTGGTTGGGGCCGAGTTGACCTGTGTGATGGAGCTGCCGGGACGGGGCAGATATCTCATGGGCGGGCGAGAACTCTGGTCGCCGCGTCTCGGTGCGGCGTTGCCGATCCTCGCCGAGGTCGCTACGCGCTTCGTCGAGGGTAAGCCTCCGAAGGATTCGCAAGCGTTGATAGATTCGGTGGGAATACATCCGGTTGAGGGCAGAAGGGTCATAACCTTCCTGATGCGGGCAGGTATCCTGACCGAGGGCGAAGCGGGCGTAGTGCCCAACCGCAGTCCGGAGTCCACGAGCATGGGCGCGCTGCTCCAGATGGTGGCGGCCCCGGGAGGTTCCGATTCGATTGGCATGGTGGAGGCGGATTTTGTGGAGCCCATGTCCAAGATAATGGAAGGCAAGAGCTGGGCCTCGTGGGCCGTGGAGCAGAAAAAAGATTGAGTAGAGAAATCACCTGGATACTGGACTGCGATAACACCCTCTACCCCCAGGGGTCAGGGTTTTTTCAACGCATCAACCTGCGCATCATCTCCTACATGCATGAAGTGATGGGGCTTGAAGCGGAGCGGATCGAGCCGCTACGGCGCAGCTGGCGCGAAAGCTACGGCGTCACCCTTGGGGGGCTTATCGCCCATCACAATGTCGAACCCGAGCACTATCTCTCCTATGTGCATGATGTGGAAATTGACGACATAATCCATCCCGACCCTGCCCTGGCGCGCGCGCTGGAAGAGCTGGAGGGTGAGAAGGTCGTCTTTACCAACGGCTCCCAAACCCACGCCGACCGGGTGTTGAACCGGCTGGGGGTGAGGGCGTCCATTTCGAGGATCTTCGATATCGCGTTTACCGACTACAAACCCAAACCCCAGCTCCATGGTTACATGAAACTGCTCGACGCCCTTGGCGCAGACCCGCGCAGCTGCGTCATGGCCGATGACCTCGTGGTCAATCTGGACACCGCCAAAGCCCTTGGAATGACCACCGTATACGTTGGTGAAAAGCCGGTCGAGGGCCACTTCTACGTTGAGACAGCCCAACGCATCGGCGAGGTGTTGGACCCCTGAAAAACAGATAAACGCTCTCCCCGATCCCAAGAATATATTTTTACTGGTGTGCCAGCCTCTTTCCCACGGAGTTGTTGCAAAGAGGGGAGGGGATGTATAAGATTGGACAGCATGAATGAATGATCATTCATTATTCTGCTCGGAGATTGATATGGTTTTGAGATTTAGGGAGCCGGCCAACGGATTGACCCACGCGGTGGGCCTGGTGCTTTCGGTTCTTGGGTTGGTGCTGCTGTTATCCAAAGCTGTCGGAGTCTGGCAGGTTGTTACCTTTACCGTGTTCGGAGTCTCCCTGATCCTCATGTATCTGGCGAGCACTCTCTACCACTGGCTGCCGCTGGCGCCCGGGGGTGTGCTAAAGATGCGCAAGCTGGATCACTCCATGGTCTTTTTTCTCATCGCGGGGACATATACCCCGATCGTTTTGCTGGGGCTTGGTGGCAGATGGGGGTGGTCGATCTTCGGTGTGGTGTGGGGGATTGCCGTGGCCGGGGTGCTCTTTAAGCTCTTTTGGATGAACGCCCCGCGCTACCTCTCCACCGCCATTTATATTTTGATGGGATGGGTGATTATGGTGGCGATCTGGCCGCTGATACAGGCCCTGGAGTTGGAGGCGTTCCTGTGGCTGGCCGCTGGTGGTTTGATGTACACGGTGGGGGCGGTTGTTTACGCCATGAAGCGTCCCGATCCGTTGCCGGGGTTCCTCGGCTTCCACGAGATATTTCACCTCTTCTGCATCCTTGGCAGCTTGTGCCATTTCTGGGTGATATACGGTTATCTGGCGGGGGCCTGAGTCCTGGGGCTTCGCCGAAAACCCCCGGATATCATCCGATTGACGTTGTCAGGGGCGAAAAATGATCCTCGAAATACTTGTAGGTATGTCTGCGGTCATTTTTCTTCCCTTCCTACCTCTCGAATGATCTTCGGGGCTTCCTGTTTATCGTCGGCTTGGTTAGAGATTCGCCCGGCATCGGCTAATACCTCCGGTTTAGCCCGGTTTAGTGTTACCCCCTCCGCTTCGGGAGAGTTTTCCGGAGAGCCTCCTGGCCCGGTATGAATTTAGAAGCATGTCGAGCAGCCTGGGAAGATGGGCTTTGCCGACCTGGCGGCGCTCAACTGTCAGGCTCCCCACGACTTCAACCCCGCGTCTTTCCAGCAGCGAACAGTATTGGCCCAGGTAGCGGTCGCAATCCCACCCGCCGCATACGGTTGTAATGAGCGTCGCGGGAGCCTCCCGGTCGAGCGTCTTGATGAAGCTGTTGACGGGCGGGCAGGCCAGCGTCCATTTGGGGAATACCAGCCAGAGAAGGTCGTAGTCACGCGGATCGGCTGGCGGGATATCTATGGGGGTACGCAAGCCCGGCATGAAGGAGAGGCCAAGCCAGAGGGGGTAGGGCAGCTCCGGTCGTGTAATGACAGGCAGGTGGTCGACCGCGTAGCCGCTGCGTTTGAGTGACAGTGTGCATTGCCTTGCGACCCGGGCGCTTGTGCCGGTGCGTGAATAGCTGACAACCAGCGCCCTTGCCCCTATGTGCTTGTTGAAAACCCCCGGATATCCTCCGATTGACGTTGTCAGGGGCGAAAAATGATCCTCGAAATACTTATCGGTATGCCTGCGGTCATTTTTCTTCCCTTCCTCGCTCTCGAATGATCTTCGGGGCTTCCAGTTTATCGTCGGCTTAGTTAGAGGTTTGCCTGGCATCGGTTAAAATCTCCGGTTTAGCCCGGTTTAGTGTTGCCCCCTCCGCTTTGGGAGGGTTTTTCGGAGAGCCTCCTGGTGGACTCATCCTCCCTTTTCTTCCTGCCACAGGTGCAGCCAGTGAAACGCCGCTATTATCAGGCCATGATTGATCTTGCCGGAAGCTATCATGGCGGGGATGTCGGCCAGCTCAACCAACTCGACCTCAAGGTCCTCGCCATCGTCAGGGTCGGGATCGGCGACCTTCACAGCCCCCGTAGCCAGGAAAGTGTGGCAGCGGTTGTCCTGGTAGGCGGGTTGGGAGTCGGCCACCCCGATGGGGATTATTTCCCCCGCTTTGTAGCCGGTCTCTTCAAGCAGCTCGCGCCCGGCTGTGTCTACCGGCAGTTCACCCGGGTCCACCACGCCGCCGGGTATCTCCAGCGTGACCCTGCCCACGCCATGGCGAAACTGTTTGACCATGACCACCTTTTTGTCGCTGGTGAGCGCGATGATGTTTATCCAGTCGGGACACTCCAGCACGTAGGTATCCAGCTCATTTTGCGTCCGTGGATTTACGACGCGGTCGCGCCGAAGACGGAAGATTGAGGTTTGCAGGACCGTTTTGGATTTGAGCTTTCGCCAGTCGGGGGGGGTCATCCACCCACACCCTCCCAGCGTTTGTAGAGGTTGTGTTCGATTCCGGCAAGATCAAGTAGCTTGCCCACCCCATGGTTGATCACTTCGTCCACTGTCTGTGGCTTCTGGTAGCAGGCCACCATCGGGGGGGCGATTATGGCTCCAATCGAAGCGGCCTTCTGCATTAAATCGATATGCCCCCTGTGTAGGGGGGTCTCGCGCACCGCAAGTATGAGTTTGCGGCACTCCTTCAAGGTCACGTCCGCTGCGCGCACGAGGAGGTTGTCGGCGTAGCTGTTGGCGATCCCGGAAAGGGTCTTGATGGAGCAGGGGGCGACTATCATCGTATCGGCCATAAAGGAGCCGCTGGCGAGCCGGGAGGTCATGTCATTGTCGGGGTAGACAGCGTCGGCAAGCCCCTCCACCTCGGCCACCGTGTAGGGGGTCTCGATCCCGATCGTCTTCTTGCCATAGTGTGAAATAACCAGATGGGTCTCCACCCCCTGAGAGGCTTTTAGGGCCTGTAACAACTTCACCCCGTAAATGGCGCCGCTGGCGCCGCTGATTCCCACTATGATCCTGCGCATCTTCATCTCTCCAAAATGGTTTGCCCGACGCTTCAATGCTACCACGAAAAACTTTTGGGGAGGTGGTTTTGATCGTTTTTACGGTATGGCGGGCCACTTCAACTCCAGAGATGGTCGAGGCTGATGTCTGATGGATGGCTGTAAATGGGGATGAAATAAAAAAGCCCGAAAACGTCAAGTTTTCGGGCTATTACTTTCTTGAACAGAGTCGGTTCAGTTTCCCTGATGCGCTATGAACTCTTCCAACTCGGCCATGTCGGGGCCCGTCACGTTGATGAACTCGACGCCCGAGAAAACCCCCTCGATATCATCGTCGTTCCTCTCATACAGAACGCGGGCGATGGGGTTGATACCCTTGCCCTCTTCAAGGATCACGGCAAGCGGGAGGACCCTGCCCACACCAAAGGAGATCGGCGCTTTCAGCAGACATCCGCCAATCCCCAGCTCGCTGACGGACGCGTCCATCTGCGCCAGTCCCATGCCTGGGGTTTGAATTGAGGCGTTGAGTTCCGTCTTCTTACGAGTGAATCTGCGAGTGTATGAGAATGCGTCAGCCATTATCCACCATGAATGTAGTTGTCATTGCCAGTAAAATGTAGTTGTCATTGCCGGTAAGTATACAGCAAATAACGTACCATAAACGAAAATGTTGGGAATGGCGGGTTTGAGGGTTTCGGGGGTTTCGGATTGGGTGAAATGACCCTGGGACACGATATAATAGCGTCAAAACCAACAGTTGAGGAGCTTTCTAAACAGTTTTTTGGACAGTATGTTGAATAGCGTCAAGTCGCAAAAAATTATTCGATGATCAGCTTGCAGCTGCCTTCCACGACCTTGCCGATAACCGTAGCCGTCACACCTCTCTGGGCCAGCGCGTCTATAAATGCCTGCGCGCCGGTCTCATCCAGCGCCACAAGCATGCCGCCCGAGGTTTGGGGGTCGCAACATATCTTACTCACCCTGGCAGTGTCATTGTGGCGCACCTCCAGCACATCCTTGTAGTTATCGTAATTGCGAGCTGTACCGGCGGGTATCGTCCTGCGGGAGGCCAGCGCCGGTATGACGCCGTCGTAGAGCGGGATGACGTCGAAGTCGATGACGATATCGATGTCGCATTCCAGCATTCCGGCTGCGTGGCCGACCAGGCCGAAGCCGGTGACGTCGGTGGCCGCGTGCGCCCCCAGCGCCGCCATCAGCTCACCGGCATCTTTGTTCAGGCTCACCATCGACGCACACAGCGCATCGGTCTGCTTCATCGTCGCCTTGCCGACTTTTATCAACGAGTTCACCAGCCCCGAACCGATGGGCTTGGTCAGCACCAGGAGGTCGCCGGGTCTTGCCCCCTTGTTCGTTATGACTTTGTCGGGGTGTATCGTGCCGGTAACCGAGAGGCCGTAGACAAGCTCGGCGCTCTCTATCGTGTGGCCGCCCAGCAGGAAAGCACCGGCTTCCTTGATCTTCGATTCTCCGCCCGCAAGGATCTCGCCGATGTGCTCGGGGCCGAGGAGCTTGAGGGGCAGGCAGAGCACGTTCATTGCGGTGATCGGTACCCCGCCCATGGCGTAGACGTCGCTTAGTGAGTTGGCTGCCGCGATCTGGCCGAAGAGGTAGGGGTCGTCCACAAGCGGGGTGATGAAGTCCACCGTCTGCACCAGGGCAAGCTGGTCCGTTATACGATAGACGCCTGCATCGTCACCGGTCTTGAAGCCGACGATCACGTTGGGATCGTCGGAGGACTCGAAGCGATCTAAAAATAAGGCCAGGTCCCCTGGCCCGACTTTAGCCGCTCAGCCCGCAGCGCGTGTGAATTTCGTCAATCTCTTCTTCATCTGTTTTCCGTTTGGGGTTTTATCGCCAGTTTCAGCCCACCGTGACCACTTGAGCGGTGCTGGTCAGCCCCGCCACGGTCGTGGACATGGAGCCGACTTTGCCGACGGCGAGCTTGTCTTTGATATTGAAGTAATCAAGGCATGTCCCGCATGAGTAGACAGGCGCCCCCGATTTTTCAATCAGCTCTATGTCGGAAAGGGTCTCGGCCCCTTCGGTGGTCAGCATGACTCCGCTGTTGAGGAATAGCACCATCTCCACCCCCTCGGGTTCTGCTGCGAGGGTGGTCAGAAAGGAACGCATGAGCAGCAGCCCAAGCTCTCCTTCGACGCCGATGGAGTTGGATTGAATCAGGAAAATCTTGCCGTCGTTTGTGTGTCCGCACATCGTACAGTCCCTCCAGAATAATTTGGTGACCTATCCTAACTCTTTTGTAGTTTAAATTACACCCCCCGATTGATTGCCAGTCTTCATTGCCAGCCGAGGGTGGAACAATTATGATTCCCCTATAATGTCCAGAGGAGGGTTTCATGATGAAATACGACGTTCACGGTGAAGGGATACCTTTTTTGCTGTTTCCGGGTCTTGGTTGCGACGCACGGATGTGGGGTCCGCTGCTCGATTCCCTGCCACTGGAGGTCAAGGCGATAGTCCCCCGCATATGGGAGGCGGAGTCGATGGCCGAGGGCGCGAAGGGGGTGGTGGAGCTAATGGAAGAGCTGGGGGAGCCAAACTATTACGCCGCCGGGTTGAGCATGGGAGGCTACATGCTCTTCGAGGTTTTGCGGCTCTGCCCTGAAAAGATCAAGCGCGCAGTCTTTCTTGATACGACCGCCTACCCCGACGACGGGCATCGGCGCGAAAAGCGCGAACAGGTGCTGCGCCTCATAGCGCAGGAGAGGTTCGAGGAGGTGCTCGGCCCCTTCATAGATTCGGTGGTCTGGGCCGATGGTCACAACGCCGAACCGGTGGCCGACCTGATTCTGTCCATGTCACGATACCTTGGCCCCCAAAGTTACGCCCGTTCGATGGCCTCAATACGGGACCGGGGAAGTTACGAGGATGTGCTGGGCAGCTGCGAGGTGCCGATGCTTTTTATCTCCGGCGAGCACGACAAGCTCAGCCCCCCCGAGCTGGCGGCCTGCATGGCCGGTGAGGCGCGAAGCGGCGCGGCGGTGGAGATACCCGATGCTTCCCACATGAGCGCGGTGGAGAACCCCGTGGCCGTGGCCAGCGCGATTGAGATTTTCTTCCGCGCCTCCATGGGGTTGGGCTGAGTCTGGATGTTTACCGCAAAAAAAGATTATTACGCCATCCTGGGCGTCGCTCCCGACGCCACGGGTGAGGAGCTGAAAAGCGCCTACCGGAAAAAAGCGCTGGAGCTTCATCCCGACCTCAACGGCGGCTCGGACAGCGCCGAGGAGCGTTTCAAGCAGATGACCGAAGCCTATGCCGTCCTCCGGGATGCCCGTAGCCGCAGTGTCTACGATGCGATGAGGGCTGCCGGGCCGGTTGGGGGGGAAGAGGGGCTTGATATCGAGAACGCCATGCAGGCGATGTTCGAGAGCCCGGAGTTCAGAAAAATGTTCCAGAGCCTCGCCACCAAGCTGGTGACGAGGGGACTCAGCCCCGCCGGGTTATTCAAAGGGGGTTTGGGTGCGACGGGTATCTGGTTCGTGGGGGCGTTATTTATGGGAGGGGGCAAGGCGATCTTGCCCAAGCTGGCGGGTTCGGCTGCGAAAAGCCTCCTGGGGGGTGGCGCGGCTTATGTTCTTGGGAAAAAGGTGGGCGCGGCGAAGAGAAACGTGGAAGCGGCTGTTTTTGGCAATGAGGATGAGAAGGGCGAGAAGAAAGCGGCAGTGTCCAAGGATACGCGCTTCACCCTTGAGCTTGGGCGGGAACTATTGAAAAGCGGTGGCAAGGTCAGTTTGCAGATACCCGGCGACAAGGGAAATGAGACGATCAGCATCTCCGTCGCGCCGGACAGTGAAAACGGGAAGCTCTTGCGCTTGCCGGGTAAGGGCGCCGGGGGAGGCGACCTGGTAATAGAGCTGAAGCGTAAGTAGTCCCGGCGCAAGTGCCCCGGCGCTACTTCGTGGAGTACTTCTTCCTGCCCTCGTTGCGAAGGTAGATGGCGAAAGCCAGGATGTTCGCAAAACACACGAGCAACAGGGGGGCCTCTGTTGCCCATACGACTTTTTGACCTTCCCCCGCGAGCGTCCAGAGCGCCATTATATTGAGAAACACCAGGCAGGAGTTGAGGCTGATCGCTATCCTTGCCAGTTTGATCGCAGGTAACATGGGCCTTGGCTTGTTTATCGCCACATGGGCCAGCGCCGATGCGACCAGCACGACCAGCGGGATGAGCACCAGGAGAAAGTTGTCTCCGGTCGTGTCGGTGACCGAGACCATCTGGATGGCGAAGAACAGAGCGATGAGCACGCTGCCCACCAGCCCCATCGTCGAGATGGCGTACATTAGGATATTGTCTGAACGAGCCATTGGTACTCCCATTAAAATCCAGTAATCAATTATTGAAGATGAAAGGGGCGAAGCAGCGCCGCACCGTCAGCCGTCCAGCGCCGCTCTCAACCCCTGGATGAAGGCGGCGACCTTGGCCGGGGCATCGGCAGGGCCGGCCTCGCCCACCAACTTCATTATCGCGCTCCCCACTATCACTCCATCTGCCGCAGTCGAGATAGCCTTTGCAGAGGCGGCGTTGTTCACGCCAAACCCCGCCAGCACCGGCAGGTCGGTCATGTCCTTGAGCTTGCCGGTCATCGCCCCCACGGTATCCACCGCAGCCTCCTTGCCGCCGGTCACGCCTGTTACCGAGACGACGTAGAGAAAGCCGCTGCACCGGGAGAGCACCAGGGGGTAACGCTCTTCCGGGGTCGTGGGTGCGATGAGAAAGATCGTGTCGAGACCATTAGCCCGCGCAATCGGCGCGAATTCCTCAGCCTCTTCCGGCGGCAGATCCACCACCAGCACGCCATCCGCACCCGAAGCGATTGCCTCCCGGGAGAATTTCTCCCCGCCACGGTGGAGGATCGGGTTGTAGTAGGTCATGTAGAGGAGCGGCAGGGCCAGCCCGCGCTCACGCGCACGTTTGACGCAAGCCATAATCGAATCGACCGTGGTTCCGGCTTCAAGGGTTTTTTGCGACGCGGCCTGGATTATGGGGCCATCGGCTGAGGGATCGGAGAAGGGGATACCCACCTCAAGCGCGTCGGCCCCCGCACTTTGTGCAGCCAGCAGCAGCTCGACAAAGGTGTCGCCATCGGGGTAGCACCCGGTGAAGAAGGGCACCAGCAGTTTTCCGCCCCCGGCCACCAACTCCTTCAATGTCTCGAAGCGGCTCATCGGCCACCCCCTTCCTCGATTATCGAAAGCACGGTGGCGAGGTCCTTGTCTCCACGGCCCGAGAGGTTCAGGACCACGTCGGAGCCGGGTTTGAGTCTTTTGGCGACTTGATCAATTACAGCTAGCGCGTGTGAACTCTCAAGCGCGGGCAGGATGCCCTCGGCCAACGCGAGGCGATGGAAGGCTTTCAAGGCTTCGTCGTCGGTGACCGACATCACGGTCAGCCTGCCCGATTCCGCCAGGTATGCCACCTGTGGGCCAACCCCGGGGTAGTCGAGCCCCGCGCTCACCGAATGCGCCTCGATCACCTGCCCGTCATCGTCCTGGAGGAGGTAGGATTTCTGTCCGTGTAAAACGCCGACCTTCCCCGCCCTTATCGCTGCGGCGTGTTTGCCGGTGTCATACCCCTCGCCCTCGGCCTCGACCGCAACCAACTCCACCGGATCGTCAAGAAAAGCGGTGAAGATGCCCATGGCGTTGGAGCCGCCGCCGATGCAGGCGATGATCGCCTCGGGCAGCTTGCCCAGCTTTGCAATGCACTGTGCTTTTGTCTCGTCGCCGATGACCCGCTGGAACTCCCTGACCATTGCCGGGTAGGGGTGGGGTCCGGCCACGGAGCCGATGATGTAGAAGGTGGTGTCCACGTGGGTCACCCATTGGCGGATCGCCTCGTTCATGGCGTCCTTGAGGGTGCGGCTGCCCGAGGTTACCGGTACGACCTCGGCCCCCAGAAGGTGCATCCTCTCCACGTTGGGGGCCTGGCGCTTGACGTCCTCCTCGCCCATGTAGACGATGCACTCGAACCCCATCAACGCGGCAGCGGTCGCCGTCGCCACGCCATGTTGTCCGGCGCCGGTCTCGGCGATGATCCGCTTTTTCCCCATGCGCTTGGCTAAGAGGACCTGGCCCAGGGTGTTGTTGATCTTGTGCGCCCCGGTGTGGCAGAGATCCTCGCGCTTGAGATAGAGGTTTATCCCCAACTCCCCCGAGAGCCTTGAGGCGAGGGTGAGCGGCGTGGGTCTGCCCACATAATCCGCCAGCAGTGCGCGGAACTCCTCCCGAAAGGAGTTGTCCGCCATCGCCTGGTCGAGCGCTCCCTCAAGCTCGGCCAGCGCGGGCATCAAGGTCTCGGCTACGTACTGGCCGCCAAATTGTCCGAAATGCCCCTTGGGCATTACCTGGTCCATTGTTTGCCTTCCTATTCGTTATTGGTTCTGGCCGCGCCCAAGGGCCGAGTCGGCCCCGCGCACGCGGTGTATAAATTCCCTGACTCGCTCCGGGTCTTTTATGCCGGGGGCTTTCTCCACCCCGCTCGCCGTGTCCACCCCCCAGGGCCTGACGCACCGGATAGCCTCCGTCACGTTGTCGGGGGTCAGCCCGCCAGCCAGCACGATGCGGCCATACTTCATCGCCGCTAGCGCCAGCGACCAGTCAAAGGTCTGGCCCGTGCCCCCCTTGCCCGAGTCGAGGAGGAAGGAGTGGAGGTTGGCGAACCTCTCGAACTTCACCAGATCGCCCCTCGAATCCATAGACAAAACTTTTAATACCGGGCGCTTCAGCTCGGCTATGTAACGCTCATCCTCCAGGCCGTGCAGCTGCGCCACATGTAGGCGGCACCGGTCCATTATCTCCATCACCTCGCTCAAGGGCTGATCCTGAAAGACCCCCACGAGGGTGACGAAGGGGGGCAGCTCACCGGTGAAGCCCTCCACCACCTCGGGGTCGGCGCGCCTCTTGGAGCCCTGGGCGAAGACGAAGCCCAAGGCGTCGGCCCCCCATTCGGCTGCGCCAAGGGCGTCGTCACGGTTGGTCAGTCCGCAGATCTTTATGCGTGTCATCGGTCAACCAGCTTTCGCAGCGCCGCTTCGGGGTCCTCTGCGGTGACGATGGTTTCGCCGATTAAAAAGCCGTTGGCTCCGGCGTTTGCGAGGCGGTCCATGTCGGAGACGTTCCTTATGCCGCTCTCGGCTATCGCCGCGATCCCCTTGGGATAGAGGGGCATGAGCCTTTCACTGATTCCCAGATCGACCTCGAAGGTCTTGAGGTTGCGGTTGTTGACACCGATAATCGACGCGCCCGAATCGAAGGCCAGCTCCAACTCCTCGCGGTTGTGGACTTCCACCAGCGGTGTAATTCCGGCCTGGGCCGCAACCTCCACATAGCTCTTTAGCTCCCTTCCCAGCAGCGCCACTATCAGCAGCACCAGCTCGGCGCCATGGGCGCGGGCTTGCCAGAGCTGATAGGGGTCCACGACGAAATCCTTATAGAGCACGGGGATCGTGACCGCCGCGCAAACTGCGTCAAGGTCGTCAAGGCCGCCTCCGAAGTAGTCGGGCTCCACCAGACACGAGATGGCGAACGCGCCGGCCCGCTCATAGCTTGCACTTAGCTTGGCCGGGTCGAGATTGGGAGCAAGCTCTCCCTTGGAGGGGCTGCGCCTCTTTATCTCGGCGATGATGGCGCGTTTGCTCCCGTCAAGGGCGAGCAGTCTGTCTGATATGCCTGGAGCCACATCCGGGCAGGGTCCGCGCTCTTCGGCGCGAAGTCTTTGCGCGGCCAGGGTGACGATCCCTTTTTCCTGTTTTATGCGTGCACGCCTGGTGTCGGCGATGCGGTCGAGAATGGTGGGGCCGCTCATTTATTGGTAGCCTCCACCAACTGCTCAAGCTTATCGCGTGCTGCGTTGGAGTCGATGGCTTTTGCGGCAAGTTGTACTCCCTCCAAAAGCCCCTGGGCCTTCCCCGTCACCATGAGGGCCGCGCCCGCGTTCATTATCACCACGTCGCGGTGGGGTCCAAGGTCGCCACCCAGAACCGAGCGCACGATGGCGGCGTTGGTCCTGGCGTCTCCGCCCTTCAGCGCGGAGAGGGGGGCGGTCTCGATGCCGAACTGCCCTGGCGTTATCTCATACTGGTCCACCTTGCCATCTTTGTATTCCGCCACCGAGGTGGGGCCGGTTATCGTTATCTCGTCAAGGCCGTCGTGGCCGTGGACCACCATCGCTCTGGTCGCCCCCAGGTTGCCCAGCACCTGGGCCATGACCAGTGCAAGCTCCTGCTTGTATACGCCGAGGACTTGAAACTTGGCCCCGGCGGGGTTGGAGAGCGGGCCGAGGATGTTGAACATTGTGCGTATGCCCATCTCCCGCCTTACCGGCGCAACGTGCTTCATCGCCGAATGGAGCAGCGGCGCGTACATGAAGCCGATCCCCACCTCGTCTATGCAGCGCTCGACCGTTTCAGGGGTGACATCCAGATTCACGCCCATTGCTTCCAATACGTCCGCCGAGCCGCAGAGGCTCGACACGGAGCGGTTCCCGTGTTTGGCGACCTTGAGTCCGGCTCCGGCGATGACGAACGCCGCCGCCGTGGAGATATTGAAGGTGTTGGTGCCATCGCCGCCGGTGCCGCAGGTGTCGACTATCGTCTCATCCTCGACGTTGATCTCCTCGCGGTCGATATCTATCACTCTGGACTTTGGGGTCGCGTTGATGTGGGTGGCGCGCTCACGCATCACCCTCGCGGCCCCGGTGATCTCCTCGACGGTTTCGCCCTTTATCCTCAAGGCGGTGAGAAATGACGCCATCTGGGCGTGGGTAGCCTCGCCACTCATTATGGCGTTCATCGCCTCTATCATCTGGCCCTCGGTCAGATCGCGGCCCTCGATCAATAAGAGTATGGTCTGTTTCAACATCTGTAAATCCTCCGATGCTTCTTACCTAACCTGTAATCTCCAGGAAATTCTTCATTATATCCATCCCCTTGCCGGTGAGGATCGATTCGGGGTGGTATTGAATCCCGTACAGCTTCGCCTCCTCGTCGACGATCCCCATTATCTCGTTGTCATCTTCGGTCCATGCATCCACCTTGAAGTTGGCGGGCAGGGTAGCGCGGTCGATGGAGAGCGAGTGGTAGCGCGTGGCGTCGAAGGGGGACTCGACTCCCTTGTAGAGCCGGGTGTTGTCGTGGAAGACCTTGGAGACCTTGCCGTGCATTATCTTTTGTGCGCGTATTATCCTGGCTCCAAAGGCGTACCCCAGTGACTGATGCCCCAGGCAGACCCCCAGCAGCGGCTTTTTGCCCGCCATGTGCCGGATCACCTCAACGCTGCAACCGGCGCGGGTGGGGTCGCCGGGACCGGGCGAGATGACTACGCCGTCGGGGTTGAGCGCTTCCACTTCAGCGGCGGTTATCTTGTCGTTCCTGTACACCTTCACCTCGGCCCCCAATATCCCGAAATACTGGACCAGGTTGTAGGTGAAGCTGTCGTAGTTATCTATCATCACAAGCATGTCGATAAGCTCCGTATGGTCAGTCCGAAAGGCCCTTGGCCGCCGTCTCCAGCGACCTCATCAGCGCCCCGGCTTTGTGCAGCGTTTCATTGTACTCGAAGGCGGGATCGGAGTCGGCTACAATTCCGGCGCCAGCCTGTAAATATACTTTGCCACGGTGAAAAAGCATCGTCCTGATCGTTATGCAGGTGTCCATGTTTCCGTCAAACCCGAGGTAGCCCACGGCACCGGCGTAATAGCCCCGTTCTCTTTTTTCCCACCCTGCAATCAGCTCCATCGCGCGCACCTTGGGCGCACCCGAAACCGTCCCTGCGGGAAAGGTGGCGGCGAGCACATCCAGCACGTCGATATTTTCTTTTAACTTTGCCGATACGGTGGACACCAGATGCATGACGTGTGAGTAACGCTCGATGATGAAGGATTCGTCCAGGGTCACGCCACCGGCCACAGCTACGCGGCCAAGGTCGTTGCGGCCAAGGTCGACGAGCATCACATGCTCGGCGCGCTCTTTTTCGTCATTCATCAGCTCCTCGGCAAGGTTTGCGTCCTCCACCGGGTCGCGACCGCGGGGCCGGGTACCTGCGATGGGCCTGACCAGCCCCACGCCATCCTCCACGCGCACCATGACCTCGGGGCTTGCCCCAACCAGCACCTCCTCGCCCATGGCGAGGTGGAACATGTAGGGGCTTGGGTTTAGCGCCCTTAACGCCCGGTAGACGGTGAAGGGGTCGATGGAGGCGTCGCCCTCAAAGGGCTGTGAGATGACTACCTGGATCGCCTCGCCTGCGTGTATGGCCTCCTTGGCCTTGACCACCATCGCCTCGAATTCCCCACGGGGGATGACCGGCTTGATCTCCACCGGGGTCACCGCCGGTGGAAAGGCGTCCGACTCCCACAGTCCTACGCGAAGACGCCTGTAGACAGTGTCGATCTCGGTTATCGCGCGGTCATAGGCCGCATCGGGATCGTCACCCGGTCTGGTGATTACGATTATGTCCAGAGTCTTTGAGACATTGTCGAAGGCCAGCAGTTTTCTCGGGGCGAAAAGCCGGATGTCGGGCAGCTCCACCGGGTCCTCATTCTTTGGCGGCAGCCGCTCAAAAAGCCGCGCCGCGCCATAGCCGAAGTAGCCCACGAGACCTCCCGAAAAACGGGGGAGGGAAGGTATCCGAGCCAGCTTGTTCCTGGACATGACCCTGCGAATCAGCTCCAGCGGGTCGGTGTCCGAGTCCTCAACCCCTTCGCCCCTGGCCGTCGCGCCATGCTCGCCGCCCTCCACCACCAGGAAGGGGTCAAAGCCCACGATGGAGTAACGGCCCCAGCGGGTGCCGCCCTCCACGCTTTCGAGCAAAAATGACCAGGGCCCTCTGGAGGTTTTGAGGTAGGTGGATACGGGCGTCTCGGTGTCGGCCGGGACGCGGCGCGATACCGGGACAAGGTCGTGGTCCTCTGCGAGGCTGGTGAATAATGCTCTGTCTGTTACTTGCATAGGGTTGATCCCTTTAAATAAAAAAAGCCGCGATAATCATTTCGCGGCCAGTAACTAACTGATTTTACTAAAAAAGCCGCATTGGCGTGGGGCCGTCCGCGGCTTTCAGTGCTTTTGGGCAAACTGCAGCGGTACGGCCCTATGTCCAGGTCCGCCACCACCAAAGCAGATTTTTGCAAGTCGAAGTGCTCATTGTCGTCCACCCGTTCTTGATTGGAGAACGAAAAATTAGCAGACAGTGGCTTGGCGTGTCAAGTTTCGCAACACTTGGCTGGGGCATCACTCTTCAAGTCTCTCTACGGAGACAGGGCGGTATCTGCGCAGCTGCATGTTGGTCCTTGGAGCCAGATTCTCCTGGCCGACGTCGGTGAAGTGAACGACATCGACGCCTATTTCCAAGACAGCCACATCCAGGTCGATGTCCATGTCATCCATCCCCGCCGGGTAATCTTCGGTGTGGTACCAGGCGATGGAGAGGTCGTAGCCCGGCTGTATTTCGTTGCCGGTGTCTCCTTCCACGCTGTAGATCTCAAGATCGTCGCCGCTGGTGTGGTCTTTGCCCACCAGATAGACCTCGCAGGGGTTTTCAGAGACGAGATCGAAGGTAACCACGACAAAATCGCCCTGATCGGTGAGCGTCATATTCTCGACCGTGGCTGCGAGGCTTGCCGAAGCTCCGGCCAACACCAGCGCGGACAGCATGGTGACGACAGCCATGAGAGTGATGCCCTTTATCTTTATTTTGAATAGTCTGCTCATTTGTCACCCCAGCAGTTTAGTCAACAGGAATAAAAATGGTTGCTTTGCCTTCTCTGACGGCGTCGAGGAGCTCCTCACGGGTTTTCTCCTTCTCGCGTTCTCTCTTTTTAGCCGCCTTCGCCATGTTGTCGGCTGCTATCCGTTTTTTCTTGGCCTCCTCCTGCTGGGCTATGAGCTTCTGCTTTGCTTCATGCTCCTGCTGGTCTCTCCTGAGCTGGGGATCGGTCACTTTGCCGGCAGCCCCCACGCGGACCTCCATCGTTTTGTTCCAGTCGGCGACATCGACGTCGAAGAGCACTTGGAGTGAGATGATTTCGAGCCGGTCGATAGCCTGGCGTGGTGTTTCGAGTACCGCTACGGCTCTGTTCTTTGGACCCACGAGGTAGATTTTCAGACCCACCTCGCCCTCGTAGACCGAGCTGTTCTGGATCTCTCCGATCCACCCGATGCGAACCATCGCGCCATCCTCCATCGGCTCCGCCCAGCCCTCAACGGTCTTGGTGATGAAAGAAAGTTCGGCGGGTTTGGTCTTTGGGGCCGCTGTAGCCATGGCGGCGAAAACCAACAAAAGCGCTACAAGTGCGAAGACCACCCTCCCGCCTCTTTCCGTTACCATAGCGTCCTCTCTCCTGGCCTGCAAAAAAACATACACAGCCTAAAAACATGGCTAAATAAATGCCCACCCTGATAGTACAATAACAAAATTACCTGTTATTTCAAATGGCTTGCCTATCGTTGACGGCCTCCTAGTAGACCGGCTTGTGCTCAAAGTGGTGGTGGGTCTTGATATAGCGAACCGTTCTGGATTTTGAGCGCATCACTATCGAGTGCGTCGAAGCGCCGTCCTTGAAGAAGTTGACACCGTCAAGCAGATCGCCGTCGGTCACGCCAGTGGCCGCGAACATGACGTTACCCGCTGCCAGTTCGTCAATCGTGTAGATGTGGTCAAGGTCTTTGATCCCCATTTCGCGGCAACGCTCCTCTTCCCCATCCTCGGTGAAGTGGAGGCGACCCTGGAAATCGCCGCCCATGCATTTTAGCGCTGCAGCCGCCAGTACACCCTCGGGGCCGCCGCCGATGCCTATCATCAGATGGATGTTGGTGTTGGCAAGGCCTGCCGCAACGGCAGGAGCTACGTCGCCGTCGGTTATCAGCTTTATCCGAGCGCCGCATTTGCGTATCTCGTCTATAAGGGCCTGGTGGCGGTCGCGATGGAGGATGACGACGGTCATGTCCTCAGGGTCGAGGTTCAGCGCGTCGGCTACGTTGTGCAGGTTCGTGGTGGGTGTGGCTGCAAGGTCGATGGCGCCCTTGGCTCCCGGTCCCACCGCGATCTTGTCCATATACATGTCGGGGGCGTGAAGGAAGCCGCCCTCGGGCGCTGCCGCGATGGTGGCGATGGCGTTTGGCTGTCCGGTGGCGCAAAGGTTGGTGCCCTCAAGGGGATCAACTGCAATGTCCACCCTCAGGTCGCCCTTGCCGTTGCCGACGATCTCTCCAATATAGAGCATCGGCGCTTCGTCCATCTCACCTTCGCCTATGACCACGCGGCCCGTGAAAGATATGGAGGCGAGGGTCTTGCGCATCGCCGTGGTGGCCG
>JAUVAU010000070.1 GCA_030591565.1 Deltaproteobacteria bacterium | reverse complement strand
GCAATAAGCGCCTGCCACAACCCGTCACCATCTATGACACCACCAGCCTCGCCCCCTTCCCCCTTCTCCTCCTCGACAGGGGCGCCGTCCTTCCCTCCCAACCCATCCGAGACAGGCTCGGAGCTGGAGGCATAAGACTCAATGGGAGGGAGCTCCACTGACGGAGGTTCCTCTTGAGAAGGCTCCACTGCGGGACCGCTCCGGGGTGCGGACTGCTGCTGTACAGGGGGCTGGACCGGGGGTTGAGCCGGTTTCTCCATCTGAGAAGCAGCCGTGGGTTTGGTCAATTTTTCCATCGGGGGTTCAACCGGCTTTGCAACCGGGGGCAGCGTCCTTGCCGGAGCCTGCTTTGGTGCGGCGGGAACGCCCCTGGCAATGGCCTCTGCATTTTCCCTGAGCTGCCCCAGCGGAATGAGCGGCGGCAATTTCGCCATCTTCAGCAGCGTCATCTCCAGCAGGATGAAGGGCTTTGGCGCTGTGCGGAGTCTCACCGGGACCTGGGAGAGCATATCGAAACGCGCGTGCAGATCCTCCCAGGAGACATTCTCGGCTATCTCGGCCACTTCATTAGCCTCCTCATCGGTGAGGTCGGTCAGTTCACTGGGGTCCTCCACCGCCTTGAAGACGACGAGATCCCTGAAGAGATCGAGGAGGTCCAGCGCGAACCGCTTCACGTCGAAGCCAAAGGTCTCAGCCTGATTCAGCTTTTCAACCACGGAAGAAGCATCGGCTGCAATAATTGAACGCGCCACCTCCATGAGCAGCCGCCGGTCCACGACGCCAAGCACATCCTGGACATCGGAATAACCGACTTTTTGCCCCGCGTAGGAGACGACTTGGTCCAGCAGGCTCTGGGCGTCACGCACGCTGCCCGAGGCCTCACGGGCGATACTCATCAATGCGCCGGGGTCGATCTCGATCCCCTCCTCGCCGCAGATATCGGACAAGAGGTCGCCAAGCTCGCGCACCGAGAGGCTCTTGAAATCATATTGCTGGCAACGGCTAAGGATCGTCGTGGGAACTTTGTGGGGGTCGGTCGTTGCGAAGATGAACACAACCTGGGGCGGCGGCTCTTCAAGGGTCTTCAACAGCGCGTTGAAAGCGCCGGTGGACAACATATGTACTTCGTCGATTATGTACACCCGGTAACGACCGCTGACCGGGGGATAGCGCACCCCCTCGCGCAACCGCCGCACATCATCGACGCTGTTGTTGGAAGCGCCGTCGATCTCCATGACGTCGGGATAGCGCCCCTCGGCTATCTCGATACAAGCGTCACAACGGTTGCAGGGCTCGGCGGTGGGGCCTTCGGCGCAGTTTAGCGCCTTGGCGAAAACACGGGCCGCCGAGGTCTTGCCGACTCCACGGGTGCCCGTGAAGATGTATGCATGGGCTATTCGTCCCGAACGGATAGCGTTGGTCAGCGCCCGGACGATATGCGCCTGCCCTTTTATCTGCTCGAAGACTTGTGGACGCCACTTACGGGCAAGGACCAGATATGACATGAACCCTTTTTAGTCGATTACTGACTTGAAAACCCTGGTGGAGATGGACTCCGAGGGTGGCTGGGCTACCCACGGCGCACGAGCGACGCGGTTGCCGCTGCTTCCTTCCGGATCTGACGGGGTTCGCCGTGCCTTCGTCGCGCGAGGCCCAACCACCGTCGGAGTCCACCTCTTACTGAAACCATGCTCCATTTTGTTTTATATGCTGCACATCTTGAAAAAAACATGGCGGAGAAGGGGGGATTCGAACCCCCGGTACCCGTAAAGGTACAATAGATTTCGAATCTACCGCCTTCGACCGCTCGGCCACCTCTCCACGTCATAACCAAATTTTCAAATCGACCGCCAAGGAGTGTGGCGCTAACTGCCAGCCCTCTTGCGGTCGAAAAAATCTCTCAATAACCGGGCCGACTCCTCACCCCTCACACCCCTTATGACCTTTATGGTGTGATTGAATCTGGGATCGTCATCCATGCTCATGAGCGACCCGGCAGCGCCCGCCCTCGGGTCGGCGGCGCCGTAAGCCAACAGCGGAATCCTGGCTTGCAGCATGGCCCCCATACACATCGGGCATGGCTCCAGGGTCACCACCATCAACGCCCTGTCCAGACGCCAATCCCCAACCTTTTCCGACGCCATCCGTATGGCGTCCAGCTCGGCGTGGCCAAGGGGATCTTTTCTGCCCTCCCTGGCGTTACGGCCGGTACCTATCACCTCGCCATCCCAGTAGATGATCGCGCCGACAGGCACCTCGCCCTCTTTGGCCGCCAGACTGGCTTGTTCAAGCGCCAGCCCCATCGCCTCCGAGAGCCAGGGCAGGTCAAAATAGCACGACAACATACCCGATGCAATCATTGTTCAATCACCCCATAAAGTAAAAAACAGTCGATTGTGCGACCCCGACCAGCGTACCCAGAACGCCTCCCCAGATAGTGATAGCCCGTAGCTCCTTGCCCGCGACCAAGTTGATCGTCTGCTCAAGCCTCAGCGACGAAAACTCCAGCACCTCCGCCTCGATCAGCTTCTCCACACCGATCAACTCCAGCACCTCTGGAATGCGCTCTATGACCTGGGGGAAGAGCTTATCGGCCGCCAGCGACACCGCACCCCTGACCACCTCCCGGTCGCCAAAGAAGGTTGGCCTGCCGATCTCGATATCCATCAACGCCGAAGCCAGCCTCGGGGCTTCGCCCCTGGCCGCCAGGGAGAGCTTGCCCTCTTTGGCAGCGCGACCCAACCCCTCGGCTATCTTCCTCGCCGCTTCCTCCTCGCCGCCCATCAGCTCGCCCACCGGGGTGTCGAGCATGGAGGAAAAATTACTGCTAACGCTCTGCGCTATCTGCTCGGCAACTTCCGGCTGCGCTATCAACCCCGAGAGCTTCGCGGCGATCTCACCATGCAGACCATCCAGGCTGTCTGGCGGCAGCTCGGCCAAAAGCTCCGAGGGTGTGCGCTCCAGCAGTTTTCCGGTGGCTTCCCACACCCCTTTTTCCAGCTCCTTGCGGTTCTCCTCGCCAAAAACCATCGCCACCAGATTGGGCAGATTGGCCTCCACCATGGAGTCCACCTCCTTCAGTATCTTGTCGCGGCCCAAGAGCGCCAACTGGCGCGCCGTGTTCTTGACAAGGCCGCCATCGCTCTTTAGGAGGTAATCGACCACACCTCTTCTGGCCGCGCGCTTTATGCGCTCCACCCCCTCGTCGGAAAAGAGCCTTTGCTCAAAACGCTGTATAATCTGGGGCATCCCCGCGACAACCAATTGCCTGAACGCCTCCACCACGCTGGGTGGCACCAGGTGGGAGATAGGCTTGTCTACGGAAGAGAGCTTCACAAGCGCGCTCGAAAGGAACCGGGCCACATCCTGGGAGGCCTGGGGCGACGCAAGGCGCTGGCCCACCTCAACCTTCACCCTTTGCACCAGCTGTTCACTGCTTGAGCCAAGCAGCCTTCTGGGACTCTTCCCCATGGGGTCAGCCATCAGCCGCGCTGCTCCCCCTATCCCGTCCGCAGTCATGAGCGTTTTTTCGAGAGCGGAAACGCCCTCGACGAGGAGGGCTGAGAGGAAGGTCTCCACCCCCGGAGCCCGCGCCTCGCCAAACTCAACGCGAAGCGAACCATAGCTCCTGTCCATCCGGTCGGTAGCCAGGGTTGTGAGCATCTCGATCAGGGAGGTTCTGAAGGACTCGTCGGCCACCCGCTTGGCGAGGCTCTCCTCTTTTAACAGCTCGGAGGTAACGATCGCCGACACCGCCTTTGCCAGTTCGGGTTTGCGGCGCGGAATCATCCCGTGGAAGACCACCGGGCCGATCTTCACCGGCTTTAGCGGCCTGAACAGCATGCGCACCGCCAGCGCGTTGGTGAAGTAGCCTATGACGCCCCCCGCCAGGGGCGGCAGCAGGTAGGGAGTCAGGCTGGCTAGGAGCAACTCTTCAGTCATTGAAATCCATCTCAATTGAGCTTGTTGAAAAACCCCGGTTTAGCGTTACTCCCCCACTTCGGGAGAATCTTTCAACAGCCTCTATATGTGGTATTGAAGGTTATAGCGAACGATATATGATTGGCGTGGTAAGAGGAAAGAGAAAACGCCGACCATTGCCGGTCGGCGTCATACTCTTCAGGCCAATAAAAAGCCTGGTAAGTTCTACATCATTGGGAGGCAGTTTCATGTCTTGCCAAGGACCGACTAGGGCAGCCCTCGGAACAATGCGCTGTGCGCGGAAGCATAAAACGTTTCATGACGGTCACCTCCTTTCATGTAATTATGACTTTGATGGTTATTATATCCATCGCCATCAATATAGTCAAGTTTCATACTGGGTAAAAATAAATGCGAACCGGGGTAGATAAAAGGTTGAAAATGGAGATTCCAACATATCTTTATGGTTGGCCTCGCGGCAATTTTTGTCTATTCTGTATATCCCCGGCCCAATTTAGTGCCGCTAAAATGTTTTTATTTTCGCTAAAAAATGTTATACATCATTGGCCGTCGGAATTATTTCCGACGCGCAGGGGCTGTACTTACCCCTGTATTCAAGCAAATTGGAGCAAAAAAGCATGATGCAGTCTCGTTTTACAGCCAACGCGTTCCCCAAGGTCGATGCGGCCCTGGTGGAGAATGTTGCCACCAAGTTCATGAAAAACGTCTACACCTGGATGGCTGGCGGGCTGGCGTTAACCGCGCTGACCGCGCTGGCGATCCTCCAGAGCCCCACCCTCATGATGGAGCTGGTGTACAACAAGCCGCTCTTCTACGGCCTGATTATTGGCGAGCTTGGGCTGGTGGTATGGCTCTCGGTTCGCATACAAAAGATGAGCGTCAAGACCGCGTCCATGGCGTTCCTTGGCTACTCCGTTTTGAATGGCGTGACGCTCTCCACCATCTTCCTCATCTATACCGGAGTGTCGATCTTCGCCACCTTCATCATAGCGGCGGGGATGTTCGCCTCGGTCGCCGTCTACGGCACGATAACCCGGCGCGACCTCACCTCAGTGGGTTCCTTTGCCATAATGGGGGTGATCGGGCTCATCATCGCTTCGGTGGTGAATATGTTCATGGCCTCCCAGGCGCTTGACTGGATAATCTCCTACATAGGCGTGGCGGTATTTTTGGCGCTGGCCGCCTATGACGCGCAAAAGGTGAAAAGGATCGGGCTACAAGCCGCAGGGATGGGTGAAGCCGCGCTCTCCAAGAGTGCGATCATCGGCGCGTTGGCCCTTTACCTGGATTTTATCAACCTGTTCTTGTTCCTTCTCAGAATTTTCGGGAATCGGCGCGGCTAGGGGTTGGCTACAAAACCCGGCTACCTGCCCTTGAAAGAACATATTAGAGACGAAACGTTAAATGGAGGAATCGATATGTCAGAACGTCGCATGGTCACCGTGGACGGTAACGAAGCAGTTGCGTCGGTGGCGCACCGCCTATCCGAAGTAGCGGTAATCTACCCAATCACCCCTTCCTCAAGCATGGGCGAGTTCGCCGATGAGTGGAGCGCCAAGGGGAACAAGAACATCTGGGGCACGATCCCGCAAATTACCGAGATGCAGTCGGAAGGCGGCGCGGCGGGTGCGATGCACGGCGCTGCCCAGGCGGGCGCGCTGGCGACCACCTTTACCGCCAGCCAGGGGCTGCTGCTGATGATCCCCAACATGTTCAAGATGGCGGGCGAGCTGTTGCCCTTCACCATGCATGTTTCGGCCCGTTCGCTGGCCTACCAGGCGCTCTCCATCTTTGGCGACCACTCCGACGTCATGTCCTGTCGCCAGACCGGTTTCGCCATGCTCGCCTCGGGTTCGCCCCAGGAAGCGCACGACTTGGCTGCCGTGGCCCACGCCGCCACCCTGACTACGCGGATTCCCTTCCTCCACTTCTTCGACGGCTTCCGCACCTCCCATGAAGTCGCCAAGATCGAGGAGCTGACCAACGACGACCTGTCGCAGATGATCGACATGGACGGTGTGAAGCGCCACCGCGAGAACGCCCTGACCCCCGACAAACCGGTTATCAGAGGCACGGCGCAAAACCCCGATACCTACTTCCAGGCCCGCGAGCGCTGCAACCCCTACTACGAAGCCACCCCCGCCAAGGTCGCGGAGGCGATGGCGCAGTTCGGCAAGATCACCGGAAGACAGTACAACCTCTTCGACTACTACGGCGCACCCGATGCCGAGCGCGTGATGATAATCATGGGTTCCGGCGCCGAGGCCGCCCACGAGACCGTTGACCATCTGGTAGCCAAAGGTGAAAAGATCGGCCTCCTGAAGGTCCGCCTCTATCGCCCCTTTTCCACCGCGCACTTTGTCGACGCGCTGCCCATGACAGTCACCAAGATCGCGGTAATGGACCGCACCAAGGAACCCGGCGCGGTGGGCGAGCCCCTCTACACCGATATTATTACGGCGCTGGCCGAAACCGGTCGCCTGGTGCCCACGATCATCGGCGGACGCTACGGCCTCTCCTCCAAAGAGTTCAACCCGGCAATGGTCAAGTCGGTCTTCGAGGAACTCCAGAAGGAAGCACCCAAACGCCACTTCACCATCGGCATCAATGATGACGTCTCCGGCACCTCGCTCACCTACGACGACGACTTCGACATCGAAGGTGACGACGTGGTACGCGCAGTGTTCTTCGGCCTCGGTGCCGACGGCACGGTGGGCGCGAACAAGAACTCGATCAAGATCATCGGCGAGGAGACTGACAACTACGCCCAGGGCTACTTCGTCTACGACTCAAAAAAATCCGGCGGCACCACCGTCTCGCACCTGAGGTTCGGACCCCGCCCGATCCGCTCCACCTACATCATAAGCAAGGCCAGCTTCGTCGCCTGCCACCAGCACACCTTCATGGAGCAGTTCGACGTGCTCGGCTTCGCACAAAAGGGCGCGACCTTCCTCCTCAACACGCCCGCCAGCGCCGATGAAGTGTGGGACACCCTCCCCTGCCCCGTGCAGGAGGAGATGATTGAAAAAGACCTCAAGTTCTTCGTAATTGACGCCAACGAGGTCGCCGAGAAGACCGGTATGGGTGGACGCATCAACACGATCATGCAGACCTGCTTCTTCGCGATCTCCGGTGTGCTGCCCCGCGACGAGGCGATTGAGCGGATCAAAAAAGCAATCGAGAAGACCTACGGCATGAAGGGTCCCGAAGTCGTCAAGAAGAACTTCGAGGCGGTTGACCAGACCCTGGCAAACCTCCATGAGGTCAGCTACGCAGCGTCGGCCAGCTCAGTATGCCAGATGGCCCAGGTGGTCCCCAACGCAGCGCCCGATTTTGTAAAGAACATCACCGGGATGATGATCGCCGGCAAGGGCGACGACCTGCCGGTCAGCGCGTTCAGCCCCGACGGCACCTGGCCCACCGGCACCACCAAGTGGGAAAAGCGCAACATCGCCCGCGAGATACCCGAGTGGGACCCCCAGCTCTGTATCCAGTGCGCCAAGTGCTCGATCACCTGCCCCCACGCCGCTATCCGCGTCAACCTCTACGATGGCGCTCTGGTAAAGGACGCCCCCGCGACCTTCAAGTCCGTGGACGCAAAGGGCAAGGGCAACGATGGCAAGAAGTGGACCGTACAGGTGGCCGCCGAGGACTGCACCGGTTGCAGGCTGTGCGTCGAGACCTGCCCCGCCAAGTCCAAGAAAGACCCCTCGCACAGGGCGATCAACATGGCCTCCCACGCGAAGCTGGTGGACGCTGAGCGCGAGAACTTCGACTTCTTCCTCACCTTGCCCCTGCCCGACCCGACCACGCTCAAGGACGACATCAAGGGCACGCAGCTGAGAGAGCCGCTCTTCGAGTTCTCCGGCGCCTGCGCGGGCTGCGGCGAGACCCCCTACGTCAAGCTGCTCACCCAACTCTACGGCGACAGGCTGCTCATCGCCAATGCAACGGGCTGTTCCTCCATTTACGGCGGCAACCTGCCCACGACCCCCTACACCACCAACGGTGACGGGCGCGGCCCCGCGTGGGCCAACTCGCTCTTTGAGGACAACGCCGAGTTCGGCCTGGGTTTTCGCCTGGCGCTGGACAAACATGAAGAGCAGGCTAGGGAGCTGCTTCAATCCCTCGCCGGTCAAATAGGTGACAAGCTTGTGGGCGGCATCATAAACGCCGACCAGTCCAACGACGCCGGTATCAACGCCCAGCGCGTTCGCGTCAAGGCGCTGCTGGAGAGCCTCTCCTCCATCGACTCGCCCCAGGCGCGCAGCCTTGAGCTGCTCTCCAACTATCTGGTCGAGAAATCAGTCTGGGTACTTGGCGGCGACGGCTGGGCATACGACATCGGCTACGGCGGGCTGGACCATGTCCTGGCTTCCGGCAGGAACATCAACATCCTCGTGATGGACACCGAGGTCTACTCCAACACCGGCGGTCAGCAGTCCAAGGCCACCCCCCTTGGAGCCTCGGCCAAGTTCGCCTCGGCGGGCAAGGCGACGCCGAAAAAAGACCTGGGCCTGATAACCATGACCTACGGCAACATCTACGTGGCGCAGACCTCGCTGGGAACACGCGAGCTGCACACGATAAACGCGCTGAGAGAAGCCGGCTCCTACAAGGGCTCCTCGCTGGTCATAGCTTATAGCCACTGTATCGCCCACGGCTTCGACCTTGCCGACGGCAACGCCCATCAGAAGATGGCGGTGGAGTCGGGCCATTGGCCCCTTTACCGCTTCGATCCGCGCCGCACGGCGGCGGGCGAGAACCCCCTCAAACTTGACTCGGGCGATATCAAGATCACGATGGAGGACTACGCCTACAGCGAGACGCGCTACCGCATGGTCAAGCAACTGGACCCGGAGCGCGCCAAGATGCTGATGACCAAGGCGCAAGCGGTGACCAACAGCCACTACAAGCTCTACCAGCAGCTGGCCGCCATAGGCTCAAAAGAGAAGTAATGACCGGCATACGGAAAGGGGCGCTTGTTACGCCCCTACCGTATGATCAAGCAACTGGACCCGGAGCGCGCCAAGATGCTGATGACCAAGGCGCAAGCGGTGACCAACAG
>JAUVAU010000008.1 GCA_030591565.1 Deltaproteobacteria bacterium | reverse complement strand
GCAGCACCGCTCCCTCGGCGCGGGCCGCGCCGGAGATCATGTTTTTCAGGAACTCCTTGTGGCCGGGGGCGTCGATGATGATGTATTCGCGATTCTTCCAGTTGAAGAAGGTGCGGGCGGTGTCGATTGTTATGCCCTGCTCCTGCTCTTCCAAAAAGGCGTCGAAGAGGAAGGCGTACTCGAACTCCTTGCCCTGCTTTTCGCAGATGTCGCGCACCTTGTCCAGGTGGCCGTCGGGCAGGGAATCGGTATCGGCGTAGATGCGCCCCAGCAGGGTGGATTTTCCATGGTCCACGTGGCCTACGAAGACGAGCTGGAAGTGCTCACGCGGTTGTTTGGTGTCCATCGGCAAGTCACCCATCACATGTACCCATCCTTGCGCAGCTTCTCCATGCCCCGGTCGGCGTCCTGGGCGCGGCCCGAACGCTCGGCGGTGGTAGTCTGGCGCAGCTCTTCAATTATCTGGGCCACGGTGGTGGCGGTGGACTCAATGGGGGTGGTGCAGGGGTAGCAACCCAGGCTACGGTAGCGGGTGCCCTCTCCCCGGTCGAAGTAGAGGCCGGTCACGGGGATATTTTCCTTGTAGATGTACTCCCAGATATTTATCTCGGTCCAGTCGAGCAGGGGGTGGATGCGTACATGGGTGCCGGGCTCGAAACGGGTCTTGTACTGGTCCCAAAGCTCGGGCGGCTGGTCCCTGAAGTCCCAGTCATTGTTCTTGTCTCGGGGTGAAAAGTAGCGCTCCTTGGCCCGGGTGCCCTCCTCGTCCGAGCGCACACCCACGATCACGCCGTTGTACTTCTTTTCGGCCAGGGTAGCGGCCAGCCCCTCGGTCTTCAGCGCGGTGCAGCACTCCATGCGGCCAAGCTCGGGCCCCATCCCCTTCTCAAGCGCCTCGGTGTTGGTGCCCACCACCATGGTCAGCCCCCACTTTTTTACCAGCTGATCACGATATTCGATCATCTCGGGGATCTTGTAGCTGGTGTCGATGTGGACGAGCGGTATGGGGCAGTGGCCGAAAAACGCCTTGCGAGCCAGCCAGAGCAGCACGGTGGAGTCCTTGCCGATCGACCACAACATGCAGAGGTTGTCGAAGTTCTTGTAGGCTTCGCGCAAAATGAAGACCGCGCGGTCTTCAAGTTCTTCCAGATGTTTCAAACCCTTACTCCAATAAAAGTGGCTCGTTTAAACGGCTAAACCGTTGGCTCCCGGTATAACAGAATCGGTGGAGAAACCCAAATTCTTTGGGTTTCTCAGATCACTGACAAAGCCTGTCTTTTCTCCGATTGACTTCGTCAGGCTAAGAAATGATCCTCGAAATACGTCAAGTATTCCTCCGGTCATTTCTTATCACCTTCCTTGTTCTCGAAGAAAATCCAACCCTTGTCAGCAATCAGTCAGGCTGGGTAAGTAGATGGACAGACAGTTGCGAGCAGACAATTTTCCAGCCAATTTCCTTTTGCCTACCTTTGTCGACAGCCTGAAAAACCCAAGTTATTGGGTAGTTCGACGCTGACAGGGGTGCGCAATACTCCCGCTAGAAAGTGTGCTCCTTGGCCGGGAAGGCGCCGCTCTGCACGTCGCCCTTGTAGCTCTCCACCGCTTCCCTTATCAGGGCCGAGGCGTCGGCGTATTGCTTCACGAATTTGGGCAGGAAGCGGTCGAAGAGCCCCACGAGGTCGTGGAGCACCAGCACCTGACCGTCGCACTGGAGGCCGGCCCCGATGCCGATGGTGGGGATGGACACCTCGTCGGTGATGCGTCCGCTAAGCTCCTGGGGAACGCACTCGATCACTATGGAAAAAGCGCCTGCATCCTCCAGCGCCCTGGCGTCGGCGATCAGCTCCTTGGCTGCGCCCTCTTCACGTCCCTGGACGGTGAAGCCGCCCAGCTGCGTGGCGGTCTGGGGTGTCAGCCCGATGTGGCCCATCACGGGTATCCCCGCCTCCACTATCGCTTTCACGGTGGGGGCCATCCTGACCCCGCCTTCCAGCTTGACGCAATCGGCGCGGGCCTCTTTGAGGAAGCGTCCGGCGTTGGCTATCGCTTCGGGAATCGAGACATGGTAGGAGAGGAAGGGCATGTCAGCCACGATCAGCCCGTTCTCGGTGCCCCGCGCCACGGCGGCGGTGTGGTGGAGCATCTCCTCCATCGTCACCGAGACGGTGTCGGGATAGCCCAGACACACCATGCCCAGGCTGTCGCCCACGAGGAGAATGTCGATTCCCGCCCCATCCACGATGCGCGCGGTGGGGTAGTCATAGGCGGTCAATACCGTAATCTTCTCGCCCTTGCGTTTCATCTCGATGATTTGAGGAGGGGTGATCTTTGCCATTTTCTCAGACCTTCTTCCCGGTCAAGTACCCGTGTTCAAGGGATTTTACCAGCATTGTCAGGGTGCGGTTTACTGGTATGTCAACGCCGTAGCGTTCCCCGTAACGGACCACCGCCCCGTTTATGAAGTCTACCTCGGTGGGGTTGGACCGGTCGACGTCCTGCCCCATGGAGCAGCGGTTGAGCGCGGTCTTCTTCGCCACCTCCACCACCCAGGCCGCCAGCTCATCGGGGTCTCCCAGCGTAATTCCCGCACCCTTTGCCACTTGTGCAACCTCCATTACAGCCGAGACCGCCACCTCTCTTGCCGGGGCGAACTCGGCTATGACGCCATTCTTAACTCCGGCAAGGGCGCACACCGCGTTGATCGCGCAGTTGGCCGCGAGCTTCTTCCAGACCGAGGTTGCGACGTCCTCGCTCCAGCTCGTCTCAATCCCGGCAGCATTGAAGGCGGCGACGAGCTCGTCATTTGCACCCCTCCCCGCAACGTGGGGGCCTATGAGGGTGGGGCCGGTCCCACCGTGGCGAATATGGCCCGGGCCAAGCAGCGTCGCCCCCTGGGCGGTGACACCGGTCAGTATCCTCTCCGGGCCAAGCTCCCCGGCCAAAATGTCGGAGGGGCCAAGGCCGTTCTGGATCGTCAGCACCGGGGTTTTGTCACCGAGAAGCGGTCCAATAGATTTCGCGGTCTTCGCCGTTTGCGGAGCCTTTACCGTGATGATGACCAGCTCGACCCTGCCGATGGTTGCCGGGTCGTGGGTGGCCGCCACACTCACGGTTGACTCCCCTTCGCCTTCGATGAACCTTATCCCGTCGCGGGCGATGCGTTGCGCTCGCTCGGCATTGTAATCGAGCAGCGTCACCTCCTGACCCGAGCGGCCGAGCATGGCTGCGAAGAGGCAGCCCATAGCGCCGGGACCGACTATCGCGATCTTCACAGTCACTCCTTCAACGCTTTGACTTCGGTGACGGGGGAAGGTTTGCTCACGTTGCCCGAACCATCCACCGCCCTTACCCGGTAGCCGTAGAGTACGCCGGGGGTTGCGCTCTCGTCGATGTAGCTCACTTCATTGCCGCCCAGTCGGACCTTTTCCACCCAGGCGCCCGCTTCGCGCCGCTCGATTATCACTGTTTCGTAGGGCTCGCCCCTGACCGAGAGCCAGTTGAGCCTGACGGAGCCGGGCTGACCAAAGGCGATCAGCTCGTCCGGCGGCTTGGGGGGGAGCATGTCACGGGGAACCACCTGAAGCTCCACCGGGTCGGACTCCAGCAGCCAGCCTGTGTCGGTCGCCACCACCCAGCGGCAGATGAAGGTGGCAGGCACGTCATTGGGGAGGTTGGTGATCTCACCCGTGCCGGTTTGGGGCGGCAGTTGGAGCGCCAGCGTCCCGTCGCGGTTGTAGACGGCAAGGCCGCGTGGTTTGGTGCCTTCGGGGGTCCTGGGGGGTTTGAACTCGATAAGCGCCCCTAAGTGTATTGCCTGGATTGAAACTTCGGGCTTCTCTACCCTGCGCCAGAGTATTTCGGCCTGGTCCGAGGGGGTGCCCGAACGCTCCCTGTGGTCCAGCCCCCTGACCCTGAACCGATAACTCCAGCCCTCTTTCAAGCCATCCTCGGTCCAGTTTTCGACGGGCTGGTTTAAACCTTTGCGTTCCTCGAAGAGGATAGTCTCCACCGGCTGCCCTTCTTCGGGGCAGGTAGGGCACTGGGAGTCGGCGGAGTCGGAGGGGATTACGAGCCGCTCCACGAGATAACCGGTAAGGGGCGCGGTGGACTTGCCCTTCACTGTTTTGGTAGGCGCGCTCCAAACCAGGGTGAGGGTGTCGCCCCGCGTGGAGATAGTCAGGTCGCCGGGGGCCTCCAGGAGGGCGTGGCCGGGGGGGATCGGCCTACCCGTGCGCCCGCAGCCTACTATGATGACCATTGAGGCCGCCAGGAGGGCGAGCATTATCATACGCACGGTTGCAATTCGCATGGCGTCGCTACCCCGCTTACTTCCTTCTGGGCCAGATGTTGTCGAGCCTGGAGGTGGCCGCCCTGGCCTGCATCACGACGTTCTGTGGCGCGGGGCCTCCAAGGGCTTTTCTCGCTCCGAGGCTTGAGGTGACTTTCAGGACCTCAAACACGTCCTTGTCGATAAGGGGCGAAAACCCCTTGAGGGTGGTAAGCGCCAGTTCTTCCAGCGCCAACCCCTCCTGCTCACAGTGAGAGACCGCTTTGCCCACGACCTCGTGCGCTTCCCTGAAGGGAAGACCTTTTTTCGCCAGGTAGTCGGCCAGGTCGGTGGCGGTGACAAACCCCTCTTTGAGGGCGGCCAGGGATTTTTCCTCCCGAATCGTCAGTGACCGGATCATCTCAATTGTGATGGCGAGGCTGCCCTTAACCGTGTCCACCGTGTCGAAGACCGGCTCCTTGTCCTCCTGCATGTCCTTGTTGTAGGCCAGCGGCAGGGCTTTAAGGGTAGTCAGCAGCGCAATCAGGTTGCCGTTGACCCTGCCCGTCTTGCCGCGCAGCAGCTCGGGCACGTCGGGGTTCTTCTTCTGGGGCATTATCGACGAACCGGTGCAAAAACCGTCGGAGAGTTCAATAAACGCGAACTCCTTGGAGGTCCAGAGCACAAGCTCCTCGGCCAGCCGGGAGATGTGGGTCATTATCACCGAGCCGTTGAAGAGGAACTCCAGCGCAAAATCCCGGTCGGAGACCGCATCGAGGCTGTTTTGGCAAACACCCAGCATGCCAAGGTCTTCACCGGTCATCTCCCTGTCCAGCGGATAGGGGGTGCCCGCCAGCGCAGCCGCGCCCAGCGGCGAGGTAAGGGTGCGCACCATAGTGTCGCGCATCCTGTCCATATCCCGTAAAAACATCTCAAAATAGGCCAGCCAGTGGTGGCCGAAGCTCACCGGTTGCGCCCGCTGTAGGTGGGTGTAGCCCGGCAGCAGCTTGTCGCTCTCGGTGAGAGCCCTTTGGGACAAGACCTCGCACAGCCCGCGCAGCAGGTCCAGCACCTCACCGGTTTCCTCGGCGAGGTACAACCTCAGGTCCAGCGCGACCTGATCGTTGCGGCTCCTGCCCGTGTGCAGCTTGCCGCCCACGGGGCCGACCAACTCGGTGAGCCGCTTCTCCACATTCATGTGGATATCTTCGAGGGCTTCCGAGAATTGGAACTCCCCGGACTCGATCTCCGCCAGCACCTTGTCCAGCCCCCCGGTGAGCAGCCCCGCCTCTTCGTCGGTGATGATCCCCACCGCCGCCAGCATGCGAGCGTGCGCCTTGGAGCCCTTTATATCCTGGGCGTACATCCTCTTGTCGAAGTTGATGGAAGAGGTGAACTCCTCAACGATCTTCAACGTCTCTTCCTTGAACCTGCCGCCCCAGGGTTTATCGGCCATGGGTAACCCTTTTTGATTGAATGGTTGTAGAAAAAATCAGTCAGCTTGCCGGTCTAGCTGCCCAGCTTGTTTTTAAGCCTCAGCCGCAGGGCATTCAGTTTTATGAACCCGTCGGCGTCCGCCTGATTGTAGACCTCATCCTCTTCAAATGTCGCCGTCGCCGGGTCATAGAGGCTGACCGGGGACTTTCTGCCCACGACGATGGCGTTGCCCTTGTAGAGCTTGATGCGCGCGGTGCCGGTGACGTTTTTTTGCGTCTCATCCATGAAAACCTGGAGCGCCTCGCGCTCGGGGGCGAACCAGAAGCCGTTGTAGACCAGCTCCGCGTAGCGGGGCACCAGCGAATCGCGCAGGTGCATGACCTCGCGGTCCATCGTCAGCGACTCCACCGCCTGATGGGCGGCGCGCAGGATCGTGCCGCCGGGGGTCTCGTAGACGCCGCGGCTCTTCATCCCCACAAACCGGTTCTCCACCATGTCGATGCGGCCCACACCGTTGCGGCCGCCAAGCTCGTTCAGCTTCTCCATCAGCCCGGCGGCGGAGAGCTTTTTGCCGTCAATGGCGACGGGGGTGCCCGCCGCAAACTCTATCTCCACGTACTCGGGAGTGTTGGGCGCGGCCTCGGGGCTGACCGAGAGGACGAACATATCTTCGGACGGCTCGGCCCAGGGGTCTTCCAGCACACCGCCCTCAAAGGAGATGTGCAGGAGGTTGCGGTCGCTGGAATAGGGCTTGGCCTTGGTGACCGGCACAGGGATGCCAAACTTCTTGGCGTAGGCGATAAGGGACTCGCGGGAATTCAGCTCCCATATACGCCAGGGGGCGATGATCTGGATATCGGGGGCCAGCGCGTAGGCGGCCAGCTCGAAGCGCACCTGGTCGTTGCCCTTGCCGGTGGCGCCGTGGCTGATCGCGTCGGCCCCTTCGGCCTTTGCGATTTCCACCATCCTTTTTCCGATAAGTGGCCTCGCGATGGAGGTGCCCAGGAGGTAGTTGGATTCATAGATCGCTCCCGCCCTGAACATGGGGAAGACGTAGTCGCGGGCGAACTCTTCGCGGAGGTCTTCGATGTAGATCTTGGAAGCGCCCGTGTCCAGCGCCTTTTGCTCCAGCCCGTCCAGCTCCTCGGCCTGACCCAGATCGGCGGCGAAACAGATCACTTCACACCCGTAAGTTTCAATGAGCCAGCGCACAATTATGGAAGTGTCCAGACCGCCGGAATATGCCAATACAACTTTGTCAGCCATCGTGTTTTGTTCCCTTTCCTCAAATGCTTATTTGCGAGGGGGCGTTCACCCCTTGATATTGTCGGTTACCTGATATTGTCGGTTATAAGCCTGACCATTATCGCTTTTTGCGCGTGCAGCCTGTTCTCCGCCTCATCCCACACGGCGGAGTGGGGGCCCTCCAAAACACCTTCGCTAACCTCTTCGCCCCTGTGGGCGGGGAGGCAGTGAAGGAAGATTGCATCCTCTTTTGCAGAGGTCATCAACTCCTCATCCACTGTGTAGCCGACGAACGCTTTTTTTCTGCGCTCGGCCTCCTCTTCCTGACCCATGGAGGCCCACACGTCGGTGGTCACCACGTCGGCGTCGGTCGCGGCCCACTCGGGGTCGGTGGCGACTTCGATCTTTGCGCCAGCCCCGGTCGCCTGGGCCAGCAGCTCGGGGGCGGGCCGGTACTCCTCTTCAGGTGGACAGGCCAGCTTCAGGGTGAAGCCGATCACCTGCGCCGCCAGTATCCAGGAGTGGGCCATGTTGTTGCCATCGCCGATCCACGCCACGGTGAGGTCGTCGAGGTCGCCCCTGCGTTCGCGTATCGTCATCAGGTCCGCCATCACCTGACAGGGGTGCACCAGATCGGTGAGGCCGTTGATTACCGGCACGCTTGACCAGTTGGCAAGCTCCTCAACGTCGTCATGGTCGAAGGTGCGGATCATGATCGCGTCCACGTAGCGCGAGAGCACGCGGGCGGTGTCGCGCAACGGCTCGCCCCTGCCGATTTGTGTATTGGCGCTCGATAGCATGATGGCGTGGCCGCCCAGCTGGGTCATGCCCCCCTCAAACGACACCCGCGTGCGCGTCGAACTCTTCTCGAAGATCATCGCCAGCGTCCTGCCCTCAAGTATATGGTGCGACTCTCCGCTGTGCTGCTTTGCTTTCAGCTGGTCGGCCAGATTGAGGAGCCCGATAAGCTCCTCCCTCGTCCAGTCCGAGAGCTTCAAAAAATGTCTTAACATCGTCTAACCCTGCTCTTCCAATATTTCCTCAAAGGTCACCATGAGGGCGGCTATTTCTGATTTATCCACGGTGAGTGGCGGTGCGAACCTCACCACCGACGGGCCGGCGGTGCCGACCAGAAAGCCTTTTTCCATCAATTTTTCAACCACCGCCGCCGCGTCGCCGTTGTCGGCAAGTTCTACTCCTATGAGCAGCCCCTTGCCCCTGACCTCGGAGATGGCGGGGGTTGAAGCGGCAAAAGATTCCAGCTTGTCGAAGAAATACTCGCTGGCGCTCCGGCAGTTTTCCAAAATATGTTCGGAGATAAGCGTCCTGGTCGCCGCCAGCGCCGCCGCCGTGCAGAGCGGGTTGCCGCCAAAGGTGGTGGCGTGGGTGCCCGGTCCGAAGGAGTCCGCCACCTCATCCACCGCCAAGAGCGCGCCGATGGGCACTCCGCCGCCCAGCCCCTTCGCCATCGTGGCGATGTGCGGGGTGACGTTTTCCGCTTCACAGGCGAGAAAGGTGCCGGTCCTGCCCGCGCCAGTCTGCACCTCGTCAAGGATGAGGAGCGCGCCGTGCTGCTCGCAGAGCTCAAGCGCCTTGGCGAGGTAACCCGGCGCGGCAGTGTGCACGCCCCCTTCGCCCTGGAGCGGTTCCAGCATGACGGCGGCGGTGTCGTCTCCAACCGCTGCGGCCAGTGCGTCGATGTCATTGTAGGGGACGTAGTCGAACCCTTCAGGCAGCGGCGCGAAGCCGACCTTCACCTTCTCCTGACCGGTTGCGGTAAGCGTCGCCAGCGTGCGGCCATGAAAGCTCATGGAGGCGGTGACGATGCGGTATTTGTCGGCCAGCCCCTTGTCGGACTGGTATTTTCTCGCCAGCTTTATCGCCCCCTCATTGGCCTCGGCCCCGGAGTTGGCGAAAAACACCTTGTCGGCAAAAGTAATCTCGGTCAAGAGCGCGGCCAGCTCGGCCTGGGGTTCGATATGGTAGAGGTTGGAGACGTGCAGGAGTTTTACCGCCTGCTCGCAGATCGCCCTGGTCACCGCCGGGTGGCAGTGGCCCAGATTGCACACCGCGATGCCGGAGAGAAAGTCCAGATATTGCCTCCCGTCGCCATCCCACACCCTGGTACCCTTCCCCTTTACCAGCGCCAGGGGGAACCTCGCGTATGTCGGCATCAGGGCTTTGTCGGACAGCTCCATTATTTCCTTGTTGTTCATCTTCTTTATCCTACTATTTCGGTGCCGATGCCGCCCTTCGTGAAAATTTCCAGCAGCACGGCGTGTTCGATCCTTCCATCAATTATGTGAACCTTCTTGACCCCGGCCGCCAGCGCAGCCAGAGCGCAGGTCACCTTGGGAATCATCCCGTCGGTTATTATTCCCCGCTCGATCAGCACCGCCACCTCTTCGCGGTGCAGGGTGGGGATCAGCTCGCCGGAGCCGTCGCGGATGCCGTCGATGTCCGTCATGAGCACCAGCTTCTCGGCTTGAAGAGCGCCGGAGAGGTTGCCCGCGACCAGGTCGGCGTTGATGTTGTAGGTCTCGCCCTTTTCACCCACGCCCACCGGTGCGATGACGGGGATGAAGCCTCCCGAGTCCAGTGCTTCAATGACGCTGGGGTCAACCTTATCGACTTCGCCAACCGCGCCCAGGTCGATGATCTCCGGGGGCAGGTGTTCTTCGCGTTTCTTTGTCACCACCAGCTTCTTGGCCTTTATCAGCCCGCCATCCTTACCGGTGAGGCCAACCGCCTTGCCGCCGTGGAGTTGAATGAGGCTGACGATCTCTTTATTGACCTTGCCGCCCAGCACCATCTCCACCACGTCCATGGTGGGCTTGTCGGTCACACGCATTCCGTCAACGAAGGTGGGATGGATGTCCATCGCCTCCATCACCTTGTTGATCTGGGGGCCGCCGCCATGCACGACTACCGGATTTATGCCGATATACTTCATGAGGATAACGTCCAGCGCGAAGCTCTTCTTGAGGCGTTCCTCAACCATCGCGTGGCCGCCATACTTGATGACGGTAACCTTGCCGAAGAACTCCTTGATGTAGGGCAGAGCTTCCAGCAGGACCTGGGCTTTTTCGATGACCTTGTCCACTTTGGCAGTCCTTTTCTTACAGGTATGAAATTTTAGAGTATAAAGCGGGCCAGATCGCCGTCGTCCACAACCTCGGCCAGCTTGTCCCTTACATATGCCCTGTCGATCCTAATCGACTTTTCAACCATATCCGGCGCGGCGAAGCTGATCTCCTCTACCACCTTCTCCATCACCGTGTAAAGGCGGCGTGCGCCTATATTCTCGGTGCGGTCGTTCACCTTCACCGCCATGTCGGCCAGCTCTTCGATGCCATCGTCGGCGAACTCAACCTCCACCCCCTCGGTCCTCAGCAACTCCTCATACTGGCGCTTGAGCGAGTTTTGCGGTTCGGTGAGGATTCGCACGAACTCGTCACGGCCAAGCGCGCTCAGTTCCACCCGGATGGGGAAGCGCCCCTGAAGCTCCGGGATCAGGTCGGAGGGCTTCGACATGTGAAACGCCCCCGACGCGATGAAGAGGATATGGTCGGTCTTGACCACCCCATACTTCGTGTTCACCGTCGAGCCCTCGACGATGGGGAGGATGTCGCGCTGGACACCCTCGCGGCTGACATCGGGGCCGCGCCCCTCGCCGGAGCGCGACGCGATCTTGTCGATCTCATCAATGAAAATGATGCCGTCATTCTGCGCCCTTTCAAGGGCGATCTCGGTGACCCTCTCCTGGTCTACCAACGCTGCAGCTTCCTGCTCCACGAGGATCTTTCTGGCCTCGGCCACCGACATCATCTTCTTGGTCTGCGGGCCTCCCTTGGGGAAGATGTTTTTCATCATATCCTGAATATGGGAGCCCATATCCTCCATGCCCGGAGCTGCGAAGATGTCGAGTTGGGGCGTGGATTGCCTGGGTATCACCTCAACCTCCACCTGGCGCTCGTCAAGTGCGCCGATTTTTAGCATCTGGCGCAACTTCTCCCTGGTCTCGGAGGCGGATTCACCAAGCCCGCGCGGCAGCAGGATGTCTAGCAGTTTCTCCTCGGCCTGCTCCTCGGCGCTGACCTGCACACGCTTCTCCTCCTCCTCCTGAACCAGCGCGACTGCGTCGCGCACCAGATCGCGCACCATCGATTCAACGTCGCGGCCCACATAGCCCACCTCGGTGAACTTGGTGGCCTCGACCTTGATAAAGGGCGCACGCGCCAGCTTCGCCAGCCTGCGGGCTATTTCAGTCTTGCCCACGCCGGTCGGCCCCATGAGGAGAATGTTCTTGGGCGTTATCTCTTCGCGCAACCCCTCTTCAACCTGGCGGCGACGCCAACGGTTTCTGAGCGCTATCGCCACGGCGCGCTTTGCGTTTGCTTGCCCGACTATGAAGCGGTCCAGCTCGCTGACCACCTCGCGGGGGGTGAAGCTGTTCATCGTTCTTCTATTCTCCCAGCGTTTGTAGTTCAACGCGGTCGTTTGTGTAGATGCAGATTCTCGCCGCCTTCGCAAGCGACTCGCGCACCAAGGCTTCGGGGTCGAGCTTTGTGTGGTCCAGCAGCGCCAGCCCTGCGGCCAACGCATAGGCTCCGCCGGAACCGATGGCGGTGATGTCCTCGGAAGGTTCTATCACGTCGCCGGTACCCGACACTATCAGGGTCACTTCGCGGTCGGCGGCGATGAGCATCGCTTCCAGCCGTCTGAGATACTTGTCGGTGCGCCAATCCTTTGCCAGCTCCACCGCGGCGCGGCGCAGGTTCCCACGGTGCACCTCGATCTTGCCCTCAAAGCGTTCCAGCAGGGTGAAGGCGTCGGCGGTCGCGCCTGCGAAGCCAGCCAGGACCTTGCCACCGGCCAGCGTGCGAATCTTCTTCGCATCCTCTTTCATCACCGTGGTCCCCAGCGTCACCTGTCCATCGCCGCCCATGGCGACCTTGTCGCCGCGTCTGGCGCAGACTATTGTCGTGCCGTGCAATGCGTTGTTCTCCATGACCGTACTCCCGCCGTGTCTTCTTGCAAACCGGCAGCTTCTAAGCCCTGGGGTGGGCCTTGTCGTAGACTTCCATCAGCCGCTCTATGCCCAGGTGCGTGTATTTTTGCGTCGTCGAGAGGCTTTTATGCCCCAACAGTTCCTGAATAGCCCTCAAATCCGCCCCGCCCGCGAGCATGTGCGTGGCGAAGGTGTGACGAAGGGTGTGCGGACTCACGTTGCGCGCTATTGCTGCCAAGGTGAGTCTTTTGTCGAGAATCCTCCTCACGCTGCGATCGGTCAGCCTTGCCCCCCTTGCGTTGAGGAAGACTGGCCCTTCCGGTTCCAAGGCTACTCCCGCGTCCCGCCGCATTGCAAAATAACTCTTGAAGGCACCAATGGCTTTGGCCGTCAAGACGACCTCGCGTTCGACCTTGCCCTTGCCCCGTATGAGCGCCGCGCCCTCTTTGAGGTCCAGGTCCCGACCATTCATCCCCACCAGCTCGCTGACCCTGATGCCGGTGGCGTAGAGAGTTTCAAGTATAGCCTTGTCTCGCCCACCCGAAAGCCCCTCGCTGTCAACCGAATCGAGCAGATGGAGGACTTCATCCACCGGCATGAACTCGGGCAGCCTCTTTTCAGCCTTGGGGGCGCTCACGCCATCGGCGGGGTTGGAGGCAAGGTGGCCCTCTCTCACCAGATATTTAAAAAATGAGCGCAGCCCCGAGAGCTTGCGGCCAATAGAACTTTTCGCATGTGTCGGGTGGAGCCACGCAAGGTAAGCACGAATCCTGGCCGCGTCCACCTTGCGCCAAAGCTCGGGCCCACGGGACTTTTCTCCCCGCTCATCGGCCCACGCCACAAACCCGTTTACGTCGCGTTTGTAATTGGCCAGGGTGTGAGGGGAAACGTCACGTTCAAAGGCCAGATGGTCGATGAATTTAACCAGCCACTTGTCGTCGGCCACGCTCAGTGCTCCGATCCTTGTCCTCCAGGCAGAGTTGCCAGGAAGGGGAAACTCTAATAGTAACATAAGGGATAGGTGCGTAGAAAGGCTTGGGCGCTGAGTCGCGCAGCTTGGCACGCGGTTTTTTTGTTTGGATTGGTTTTATTGTATTTAAAGGCGTTCCGCTCTCCCTCTTCGAGGGCTGGAGCGGCAAAGGGGGATTCTTGTCAATCCCCCTTTAAGCTCAAGGACTTCGTCCTGTTCACTTAAAGTTTGGTCTTCTGGTATGCGAGGTAAACCTCGCTGGGGGACGCCCCACAAGCTCTGATCCGCTAAAGCGGACCGCTCGCTGCTACGGGAACCTTCCGAAGCCGCTCGTTACACTCGCTTCCGCGTAAGGTTCTATTCCTTCGCCTGCTCGCTTCAACCGCTTGAAGGGGGAGTTTAAAAGTCAAAATCAAACCCGGCGGAACACCGCATCTGAACGGGTCGGAAACTCGGCTCGGCTAGCGCCTCACCTCAAATAGCCCGACCCTGAATGTTGTAATGCGAGACCCCCCAGCGGATGCTTAAGATGTAGAAATGTTGCAATGCGAGATCTGACTTCAGGGCGGTGCTGGGCTGAAAATCATGTAGGTGAGCAGTACCCTATCCTACTCAGTTGCACCAATTTTCTCTAATCTAACCTTCTCAGCTAAAGGGGGCACTAGGTTTGTTAAGGTAGGAGGTGGTGTTATGTGTTGGGGTGAGTCCCTTTTAGACAATGAGAAATTATCGTCAAAAACACACGAGTTTTTAGGAGGGTCCCAAGGGTATGTGCTGGCATAAAAACCATCTCCGTATATAGAGCTATAGCAAACCCCAATTTTAATATTCTCTTGTAATCTAACCATATAATCTACAGCCTCCCAACCGGTATTATCGGTAGCTGTGCTGAAGAGTAGAGTGGTGTCCCCTGCTTTAAGGGCAAACCCATTATCGGGAAAAACAGAGGGTGTGATAGTAAGCTCTCTTACTGGCTGCTCTAGCGTCATCGCACTATGGGCAACTAGCTCTCTCATATCAAAGACCTGTCTCGCCTGTTCTGTATCTACAATCTCAAAATTATGGATGATTGCTGGTCCAGTGCCTTCGTTAGAGACACCCATGTTGATACTTCCTTGCCCGTCAACGCTTCTATGTAAGTTAAGCAGAGGGATAACACTAAGTCGGTTGTGAACATTAATGCTATATGTTTGATATGAAGTCAAAAACAATGCACATATTGAAATAAATATAGAGCATGCTACAACGGCATGCTCTATAAGGAATTTGTACATAATTAGTTGCTCCTGTAGAACCAATTGGGACACCCATAACCGTGAATGTCAACCCATTCCCGTTCAAAACCAGATTTTAACATCAATTGCGCACGATATTATAGACACCCATTCGCACCGATAGCCCCTACCGCATGGCGACGTGCATGATATGATTCATAGCGGCACGGCATCCAATCAGTATAACGGCGCAGCCAGGGCGGTGATGCTCAATCTCTTCACTCTGCTCGCCAGTCCCAAGTTGCGGATCGCCGTGCCATTTTCGTGCGACTTTTTTCTTTACGCTGCTTCAAGCAGTTCCGGGGTGTTTTCCCTGTGCCAGCGCATTAGCCTTTTCCAGCATATTTCGGCTAGTTTTCTGGGGCATTTGCGCAGTGAGCGGGGTGAATCACTTGGAGTTTTTAACCAGTTCCATAATCATTTCGCCAGCTTGTTTGGGCTCAAGGCCCATAGCGTTGACCAGGGTACCCCAGGTGGTCTGTCCGGCCATTATGGAGCGGTAGGTCTCTATCGGTTCCGCGCCGGTTTTGGTCTTCAAGAGTCCTGCCAAGGCGGTTTCTCCGGTGTCGGCACCGAGATTGTGCAGCGTCTCAACCTCCGCCTTTGTCAGGCCAAGGGCGGAGACAAGGTAGGGGTCGGAGAGCAGATGAAGAATCTCGGCGTCGCCGCCGCTCTCGATTGCAAGGATCGACTTGGCCGGGGTGACGTTGTCGATCCCCAGCTTTTTGAAGGTCTCGGCCCAGGTCTGACCATCCTCGTGTTTGGAGAGGATGGTGTTGGGCGTAGCCTTGCCAGCCCCTCCGACAATGTGCGCCACCCAGAGGTCGGTTTCCCCTGTGCCGTTCATGCGGGATTTGACTATCGTGCCCTTCTCCACATTGACCGCCGCCGCCAGCAGTGAGTTTCTCGCCGTCGCGAGCAGGTAGGGGTCGGCCTTCGCAGGTTCGGCGGCGACGAACTCCCTGTCGGTGAAGCAGTGGCACTCTATCGCCAGCGCCGAGGTCGTGGTGAAGGCAAGCAGGAGGAACAGCGTTGAGAGAATTTTTATGGGTGAAAGCGGTCGAGACATTTATTTAAATCTCCTCTAAGTGTATGGCTAATAAATGCCCCGGTTTACAGTTGTATTCCATGATCAGGATCAAAGGTTTTATATTTTGAGGTCCATTATTTTGGCGGTGGGATCGAGGGTGCGAAGCTTTTTCACCGTGTCGGGGTGGCAGGTAAAGAAGATGACCTGCGCCGACCTGGCGTAGTCGCACAGCTGGGCCAGCGCCGCGTCGCGTCTGTCGGGGTCGAAGTTGACGAAGACATCATCGGCGATGAGCGGCAGGTGGGTTCCCCTTTTGCCAAACTCCATCGCCAACGCCAGCCGCATGGAGACGTACAGCTCTTCGCGGGTGCCCCTGGAGAGTTCGGAGGGCCTGAGCGAGTCGCCGTTTTCCCTTATCACTCGCGGCTGGTCCTCGTCGTGGGGCTGTCTCACATGGGGGTAGCGTCCACCGGTTATCGCGGAAAAGGTCTTGGAGGCCAGCTCCATCACGGCGGGCTGGTGCTCTTCGGAGTATTTAGCCAGGGATTTTTCCAGCAGCCGATGGGCCAGTGACAGTACCCGCCAGCTTGAGGCCGCCTGCACCCCTTGAGACCTTGCAACTTCGACAGCGAGACCGATGCGGCCGATCTCGTCGGAGCTTTCCATATCCTCAAGCGCTTTGTTCAGTTCTCCGTAACCTTTGTTCTTTTCATCAATTGAGGAGTCCAGGTCGGAGTATTGCGTTCGGGTTTGCGCCAACTCCATCTCCCACTCCACAACCTCTCCCGTGTCGAGGATTTTACGGAGTTGCTTGGCTCTATCACCCTCTCCAAGCCTCTCATCAATACGGGAAGAACCATCCCGCATTGCCGCCTCCAGCTCAACCTTGCGCGCATGGTTTTTGCCCAGAAGGCGGAAATGTACCGCATCGGGGGAACCCGTGGCCTTGAGCAGCCCGGAAATCTTCTCGCGATCCTCCTTGAGCAGTTTTGAATATTTATCGAACTGACCTGAGAAGGTCTCGATTTTACCCGCCAACTTACGGGCCTCAAGCTGCTTCTCCTTCTCGGAGAGGACCTTCTCCGCCACGCTGCGGACATTGTTCTCAATTGAGGCGGCAGGGTCGAGCAGCACGATTCCCTCAACCTTGCCCCGCGCTTTCTCCTCCCATGCCGCAACGTAACCCTTCAGGTCGCTAATCTTGTCTTCAACCGCTTTCAGATTGGACAGTTCCACCTTCGCTTTGTCCAGGCGGGCGAAGATGCGCAGGGCGGTGTCCGGTTCCGGTCGAGAGGGAAGCCCCAGCTTCCAACTCTCCAGCAGCTCCTCCCAGCGCGCTAGGGTCACCTCAAGCTCTTTTTTTGCCGCCGTCTCTCGCGAAAGATCATCGCTACCCCCTCCCCCGCCAAAAAGGGGTATCGAGCCAATCACCATAAAGGCTGCACAGAGAAACCAGAGGAAGGTTTGAATGGGAGCTGCGGTGAAAAAACCACCTGCCCCGAGCAGCACCCCCAGTACAATTATCGCTATTGCGACTTTTGGGGAGAATCTGCTTTTCCCCGCGTCGGAGAAGTTATTGGTGGCACGCTCCAGCTCATTACGGACGAGGCTCAGCCTGTCAGCCAACTTCCTCGCCTCCTCTTCGCGCTCGATGCCTACCTTGATTACTTCAACAAGTTCTCGGCTCCACCCCTCGCCAAGCTCGTTGATCGTGTTGGAGAAGCTTTTTTCAAGTGACGCAAGCTCACCCCTGGCGCTGCCAAGTTGGCCTTTGCGGTCGAGAATCAGGGGAAGCTCCGACTTCAGCGCTTCCGCATCGGTGGAAAAACCGAGCAGTTTTTCATCCGCTGCAAGGGGGGCGAGGCGAGCGCGTAATTTTTCAAGCTGTCCTTCCGCCTCTTCAACCTCCACTTTGTTGGAGGAGACCCCCTCCTGCGCTTTTTCCAATAGTGACAGGCCGTCGGCAGGAAACTCCTCTGGTGCTTCAAGCTCTTCGATCTCTTTGGAGAAGGTCTTGGTGTCGCGCGCGTGGGGCCACAAATCCACCAAAGTTTTTAATTCCAGTCCCTTTTCGCCAAGTTGGTTGCGCCGGTCTTTCAGGGAGATGATCTCGCCGCCCAAGGTTTCCAGCTCGTTCTTTAGCTCTGGGTGGGAGGCCGCTTTCTCGGTGAGAAGTTTTAGCTCCTTTTCATTGGTCTTTATCGCGTCGATGGACTGGCGAATGGCCGTGTCGGTCTTGCGCTCCCTTAGCAGGGGGGCCATGCGTTTGTCCAGTTCCTTGAAGATCTCCTCAACCGGGGCGGCGGAGCCGCGCAGCCCTGCGTTGGAGATGCGCGAGCTGATGCGCTTGTCATCCATCCCTTGCAGCTCTGCGATGTCGGAGAGGTCGAAGCCGAAGACGGCGCGGAAGATGGAGTCGTCGAAGTTGTGGACCAGCGTTGCCAGATCCGCTTCGTCGCCCTCGCCGCCATCGGGGCGTTGAAGTTGAAGCTGGGGCTTTCTTCCCCTGTGGCGGCTGACCACCCACGATGCGCCGTCATTATCGACTACCGTAATCGAGCCGCCGAAGGTGTCGGAGTAGAGCGCAGGAATATGATCTTCACTATTGGCTCTTGGGAAGCCGAAGAGTACCGCTTGGATGAAGGCCAGCACCGTTGATTTTCCCGCCTCATTGGGGCCGTGGATAACGTTGAGCCCCTCGGCGAGTTCGCCCTGTTGTGGCAATTCCCTATCGGTGAAGATGCCGAACCCCTCTATATGGAGCTTCGCGATCCTCATAGGCCACCCTTTAGCAGGTCCAGCGCGAGATCGCGGGCCAGTTGCAGCTCCGCCTCCAACTCTGCGCCTTCCGGCCTTGGTCCCAACAAACGAGCCACCTCCGGCTTCTTGTAGAGGTCGACCAGGGCCTCATCGGCGAAACCACTAAGCAGTGCGTCATCCTCGCTCAGCGTGCGCGCCAGCCCGATCAGCTCGCTTTCCAGCCCCCCCTGTTTTTCCAGCGCCTCGATGTCCAGCTCCGGGGAGGTCGCGTTGGCGATCCTGTTCCACCACAGGGGGGGCGTACCGTGGACCTCGGCTTCTCGCAGTTCGCTTGTCAGCTGTTCGATATCCCCCGGCCTCGCCAGCTGGGAATAGAGGGGGGTGCGGCCCTTGAGGATTACCCTGAGAACGATTGCCCTGGCGCCGCCCTCCTCTCTCGCTGCCGCAGCACCCTCTTGCAGGAGGGTGGAGAGTTCGGCCAGGGAGTCAGTGTCGCCAAGGTCTATCTCCTCTTCAACGAAGCGGACAGAGTCCAGCTCGACGAACTCAAGGGTGGCCCGGTGCGCAGCGTCCACGCTGACCAGCAGCGCCCCCTTCGCGCCCATTTCGCGGGGGGAGAGCGCCTGTATATTGCCGGGATAGGCGACCACCGGGTCGGCCTCGTTCACCACGGTGAAGGTGTGAACATGCCCCAGCGCTAGGTAGTCGAGGCCCGTCGCTCTTAAATTTTCGAGGGTCGTGGGGGCGTAGCTCTCATGGGCCTCGTACGTTCCCACCGTGGCGTGGACCACCCCAATTTGGTAGAGGGCCTGATAGTTCGGTGACTCGGTCCGCGCCAATTTTGAGGCGAGGTCATTTTTCTCGGCTTGGCGCGAGTAGCTGACGCCGTGGACCAGCGCCACCGCTTCGCCATCTTTTTCCACGGGGAAGGGTTTGTTGGCAGAGGGGGGGAAGACGTGGACGTTGGGTGGCCACCGGTCACTGCCGGGCCACCCCCCCTTTAGCGGGTCGTGGTTGCCCGCCGCGATGAAGACGGGAATATTGGAATCGTGTAGCCTCTCAAGCCCGCGCTGGAGCCTCAGCTGTGCGCGCACCCCCCGGTTGGGGCCATCAAAGAGGTCGCCCGCGATGAGGAGGAAGGCAGCTTCTTTTTCGACGCACAGCGCCACGAGCTGGTCGAATGCGTCCAGGGTGGCGTGTTGCAGGGCCTTGCCCGCGCCTTCAAGGGCGGTGGAGATGTCCTTGAAGGGGGTGCCCAGATGCAGGTCGGCTGCATGCACGAAAGTGAAAGGTTTCCCCACCGGTGTTTTCATGTGGGACATTCTAGACCCTGCGCGATGAGGTCGCAACTTGACCGGCGGCGAAGTAGTGTCCAGAATGTCCGAACAGGAATGAAAGTAACCGATATAAAGCGCTGCCGACTCCAAGGCGGCTGGAGGATTTTTGAATGTTGATCGTAATGGATCGCGGCGCGACGCCCGAGCAGGTGAAGGGTGTAATTGAGGTAATAAGCGCACAGGGGTTGACCCCCCAACCGATCCCCGGGGGCGACCGCGTCGCAATTGGGGTCTTGGGCAACCAGGGCTACGTTGACGAGAGTCCCTTCAGGGGGCTGCCCGGTGTGCGCGAGTTCATCCACGTCACCAAGCCGTTTAAGCTGGTGAGCCGCGACTTTCACCCCGAGGACACGGTGGTCAAGGTCGGCAACGTGGAGGTGGGCTGGAACCGTCCGCCGGTGATAATCGCAGGGCCCTGCGCCGTTGAGAGCCGTGAGCAGGTCTTTGCCGCCGCCAGGGTTGTGAAGGCCGCTGGGGCGCACATGCTGCGAGGCGGAGCGTTCAAGCCCCGCACCGGTCCCCACTCCTTCCAGGGCATGGGCTTTGAGGGGGTGGACCTCCTCGCCGAGGCGGGAAAGGAAGTGGGCTTGCCCATAGTCACCGAGGTGATGCGCATCGACCAACTCGACCGCGTGGCTGAAAAAGCTGATTGCCTACAGATCGGCGCCCGCAATATGCAGAACTTTGATTTGCTGAAAGAGGTCGCCAAGGTGGGCAGGCCAGTACTTTTAAAGCGCGGAATGAGCGCAACGCTGGAAGAGTTTCTGGCGGCGGCGGAGTACATCCTGAGTGGGGGAAACGATCAGGTGATCCTCTGCGAGCGGGGCATACGCACCTTTGAGCGGGCGCTGCGAAACACCCTGGACCTGGGTGTGGTACCCTATTTGAAGAACATTACCCATCTGCCCCTGATAGTCGATCCCAGCCATGCTATTGGTCGGCGCGAGATTGTGCCCCACATGACCAAAGCCGCCATAGTGGTGGGCGCGGCGGGGGTGATGGTCGAGGTGCATCCCTCCCCGGCACAGGCGCTGTGTGACGGACCCCAATCGCTAAGCCCCGATGATTTCACCAAACTTATGGCAGAGCTTACTGGCTGAGTTCAATTGAATTTCAAGATGAATTTTGCATTGCGACATGAATGGAGAACCGTGATGAAAAAGATAATTACCGCGACTGCTCTTTCCCTTTTGCTGATGGCGTCACCTGCCCTCGCCGCCGGCGTGGGCGTGGGGGCATATTACTGGATGCCGGAGTTCAACGCCGATTTTGCTGCGGAGGGTGACATCCTCCCGGGCACTCAGCTGAATCTTGACGATGACCTTGGCATGGAGGATGAGGACTTCGTGGTCGTCGAGGCACAAGCTGATATTTTTTCCCATCACATCTTTGTCTCCGCCGTGCAGGTGGATTACGAGGGGACCGCGACGCTCTCAAGAGATATCGAATTTGCCGACATGGTCTTTTCCGCGAGCGAGGACATTTTAACTACGCTGGAGTACACGATGTTGGACGTGGGCTACCAGTACGACATCCTTGACTTTGAGAATTGGGTCGCCGGATTTTCTCTTGGGCTGGGGGTTCAATTAAAATACATCGAGGGCGAGGCGACCATTGAAAGCCGCACCACCGGTATGTCGGAGGATGAGTCCTTCGAGGTTCCTCTACCGTTGATATCCATGGGGCTGCACGTGGGCATTGTCGCTGATCTGCTGGAGGTAAATGTACGCGCCGCAGGCATAAAATACGATGACAACTACGTATTGGACGCGCGTGGCGAGCTGTTGTTTACACCCTTTCCGCTGCTGGCGATTGGCGCGGGCTACCGCCACGTAGAGGTCGAAGTCGAGGTTCAGGACGTGGACTTCCGGGTGCAGCAGACCGGCCCCTACGCCACGCTTCAACTCAGCTTCTAGGGGCTTTTTGAGTTGGCTGGGTCGTACGCGACCTGCCTGACCCGGCCATTTTCATCGCCACCTCCAGTGCTTCGCGGAAGGGGTGATGAATCTGCGCGGTGCGAATCGTCACCACGGTTTCGGAGATCGTGCCGTAGCGGGTGGCGTCGCCGCTCTGGTCCACATGGTGGCTTATCACGTCCACCATCTCGGTCTCGGTCCCCATCCTTATGTGCTCCTCATCAAGCGCCATCATGTCGGAGAGGCGGGGGTGTTCCCTGGTCATGATGTAGTGCTGCGCACCCAGTGTTGCCGCACGTAGCGCGTGTCCGCCATCCCACCCAAGCGCGGTCAGCCCTATCATGGCGGCGGTGAAGGCGTCGCCCGCCCCCAGGGTGGAAACCAGCGAGGTCAGGTAGTCGTCGCCGCAGACTAGGCGCCGCTCGGCAAAGTGGATTCTCAAGTTGGCCGGGAGGTGCGCTTTTTCCCAGTACAACGCGGCCATCTTGGGGCTTAGCCGCTCGGTGTAGCGCGCGCCCTGGGAGCCTCCGGTGACCACCACGTTGCCCCCATTGGCGCTGTCGCCATGCTTTCCCCTGTTCATCTTGTTTGCGATATGGCTCGCCGTCTCGTCGATCCCCTTCTTGTCCATCACGTCGTCCACCAGCGCCAGCTCGTCGCGGTTCAAGATCAGGTAGTGGATGTAGGGCAATACCGAGGTGTAGAAGAAATCCTTGCGGTATTGGAAGAAGTGCTGCTTCTCGGTTGTGTAGAATTTCTGCGCAACTACAGTATCGACCGTGCGCACCGTGGTGGCGGTGGGGCACAGATAGGTGGTCACGCCGCTGGCGTAGCAGGTTTGGAGCAGCCTCGGGATGTGGCGCATCTCCTCGGGGTTGGTCATGGAGTTGATTATCAGGCAGGTGTCCACCTGTGGCCTGTCGTCGCAGCGAAAGTCGTGCTCCAACTTGAAATAGGTCTCGTTGATCTTCCCTTTCGGGATCACCTCTTCGTTGATCCGGTTGGAGAGGATGATGCGGTCCTGCGTCTTCGCGTCAGCGTCCTTGATGGTGAAGACGAAGCCCACGCGGGGCTCCAGGCCGGGGACGTGGTAGCGCTCACCGTCGCCGAGGGCCACGCCAAGCCGGGTATATTCCTCCATGACCATCTTGAACTTGGGGTTGTCGTTGTCGATGAAGAAGTGGTGCTCCATCGCCACCCCCCGGGTAAGATCGGCCAGCTCGGGGGATGAAAAAAGGGTGGTGATGGCGTCGATTATATTCCGGTTGTTGCCCCCCATGATTATCTTGACGGGATTGGAGGCTTCGATGACTTTTAAATCTTCAAGCGACTTTATGTCCTCCGGGAACGCTTCGTGGAGTTCGGTGAAGATCGTCTCCAGCTCACCCCGCAGCGTGTAGGGCTGGCACTCGGGGTGCTTGCCCCCGCACTCCATGGCGTAGTAGGGCTCGCCGCGCACTTCGCGCACCGCGACGTTTGCCATGGGGTTGATATGGATAGTCTGATCCAGCTCGGGCACATTGAATTTGAAGATCGTGCCGACCGGCAGCAGGATTTTGTCGTCGAGGATGAAGACGTGGTCGTCGGTGGCTTTTGATATCTCATCCCAGTCGAGATGGATCATGTAGTCGAAGCAGGGTATGCCGCCGATGAAAACAAATCGCTTTGTTGCACTAGCATCCATTTGGTAAAGTCCCCGCCTGAAGATATGAAATTCGTGCAGGCTCTCGCCAAAGCATACCACGACCAGGCTGTTGACAAAGGTGGACAAAAGGAAATTGGCTGGAAAATTGTCTACTACTCAGCCTGACTGATCGCTGACATGGGCTGGATTTTCTTCGAGAAGAAGGAAGGATATAAAAAATGACCGGAGGAATACTTGTTGTATTTCGAGGATCATTTCTTAGCCTGACAAAGTCAATCGGAGAAAAGACGGGCTTTGTCAGCGATCTGACGACAATGCTTTTTTTTGAGTGCCAACGTTGAGGTGTGCGGGCCGGACCAGTACAATACCGGCTGGTAAACGTCCACCGGGAAAGATTGAAATAACTTGGAAACGCAAAACGGAAAAGATCTTTTAAGCGATATCACCACCATCGAGAATGGCGGTCGCACCTTTCACCTGGTCGGCACGGCGCACGTGTCGCGCGAGAGCGTGGAAGAGGTGCGCCACGCCATCGAGCAGCTCAATCCCGACGTGGTGTGCGTGGAGCTTGACGAGAAGCGGCTGGAAGCCCTTGAGAACCCGACTGACTGGGACAAGCTCAACCTTGGCCGTGCGCTACGCGAGGGCAAGGGCTCCTACCTCATGGCAAACCTCGCCATGAGCGCCTTCCAGCGCAAGCTGGGGCTTAAAACGGGGGTCAAGCCGGGTGAGGAGCTTTTTGAAGCGGTTACGGTAGCCAGGGAGCGCGAAGTTCCGGTGGAGCTTTGCGACCGCGATATTCGCACGACCCTTTTGAGGGCGTGGAGGCTCACCGGCTTTTGGCGCAAGATGTGGCTCTTCTCCTCCATGCTGGCGAGCGCCTTCGAGGAGATGGAGGTGGACGAGGATGAGCTGGCGGAGCTGAGAAGCAAGGACACGCTCTCGCTGTTGCTCGAAGAGATGGGCCAGACGCTACCCTCGGTGAAGAGAACCCTCATTGACGAGCGTGATATCTACATGGCGGCCAAGCTCAAGAGGGCCGAGGGCAAAACGGTTGTCGCCGTGGTCGGCGCGGGTCATGTGCCGGGGCTGACCAGGGAGCTTGAGGGTGATATCAGCGACGAGGAGCTTGATAAGCTTGAAGTCATTCCTCCAAAGCCGCTCATTTCAAGGATCGTCCCCTGGGCGATACCCGGCGTGGTCATTGCGCTCTTTGCGGCTGGTTTCTTCTTCGGGGACCCAACGAAGCTGAAGGAAGCGGCGCTGGCCTGGGTGCTGGCGAATGGCGTGCTCTCGGCGCTGGGGGCGGCGCTCGCCCTTGGACACCCGGTCACGATAGTCGCCTCCTTCGTCGCTGCGCCCATAACGTCGCTCAATCCGACCATAGGGGCGGGGATGGTCTCCGGTGCGGTGCAGGCTTGGGTGGGCAAGCCCAAGGTGAGGGACGCGGAGCAGCTGTGGAGCGATCTCTCCGATTGGAAGGGGTGGTGGAAGAACCGGGTGAGCAGGGTGCTCCTGGTCTTCTTCTTCTCGTCGCTGGGCAGCAGTGTCGGGACATTTGTGGCTTTTGGGTGGTTAAAGGACCTTTTTTAGTAGGAACTGTCAGGCTGCCCCCCCCCTCGGGCGACTTCGCCTCCTGCACGAACCCTGCGTCGCCACCGGCGCTCAATCGCTAGCCGTATTATTCATACTGTCGTCGCTCAATCGCTTGGCGGATTCCTTGGTTTCGCACAGGATGCTGTGTCGGGCGGCTGCGCCGGAAAAAATTGTTTAAATTTCTTACCCATACATTCGCCTCTATCCCAAACTCGTCAAAAAAAGATTACAGCGATCAGTCAGGCTGCGGGTGGTTTGAAGGGAGGGGGGGGCGCTCAAGCCGCTTGGCTTTTTTTGATTTGGTGGGCCTTCTGACGAAGAAGGGGGCGCTCGCCGCTTGGCTATTTTTTGAATTTGGATTGGTTTTACTGGTATTTAACTGCTTCCGCTCGCCTCTCTTCGAGAGGCTTTAGCGGCTAAGGGGAGGTTCTTGTCAACCTCCCCTTGACCCCTGGACACCCCACAAGCTGCGCTGATCGTTCACCTCTCCGGGGAGGTCATAAAGCCGCTCGCCTGCGCTCGCTATAAAGTATGACCTCCTGATCCTGCGAGCTGAACTGCTCCGCTTGGACGGGGATGGGTAGGTCAAAAGCATGGGAACGGGTCGGGAACTCGGCTTCGCCTTGGACAACATGACCTTGAAACCATTAGCAATGTTGCAATACGAGACCTGACCCTCAAGTTCCTTCTTACCTCAATTTAATCTTAGCCATTACGAATGATCATCATAGCAGCATTGAAAACTTTATTTCCCAACACTATTAAAGCCCCTGTTCCTCCTACTGCATAACAAAATGCAGTTATCAATCTGATACTTTGAGACTTCCAGGCTAGTGGCAAATAGTGAAGCAACGAACCCTTTATTTGATCAACCCACTGATCTTGGGTAAACTCCTTTACTCTTGAGGGGCAATAGAATGTATACAATGTAGAACCTAGTGCCAATAGCACAGTTGATATTAATAGCATTAAAAACTGACTAGGCACTTGCAAAGGCTTTATATGTACTACAATGTCTTTGAGTTGTTCTGCCGTAATTGCTCCACCATTGTTTAAATATTGCTCCAGCCAAACATTTATACCTATTATATTTGTATTATATATATCCAGAAAGTATAAATAAGTAGGTATAGCAATTAATGCTGAATACGAAGCACCAAACAACGGAAGCTTGCCAAATGTCCTAATTGTATCCCAGCCTATATATTCTTCGCTAAAGGGTCTTTTGCATGTTGAAAAATACTTTTCATGCTCTACTATAATTGATAAATCTGCATTTTTAATCGTAGTAATACCAGACACATCATTGAAAACTGTTAGATTGATCTCAGTTTCATATAAGTTCACCCTAGATAAATCACATTTCTCAAATTCGGTTCTGACCAAAGTAGCCCTTTTGAAATTTGCTCCTGAAAAGTCACAATTTGTAAATTTACTGCCTGATAGAATAATGTCTTTAAAAGAAGCTTCTTTAAAGTTGATATTTGCGACAGCATTAAACTTCAAGTGGATACATCTATCAAAAATAGCCTTGTAAAAATTACCGCCTACAATATTTGTTGCATTAAAGTTAGCTTTTTCAAATATCGCTGACTCAGCTTCTACATTAACAAATTTAGAATTTGCAAAAGTACATCCAGACAAATTTGCATTCTTTATTATTACTTCAGTCAAATCGGCCTGGGACAAATTCGAGGCGCTTAAATTAGCATTTGTTAAATTAGTGCTTTTCAAATGCACCCCAGTAAGATTCAAACTCGACAAATCAATTCCCTCTAGATTTTCTCCTGTTAAATCTAAGGGCTCTCTTCTTGAACTACTTTTTAAAAACTCATTAATTGAAACCTTGCCTGCCTTAACAATTTCCACGTGTTCTGGATTAGCCAATACAAGCCTCCTCGTTATTTTCAGATAAGAAAAGACAGGGGGTCAAGTCTCGCATTGCAACATTTTTTCCTCATCCCGCACAATACTCCCAATATACGAGGCCTTGTGTTTTAGTGTTTTTTCGGCGTAGCTCTTATCTGATAAACCAAGGGCAAAGGATTTTTTCGTCTGGCAAGAAGACGCGCAAGCGAACAGCCGAGGCAGTAGCCCTACTACGCCGAAGGTTGTGAGCGAGCACGCGACGCGGTCAGGCGGAAAAAGCCGAAGCCCAAGGAGTTACTCTGCGTTGAAAATCGCGTGGAGCCAGTCCTTCCAGCCGCCCTCTTCGCTTTCGCTGTCATCATCGCAAACCGGCAACCCTTTCAGCAGCTTGCCGAGCTTCTTCTTCTGATCCTTGTCCAGACCGGCGGGTGTCCTCACCCAGACCTGAAGATGCAGGTCGCCCCGTGCTCGCGGGCGGTTTAGCAAGGGTACTCCTTTGCCGCGGATCGTCTTGACCGTGCCGGACTGGATTCCTGCCTCTATCTTGATCTTCAGCTCTTTGCCGTCGGGGCCGTCGATCTCGATCTTTCCCCCCTCAATTGCGGTGAGGAGGTCGATCTTAAGCGGCCCGAAGAGGTCGGTCCCACGGCGCTCGAACCGGTCGTCTTCCTCTTCCCTCAACAGTATGTAGAGGTCGCCGGCGGGGCCGTCGGCGATCTGCTCGCCCTCGCCGCTCATGCGAACCTGCTGGCCCGACTGTACGCCGGGGGGGACCTGGACCTCCACCACCTTCTCAATACGCATCGAGCCTGTGCCATCGCACTCGGGGCAGAATTTGTCGATTGTTTTGCCCGCGCCGCCGCAATCGGGGCAGGCCCCGGAGGTCTGGAAGGTGGTGAAACCCTGGCGAATCACCCTCATCACCACGCCCCTGCCATTGCAGGTTGAGCAGCTGGTCACGTCCCCGGGGGTTTCGGCGCCGGAGCCTTCGCAACCGCTACAGGGGGCGGGCTTCCTCACCTTTATCTTGCGGGTGGAGCCGTTGATCACGTCTTCGAGCGTCATGCCGATCTCGTGGCGCATGTCGCGACCGCGCGGTTGGCGTCTGCCGCCACCGAAGCTGAAACCGCCGCCAAGGCCCGCGTCGCCAAAGATGGAGGAGAAGGCGCTGAAGATATCTTCGAAGCCGCTAAAGCCGTGGTGCATGCCGCGCGAGTTCAGCCCATCTTCGCCGTAGGTGTCGAAAATCTCGCGTTTTTCCGGATCATTGAGGACTTCATACGCCTCGGCGCACGCCTTGAAAGATTCTTCCGCGCCCTTGTCGCCGGGGTTGCGGTCGGGGTGATGCTGGAGGGCCTGCTTTCGGTAGGCCTTTTTTATTTCGGCATCCGAAGCACCCCTGGCAACGCCCAGGATCGAGTAGTAGTCTTTGCCCATATGTGAAGATTCCTTGCCTGTCTGTCATCAAATCCGCGCAGGGATTCGTCGTTCGAGTCGAAGCGGGGCCAGGGCGCACCGAGGCCAAGCCCGGAAAAATTGGGATTCGTTTAGGTAAGTACTTACCGGGGGGCTGTCAAGGGATGGATGGTGAATTCGCCCTCAAAAACTTCCGTCGAGGGGCCGGTCATGAAGACGTGTTCGCTTTCTGAATCCCAGGAGATGTGAAGCGAGCCGCCATCAAGGATGACCTCCATGCTGCGCTCGGTCCTGCCTGTCCAGAACGATGCCACCGCCGAGGCGCATGCGCCGGTGCCGCACGCCATGGTGACGCCTGCGCCGCGCTCCCACACCCGCATCCTGATCCGGTTGCGATCAAGCACCTCCACGAACTCTACGTTGACGCGGTTGGGGAAGAAGGGGTGGTTCTCCACCTGTGGGCCGATATCCTCGACCGGGTAACGCTCGACATCGTCCACGAAGATCACCGCGTGGGGATTGCCCATGGAGATGCAGGTGATGACTGCGTTGCCCTCCTCAAGGGGTATGGGGTGCTCGCGCACCGTGCCATCGAAGTCTGCGGGGATCTTCCTGCCTTCAAATTCCGGCTCGCCCATATCCACCACGACCATCTCGCCGTCAAAGCGGCAGACCTGGATGCCTGCGAGGGTCTCCACCCGTATGGTATCGCCCGCAAAGAGGTTGCGGTCCCTGATGTAGCTCGCGAAGCAGCGGATGCCGTTGCCGCACATCTCCACCACCGAGCCGTCACCGTTCAATATCTCCATCTTGAAGTCCGCGATATCGGAATCGTAGAGCAGGAGCGCCTGGTCGAACCCGATGGCCAGGCGGCGGTGGGATAGTCTTTTAGCCAGCGCAGGCCAGTCGCCGGGGTCCTCGGTGCGACAATCGACCAGGATGAAGTCGTTTCCCAGCCCATGCATTTTTGTAAACTTGATGCCCATTATTGCTTCTCCTGATAGCGCCGCCTATCTCGCCATGACAGGCCGGGTTGACCGTTCCGGGGACCTTGGCGGATACTGGCTGAAGCAGACAGTGTAACCACTTGGCCCCCGCTTTCAAAGGGGGAGGTCCAATTCAGGGTGGATTTGGTGATGGCTAAATGACTCGCTCAAGAGGTTCGGCGAAAATCCGGGCAGAAATTTTGGAATTCACCGCCCAGGAGGATTTTGGTCGTATCGACCGCTTTCTGGCCGAGGTGTCCGAGGGGATCAGCCGCTCGCGCATCCGCCAGCTTATAGATGGGGAACTGGTCACCGTAGCGGGTAACCCTGTGCGCCCATCGCGCAAGGTCGCGACCGGTGAAACGGTACGCGTGGAGGTACCCCCCCCGGTGCCTTCGGTGGCCCTGGCCGAAGAGCTGGAGCTGGAAATAATTTATGAGGACAAGTGGCTCGCGGCGGTTGCCAAGCCCAAGGGGATGGTGGTCCACCCCGCGCCGGGACACAGTAGCGGCACGCTGGTCAACGCTCTCTTGGCGCGTCTTGAGGGGCTCTCCGGTATCGGCGGCGTCATGCGGCCGGGTATCGTTCACCGACTGGACAAGGACACCAGCGGGGTCGTGCTGGTCGCCAAGGATGATGTGACCCATCGCGGCCTGCAAGCTCTCTTCAAGGAGCGCAGGATCGATAAGACCTACCTCGCCCTGGTGGTTGGTTCGATGACGGGGGAGGGCGAGATTGACACTCCCATCGGCAGACACCCCACGGATCGCAAGAAGATGGCCGCCGGGGTTGAACGGGGGGGGAGACCCGCGCTGACCAGATGGAGCGCACTGGCGTCCCTTGAGGGCTGCACCCTCTTACAGGTGAAGATCGAGACCGGTCGCACGCACCAGATTCGCGCCCACTTCACCTCGGTGGGCCATCCCGTGGTGGGCGACCCGCTTTACGGGGGCATCAGCCGCGCAAGGGGGATAATGGACAAGCGGGTGCGTCTGATCCTCACGGGGGAGACATCACAGGCGTTACATGCCTGGAAGCTGGGCTTTGCCCACCCCGCCACCGGCGAGGCGATGCAGCTTGAGGCCCCGGTCCCCGCCGAAATGGTGGAGTTGATCCGCTCCCTTGGGGGCGACCCCAAGGTACATGGACTGATATGAAGCTCAAAAAAGGCTGGCGACTTGGAGGGGGAGTGATCCATCCTCCGGCCTATGCGCTAAAAGCCGGCATGGTCGCGGGGTTCTCCACCAGAGGGTCGGGGGACTTTCTTGAGCAAACCGTACAGCACGAGCTTTTGTCCTCGCTGGGCATGGAGCGGTTGCGGCTCTTGAGCCAGGTACATGGCTCCCGGCTGGTGGACCCCGACGGGGGCAGGGATATGGTTGAGGCTGACGGCTGGGCAGGCGTGCCGCCCGCTGGTACGCTACTGGGGATAAAGACCGCCGATTGCCTTCCGCTCTTGATATGGGATGAAAAGAGCGGGAGGGTGGCGGCAGTGCACGCCGGGTGGCGCGGCGCGGTTGACGGAATCGTTCCCAAGGCGGTTAAAGCCTTTGGTTGTGACTCCGCCCGGCTCACCGCAGCCCTTGGCCCCTCCATCGGGCCCTGCTGCTACGAAGTGGGCGAGGAGGTTGCCCGACACGCGGGGAGCGGCCCCTTGCTGGTGGTGGGGGAGAACCCCGGCAAGTATATGTTCGATCTGCCCGGTTATGTGGCGGCCCAGTTGGCTGGCGCGGGACTCAAGGCGGATAAGATACTTAGAAGCGGCCTGTGCACGCTTTGCGACGGAGAGGACTTTTTTTCCCACCGTGGCGGCGACACGGGCAGACTCTGCTCCTTCATAGGTTACAGAGACAGGGGGTAAAGATGGCTTACGAGGCGGGGGTCTACGCGATAAGCGGACCCGTAAAAAAGATAGGGCTCACCGGCTCCATTGCCACCGGCAAGTCCACCGTGACGGCGATACTCAGGGAAGAGGGGTTCACCGTCATCTGTGCCGACGAGCTGGCGAGGCGTGTGGTGGAACCGGGCAGGGTCGCTTTTTTCGAGATAGTGGAGGAGTTTGGCGATGAAGTGGTCGGCTCCGACGGCGCGCTGGACAGGAAGAAGCTCGGAGCAAAGGTCTTCTCCGACAGGGCGGCGAGAAAGCGCCTGGAAGAGATAGTCCATCCCCAGGTCTCCAAGGAGGCGCTCTTCGAGCTTGAAAAGGCGGCAAAGCTCAAACCCGACATGCCGGTAATATATGACGTTCCCCTCCTCTACGAGATCGGGGCGGAGGGCGACTTTGACCTGGTTGTCGTGGTTCACACCGAACAGAAGCTTCAGCTCGAAAGGTTGATGGCCCGCGACGGGCTTGGCCGCGAAGAGGCCCTTCGGAGGATAGCCACCCAGATGGATATCGACGAAAAGGCGGCGCGCGCAGACCTGGTGATATACAACACCGGGACGATCGCAGAGCTGGAACGGGAAGCGGCCAAATTGGCCCAGGCGATAAAAAAACCCGACTAAACATGTGAAATACACCCAAAAAACGTAAATGGGGTTGACAAGCACCGCATGTGAGGACTAAGAACAAACCACATACCAAAGTAATCCTTCCTCTTTCGTTCAGGAAACAACGCTCAGGGCAGATAATCTACAGGAAAGCTGTCAGGCGTTTCATGCGTGAAACATAGCCGTAAAAATACTCCAGGTATACACACGCTAATAAAATTTGAACTAATCCAACCCAAAAAACTTTACCCAACGCAAGACTGCTCGCCGTGCAAACGCATCTGAGCGCGCACACAAATTCCCCCATCGGAGCTACTCCCACATGCATCTTCAGGAACTGAAAAAGAAACCCATCAGTGAATTGACTGTACTTGCCGACGACTTCAAGATCGAAGGCGCCACCAGAATGCGCAAGCAGGACCTGCTCTTCGCCCTGCTCAAAGCGCAAACGGAACAAAACGGAAATATTTTTGGCGAAGGCGTCCTGGAGCTGTTGCCCGATGGTTTCGGCTTTCTGCGCTCGGCCGACTACAGCTACCTGCCCGGACCCGACGACATATACGTGTCTCCCAGCCAGATACGCCGGTTCAGCCTGCGCACTGGCGACACGATAAACGGCCAGATAAGGCCGCCCAAGGACTCGGAGCGCTACTTCGCGCTCTTGAAGGTCGATACGATCAACGGCGACTCGCCCGACAAGGCGCGCACCCGCATGTTGTTCGACAACCTCACGCCCATCTACCCCGACGAGCGCATCAACCTCGAAGTCGAGCCCTCCCGCTACACCATGCGCGTCTGGAACATCGTCTCTCCGGTGGGCATGGGACAGCGCGGCCTGATCGTCGCGCCGCCCAGAACCGGCAAAACGGTTCTGATCCAGGAGATGTCCAACTCCATCACAAAAAACCACCCCGACATCACCCAGATGGTGCTGCTCATTGATGAGCGCCCTGAAGAGGTCACCGACATGCAACGCTCGGTCAAGGGCGAAGTCATCGCCTCGACCTTTGACGAACAGGCCCAGCGCCATGTGCAGGTCGCCGATATGGTCATCGAGAAAGCCAAGCGGTTGGTGGAGCATGGCAAGGATGTCGTGATCCTGCTCGACTCCATCACGCGCCTTGCACGCGCCTACAACACCGTGGTGCCCCACTCGGGCAAGATCCTCTCGGGCGGCGTGGACTCCAACGCGCTGCACAAGCCCAAGCGCTTTTTTGGCGCGGCCCGTAATATCGAAGAGGGAGGCAGCCTCACCATCATCGCCACCGCGCTGGTTGAAACTGGCTCGCGCATGGATGAAGTCATCTTTGAAGAGTTCAAGGGAACCGGCAACATGGAGCTTCACCTCGACCGCAAGCTGGCTGATCGCAGGATATTCCCGGCGATCGACATCCAGCGCTCGGGCACCCGCAAGGAAGACCTGCTTCTGAGTGCGATGGAACTCAACCGCATCTGGATACTGCGCAAGGTGCTGGCCGCATTGAACCCCATCGACGCCATGGACTTTATGCTTGGTAAGATGAAGGGCACCGAATCCAACGCGGAATTCTTTGAGTCGATGAGCGACTAAGGTACATCGCTTTCAAATAAAGAAAAGCGGGCCTGAATGGCCCGCTTTTTTTGTTTGGAGTTGCTTTATGGTGATGGGGGGCAATGACAACAAAGGTGCGAAAAGTTGGCTACCCGCCCACCCTGCTCATCTTCACCCCGGTGCTGGTTGCCTCACCGTTTAGATCATGGCCTTCGGGTTTTTCCTCCACTGCGGCCTCCACGATCTTGGCGATTGCCTTATCCGAGGAGCCATCCCTCAGCGGTGCCTTGAGGTCGGCTTCGGTCGAGGAGAAGAGGCAGCCGCGAAGCCTTCCGTTGGCGGTGAGCCTCAACCGGTTGCAGCGCGAGCAGAAATGGTTGCTCATCGGGCTGATGACGCCGATACGACCGCTGCCCGGCAGGGTGAACATCCGGCCCGGTCCGGCGGTCGCTTCCGACTGGGCGTAATCCTTGAGTTCGTATCGGGAGGCCAGGGTGGCCAATATCTCATCGGCCCCCACCAACTGCTCCTCAGTCCACTTATCCTGACGGCTGGGCATGAACTCGATAAAGCGCACAGCCAGGTCGTTGTCCATGGCGAATTGTGCAAAATCCAGTATCTCGGTGTCGTTCACACCACGCATCGCCACGACGTTTATCTTTATCGGTCCCAGCCCGGCCTTCCTGGCCGCTTCAATTCCCTTCAGGACAATATCGAGGCCATCGCGCCGCGTGATCTTTTTGAAGGTCTCGGCCCGCAGCGTATCCAGACTTATGTTGACCCTTTTGAGCCCGCTTTGCGCCAGACCTTCCGCCATCTGGGGCAGAAATAGACCGTTTGTCGTCAGAGAGAGGTCGTCGATCCCTTCGATGGAGGAGAGTTCGCGGATGAAGCCCAGGATGTTTTTTCGCACCAGCGGCTCGCCACCGGTGACCCTTACCTTCCTTATCCCCAGCCCGACGCTGATGCGCACCACGCGAAGAATCTCTTCAAAGGTGAGTATTTCGCCGTGGCCGAGCAGAGGGACTCCCTCCTCGGGCATGCAGTAGAGGCAGCGCAGGTTGCAGCGGTCCGTGACCGATACCCGCAGGTAGTTTATGCGCCTCTTGTATGTGTCGGTCAGTTTGGTTTGGCTCATCTTAAAAGATCCATTGCACCGGGATCGTCGATATCGTAGTCCACTGCTTCTTCGTCAATTTCTTCCCGGGTATTGCTATTGGGCGATCTTTCGGTCGCTTCCTGCTTGGGCGCAGTGCCCGAGAGGAAGGCGGCTGTATAGGCTCGCTTGGTTGCGGGGCCTACAGCTTTTCCGGTGTCGGCGTCTATCCTTGCGAATTCTATGCCTGCGGGCATGGGGAAGTCGGATCTTTCACGCCCCTCAATGGCCCGGGCCATGAACTGCTTCCAGATGGGAGCCGCCACCGAGCCGCCGGTCTGCTTGCTCCCAAGGCTCGCGCCTTCGTCGTAGCCGATCCACACCACCGCGACCAGGTCGGGGGTGAAGCCGATGAACCATGCGTCGCGGGTGTCGTTTGTGGTTCCGGTCTTGCCCGCAGCGGGGACGCCTAGCCCCTGTGCCTTTCTCCCCGTACCCTCGCGTATGACGCCCTCCATCATGTTGGTGATGACGAACGCTGTGCGCGGGTCGAGCGAGGGCTCCTTGTCGGCGCGGGGCTGAAAGTAGTCCAGGTCCATCCCCCGCTTATCGGTCACGCTAAGAAAGAAGACCGGTTCGCTACGGTAGCCGCCGGTGGCGAAGCTGGAGTAGACCGAGGACATCTCCATCGGGCTGACGCTTGAGGCGCCCAGCGCAAGCGATAGGTCGGGGCTTATGTGGCTCTTGATGCCGATCTTTTTCAGAAAGCTGACAGCGGGCGCTATGCCGATCTCCTGCAACACCTTGATCGTGACGACGTTGCGGGACTTGACCAGCGCTTCGCGCAGCGTGGTGGGGCCGTAGAAGCGGTTGGAGTAGTTATTGGGTTTCCACTTCTCTTCCAGATCGGCGGATTCATAAACGATGGGCGAATCGTACACCAGATGTGCGGGGGTCAGCCCCTGCTCAATCGCCGCTGCGTAGATGAGCGGCTTGATCGAGGAGCCTGCCTGCCTTCTGGCCTGTACGGCGCGATTGAACTGGCTGCGCCCGAACGAATAGCCGCCCACCGCCGCAAGCACTTCGCCGGTGTGAGCGTCAATGCAGACCAGCGCCCCCTGGACTTCGGGCTCCGGAAAGAGCTCGGCGACAAGCTGTTCTTTTTCATTTAGCAAGCAGCGAACCGGCAAGACCTCGCCGGGGGTGAAGATGTCGGCCAGGGCCACACCTTTTTCAACCGCCCACTCCAGACTCTTGGCGGTGACCCTGAACTGCACGCTGCCCATGAGGACGGTCAACCCGCGCTTGTCCACTTCCAGAATAAGCGCCTCCCCGAGATCGCCCGGCTGGGGTAGTTCCCCCTCAAGGAAGGCGGAGTCATCGTCGTCCGAAAGCGTTCTGAGAGGGCCTTTGTAGCCTTGTCTCCTCTCCACCCGCTCGATGCCCTGGGTCAGCGCAACTTGGGCCGCCTTTTGCATGCGTACATCCAGCGTGGTGACAACATTCAGGCCACCTTCCAGCATCGCTGCGGTCGTGTAGCGAGATTCCAGTTCGCGCCGAATATGCTCTGAATAGTAGGGGGCCACAGTTGCAAATGGATTTTCGTACCCAGAGAGCACCAGCGGCGAAGACTCGGCCTCACCGGCTTCCTCCGGGGTCAGCCAACCCATGTCGAGCATCCTCCTGATGACATAGGCGCGTCTCTCAAGCGCCCTTTCAGGATTTCGATAGGGGTCAAACGCGCTTGGAGCCTTGGGCAATCCCGCCAAAAGGGCGGCTTGCGCCGGGGTCAGCTCGGCGGCGGATACGCCAAAGTAGACCTTGGCGGCGGCCCCGATCCCGTAGGCTCCGTGCCCCATGTAGATGTCGTTAAGATATATCCTGAGTATTTCGTCCTTGGTGAGCAATTCCTCCATCTTCACCGCGAGGAATATCTCCCTGATCTTTCTGGCGATGCTCCTCTTGGGGTTCAGGAAGAGCCGCTTGGCGACCTGCTGGGTGATGGTGGAGCCGCCCTGGACCACGCGGCCTTCGCGCACGTTGGCGATAAACGCCCTGGCGATGCCCATAAGGTCAAGACCGGGATGCTCGTAGAACTTGCTGTCCTCAGCCGCCAGGAAGGAGCGCTTTACGTGCTCGGGCAATGCGGAGGGCGCGGTGAAGACGCGGTTCTCCTCATAAAGCTCGGCGATCAGTTCACCGTCACGGCTCCACACACTGGTGGTCACCGGCGGGTCGAACTCCGTCAACCTGCTCACGTCGGGAAGGTCCGAGGTGATGACCACGACCGCGAGGGCTACACCTACCAGTCCTGCCAAACCGGCGGCGAACAGGTAGAGTACGATACGTTTGGTATTAATTTTCAACACCTTCTCCGCAAAAGCCCTCGCGATTGGATGAGAGGGCTGGTAGGCTTTGATTGTTTTTGTTACTGTCCTAGCTTGGTCGGTTTCAATCGATTAAAAATTGCAACAATGGAATCTAGCATAAATTCCATTGAAATGAACAGCAGAGGCGAGCTTATCCAGCCATGAATAATCCTGACGTGGGTAAGATTGACAGGAAGATTGAAGAAGCGTTGGTCGCGATGCACCGTGCGATCACCTTTTTTCAGTTCTACCCCAAGGGTGACCCCGCGCTAAAGGAGGTCCTGCAAAAGGGGTATGAGACCTATCTGGAGATCGAGGGCGATTCGCTGCTGGAAAATCCCGGGATTGCCATCGCCAAGAACTCAATGAAGATCGGCGACCTATCCATAGGCAAGGGGAATCCCTCCATAACGCACCTTGCCAAACTCCTTGTCACCCATTCCATAAGAAAAATCAATCGCAGGTCGGTCCTTGGCCCCGATGGTTACGAGGCGTTGCTGAACCTGATGGCTGCCGCCCCCGAACTGGTCAGCCAAAAAGGTGGTCTGGAGTATATCTGGAAGCGCTCCCCGTACAACAAAGCGCTTGAGTTCGATTTTGGCGAGGCGGAGAAGCAGCCCGCCGAGAATCCCCGCAAAAGGGACGCGAACTTGGCAAATGACTGGGGTACCTCAATCGCCAAAAAAGATCAGGCGATAGCCTTTTCCAACCCCAAGATAGTAGGGCGGCTCCAAGCCCTTCAGCACCGTGGTGAGGGTGATCGCAAGCTGCTTGATCTATTGTTGGGGCTGGGCAGCATCACCGACGGGAATGCGCTGGGACGAAGCCTCGACGACGTCTGCCAAAGCATAAGCGAGCTGGTCAGGAAGCAGAACTATCGCACCGCCTATCAGATTGTCATGTTCCTCTACCGCGAAGCGCGAAACCTGATAAGCATCGAGAACGCCGAGTTTGGCAAGATGATAACGAGCGCCATAAGGTCGCTCGTTAAGGGACCCTTCCTCAAATGGATCACGATGGAGATGTCCAACGCCAAGGGCCATGAAGAGGCTGAGATTGGTGAATACATCTTGCGGCTGGCGGGAAGGGGTTCGGTTGTCTACCTGATAAACGCCCTGGCCACCGAGCGAAGCACGCTTGGAAGAAGAAGGCTGGTGAGCGTGCTGGTCTCCATCGGTAAACCGGTTGTGCCCTACGCAAAGAAGATGCTGGATGATCAGCGCTGGTATGTGGTCAGGAATATGGTTTCGGTGTTGGGGGGAATAGGGGATGAGGCTGCGCTGGATGCGATACTCAAGCTGAGTGCGGACCCCGATCCTCGCATTATTACCGAAGTGGTCCGGGCGCTGGGCAAGATTGAAACCGCCGAAGCCGAGGCCGGAACCATAAGGTTCGTGCACCACCCCGACTCCTCCATACGCAACCTCGCGGTCAATGCGCTGTCTATGCACGCCAGCCCCACAGCCATGAACATAATGTGGGATATATACGACTCCACCAAAATCACCGATGAGGATTGGGAGGTCAAGGTCTCGGTGGTCGAGGGGATGGGTAAGATGCCCTTCGAGCATACGGTGAAACGCCTTGGCGATATCCTGACTAAAATGAATGTGCGCAACAAAAACCGGTGGGATCGCGTGCAGATGGGCGCTATTTTCGCCCTTGGAGAGCTTGGCGGAGATGAGGTGGAGGAGTTCTTGTACAAGGCGACAAGCCACCGCACCCGGGATGTGAAGACCGCCGCCGACCGGGCGCTGGCGGCGCTGTTGAGTACAAAATAGAAAACGCCCCGACCGGGGCGTTTTTATATTCACTTAAATTTTTTACTACTCGCCCAGGACCTCAAGCTTCTTCTTGGCTATCGTCGCCTGCTCCGAGTCGGGATGGTCCTTGATGACTTTTCGAAGCAGTATCTTGGCGTCCAGGTTGTCTCCGATCGCCGAGAAAGCGAACGCCTGCTTCAAAATGGCGCTCGATACCTTGTCCCCGTCGGGAAAGGTCTGGACGACCTTGTCGTACTGGAGGATCGCCTGCTCGAACTGTTCCTGATCGTAGTAGGATTCACCTATCCAGAAGTGGGCGTTGTCGGTTAGCGCAGTGTCGGGGTAGGCCTTTATGTACGCCCTGAACCGCTCCATGCTCCGCACATACTCGCCCTTGCGGTAAAGCTCATAGGCCTCGTCGTAGAGTTCCTTGGGGGAGGGGAGCTTGGTGGTATCGCCAGAAGGGGTCAAGGTCGGCGTCACTGGCGGGACGGTCTGCGTTGTGGCAGGTAGAGTTGTTGAAATCGAGTCGATCCTGAGGGCGAGCAGTTCGAGCTTTTCGTCCAACTCCCCCTGCTTGCGCTCCACCTTCGCCAGTTTGCCCTGAAGGACCTTGTCGGCAGGTGTGGCTACAGGTTGTGTGGTGCTCTTCAAAGCGTAATCCAGCTCTTCAAGCCCGCCTGTGATCGATTGGATGTCGCGTTCAAACTGATTGACCCTGTTTGAAAGGTCGGCGAGTTCGGGGCCTGATCCGATGTCAACGGCGCCGTTGGCGCGCAGATCGTTGATATCGCGCTTTAGGCGTTGGATATCTTCCTGCATCTGTCCCAGCAGGTCTTGGCGTGTCTTGGCCTGCTGGCCGGGAGTGACGCAGCCACCCAAAAGAAGAATAGCCGCAGCCATTAAGGCTGCGGCTGTCTTTAAATATTTATGAGTTGAGTTGTTCATATTGTCGTTTTACTTGATCCGCTTGAATTCAGACCGGCGGTTTTTCGCCCAGGCGGCTTCATTGGCGCCTTCTACTGCGGGACGCTCTTCGCCGTAGCTTATGGTTTCCATGCGATCCAGGCCGACGCCCAGGTTCTTGAGATACTGCATCGACGAATTGGCGCGACGCTCGCCCAGGGCCTGGTTGTATTCCTTGGTGCCGCGCTCGTCGCAATGGCCTTCGATACGCACGCGAAGTGCGGCGTCGGCTGTCATCACTGCGGAGTTCGCCTTGAGAATGTCGGCGGCTTCCTTGGTTATGCGGCTCTTGTCGTACTCGTAGTAAACCGTCTCAAGGGCGGTTGCCTCGTCACCATCTTTTGGGGCGGTGACTTCAGGCTCTGTTTTGGCGCTTTTGGCGCCAGTCTTTGGCGGACGCTTGGGCTCTTCTTTTACTACCGTGGGCTTGGGCTTTGTTTCGGTGACCTTTTTCTGGTCTTGGGGCTCGGTGACGTTTGAGCCACCGCCGCCGCCCGAACAGCCGGCGGCCAGCAGGGAAAGAGCGAACAATATCGCCACCACGCCTGTAAATTTCTTCATCGCTTAAGACCTCCTGGTGCTAATCAGCATAGTTAGTAAATTCAAATTTATTGAACAACAGGCCCGTGAGACCAGTATGGCTGGCTTGCTTCACGGCCTGTGGGAGACACTCTCCACAAACGGTTGTTGATCCCTAATCGTAAAACGAACACGCTTTCAATGCCATCTTTCTTTGACGTTACAGCCAAAAATCTTGAGTCCGGTGACCAGCTTGGCTCGTAAGTATCGTATCTCCCTGAGGTTATTGGAATCGCTTTTTTGCCCGCAGGGTCGACTATATATACCTGAAAAACGGCTTTTGAGTCCATAGAGCTGTAGGCGATTTTTTTTCCGTCGGGTGACCACGCCGGATCGCCGTTGTGATTACCCACAAAAGTGATCCTTCTCGCCCTGTCGCCGTTGAGATCCATGATGAAAAGGTTGGGGTTGCCCTTGCGGTCGGATACGAAGACGATCTGCTTGCCGTCGGGGGAAAACGAGGGCGAGACGTCGATGGAGCGGTTTCTCGTTTGCCTTCGCGTCTTGCGCGACTTCAGGTCCATCGTGTAGATGTCCATGTTGCCGTTGTAGGAGGCGGCAAAGAGCAGTGTCTTGCCATCGGGTGATTCCTGTCCCGGCATGTCGGAACCCATGCCCTTGTAGACGTAGCGTAGTTGCTCGGTGGGGATGTGGTAACGGCAGATGTCGGGGTCCCCACCGTAGTAGGAGGTCAGATAGACCGACTCGCCGTCGCGTGACCACACGGGGTTCAGGTTGAGTGATTTATTGTGTGTGAGCATCCTGAAGTTGTCGCCGCTGGGCTCGGCGCTGGCGAGATTTTTCTTCTTGCCGTCGCGCACCGCGAATACGATCTCGGTGCCAAAGGGGCCGGGCTTGCCGGTCAGCTGGTCCATCAGCGCGTTTGCGAACATGTGGGCGATTGGGCGGATGGTGGTCTCGTCGCCCCTGTAGCGCTTGCCCACGAGGAATTTACGCTGGAAGACGTCGTAGGCGTAGAGGTCCACTATAAGTTGGCTGCCCTCGCGGTCGATCTGGCCTTTTATCAGCAGCTCGGCGCCCACCATGTACCAGTCGGCAAAGGAGTTGGAGTCGGGCACCAGGGGTGCGAGCTGGGGATCTTCGAGAAAGCCGCGCTGGTCGAGAATTTCAAACTCGGCCGCCACCTCCAGATCACTCCTCAGGATATTGGCGATCTCCACATGGGGCTGGAATTTGCTGCCCGGCGGGATGCGTACGTTACCGGTCAGCTTCAGGGGCGGGATAGCGGTGGGGATCGGCTCGATCTCAGCGCCGCTGATGACTATGATTCCCAGCCCTTCGGCGTTGGCGAAGGGGGGAAAGGTCATCAAAAAAATGATGAGTGTTAAACAAAACAGATTGCGAAGGTGCATATTGGAATCGGTCCCCGACAGGGAAGAACCCTGTCACCGTTGATAGCTTGGCATTGTGAAAAAATCATGGTTTCTACTGATGTTTTTGATTGGAAGAAGATAGTATATCGACCGCTTGAAAGTCAAGCGGGGTGGCTGTTAAGTCGCTAATCCGTAAGAGGGTTGGGCAAGATCGCGGGCAGTGTCAGGGGCGGGAATAATGAAAAAAGACCGCACATGATGCGCGGCCTTTTTCCAGAAATGGCGGGAGCGACGAGACTTGAACTCGCGACCTCCGGCGTGACAGGCCGGCGTACTAACCAACTGTACTACGCCCCCGTAAATCCGTTTTTATCAATGGTAGGCGGAACAGGTCTCGAACCTGCGACCTCCGGCTTGTAAGGCCGGCGCTCTTCCAGCTGAGCTATCCGCCTGTATTTTTAAACTGACGTATCACCTGTGGGTGCTACCCAGGTATAAAAAATTTAGGCGATGCCGTCTTTCAGGGCTTTACCGGCTTTGAACTTGGGAGCTTTACCACCGGCGATCTGAATCTCAGCGCCAGTCTGAGGGTTGCGGCCTACGCGCGCTTTACGCTCAGTGATGCTGAAAGTGCCGAAACCCACCAATGTTACCTTATCCCCGGTGCTAAGGGCCTCCGTAACAGTATCGGTGAAAGCATCAAGGAACCGCTTGGAAGCGGCTTTGGATGTACCAGATTTTTCCGCCATTGCGTTGATAAGATCAGCCTTCGTCACGGTAGTATCCTCCTGGGTTGCGATGTTGGAGATTGAGCGCTCGGTTTATAGCAGTGGCTACACTTTAGTGTCAAGACGCTTTTTATTGCATTTCGTGCGGTACGGGCGCCTGGGCGTCCGCAACCGGTGGTTTGGGTGGGAACCCAAGTATCTCTTCAACGGTCCTTTCATGGTCGTGAGGGGAGGTCAAAACCGCATATGGATCGTCGGTTTCCAGAGCCCTCACAAGCACTTGGTCCATGTGCTCCATGTAGCCCAGTTCAATGGAATTCATTATCGAACGGGGCAGATCAAGGTCTTTTATATCCTTTTCGTTTTCCTTGGGCAAGAGCACAGTTGAAATAGCTCCCCTGTGGGCTGCCAGCAGCTTCTCTTTGATGCCCCCGATGGGTAGCACCTTGCCCCTTAGCGTTATCTCTCCGGTCATCGCTACGTCCTTGCGCACAGGCAGGCCGGTCAGCGCGGAGGTGAGCGCGGTGGCAATGGTGATGCCGGCCGAGGGGCCGTCCTTGGGGATCGCGCCTTCGGGTACGTGGATGTGGATGTCGATCTTTTGGTAGAAGTCGCGGGCCAGACCGAGCTTGAAGGCGCGGCTGCGCACGTAGGAGACGGCTGCGCGGGCCGATTCCATCATCACGTCGCCAAGCTTGCCGGTGATCGTCAGGGTGCCTTTGCCGGGCAGCAGGACGATCTCGATACCCAGCAGCTCGCCGCCGGTCTCGGTCCAGGCCAGGCCTGTTGTGTAGCCTACCTCGCTTTTTTCTTCCGCTATGCCGTACTTGTAGCGGGGAGCGCCCAGATGCTTTTTAATCAGCGTGGGCGTTATCCTTGCCAGCCTGGTCGCCTCCCTGCCCTTTTTGACTACTACCTTGGCTATCTTGCGACAGACCTTCGCGATGGTGCGCTCAAGGCTTCGAACCCCCGCTTCGCGGGTGTAGCGTCTGATAACTTCGAGAAGACCCGCGTCGGTAAAGGCGATGTCGTCGGCCACAAGCCCATGCAGGTCGCGCTGCTTTTCCACCAGGTGACGTTTGGCTATGTTGAGCTTTTCCTGCTCGGTGTATCCCGAGATTTCTATCAGCTCCATGCGGTCTCTGAGCGGAGGCGGGATGTTGGGCAGGTAGTTTGCCGTCGTGATAAACATGACCCGGCTAAGATCGTAATCCATGTCCAGGTAATGGTCGTTGAACGAATCGTTCTGCTCGGGGTCCAGGACCTCCAAAAGCGCTGAGGAGGGGTCGCCCCGAAAATCCATGCCCATCTTGTCCACTTCGTCGAGCAGGAAAAGCGGGTTGGAGCTTCCGGCTTTCTTCAGGCTCTGGAGGATCTTGCCGGGCATGGAGCCGATGTAGGTGCGCCGGTGGCCCCTGATCTGGGCCTCGTCACGGACGCCGCCGAGGCTGAGCCTCACGAAGTTTCGCCCTGTGGCCCTTGCGATGGAGCGCGCCAGGCTGGTCTTGCCGACCCCCGGGGGGCCCACGAAGCAGAGTATGGGGGCTTTGGCGGTTCCTACCAACTCAAGCACGGCCAAGTGCTCTATGATGCGCTCCTTGACCTCTTTCAGACCGTAATGGTCCTCGTCGAGGATGCGCTCGGCGTCAGCGATGCTCACCTTGACATCGGTGACCAGATCCCAGGGCAGGTCGAGAATCCAGTCGACGAAGTTGCGCAGCACGGTGGCCTCGGCCGACATGGGCGACATCATCTTGAGCTTCTGTATCTCTTTTTTTGCCTTGGCGCGAACCTCCTCAGGCATCTTCTTTTCGCTGATCTTCTTTAAGAGCTCCTGAACCTCGTTTTGCATATCGTCGGTCTCGCCGAGCTCTTTCTGGATCGCCTTCATCTGCTCGTTGAGGTAGTACTCTTTTTGCGTCTTCTCCATCTGCTTTTTGACGCGGCGCTTGATGCGGCGCTCGATTTCAAGCACCTCGGCCTCGGCCTTTATCAGCTCGGCGATTGTGTTGAGCCGCGCGGTGGCGTCGAAGGTCTCCAGGAGTTTTTGCTTGTCCGAGGTCTTTACCGACAGGTGTGAGGCTATGGTGTCGGTGAGCTTGCCCGGCTCCTCGATCTCCTGAATCGTGGTGATGATGTCGCTGGAAAGCTTCTGGTTGAGCTTGACGTAGTCGGTGAAGCTCTCGACCACGGTGCGCATGAGCGCCCTGTCCTCCACGTCGGTGGAGCCGGGGTCGGGATCCAGATCGGCTTCGGCCAGGAGGTAGCGTTCGGTGGAGATATACTCGGTGATGGTGGCGCGCGTCTTGCCCTCCACCAGTACCTTGACCGTGCCGTCGGGGAGCTTCAGGAGCTGGATTATCGACCCGATGGTGCCCACCGTGTTGATATCCTCGGGGGTCGGGTCATTTATCCGGGCCTGAGTCTGGGTAGCCAGAAGGATTTCGCGGTTCCCCGCCATCGCTTCTTCGAGGGCGGCAATGGATTTCTCCCTGCCCACGAAGAGAGGTATGACCATGTGGGGGAATACTACGACGTCGCGTAACGGTATCAGTGGCAGGACTCTTTTGAGCCCGCTTTCAAGTTCGCTCATATATTTATCAGCGGGCGCGGTTTTGACGCTTTAATCAACCTGCGCTCTCGGCGCCCTGCTCCTCATAGATCAAAAGTGGTACTTCGTTTCGTAAGATTACGTCTTCGTTGATGATCACCTCGCGCACGCCTTTTTGCGAGGGGATGTCGTACATGATGTCGAGCATCGTCGTTTCGAGAATTGAGCGCAGGCCGCGTGCGCCCGTTCGGCGCTCAAGCGCTTCGCTGGCGATCGCCTTGAGCGAGCCTGGCGAGAAGGTGAGCGCCACCTCTTCCATCTCGAAGAGTTTCCTGTACTGTTTGGTCAGCGCATTCTTGGGTTCGGTAAGGATGCGGACCAGCGCGCCAGCGTCAAGCTCTTCAAGGGTCGCGTAGATCGGCATGCGGCCAACGAACTCCGGTATCATTCCGAATTTTACCAGATCCTCGGCCTGGAGGAGGGTGAGGATGCCCGACTCGCGCTTTTGACGCCGGGACTGTACCTCGGCTCCAAAGCCGATGGATTTCTTGCCGATGCGCTGCTCTATCACGTCTTCCAGTCCCACGAAGGCGCCGCCGCACAGGAAGAGGATGTTCTTGGTGTCGATCTTGATGTACTCCTGCTGGGGGTGCTTCCTGCCGCCCTTGGGAGGCACCGAGGCCACCGTGCCTTCCAGAATTTTCAAGAGCGCCTGCTGCACGCCCTCGCCGGAAACATCGCGGGTGATCGAAGGGCCTTCAGTCTTCTTGGCTACCTTGTCGATCTCGTCGATGTAGACGATGCCCTTGGAGGCCTTGTCCACGTCGTAGTCGGCATTTTGCAGCAAGCTCAAGATGATGTTCTCAACGTCTTCGCCCACATAGCCCGCCTCGGTGAGGCTGGTGGCGTCGGCCATGGCGAAGGGGACATTCAGATAGCGTGCAAGGCTCTGGGCCAGCAGGGTCTTACCCGAGCCGGTGGGGCCTGCCATGAGGATGTTGGCTTTTTCCAACTCGACTTCATCGGCGTCAACTGTGGCGCCTATGCGTTTGTAGTGGTTATGCACCGCCACGGAGAGGATGCGCTTGGCCTGCTCCTGACCGATCACGTACTGGTCGAGAAATTCCTTGATCTCTGCCGGGGTCGGGACCTTTTCGCCAAGATCGATCCCCTCAACCGCTTCTTCTGCGATGATGTCGTTGCATAGCGTAATGCATTCATCGCAGATATACGCCGTGGGGCCTGCGATCAGCTTGCGGACATCTTCCTGGCCCTTGCCGCAAAAGGAGCAGTAGAGCGCGCCTGTTTTACCTTTTTTTGAACTCACGAAAGCCTCGCCTGTTTCTGCTGTTGGTCAAAAATGTGATGTCAGACCTTTTTAGCGCCTATCACGTGCTTTTTAATTACCTTATCTATAATACCATATTCCACGGCTTGCTCACCATCTAGGAAGTAATCGCGGTCGGTATCCTTGCTTATCGTCTCAATATCCTTGCCGGTGTGGTTCGCCAGCAGCGCGTTGAGGTTTCTGCGTATCTTGAGGATTTCGTTGGCGTGGATCTCGATGTCGGTCGCCTGACCCTGGTAGCCGCCCAGCGGCTGGTGGATCATCACACGCGAGTGGGGCAGCGCGGACCTTTTACCCGTAGCGCCGGCCGCGAGAAGTACCGCGCCCATGCTGGCCGCCTGACCGATGCAGATGGTGGCGACGTCGGGGCGTATGTACTGCATGGTGTCGTAGATAGCCAGCCCGCTCGTGACGGCGCCGCCAGGCGAGTTGACGTAGAGGTAGATGTCGGCCTCGGGGTCCTCGGATTCAAGGAAAAGCATTTGGGCGATAATCAGGTTGGCTATCACATCGTCGATCGGCGAACCCAAAAAGATGATCCTGTCTTTGAGGAGGCGCGAATAGATGTCATAGGATCGTTCACCCCTGCTTGTCTGCTCCACGACTATCGGTACGAGATGGCTCATTACTCACCTTTCCACTGGACCCACTGCTCGGCGTCCACCTCTTCAATTTTGGCCGTCGCCAGCACGGCGTCCATTGTCCTCTGCTCTCTCAGAGAGCTTCTGAGCGAATCGAGGTGTTCTTCCGTTTCGAAGAATTTACGTATTTCAGTATAGGGGCGACCATCGGCGTTGGCAATCTCGGTGATGCGTGCATCGATGTCTTCGTCGGTGATCTCGATATTCTCGGCGCGGGCCAGGGCGTCGGCGAGAAAAGCCCAACGGATGGAGCGCTCGGCGGCCCTGGTGGCCTCTTCGGCGAACTCGGGTGATTCGAGGCCGGCGCTGGAGGGGTCCATGCCGCGTGACACCATATCCTGGGTCATGCGCTGCGTCGTGTGCTCTTTTTGGCGAGTGATCAAGCTCTCGGGGACCTCGAAGGGGTTGGCCGCCAGCAGGGTGTCGATCAGTTTGTTGCGGAACTCGCTCTGGATGCGGTTTTTCTGCTCCGCCTCCAGCATCTCTTCAAGATTCTTCCTCAGCTCCGCGAGCGTCTCGACTCCAGTCGCTTGCATGGCGAAGTCATCGTCGGCTTCGGGCAGGACCCGCTTTTTGACTTCCTTGGATGTTATCTCGAAGGAGGCGGCTTTGCCCGCCAGATCTTTGGCCGGGTACTCATCGGGGAAGTCCACCTTGATGGTGCGCTCCTCGTTGGGCTTGATTCCCATGATGCCATCTTCAAAGCCGGGGATCATGCGGCCATCGCCGAGAACCAGCGGGTAATCTTCCGCCGTGCCGCCCTCGAATAGTTCGCCATCGACTTTGCCCACGAAGTTCATCACGACCATGTCGCCGGAAACAGCAGCGTAGTCATCTTCAGCAGGCTCGAAGGTGGCGGCGCGTTTGCGAAGTTCCTCAATGCGGACTTCGATCTGGGTGGCGTCAATTTCAACTTTTTCCCGCTTCAGCTCAAGGCCGGTGTAACCGGTGGCGGTCACTTCGGGGCGGACTTCGACGACGGCGGTGTAGACCACCGTGCCATCATCGGGAACCTCTTGAATCTCGATGTCGGCATCGCAGACGGGGATGATTTCGTTGTTGTCGAGCGCCTGGGAGTAGGTTTTGCGAATCGCTTCGCTTATGGCGTCGGCACGCGCCCTGTCGCCATACATCTTCTCCACGGTCGCCATGGGGGCTTTGCCCTTGCGAAAACCGGGGATCGATACGGTGGCGCGAATTTTGTTCAGCGCCGATTTGATCTCACGCTTAAATTCCGCTGCCTCCACTGTGACGGTAAGTTTTGTCTTTACCGGAGTAACCTTCTCCATTTGAACCTTCATGCGAGGCTCCTTTTATTAGGTAGGGCGATATGGTCAAAAAATACGATTCAAAATGTGCTTGTTGAAAAACCCCGGATATCCTCCGATTGACGTTGTCAGGGGCGAAAAATGATCCTCGAAATACTTTTTGGTATGCCTGCGGTCATTTTTCTTCCCTTCCTCATGGACTCGGCCCCCTCTCTGGGGCCTCGCCTAAAGGTGCGCTAATGCGCATCCAAGTTTTCGGTCATGAAAACTTGCCTCGAAGGATCTTCGGGGTTTCCAGTTTATCGTCGGCTTAGTTGGAGGTTTGCCCAACATCGGCTAAAAGTGAATCTCCAGTTTAAAAAAGATGGTGCGAGAGGGGGGACTCGAACCCCCAATGGTTGCCCGCTGGATCCTAAATCCAGTGCGTCTGCCAATTCCGCCACCCTCGCAGCCGTGTCCTCTTTTCCTGAGTCCCAACTGGCGCCGCAGATGGGCCGCGTTGCCGATGTGACCCTGTGAACGGCTGGAAATAATAGATATGGAGTTTACCAGTGTCAAGGCAATGGGGTGTAAAAACCGTCGTCAGCACTGAAAATAAGGGCATTTAAAAGTTCTTTTTGTTCCAGAGCACCCTGATATCACCCTTTCGGGTGATGGTTGGACTGTGGGGCGGCCCATATTCCCCCTTTCGAGTGATGTAATAAAAGGCTTTATATATATAATAAATAATCTTCCTTCCCTATTCCAGCCGCTGGGCAGTATGGGAAACAGGGATAAAGCGATGGCGGTATAGATAAAGATTGATTAATAAATATTAAAAATTATTCTGGGTAGCAACTGTAGTGTTTTAAAGACATATATTTTGTGCAATATGGGCGGATGACAGGTATTTCATCCATATTGAATGCAAAAAGCCAATTTAATGGATGGCTGATGTTTTTAATTCTTATCCGATAAGTTTTGAACATTTATGGAGTGTAAATATCCAATCATGTTCCAGCATGGTGAGGTCGTATTGGTAAAATTCAGTAACAATTGCGGTGCGAGAGGGCTGCTCCCATGAGCGAGCACAAGAGCCGCACGCCTCCCAACCATCTGATTCCGGATTTTTCTCTCCTCGATGATGAAAAACTTACCGAAGCGGCCGATCTTTTTGCCACCCCCCTGCTTGTTTACGAAGGTGACCGGATTGCGGCCTCGTGGGAAAAATTGTCCAAAGCTCTTCCCAAAGGCGTGCGGCTCTACTACTCGGTGAAGGCCAATCCACTTGTGGGGTTGCTGACGCGGCTGCGCGAGCTGGGTGCAGGGTTCGAGGTGTCCGGCCTGGGTGAACTCCTGGCGGCCAAGCGTGGTGGAGCCGAGGCCGACAGCGCCATCTTCCTGGGGCCGGGAAAGTCGCAGGAAGAGCTGGAGTGGTGGCTGAAATGGGGTGGCGGGGTGTTGGTGGCCGAGTCACGAAACGAGTTGGAGAGGGTGAGGTCGCTCGCCTGGAAGCTGGGGGTGCGTCCCAGGGTGGCGCTCAGGGTCAACACACACACCGGTTGCGGCGAGCAGCGCATGGCGGGTGCAACCCCCTTTGGCATTGAGATTGAGGAGGCCGAGGAGCTGCTCCGGTTATATGGAGAGGTCGGGCATGGAAAGGCCGGGGCAGTGGAGCTGGTGGGGGTACATGGCTTCCTGGGCACCAGGATTCTCGATTGGCGCGCACTGGCGCAAAACGTGGAGCTTGTGCTTGAAGCCGCCGACCGTCTTCAGCGCACGACGGGGCAGACCTTCACTTTCGTGGATGTGGGTGGAGGCTTCGGCACCCCCCTCTACGAGGGTGAAGAGGAGCTGGACCTCGCCAGCCTTGCTCTTGCCTTGAATAAGTTGATAGGGCGATATCTGGTCAAATATCCGGGGACGATCATCGCGATGGAGTCGGGCCGCTACCTCGTGGCCGGGGCGGGGGTGCTGGTCACAAGGGTGTTGGATGTGAAGCGCAACGGGGGGAAGCTTTTTGTCATAGTCGATGGAGGGCTGCATGTGCTGGGCGGCAGGGATGGCTACTACGGTGCGCGGTGTACATCGTTTCGGCTGTTGGGGGCGGGTGGACGGGGCGTGGAGACCTTTACGGTGTGCGGGCCGCTGTGTACGCCGCTTGACCGGCTGGCGTCGGATGTGGAGGGTGAGGTTCCCCGTCCCGGAGACCTCCTTGCCTTCTATCTGGCTGGAGCCTATGGGCCGACCGCCGGGCCGGGCCTCTATCTCAGCAGGGGCTTTCCAGCCGAAGTGCTGGCGGATGAAAATGGTTTCAACCTCATGCGTCCACCAACCGACCTGGCCCAGTTGGTTGGCGGGCAGATGACTTCAAGTCACGGAGAGGTAGCTGGATTACGATCCTGGGGGAGATGATGAGTCCGAGAAAGTTCATATTCGATCTCGCGGTGGAACTGGGAAGTGTGGAGGCGGAGAGCTTGCCCGTCGGCGGGGCCGATACCCTGCGGTTGCGCGAGGACCTTGGCCTGGATTCGGTCGCCATCGTCGATCTGATCGTTGGAATAGAGCATAAATTCAAGATCTGGTTCGACCCTCTCGACGAGGGCATGGACGAGGTCTTCACCACTGTCGAAGCCCTTTGCGCCTATGTCGAAAGGAAGCTGGCGTGATGGCGGCTGGCGGTCAACCTGACCGAGGTGCCTGATATGGCTGATGTTGTTGACTTGGTCGTCGCCAACCACGCCGAGTTCAACCGGCTGGGCATGGGTGGCGGTTTCTCCCTGGCGCAGCGGCGCAGCTGGGACGTGGCGGCCCATGCTTTGGGCGAGCAGGCGCTTTTGTGGGGGGAGAGAGCGAGAGAGGGAAGGCGGCGGGTCGTCCTTCCCCGCGCCCCGGTTGACGGATTTGTTGAAGATATTGCCAACAGTACCGGGGGTAGCCGCAAGCAGGATGGGGTTGAGGTCCATGTGGCTGACGCCATGCTCCCCTTTGTCAGTCGTGGCGTGGATGGGCCGGAGGTTGTGGAGCGGCTCATGGGCGACGCCTCCCTGTGTAGAATTTACGCCTGGGGATCCACTCCGGGCCTCTACCGTTTGATCGAAACGATAGGGCAAAGCGGCAGGCGCGTGCAAACGCCAGAGTTGCCCAATGCCGGGGGGGCGCGGTTGGCCCATGAGCTGGACGGCAAGGCGGGGTTCAGGGAGTTCATGGAGCGCAGCGCGGGGAAACTGCACTGCCTCAATCTCCCCCCGGGCAGGGTTGTACACTGTGTTGAGGATATTTTTGGTGAGTTGGAGAGGTACGCGAAGCTGGGCAAGGGCGCGGTGGTCAAGGCGGACAGGGGCGCGGGGGGGTATACGGTTCGCATCTTCACCGTCGGGCAGTTGGCCGGTTCACTGGAGGTGGCGAAGCAGGATATCAGCGTCAGGGCCAGGTTTGACGGATTCTGGCGCTCGCCCCCCTATGTGGTCGAGCAGCATATAGCGCCGCCCCCCGGCTATGGGTCCCTTGCCTTCACGACGGACTGGGTTGTTGAAAAGGATGGGTCGGTGCGCGAGGTCGGCACCGGTCCAATGAAGATCGTGCGTGGGTCGCTCTACTCGGGGGTCCTCGCAGGAAGGGGGGCGCTGACCTCCAAATTCGGAGCGCGGGCCAAGGGCGCGGGCAGGGAGATGGGGAGGTTGCTGGCCTGTGAGGGGTATCGCGGCTGGTTCGACCTCGATCTGGTCTCCGACGAGACGGGCGCTCTCTACGCCACCGAGGTGAACCTGAGGCGCACCAGCCCGGCCCACGCCTTTGACACCGCTCGCAGGAGATGGGGCGGGGGTTGGCAGCGGCGCGGCGCGGTCTTTTCCGACGACAGTTTTGCAGTGGACGGTTGCGGCATCGGTTGCTACAGATCGCTGCGGAGTTCGCTGAAAGGGTTCAATCTCGACCACCGCGATGACGGGATGGAGGCGATTATCTCAATGGCTACCATCACCCTTGGACTCGCCACGCCGAGGATTGGGGTCGTCATAACCGCTGAGCACGCACATTGTGCGCTTGAGGGGGCGAAACGGTTGAAAGGGTTGATTGGGGTGACGGATGGTTGCGTGGAGGAAGCGGCGTGGCTGTGACCCTTTCGATCGGCAACATGGCCGAGGTCTACGCCCCCCACGTGGCTACCCTTCCAGCGTCCGCCGGTGCGAGGTGGCGCGGGGCCAGCCACAGGATCAGCGGCCATGCTCTTTTCTGGGGGCTCGACGGTGCGGATAGGGTGGTTGTGCTGCCCGGAGAGGTTGACGGTCTCCTCCTGGACGAACTGTTTGAGCGCATCGGCTGTCCGGTTCCCCGGGTGATCGTCGCTACCGGAGACCCCTCCGCTCTTTGCCGCAACCTTGCGAGCGACGAGCGAGCTATTGACTCCTTCCTGAGCTTTGCAGGTGGCGGGGGTGTGGCCCTTCAGGCGTGGGGGGAGACCTCTGGCTTGCACCAGCTGGCTGCGCGTCTGGAAGAGGAGGGGGTCAGGGTATCCCATGACTATGGCGATAGGGAGCACCAGTGGGTCGCCCACATGCTCGACTCCAAGGCGGGATTCCGCGCGTTGGTCAGCGGCATCGGCTCCGCCGAGGTGAGGATGGCTGCCGGAGTGGTTGCGGCCGACATCAATGAGGCCGCCCTGAAGGCGCGCACCCTGGCCGGCGGTCTATACACCGTGGTGGTCAAGGCGGACAGGGGAGCTTCGGGTGTGTGCCATACCCTCATTGCTCCCGGTGGGCGAATGAAGATGGGAGTGTTGAATCACCTGCTCATCGCGGCGCGCTCCATTGAAGAGCTTTCAGGCGGTCCCCTCGTGGTCGAGCGCTATATTAGCGATGGGATGGACACGCCACGGTCGGTATCGGCCCAGTGCCTCATCACAGACGGAAACGCACACCACCGCCTCTTCACGGCAAGCCACATTAACGGACCCGGTGGCGCCGGATTGGGTGGGGTTGTGGGGGTGGGGGCGGTGGAAGAGGGGCTGGAAGAAAAGATAGGGCAGGCTGCAAAAATCATCTGCAATGAAGTGGCGGCAGCGGGTTACAGGGGGAGGCTCGGCCTGGACTTCGCGGTGGATGTCAGTGGTGGGTTGTGGACGCTTGAGATGAACGCACGCCGCACGACGTTCTCCGCTGTGCACGAGCTGCTCTCAACCATCGCAAAGGCGCAGGGCGGCGGCGGGTTGTGCGCCCTCTACGACGAGCAGCTGCCTTTGCCTCTGCAGTTGGGCGACTGGACCACATTCAAGAGCAAAGCTCCCCCCCTTCTCTTTCCCCTCAACGGAGAACCCGAAGGGTGGCTACCCATTCCCGCCCCCGCAGCCGGGCCGGGCCATGGCTGGCTGGCTGGTGGGGTGGTGGTGGCGCGGTCGGTGGAGCGCGCTTATCAAATCGCCGGGGAGATGAGAGGATGGATCGGGGTCGAGCCCCTTCCACCCATGGAGAGAAAATATTAATGACGACATGCTGTTTGTTGATTGCCAAGGGGCTGGTTGCCCGCTGTTGGCTGGTGCTCGCTTTGGTGGCTTTTGCTTCGATGGCTTTGGGGGCGGAGAGTCATTATTGCCGTTATGTGATCGATGGCGACACCATCGTCGTTGACGGTGTGGG
>JAUVAU010000058.1 GCA_030591565.1 Deltaproteobacteria bacterium | reverse complement strand
TGTATGTCTGCGGCCATTTTTCTTCCCTTCCTACTCCTCGAAGGATCTTCGAGGTTTCCAGTTTATCGTCGGCTTAGTTAGAGGTCTGCCCGACATCGGCAAAATCTCTAGTTCAGCGTTATTTCCCGCTTCGGGAGAGTTTTTCGCCAGAGCCTCCTAGTGCTCAGATTTTCGGGATTTATCGTCGTTGATGAGAAGCCCGTGTAATATCACTTCCATCAAGGGTGCCACCTTCTTCATCAGCTCGTTGCCATCCTGGCGGAACCACCAGGCGCTTACCGTTTCGTCCATCGAGCCGAAGATGACCCGGCGCATGGCGCGGGTGCCGATGGATTTACGGAAAGTCCCCTTTTCCTTGCCCTCCTCTACGATCGCCTCGATCCTGTTGGCGTACTGGACCAGCGGGGTGCGTATTGCCGCCCTTATGGCCGGGTCGGGCTGGCGCAGCTGGAACTGGAGAAAGCCCGCGAGGTCGGGGTCGTTCTCCATCACCTCGAAATGAAGCTCCATGAGCCTCCTGAGCTTGGAGACCGGGTTGTCCAGCTTCTTGATCTCTTTATCCAGCCGCTCCATCAAAAGCCCCAGCACGTGGCTAAAGGCGGTGACGAGCAGGTCCTCCTTGCCCTTCACGTATAGATAGAGCGTGCCGTCGGCGACGCCGGCCTCTTTCGCCACGCGGTTCATCGTGCAGCTGTGGTAACCGTGACGGCTGAAGGCTTTTACGGCCGCCTCAAGTATCTGGGCGCGCTTTATGGCCTTTTGCTCAATCGAGTTCGTCTTCTCACTCTTCTTCATACAGTGCCTCTATTTTGTTGCGGTAGTGCTCGGTGATCTGCTTTCTCCGAATCTTCATTGTGGGCGTCACTTCGCCGCCATCCGCTGAGAACTCATGGTCGAGCAAGACGAATTTTTTCACGGATTCGTAGGAGGCGAGGTGGGCGTCGGCTTGCAGCTTTTCGATGCGACGGGTGTAGAAGTCGAGGACCGCAGGGTTCTTGACCAGCTCCGCGTTGTCTGTATGGGCTATCTTCTTCCACTCTGCATAACGGGCCAGCCACTCGAAGTCGGGGACGATGAGGGCCGATACAAACCTCTTTTTGTCCCCATGGAGCATCGCCTCGGCGATGTACTTGTCCATCTTCAGGACGTTCTCGATTTTTTGCGGTGCGACATTTTTGCCGGCTGCGGTTATGATCAGGTCTTTTTTGCGGTCGGTGATCTTGAGGTAACCGTCACTGTCGAACTCACCGATGTCGCCGGTCATGAACCAGCCATCGTCGTTGAACGCTTCCCGCGTGGCAGCCTCATTCTCATAGTAGGCTTTGAAGATGGAGGGGCCTTTGACGAGTATCTCGCCATCATCGGCGATCTTGCACTCCACGGTCTTCATAGGTACGCCGACGGTGCCGATACGCTGTTTTTCAAAGGTGTTCACCGCGATGACCGGCGAGGTCTCGGTCAACCCGTAGCCTTCCATCACCGGGATGCCTATCGTCCCGAAGAAAAGCGCCAATTCGGGGGCCAGCGGGGCGCCGCCGGAGACGAAGAGCTTTAGGCGTCCGCCAAATTTGGCCCGGACCTTGGAGTAGACGAGCTTGTCGGCAACCTTGAATTGCAGGGCGAGATGGCCCGGTACGGATTTGCCTGCATTTCGCAGCCCGCCTACTTTCTGGGCGACTTCAATGGCCCAGAAGGTGAGCATGCGAATCGGGGCAGGGGAGGCGACCGCTTTTGCCTGGATGCCTGCGAATATCTTCTCGAAGATGCGCGGCACGCTCACGCAGATGGTGGGTTTGACAATCGCGAGGTCTGCGGCCACGGTCTGGAGCGATTCTGCGTAGGCGATGATGACGCCTTTGTAGAGCATCAGGTAGTAACCCGCCATGCGCTCGAAGATGTGGGCGAGGGGCAGATGGGAGAGGCACACGTCGCCCAACCCCAGCTCGAAGAGTTCCATCGCGTTCTTCACGTTGGTCAGGATGTTGCCGTGGCTCAGCTGCACGCCCTTGGGCTCGCCGGTGGTGCCGGAGGTGAAGATGATGGTGGCGATGTCATCGGTGCCCACATTGGCGAGCCGCGCTTCCACTGCCGGGGTGTCGGGTTCGGTGGAGTCTATGATATCCCAAAGGCAGATGACGTCTTCACGGTCGGCCTTTTTTACGATATCCGCATCGAAGCAGACGATCTTTTTCAGGAAATCCAGCTCGTCACAGAAGTCGAGGACATTGTCCAGCCCCTCCTGATCGGCGACGAAGACGATGGCCGAACGGCTGCGCGAGATAAGGTCTTTGGCCTCCTCCGGCCCCAGGTTGGGGTAGAGGGGTACGGTGATGCAGCCAGCCGAAAGGATCGCCGTGTCGCACAGCGCCCATTCGTAGCGGGTGGGGGCGTAAATAGCCAGCCGGTCGCCGGGGGCCATCTCCCAGCCGATAAACGCAGTGGTAAGCCGCTCGGTGTGGTCCGCGTACTCGGACCAGAGGATGTCCTCGTAGACTCCGTCACGCTTTACCCTAAAGCAGACATTGTCGCTCCATTGTTTTTGACGCTCACGGATCATCTGGGGTAGGCTCATGTTACCTCCTGAATGAATATTCATTCATATACATGTATACCGCTCAACGGTGAAAGGTCAAAGGTTTTTTTCGCAGCTGTGAATCGTAGTCCTGATCGTTCATACTTTATCAGGCTGTTGACAAAGGTAGACAAAAAAGAAGTTGCTCGGAAAATTGTCTTCCCGTAACTGTCTATCTTACTCAGCCCGACTGATCGCTGACAAGGGCTGGATTTTCTTCGAGAACGAGGAAGGTGATAAGAAATGACCGGAGGAATACTTGACGTATTGCGAGGATCATTTCTTAGCCTGACGAAGTCAATCGGAGAAAAGACAGGCTTTGCCAGTGATCAGACACTTTATCATTATATTTTAGCGACAGGTTACGTAAAGACTATGAATGAAAAAAGTTTGAAAATAACTCTTCTGGAGCCTTTCTACGGGGGGAGCCACCGCGCGGTGGCGCTTGGTTGGCAAGCCCACTCCCGGCACGATATCGGGATCATCGGGCTTGATGCCAGGTTTTGGAAGTGGCGCATGCGCTCGGCGGCGTTCGAGTTTGCCAAAAGGGTGAGGGATAACGACGAAAAGCCCGACCTCTTTTTTGTCGGCTCGATGATGGATGTGGCGCACTTTCGGGCGCTCACGGGGGATATGAGCACCCCTGTAATTACTTTTTTCCATGAAGCCCAGGCTTCCTACCCCTGGCCCGGCGGCGAAACGCCCGAGCGCGATTACCAGTACCTGGTAACCGATATCGCCAGCGCCGCCGCCTCGGACCGCGTGGCTTTCAACTCGCATACGCTGAGACGCGACTATCTGGCCGGTTGCCGCGAGTTCATCTCCCGCATGCCCGACCACAGGCCCCTGTGGCTTTTGGATGAGATTGAAAAAAAGTCCACGGTGCTCACCCTCGGCGTGGAGTTTGGGGATATCGATCGGTTGCCGGAGAGGGAGGGCGCAGATGGTGGTGAACCGGTCATCCTCTGGTGCCATCGGTGGGAGTATGACAAGAACCCCGAGGGTTTCTTCCGGGTAATGCGCTCGTTGAAGGAGAAGGGGCTGGGGTTCAAGTTGATCGTGGCGGGTACGAGGACTGACAAGTGGCCCGGGGTCTTCGATTCGATCAGGGAGGATTTGGCGGAGAGGATAATCCACTGGGGTGGGGTTGGTGACAGGGGCAAGTATCTTGAACTGTTGGGTAAATCGGATTATGTGGTGTCAACTGCCAACCACGAGACTTTTGGCCTGGGCATGGTGGAGGCGGCTTACGCCGGTGCGCACCCGCTGGCCCCGAATCGCTTGAGTTATCCCGAGGTTTTCCCTCCCGCTATCCATGCAAACTGCCTTTACGATGACGAGGCTGGTGATGGCGGTGGGGTTGAGGCGAAGTTGACGAGGCTGTTGACCGGCGAGGAGGAGCGGCTGGGCGCCCGGAAGTTGAAGGAGGCCTTCGCCAAATTCGATTGGCGAGTGAAGGCGGATGATTTTGATCAGGTGGCCGCTTCGGTTTTATAAAACCCTAAGTTGTGATATACTCTAAAAAATGAGCGTCGCAAAGGAACCGCGCCCCGTGCGCGGTTTGGCATTTTGGCTGCCGGTGATTCTGGCCGTGGTACTTATTGCCGCGATGGCGTCGACTTGGTTCGGCTTGAAGAGGGGAACGGTAAAAAGTCGTCATGGCGTACATGGCAAGGCGACCCATAATGCGGCCTATTCTACATTTATTATCTCGTAATCCCGCGTTCCCAGGCCGATCTTCTCAGCGCACTCCAGTTGTACGGTAGCGTCGATCTTGGGATAGACGCCCCTCACCTTGTCTTCACCAGGCGAGTGGTTGGTTTCGAGAGCGGAGCCGACGATTCCCTGCTGTTTGTTGACAAGGTCGAAGGAGGCCTGATCGATTGCCACCGGGTCGATACTTGACATGAAGCCCACGTCGGGGACGATGGGCGCGTCGTTGTGTCCGTAGCAGTCGCAGGCGGGGCTGACCTGGGTGATGAAGTTCAGGAAGGCTACCTTGCCTTTCTTGCCGTTTACCGCGCCCATTGCGTACTCGGCCATTTTTTCCTGCATCGCTTGCGGGCCTTCGGTCCACCGGATTTGAATTGCTCCGTGGGGGCAGGTGATGATGCACTCGCCGCAGCCGACGCAGCTGTCGGGGTCGATCCTGGCTTTCTCGGTGATGGTGATCGCGCCGTGGGCGCACCACTCGATGCACAGGCCGCAGGCGACGCATTTCTTGGCCTTGACCTTTGGCGAGACGCTGGAATGCATGGAGAGCTTGCCCTGGCGTGCGGCGCAGCCCATGGCGAGGTTTTTTACCGTGCCGCCAATGCCTGAGAGTTCGTGGAACTTAAAGTGCGCCAGGGCGATCAGGGCGTCGGCGTTGACGATCTCGGAGGCGATGGAGACTGACTCGAAGTGGTCGCCCTTGACGCCGATGTCGATGTAGGAGTTGCCGCGAAGCCCGTCGGCGATGACCAGCGGCGCACCCACCGAGGAGTAGCCAAACCCGTTGGCGATGGCGGTTTCCAGGTGGCTGACGGCGTTGGAGCGGCTGCCGACGTAGAGAGTGTTGGAGTCGGTGATAAAGGGTTTGCCGCCTAGCTTTTTGATTATTTCGACCACGCGGCGCACGAACACCGGCCTTATATAGGCTGTGTTGCCAAGTTCGCCAAAGTGGAGTTTGACGGCCACCAGGTCGCCGTTGCCGATATTGTCGGCAAAGGAGGTCTTCTCGATCAGGGTTTCTACTTTATCGAGCAGGTTGCGGCGCGGGTTGGCCCTTAGGTCGGTGAAGAAGACGTTTGATTTACCCATGGTGTCCTATTGTTACCTCGTCTGAATCTATCTTGCCTGATTGGATGACGAGGGGGACTCTACCATAGACGATTTATCCTCGCAAAAGGGGAGTGAAAAGGAGCCGTATAAAAATGTTTGAAGTTGGTGATAAGGCTGTCTATCCGGCGCATGGCGTCGGTGAGATAGAAGCCGTGGAGACACGCGATATAATGGGTACCGAGATGCGCGTCTACGTCATGCGCATCATCGAGCGCAACATGACCATACTGATCCCGGTGGAGAAATCGGTTGAGGTGGGTCTGCGTCCTGTAATGAAGGACGATGAGGTTAATAGGGTCTTCGATGTCCTCAGGCAGCGCAAGCGGGTCAGCGACGGTCAGACGTGGAACAGGCGCTTTCGCGAATACAGCGACAAGATCAGGACTGGTTCAGCGGTCGAGATTGCCGCCGTTTTACGGGATCTTTATCTTTTGCGTGCCGGTAAGACGCTCTCCTACGGAGAGAAAAGGATGCTGAACACCGCCATCGACTTGCTCTCTCAAGAAATTGCGGTGGCGAGCGGGCAGGAGCCAAGCCAGGCGCAGACACGGATAGTGGATGTTTTTGACGACGTCGGACAAGTTGGTGGAGCGTAGCAGCCTTGAGAGTAATTTTCCTTAGAACTCTATACCTGGCTTTCTGCATGCTGATCGGGTATTACGCCGGTCCCCAACTGGCTGTGGGCCAGGAGGAGGCGTCTTATCTCGGGGTGTTTATCGGCACCGCCGCCTTCATAGGTGTTTACGTAATCGAGAGGGTGGTGCAGCGCTCTTCGCCCTACGCACTGCTGGGTGGTTGCATGGGGGTGATCGCCGCGATCATGATGACCTTGATCCTGCGGTGGGCGCTTGGTTTCGAGAATATGCCGATCACGGTCAACGTGGGTATCCTGGCCGTGTGCAGCCATATCGGCTTTCTCGTCGGAGCACGCGCTGTGCGGGTGATAAGGCTGGCGATTTCAAAGCCGGGGCTGACCTCTTCCATCTCTCCCAAGGTGCTTGATACTTCTGCCATAATCGACGGTCGCATCGTCGATATGGTGGAGCTTGGCTTTTTGGGCGGGCCGCTCGTCGTTCCCCAGTTCGTGCTCAATGAAACCCAGGCAATTGCTGACTCCAGCGATCCGATCCGACGCGCCCGGGGCAGGCGGGGGCTGGGCATCCTTGAGCGCCTCCAGTCCGTTGACGGGCTTGAGATGCGCATGGTTGATGAGGACTATCCCAGGGTCAAGGAGGTGGACGGCAAGATAGTCGCCATGGCCAAGGATAAGCGGGCCATGATCGTCACAACGGATTTCAACCTCACCAAGGTCGCCGAGCTTCAGGGCATCAGGGTGCTTAACGTACATGAACTCTCCCAGGCGGTGCGTCCGGTGGTCCTTCCCGGTGAGCAGGTGAGGGTTACCATACAAAAGACAGGCAAGGAGCCGGGCCAGGGCGTGGGTTACCTTGAGGACGGAACCATGGTGGTCATTGAGGATGGTATAGAGCACATGGACGAGTCGGTTGAGCCGATCGTCACTTCCGTTTTGCAGACCAGCGCCGGACGGATGATCTTTGCCAGAATGGCTGGAAGCCCTGAAGTGGCTGAAGCTAAACCGAAACGCAGGGTCTGGCAGCGCAGAGCCTGACTCTGATTTCCCAATCGAAGCTTGCCATGACAACTGAATCAAACTCCGCCGCGCAGGCCTGGTTCGTGGTTTTAGGCGCCGGTTCCGGTCGTCGCATGGGTACCAAGGTTCCCAAACAGCACCTTGGGCTGGGCGGCGAGCCGATTCTCGTAAAAACAATCCGTACAATCCAAAGGTGGCAGGGGCTAAGGGGCATTGTCCTGACAGCCCGTGGCGTGGAGCTGGAGTCCACTAGAGAGCTTTTGCGTGACTATGGTCTCACGAGCGTGCTCCGTGTGGTCGAGGGCGGAAATGAGCGCCAGGACTCGGTCCGAAACGCGCTGGATGCCCTTACCGAAGCACAGCCGGGCGATGTCGTGATGATCCACGACTGTGTCAGACCCTTTGTACCGGTTGACCTTCTCGATGAGCTTTGTCTCCAGGCCGCGCCCGATGGGGCTATTTTGGCTGTGCCCTGCAGGGATACGGTGAAGAGAAGCGCCGGCGATGGCGCCATTGAAGCCACCCTTGATCGCGACAGTGTATGGCTTGCCCAGACCCCCCAGGCTTTCCCCTATGAATTGATCCTTGAGGCCCACCGCCTCGCGGTGGAGCGCGGGATTGAGGTGACAGATGACGCCAGCGTCGTTGAGGCGCTGGGCCACAAGCCAAGGATCGTCCCCGGCAGAGCCGACAACTTCAAGGTGACTACCCCGGAGGAATATAAATTGGCCCGGTTGATGGTTGAAGGTGAGATGAGTGGGCAGTTGAGGATTGGGCATGGCTACGACGTTCACGCGTTGAAGGTTGGCAGAAAGCTCATTCTCGCAGGGGTGGATATACCCCACGAGTTGGGGCTCATGGGCCACTCGGACGCCGATGTGATCTGCCACGCCATAGCCGACGCGGTGCTGGGTGCGGCGGGGATGGGGGACATAGGGGTTCATTTTCCCGATACCGATCCGCGCTACAAGGGTGCTTCAAGTATCGAATTGTTGAAAAGTGTGCAGGAGATCGTCGCGGTGGCCGGGTTCAAGGTGGTAAACGTTGACGCCACCGTCGTTGCCCAGCGGCCAAAGGTCTCGCCCCACAGGGAGACGATGGAGGCCAATGTGGCCCAGGCGCTCTGCGTGGAACTGCTTGGTGTGAACATCAAGGCGACCACCACCGAGGGGCTTGGGTTCGAGGGCGAGGAGAAGGGCATCTCGTGCCATGCGGTGGCGCTGCTCAGGATGGTTGAATAGGGCTGGGGAAAAAGAAAAACCCCGACAGGACATTAGCGGTCCGGCCGGGGTTTCCCGAGGTATTTAACCCGCAAAAAGGTCTACGGGATTTTTTTGATGGCTCCGGCGGTAGGATTCGAACCTACGACCTAGCGGTTAACAGCCGCTTGCTCTGCCTGTTGAGCTACGCCGGATCGGTAACGGGGGGGTTGCTTAATGGCGCTATTTCTGGCAAATTGATCCCCGTGGAAGCGCGTTTATAGCTGATTTACTGAAGCCGTGTCAAATGAAAACAGGTCCCGGTTGGGGGCTTTGGGAGTACAAAAAATGAAAATTTGCAAAAGGTCCGTGGTCTGGCTGGTTATTTTGGCTTTCGCAGTTGCAGGGTGCTCTTCGATGTCCAGCGGTAGCAAGCGGCTGGACAATGGCAAGGCGCTCAGATCTACCTTGAGAAAACCTGTCTTCGGCAAGATAGAAAAACGCGGCTACGTCAACGCAGAGTATCGTTATGCCGACTTTAGCACGGTCAGGCTGCTGCCGGTGTCTATCAGCTCTTCCCAGAAGCTCAGCCAGCGCGGCAAAGAATTCATAAACCTGCTGGCCTGGAGCGCTGAGGAGGATGTGCGCCAAGCCGTCGAGGGGTCGGGGCTCTTTACTGATGTGCTCGAACCGGAGGATGGCGAGGCCAGGGCCGCGTTGACCACCGAGATACTGGTACATATAGCCACGGCCAATAACAAGCTGACTCCCGACCCGATAAAGCGTGATTTTATCTCGCGTCTCTACGTGATCTTCACGCTAACCGACCTGGAAAATGACAAAGTGATCGCCAAGCATACCGGTTCCGTAAAGTCGGATTGGGAACACGCTGAACAGTCGAGGAAGGACCTCAAAAGGAAGTTCTTGACGCTGGCGGTGGAGCTTCAAGAGCTGCTTGAGTGGATTTGAGTCGCAGATACAATAACCCCATATAACAGGAAAGGGCGGATCATGAGTGATCTGCCCTTTTTTGGTTTAGCGGTACTGGGGCGACCTTAGCAAACCACCGCCATCTCCCGGTCACCATCCACTTCCACCTCGTTCACTGCGTCGTAATCGTCGAACCAGTAGCCGTCGGGGTTGCGCCGGGCGGCCAGGAAACGACCCTCGTCCTCAACATTGGCGGCGCGCTGGTAGCGAAAAAAGATGTTGGACTCGCTCATCCCGACCACCTCTATCTTGCCGGTGTTGTGGCTCATGACGTAGCGAGCCCTCCTGGCCAGACCGGATAACCCCTGCTGGGCCAGGGTGAAGAGCTGGTAGCCGTGCTCCAGCGGTACGGTGTAGGTGAAGTTGCCCTCGGTGGGGCGGCACTGGAAGATGTAATAGGGCGAGACGCCAAGCTGGGCCAGTGTGTTCAGCAGTTCACTCAGGACGCGAGGGTCGTCGTTCACACCTTTAATCATCGGCGTCTGGTTCATCAGCACCACGCCTGCTTTTTGAAGCATGGCGATGGCGGTGCGCGCCTCACGGGTCAGTTCACGTGGGTGGTTGAAGTGCGCCATGAAGTAGAGGCGGCGCTCGGGCTTGCTAAAGCGCCCAAGGGTCTCGACCAGTTCCGGGTCGTCGAGGAAGCGGTGGGGGTTGAAGGCGAGCATCTTGGAGCCGACGCGAATGATCTTCACATGGTCGATCTCGTCGATGGCGTCCAGTATCCCCTTGAGCTTGCGGGTGGAGAGCATCAGCGGGTCGCCGCCGGTTATCAGTACATTGCTTATTTCCGGATTGCCGGCGATGTACTTGATGCCTTTTTCCACATCCCTGGAGATTTCGTCATTGTCCGGCATGAAGAGCCGCTTGCGAAAGCAGAAACGGCAAAAGGTGCCGCAGTTGTTGCTGACCAGCAGCAGCGCCGTGTCCTTGTACTTGTGCTCGCAGCCGGGGGCCGCGACGTAGTCGTGCTCGCCCGAGGCGTCCAACTCACCCCAGGGGCGCAGCTCTTCAGGGTCGGGTATCGCTATGCGGCGAATGGGGTCGTTGGGGTCGTTCCAGTCGATAAGGGAGAGGTAGTAATCGTTGCTGAAAAAGCTGTAACGTTCCTCCACTGCCAGCATTCTACGGCGCTCATCCAGTCCGATATCACCGAACCCGGAAATTTGAGAGACCTTGGCTATGTATTTTTGTTTTTCCATCATAGTTACCTGCTGAGTACGACTGGGTGCTACTTGAGTACGGAGTAAATCTATTGCGAAATCATTTTTTTACAAGCCCCGGCCAGTGCGAGACTTGTGAAATATACCAAAAACAAAAGGTGTTTGTCAATTATGCGACCCTGGTTTGTTGTATTTGTGAATTGTAATTGGAGGCAGGGTACAGGTAAAAGGTAGGCACTCCAAAGGTTTACAAGAAAAGAGCCAAGACGATTGCGACAAGCACAACAGCAGCTGGAATGAGGAGGTTTACTACTGCTTCATTCTTGAAATGGTTCTTTATTCAGATGACCACCAGACACCCACTCAAGACAACCTTAAAAAATCAACCCTGCTGGCTTGTGTGCCAGTTCCAGGCGGTTTCCACGATGGTCTTCAGGTCGGGGTACTGTGGTTCCCAGCCCAGAGTGGCTTTGATCAGCTCGCTTGAGCCGACGAGAATTGCCGGGTCGCCGGGGCGTCTGAGCGCTTCGACTATGGGGATCTCCGTCCCGGAAACCTCTTGCACCGTGTCGATGACCTGGCGGATGGAGTAGCCCTGGCCGTTGCCGAGGTTGAACGAGCGGCTCTCGCCGCCGTCGTGGAGATATTTCAGCGCCAGTACGTGCGCCCTGGCGAGGTCGGACACATGGATGTAGTCGCGGATGCAGGTGCCGTCAGGGGTGGGGTAGTCGGTGCCGAAGATCGCCAGGTGGGGACGCTTGCCCATGGCGGCCTCGATAGCCAGCGGGATCAGGTGTGGCTCCGGGTCGTGGGCTTCGCCAATTTCACCCTCGGGGTCGGCCCCGGCGGCGTTGAAGTAGCGCAGGTTCACATGTTTGAACCCGTCGGCGAAGTCAAAGTCAGCAAGCATCCTCTCCACCGCCAGCTTTGTGAAGCCGTAGGGGTTGATCGGCTGCTGGGGATGCTCTTCGGTGATGGGGGTGGACAGCGGTTCGCCGTAGGTGGCGCACGATGATGAAAAAATGAAGTATTCGCTCTGAACTTCACGCATTGCTTCAAGCAGGTTCAAAGTGTTGGAGACGTTGTTCCGGTAGTAGAGTCCCGGCATCCGCACCGACTCGCCCACGTAGGCGTAGGCGGCGAAATGCATGACCGAACTGATGGAGTATTTCAGCAGCGTCTCCCGTATCAACTCCCTGTCCGCGAGGTCGCCTTCGACAAATTCACCCCATTTCAGCGCGGCGCGGTTGCCCCGGTCGAGGTTGTCGAAGACCACCGGCAGATAGCCTTCGGCCTCCAGGAGCTTCGCAACGTGGGAGCCTATATAGCCCGCTCCGCCAACCACCATGACCGCTTTGGACATTGTTATAATTATCCCGCCTTCACTACTGACTTGAAATAAGCCACCGTCGGCTTCAATCCCTCGTCAAGGGAGGTCTTGGGTTCCCAGCCGGTGAGGCTCTTGACCCTGGAGATATCCGGGCGTCGCCTGGCGGGGTCGTCCGGGGGGAGCGGCAGCCGCTCGATGGTGGAGGAGCTATCCGTCATCGCCAGCACTTTTTCGGCCAACTCCATAATGGTGAATTCGCCGGGGTTGCCTATGTTTACCGGCTCATGTACCCCTTGGGCATCCATCACGCCCATCATCGCGTCAAGCAGATCGTCCACATAGCAGAAGCTGCGCGTCTGCTGTCCGTCGCCATAGAGGGTGAGGGGTTCGCCCCTGAGCGCCTGGACGATGAAGTTGGAGACCACGCGGCCATCGTCCGGCAACATCCTTGGTCCATAAGTATTGAAGATGCGGACAATCCTGGTGTCCACCCCATATTGACGATGGTAGTCCGCAAAGAGCGTCTCGGAGCCGCGTTTGCCCTCATCGTAGCAGCTCCTCACCCCGATGGTGTTTACATTGCCCCAGTAGCTCTCGGGCTGGGGATGGGTGGCGGGGTCGCCGTAGACCTCGGAGGTGGAGGCTTGCAGTATCCTCGCGCCCTTTATCCGGGCCAGCTCCAGCATGTTCAGCGCCCCCAGGATGGAGGTGCGCATCGTCTTCACCGGGTCGTACTGGTAGTGAACCGGCGAGGCGGGGCAGGCGAGGTTGAAGATGAGATCGACCTCGATGTCCAGCGGTTCGGTCACGTCATGGCGGAGCAACTCGAATGCGGGGTTGTCGGCCAGATGGGCCACATTAACCTTGCGGCCCGTGTGGAAGTTGTCGAGACAGAGGACTTCAAAGCCCCGTTCGATCAACCGGTCGCACAGATGGGAGCCCAAAAAGCCCGCTCCGCCGGTGACCAGCGCACGTTTGAAGGGATAGTAATCCCGTTTGCCGAGATGGGGATTGGTGTCCAGTGGAGACATCGCTAGAGAGCCTTTCTGCCGATACCGTAGTATTTAAAGCCCATGAGGGCCATCTTTTCAGGGTCGTAGATGTTTCTGCCGTCGAAGATCACCGGCGAGGCCATCAGAGCGTTCATTCGCTCGAAGTCGGGGAGCCTGAACTGGCCCCATTCGGTGCAGACGAGCAGCGCGTGTGCGCCTTCCAGGGTCGCATACTCGGTGTCGCAGATGGTGAGGTTCTCCGGTGAGCCAAGGGCCTTTACGGCGTTCTTGGAGGCGACCGGATCGTAGGCCCTGACGCTGACCCCTGCGTCGAGCAGCATCTGTATGACGGTGAGGCTCGGAGCCTCTCGCACATCATCGGTGTTGGGCTTGAAGGCAAGCCCCCACACTGCGACCTGGGGGTCGCCGCTGGCCAGTAGCCCCTCCGCCTCAAAGTGTTTCAGCGTTTTGGCGGCAAGGGTCGATTTCTGGCGGTTGTTTACGTTGTCCACCGCCTCCATCACCGTCGGCTCGTAGCCTGCGCTCCTGGCGGTGTGGATCAATGCTTTCACATCTTTTGGAAAGCAGGAGCCGCCATAACCCAGGCCGGGGAAGAGGAACTGCGCGCCGATGCGTGTGTCGGAGGTTATCCCCAGCCGGACGGCTTTGACATCCGCGCCAAGCGCCTCGCAGAGGTTGGCGATCTCGTTGATGAAGCTGATCTTGGTGGCGAGCATCGCGTTGGCGGCGTATTTGGTCATCTCCGCCGAGCGCACATCCATCGCGATGACCGGGTGGTTGGTCCGCAGGAAGGGGGAATAGAGTTCACGCAGGAGCTTCTCAGCCTCTTCGCTGTCGCAGCCGATGACGATGCGATCCGGCTTCATGAAGTCCTGTATCGCGTTGCCTTCTTTCAGGAACTCGGGGTTGGAGGCGACATCGAAGGCAAGCTCGGCGTGTCTGAACTTCAACACCGATTTCAGCTTCTTGCCGACCTTCTCGCAGGTGCCCACCGGTACTGTGGATTTTATGACGATGAGCCGATAGTCCTCCATCGCCTCGCCGATCTGCCCGGCGACGTTTATGACGTGCTGGAGGTCGGCTGAGCCATCCTCGTTTTCAGGTGTGCCAACGGCTATGAAGACGATCTTGGCTGCGCTGACTCCGGCTGCCAGATCGGTGGAGAAGCTGATGCGGCCCTCCGACATGTTGCGGTGCACCAGGTCTTCAAGGCCGGGTTCGTAGATGGGAATTTTGCCGCTGTTTAGCTGGTCGATTTTACCATTGTCGATGTCTATGCAGGTGACATCGTTGCCCATATCGGCGAAACATACCCCCGTGACGAGGCCCACGTAACCGGTTCCCACAATACAAATCTTCATATCGCCCTATCCATATATGACCGGCGGCTGCCGGTTTTTCTTAACGGTTGAATTTGACTCTATTTGCCCCTGCGCTGTTTCACTATGGCGTCCAGTACCCTGTCCGAAACCCGGTCCTTGTGCATGAGCGGTACGCCTATCACACGACCGTCACTTGTGATGATGTGTACGGCGTTCTGCTCCGAGTGGAAGCCCGCGCCACTGAGCGTCACGTCGTTGGCGACGATGATGTCGAGCTTTTTATTCTCCATCTTGCGCTTGGCGTTCTCCTCAATGTTCTCGGT
>JAUVAU010000010.1 GCA_030591565.1 Deltaproteobacteria bacterium | reverse complement strand
CCGCCTCCAAGGTCGGGAGTATCTGCGACGACATCGTCAGCATCGACGACGCCATGCGCTGGGGTTTCGGCTGGGACAAGGGGCCCTTCCAGGTCTGGGACGAACTGGGGGTCACAAAAAGTGTGAAACGCATGTTGGCCGAGGGGTTGGAAGTACCCGAAGCGGTGCAGGCGCTGGCCCAATCGGATAATCCCACCTTCTACCTTTACAGCGGTGAAGCCACCTCGGTCTGGGACTTCGCCACCAAAACCCACGTCCCGCTGCCCAAGCGGCCCGGCATTACCGTGCTGGCCGACCTGAAACGTGCCGGGAAGGTCCTCTACAAGAACCCGGAGGCCTCCATCGTGGACCTTGGCGACGGCGTGGCTTGCCTTGAGTTCCATTCCAAAATGAACGCCATAGGCGGCGGGATAATGACCGCCGTGAATAAGGCGACAGCCGAGGCCGGGACCTCCTTTGACGCGCTGGTCATCGGCAACCAGGGAGAGAACTTTTCGGTGGGCGCGAACCTGATGCTGCTGCTCTTCGAGTCCCTTGAGGGCAACTGGCCCGAGGTGGATATGATGGTCCGCGCCTTCCAGAAAGCGATGATGTCGATCAAGTACGCCCCGGTGCCGGTGGTGGCCGCGCCCTTTGGCCGCGTATTTGGCGGCGGCGCCGAGGTCTGTCTGCACGCCCACCGCATACAGGCGAGTTTGGAGACCTACATGGGGCTGGTGGAGGTCGGCGTGGGGCTGGTACCTGCGGGCGGCGGCACCAAAGAGATGCTGCTAAGGGCGATGGCAGCCCAGCCCGACCGCGAAGCCAACCCCCTTGATTTCGTCAAGAAGGCCTTTGAAGCTATCGGCATGGCGAAGGTGAGCCTCTCGGCCTACGAGGCGCGAGACCTCGGCTTTCTGCGCCAGGGCGACGCAATAACCATGAACGCCGAGCGGCTGATTGAAGACGCCAAACACGCCGCCCTCTCCATGCTGGAGACCGGCTGGCAACCGCTGAAGTTCCCCGCCACGGTGGAGGTGATGGGCAGCGATGGCATGGCTAACATTTCAATGATGCTCCATAACATGCGTGGAGGGGGCTTCGTCTCCGAGCACGACGCCACGGTGGCGACCAAGCTGGGCAGGATTCTCTGCGGTGGCGAGGTATCGGCGGGACAGAGAGTCGACGAGCAGTATCTGCTGGACCTGGAGCGCAGGGCTTTCATGGAGCTTTGCGCAGAGAGAAAGACCCTTGAACGCATCAAGCACACCCTGAAGACCGGGAAACCGCTGAGGAACTAGGAGGAGAAGAAAATGCGAGAAGCAGTGATAGTTTCCAGTGTGCGCACCCCGGTAGGCAAGGCTAAAAAAGGCGCGCTTGCCACAGCAAGGCCGGAGAATCTGGGCGCAACCGCTATAAAGGCCGCGCTTGAGCGCGTGCCGGGGCTGGACCCCGAGCGGATCGACGACGTGGTGCTCGGCTGCGCCATGCCAGAGGGCGAGCAGGGGCTTAACGTCGCCCGCGTCTGCTCGGTGCTGGCGGGGCTGCCCGACTCGGTTGCGGCGATGACAGTCAACCGTTTTTGCTCCTCGGGATTGCAGACGATCGCGCTGGGCGCGACCTCGATAATGGCCGGAATGGCCGACGTTATCGTGGCCGGCGGCGTGGAGTCGATGTCCCGGGTGCCGATGACCGGCTTCAGGCCGATGGCCAACCCCGAGATCGTGGCTACCCGCCCTGATCTCTACCTCTCCATGGGGCTGACAGCCGAGAACGTGGCCGAGCGCTACTCAATCTCACGCGAAGATCAGGACGCGTTCGCGGTTGAGAGTCATAAACGTGCGCTGGCGGCCCAGGGTGACGGGCGCTTTGACGATGAGCTTGTCCCGGTGGAGGTCACCCTCTCCAAGCCGGGTAAGAACGGCAAGACAGTTGAGTCCACCTTCACCCACTCGGTGGACGAAGGGCCACGCGCCGACACCTCGCTTGAGGGACTCGCCAAGCTGAAACCCGTCTTCAAGATGGGCGGCACGGTCACGGCGGGCAACTCGTCTCAGACCAGCGACGCTGCGGCGGCTGCGGTTGTGATGAGCCGCGAACTGGCCGACGAGCTGGGGTTGAAACCCCTGGCGCGCTTTGTCAGCTTCGCGCAGGCTGGTGTTGACCCCTCCGAGATGGGCATCGGCCCGGTTGCCGCGGTGCCCAAGGCGCTAAAACTCGCCGGGCTGACTGTCAAAGATATTGACCTGATAGAGCTAAACGAAGCGTTCGCCTCCCAGGCGCTGTATGTCATGCGGACCCTGGGGCTGGACCACGCGAAGACCAACGTAAACGGCGGAGCCATAGCCTTGGGGCATCCCCTGGGCTGCACCGGGGCCAAGCTGACTGCGACACTGCTAAGTGAAATGAGACGGCGCAATGTGCGCTACGGCATGGTGACCATGTGCATCGGCGGCGGAATGGGCGCGGCTGGAATATTTGAAAATCTAAGCTAAGGGCTGCCCCACGCGCAGCCAGGGAGGATAGTAAGATGTCGGAAGACAAACGGATGCCGGGTGGCGGCTTTCTCCTTGAGACCGCAAACCCCGAGGATATTTTCACCCCGGAGGATTTCACCTCAGAGCAGTTGATGTACGCGAAAACCGCCAACGACTTCATGGAGAAGGATGTTCTTGCCGTCTCCGACAGGATCGAGGTCAAGGAAGAGGGGCTGACCCTCAAGCTGATCGCCAAGGCCGGGGAGCTGGGATTGTTGATGGCCGACATCCCCGAGGAGTACGGCGGCATGGGGCTGGACAAGCCATCGAGCGCGCTGATAACCGAGAAGATGAGCGCACAGGGGAGCTTCTCCGTGGTGTTCGGGGCGCAAACCGGCATCGGCACCCTGCCAATAGTCTATTACGGCACCGAGGAGCTGAAGAAGAAGTACCTGCCCATCCTCGCCTCCGGTTCACAGTCGAGCTGCTACTGCCTCACCGAGGCTTCCGCCGGTTCCGATGCGCTTTCGGGCAGGACCAAGGCGGTGCTCAGCGAGGACGGCGAACACTACATCCTCAACGGCGTCAAGCAGTTCATCACCAATGGCGCGATCGCCACCATCTTCATTGTCTTCGCCAAGATCGACGGCGAGCACTTTACCGGCTTCGTCCTCGAACGGGGCATGGAGGGGCTCAGCCACGGCCCCGAAGAGCACAAGATGGGCATCGTCGGCTCCTCGACCACGACGGTCATCCTTGAAGATGTCAAAGTGCCGGTGGGGAACGTACTGGGCGAGATCGGCAAGGGCCACAAGATCGCCTTCAACATCCTCAACATCGGTCGCTTCAAGCTGGGCGTAGGCACCGTGGGCGCGGCCAAGCGAGTGCTGGGCGAATCCCTCGCCTACTCTCTTGAGCGTAAGCAGTTTGGGGAAAAGATCGCCGAGTTCGGGATGATTCGCGAAAAAATGGCCGAGATGTACGTGCGCATCTACGCCAGCGAGGCCGCGTGCTACCGCACAATCGGCTACATTGACGACCTGATGGAGCAAGGCGCGCACGGCGAGACCGCCCTGAAAGCGATCGAGGAGTACTCGGTCGAGTGCGCCATCGTCAAGGTGCTTGGGAGCGAGACGCTCGATTATGTGGCGGATGAGAACGTGCAGATATTTGGCGGCTACGGCTACAGTGCCGAGTACCCCGCCGAGATGCATTATCGCGACAGCCGCATCAACCGCATCTTCGAGGGCACCAACGAGATCAACCGGCTGCTCATCCCCGCCATGTTGCTGAGAAAGGGCATGAAGGGTGAGCTACCCCTCTTCCAGGCGGCCAAGGCGCTTGCCGACGAACTGATGGATATTCCCTCCTTTGACATGGACGAGGAGGAGCGCCCGCTCTCCGAGGAGGCCAAGATCGCGGCGAACATCAAGAAGATGTGTCTCTTCGTGGCTGGCACTGCGGCGCAAAAGTATGGCCCCGCCCTTGAAAAGCACCAGGAGCTGCTCGCCAGAGCCGCAGACCTGGCTATCCTCGCCTATTTGGCCGACTCCGCAGTGCTTAGAGCGCAAAAAGACCTGAACAAACGTGGCGACAAGGCTGCGATCCAGGTGGCGGCAGCCCGCGTAGCCTGCGAAACGGCTGTGACCAAGGCCGAAGGGATAGCCCGTGAAGCGATAGCGGCCATGGCCGAGGGAGACACCCTGGTGACGATGCTCTCTGCACTGCGCAGGCTCTCACGGCGCACACCCGCAGATATCATCGCCCTGAGGGATATGATAACAACGAAGATGGTGGAAGATGAACGCACGCCCTTCATGACCTGATCGCCCTGCCCTGCCCTGCCTGCCAAACAAAAAGCCCCCCGGCGTAATGCCGGGGGGCTTTTTTAATAGTTAGCTTTAACTCAACCTACCAGCGGAAGTTCAACTGCAAGCTGGCGATGTTGACGTCGGATTCATACTCACCCGTGAGGGTTCCTGAAGAAGATGCATCAGTGCTATTGTTGATTTTAGCATCGTCTACGATGATGTGGGTGAAAGCAAAGTCCAGACCGACAAGGTCGGTGAAATCATAACCGGCGCCAATCGCGATCCAGATGCGGTCGTTATCGGGGACGCGGGGGGAGCGGTATTCTTCATTGGGAATGGGAGACTGGTCATAGGCCAGGCCGCAACGGAGCGGGAAGTTGGGCATGACCTTGTAGGTCGCGCCAACGGAGGCGCGCCAGGTGTTTTCCCAGTTGTAGTAAACTGTTTTCTCGGTGGTCTTGTCAGCAGGATTGCCAATACCATCTTTGAACTTGACCTCAAGCTTGTCAAAGGTAGACCAGTGGGTCCAGGTCAGGTCGGCCATCACCGCCAATTCTTCCGTGACATCGTAGTAACCGCTCATCGACAGCGTGTCGGGCAGAGTAAGCTCGGTGGACGCATCCTGCTTGGGGAAGAAAGTAGTCATATATGGTTCTGTTGAAGCACTACTGCTGGTGAAGGAGGCCTCGCCATCCAGGTCATACTTGTAGCGGGAGCGATAAGCCAGACCAAAGCGCAGTTCGTCGCTCACTTCATAGAGTAAGCCAAGGTTGAAGCCATAGGCCCAGCCGTCAGCCTCAAGGGAGGCTTCAACATCGTAGTCGGTGTTGCTGATTGCCGTCAGGGGGAAAAGTGTGCCGGCACCCAGAGCACCAAAGTCCGTCATATTGGCGAGAGTGGCGTCAACCTGCTGCGCCGAGAGGCCGATACCCAGGCTGAGCTTGTCGATCTTGTAAGCGAAGGTGGGGTTGATGTTCAGAGTCGCCATCGCCGATTCGGTGGCGTAGTAGCGGCCTACCCAGGTCTTGTCATAATCAGTGGTGAGACCGAAGGGAGCAAAGATGCCGATGCCGAAGGCCATATTGCCCATGTTGTAGGTGTAGTAGGCGTTGGGGACCAGGGCACCCTCACCCGCATCGCCGCCGTCGCCACCGGATTGATCCTGATTTCCAAAAGGGGCTAAAGGTGTACCAGTCAAATCAATAGTGGTGGAGCCATCATTCTTGAACTTCATGGAGGGAATGATGTAGTGCATGCCGACTGAGGCCTGCTGCCCCTTCAGGCGGGTGAGGCCCGCCGGGTTATAGAAGATGGTGGAGGGATCTTCGGCAGAAGCCGCCCAACCGGAGTAAGCGTTACCCAGGCCGCTGACACTCTGTTCGACGATGGCGAAGCCCGATGCAAACGCCCCCGACGCACACAGTGACAAAGCGACGGTAAAACCCAATACCAAGCCAGTAAATCGAGTCTTTTTCATCAGCTAAAACCCCTTTCATCTTGGATGCCCTAAGAAACCAAAACACTTTTATTTCCTGAGCATTCCGGTAAACAAACACCTCCACAATTACAGAATATTGCTCACATATTACTCGTTTGAACAACAGTGTCAACAAACCCGAATATAGTACTTAAAATAATCTTCTCAATCGGTCCCGCTTCATTGACTTTTACTTGCCTGCTCACCTATAATTTCGCCGTTTGAATTTACATATCGACCTGTTTAATTATTTCTATTCACATAATTTGAGAAGGAGGTTCCAGTGTCTGAATTCAAAAGCAAATTCCAGGAGTCATTGCTAGACAAAGATACGTTTAGCGTGACCTGGGAACTGGTCCCCGGACGTGGGGCTTTTGAAAAAGCCCAGGAAGTGGTTTTCGATTCCGTTACCGCTGCGGTCAAGGGCGGCAAGGTCCACGCCTTGACGATCACCGACAACCCCGGCGGCAATCCGGCAATTTCGTCAGAGATGCTTGGTGTTGAAATAATGAACATGGGCATTGAGCCCCTGGTTCACTTCACCTGCAAGGACAAGAACCGCAACCAGCTCGAAGGGCTGCTCTACGGCATGGAGCGCGCAAACGTGCGCAACCTGCTCATCATGACCGGCGACTACACCTATTCGGGTTTCATGAGCCGCGCCGCACCTGTCTTCGACCTCGACCCCGCACAGCTGCTCCTCATGTGCAAGACCCTTAACGAAGGCATGGAAGTCCCGACCTTCAAGGGTTCAACCACCCTCAAGCCCACCAACTTCTTCAGCGGCGCAGCCGTCAGCCCCTTCAAGGCCACCGAGGCCGAGCAGATGGGCCAGTACTACAAGCTCAAGAAGAAGCTGGAAAGCGGCGCCGAGTTCATCGTAACCCAGCTTGGCTACGACATCCGCAAAATCCACGAAGTCAAGATGATCATGAACCACCTTGGCTACGCCGACACCCCGGTGGTCGGCAACATCTACCTGCTGCCCGCGGGCGCCGCACGGTTGATGAACCGCAACGGCCTACCCGGCTGCGTCGTCACCAAGGAGCTGCTCGACACCATCGTCAAGGAAACGGAAGCCGACGACAAGGGTAAGGGTAAAGGCAAGCGCCTTGAGCGCGCCGCCAAGATGTACGCCTTCATGAAGGGCATGGGCTTCTCCGGCGTCCACATCGGCGGCCACGGCATGAAGTACGACGAAGTGGAAATAGTCATCCAGCAGGGTGAAGAGCTTGTCGCCAACTGGCAAGACCTCATCCCCGAGTTCGATTTTGGGCAGCCCAAGGGCTGGTACTACTTTGAGAAAGACAAAGAGACCGGGCTCAACACCGAGACGCCCGTCAACCGCAAGGAGTCACGCCCCTCTGCGGGCCTTGGCTACGCGGCGTTCAGGACTCTTCACCATGTAATGTTCGAGAAAAAGGGCTTCCTCTTCAAGCCGATGCAGGCGTTCGCACGCCTCGTAGATGGCAAGAAGGGCATGGAGCACGCGTTTACCCGCGTCGAGCACTTCATGAAAGTCATGACCAACGAGTGCTTGCATTGCGGCGACTGCGCGCTCTTTGATATCGCCTACCTCTGCCCCACGAGCCAGTGCCCCAAGAGCCAGCGCAACGGCCCCTGCGGCGGCAGCTTCGAGGGGTTCTGCGAAGTCTATCCCAATGAAAAGGAGTGCATCTACGTGCGCGCCTACCCGAAGCTCAAGAGCCACGGCGGCGAAGACATCCTGGGCGACTACCTGGTGCCCCCTCGCGACTTCGATCTGCGCTGGACCTCTTCATGGCTCAACTTCTATATGGGCCGCGACCACTCGGCGATACGGTTGGGGATCAAACCCCCAGCCAAAAAAAACTAGGGGCTTCCGGTTTATCGTCAGCTTAGTTAGAGATTACATTCTTAAGGGGAGGCCATTACAATTGGTCTCCCCTCTTTCTTTTGGAGCGATTTTTAACACATGGGCAACCGGATGAAACCCGCGATAGTCCTGGTCGACCCCCTCTACGGGGGCAACCTGGGGAGCGTCGTGCGGGTGATGGCTAATTTCGGGTTAGACGATCTACGGCTGGTGCGCCCCGCGCCGGGGATCTTTGAAGACCCGATGCTCGAACCGATGGCGAGGAGCCAGGCGCTCCACATCCTCAGGGGCGCCCGGACCTTCGATCACCTCGCAGAGGCGCTTGCCGATATCGAAATTTCGCTTGGGTTCACTACCCGTCTGGGCAAAAGGCGGCGCGATGGTTATGATCTGAAGCCGGCGGTTGAAAAACTCTTTGAAGAGGATGGACAAGCTGCCACCGCCGCCGTATTCGGCAGCGAGGACAAGGGTCTTTCAAACGCCGACCTTGAAAAATGCCACTGGCTGGTCCGCATCCCCACCAGCGACACCCTGAAAAGCCTCAATCTCTCCCAGGCGGTGATGCTTTTCGCCTACGAGATGCAAACAAAGCGGCGCGAGGGTACGGCAAGTCTACGCAACGGCGAGCGCAAATACGCCACCGTGACTGAGCTGGAGAGCTTTTACAGGCACATGGAAAAGGTATTGGAGCGCATTGGATTTTTTAAGGAGGAGACACCCGAGAGGATGATGAACGAGGTGAGGCGCATCTATTCCAGACGGCTGCCCGACCCCAGGGATATCAGCATACTGCGTGGAATCCTCGCCAAGGTGGAGTTTACGATCTCCGACCTGGAAGAGGAGCTTGAGGGTAAATAAAGTCCCTATTTGAGAATCTTGTCGATAGAGTCCTTCATGGAGTCACGGGCTGAGTCGAGCTTGTCCATCACCTCACTGGTGACCTCGATGGGCTCAAGGGTCGCATCCCCGTCTCCATCAATCAGACCGGTAATATCTCCAACCAGAAAATAGACCAGGGCAAGGACTCCACCCAGAATAATCAACATACCTACTAATTTCATGGCATCACCTCCTATTTGGTGAATACTACCATATAACTATTTTTCTGGACAATTATATTGAAAACCAAAAAACTCTTAATCCCCTTCCCCCAGCCAATGGTCAAGGGGACCTTCGTCAAGCGGGAGAAACGCTTTCTTGCCCATATGATTCTTGAGGATGGCACAGCCACAATCGCACACTGCCCCAACACCGGCTCCATGCGCACCTGCATGGCCCCGGGAGCACCGACCCTCATGTGGGACAGCCAAAACCCCGAGCGCAAATATCCGCTAAGCTGGAAGGCGATTGAGATAGACAACACCTGGATCGGCGTGGACACCGCACTGCCCAACCGGCTGGCCGAACTCTCCATAGCCGGTGGTTTGATCGATGAGTTGAAAGTCTATGGGACCATAGCGCGGGAAAAAGTCATCGCGCCCCGCACGAGAATCGATCTGGTCCTCTCCTCACCGGGGCTTCCAACCTGCTATGTCGAGGTAAAGAATGTGACCCTTGTGGAGGAGCGGGTGGCGCGCTTCCCCGACGCCGTGACGACAAGGGGGTTGAAACACTTGCATGAGCTGACGCGCAAAGTGGACGGGGGTGAGCGCGCTGCGATGGTCTATGTGATCCAGCGCAATGATGCGGAAGCATTCAGGCCCGCCGATGATATCGACCCCGAATATGGCGAGGGGCTGCGAGAAGCTGTGAACAAAGGCGTCGAGGTGTATGTCATCAACGCCAGGGTGTCGGTGGAGGGGGTTGAAGCGGTCGGGCTGCTGGAGGTAAGGCTCTAGGGACGCTGTTGAAAAACTCTCTCGAAGCGGGGAACAACGCCAAACCGGAGATTTTAGCTGATGCCGGGCAAGCCTCCAACTAAGCCGACGATAAACTGGAAACCCCGAAGATCATTCGAGAAGTAGGAAGGGAAGAAAAATGACCGCAGGCATACCGATAAGTATTTCGAGGATCATTTTTCGCCCCTGACAACCTCAACGGAGGATATCCGGGGTTTTTCAAGCTCCTAGATCAGTTACCGTGGTAGTGGTATCGGGGGCCGAACTTCAGTAAGCGCCAGGCATCCTGGGGGCAGTTATTAAAGCAGGCGCAGCAGCCTATGCAATTTAGCGGTTTTTGCAGCACCGCTACCCTTTCACCCATCGCCAGCGCTGTGGTTGGGCAATGTTTCACACAGCTCTCGCAACCGGTACACAACTCCTCCACCAGCGTCCTCTTCCCCATGAAGCCCAGGGCGGCATTCTCCGGCGAGCGGTTGCCCATCACTGCAAAGAGACTCCTCGATAACCCCTTCGCCGGCGTATAGCCGGGATTTTTGGAGACGACCGTTTCGGCGAACCGCTTGGACAGCTCCAACTCCTCCATACCGGGCTTACCCTTTTTGACCATGAAGGAGAGGTATTTCCTGAAGGGGATGTAGCTGTCCTCGCAGACGATCTCGCGTGCATAGACAACGTCGAGGTTCTTTTCCGCCGCCATATTTGTGAACTTCACATGGCTCAAAGCTCCCATGCCACCGCTTGAGATGAGAAGAAATATCTTCTTCCTCGACCGGGGCGGGACGATCAGGCTCAAAAGCTTCCGCGCTGCCCAGGGTGGCCTGAAGACCATAACCGGGAAGGCAAAGCCCAGCATGTCGTAATCGTCTGCGCTGGGTAGACTCTTTTTGCTGCCCGGTCTGACGTAGTCGAGCATATCCGCCATCTCCACGTCATGTCCAAGGTGTGCGAGCTTCATCCGGCAGGCCTCGGCCAGCTTGGCCGTGTTTCCCGTGGCGCTGTAGACGTAGAAGAGGATGCGCATCAGTCGATCTTGGCCACGGCGTCCATCGCCACCTTTGCGCCCAGGGGCAGCTTGGAAACTTCCAGAGCGGCGCGCGCGGGCGGCGCAGAGGTAAAATATCTCTCGAACGCCCTGTTCACGTCGGCAAAGTCATCCATATCCGCCAGGTAGAGGGTGATCTTGGCGATATCCGAAAGTTCACCTCCCGCCTCCTTGACGATACTCTCAATATTTTCAATCACCTGCGCGGCCTTGAGTGCTATATCTCCATCTATCATCATGCCCGTCTCAGGGTCGATGGGGAGCTGCATGGAGACCCAGACCCACCCGTCATTTTCCACCCCTTGGCTGTAGGGGCCGATCGCCTTGGGGGCCAGATCGGTGGTTATTGTGCGTCTCATGGGTATTCCTCCTGGGAGCTTGTTGATAAGCCTCGGATATCCTCCGATTGACGTTGTCAGGGGCGAAAAATGATCCTCGAAATACTTATCGGTATGCCTGCGGTCATTTTTCTTCCCTTCCTCATGGACTCGGCCCCCTCTCTGGGGCCTCGCCTAAAGGTGCGCAATGCGCATCCAAGTTTTCGGTCCTGAAAACTTGCCTCGAAGGATCTTCGGGGCTTCCGGTTTATCGTCAGCTTAGCTGGAGGTTTGCCCGGCATCGACTAAAATCTCCAGTTCAGCGTTATTTCCCGCTTCGGGAGAGTTTTTCGGAGAGCCTCCTAGTTCTTGACTCTGACAACGTTGTGAACGCCCTTGAGCGATTGAATTTCCTTGAAGAGCTTTTTTAGCTTGCCGACGTCCGGGACCATTATCTCGAAGCTGCAATCCGCCCTGCCCATCACGTAGGTCTTCACCTCGGCCCAGGTCACGTTCACATCGTTTTGGGTGAGCAGATTGGTGATACTGGAGAGCATCCCCATCTCGTTGGTGCAGCTCACCTTTATCCTTACGGAGTGGTCGCCCTGCTCGCCCGTACCCCACTCAACGTCGATGCGTCGTGCCGGGTCGGCGCGGCTGATATTCGCACACTTTGCCGTGTGCACGGTCATCCCGTGTCCGCGTGTTATAAACCCGACTACAGGCTCCATCGGCAATGGATTACAGCACTTTGCGAACCGCGTCATCGCATCGCCCACGCCACTTATCACGATCCCCTTCGTGCTCTTTTTGACCTTCCGGGCGCGCTTTGGCTCCTCGCTCTCCTTCTGCTCGAATTCGGGATAGACTTTTTCCAGCACCTGGCGTCCGCTCATCTTGCCAAAGCCGACCGCTTCCATGATCTCTTCAGCCTTGTTGACACCGAACTTGTCGGCGACCGTTGCGACCAGTCCCTCCTTTAACGCCTTGGAGAAACTCTTGCCGACTTTCCTGAACTCGCGGTCACAAACATCCTTGCCAAGCGCCTGGGAGCGACCACGCTGCTCGGACCTGATCACCTGGCGGATTCGGCTTTTGGCCTTTCCGCTCTTCACAAACTCAAGCCAGTCGGGGCTTGGCGTCTGGGTCTTGGAGGTGATTATTTCTACCCTGTCACCATTTTTTAGCTGGTAATCAAGAGACACCATGCGGTCGTTGACCTTGCCGCCGACACACCGCATCCCCACCTGGCTGTGGACGTTGAAGGCGAAATCAACCGGGGTTGAGCCACGCGGAAGCTCCATCACTTCGCCCGCCGGTGTAAAGACGTAGACGACGTCGGGGAAGAGATCCGTCGCCATCCTATCGGCAAGGTCTCCCTCATCTTCCGACTCTTCGGTCGTGGTCTCGACTATGCGTCTGAGCCAATCAAAGACCTTATCGTCGTGGGTGATGCTGGAGCCCTTCTCCTTATAGCGCCAGTGGGCCGCGATCCCCTCTTCGGCGATGCGATGCATGTCGTGGGTGCGTATCTGCACCTCCATCGGTTTGCCCCTTGGCCCGATGACCGTGGTGTGGAGCGATTGGTAGAGGTTGGATTTGGGCAGCGCGATGTAATCCTTGAATCTGCCCGGCACCGGCGTCCATCTGGCGTGAACTCCGCCAAGGACGGCGTAGCAGTCGCGAAGCTCGTCCACCAGTATCCTGAAGGCGATGCGGTCGTAGACCTTCTCAAAGGGGATGTCCTGGTCCAGCATCTTTCTGTAGATGGAAAACAGATGCTTTGTGCGGCCGCTGACATCACCCTTGACCTCCAGCTCCTCGATCAACTCCGCGAGGACCTCCATCACCTCCTTGATGTAGCTCTCCGACTCCTTGCTCGATTCGCCCAGACGAGCCTCAAGGTCGGAATACACGTCGGGTTCGGAAAAACACAGGCCAAGATCCTCAAGTTCGCTCTTGAGCTTATGGATGCCGAGCCGGTTGGCGAGCGGGGCATAAACTTCCAGCGTCTCGACCGCAGCACTGATCTGGTCCTCTCGGCTGGCCGATTCAAGGTGTTGCATGTCATGGAGTTGACGGGCCAGGAGCAGCATAACCGCACGCACATCGTGGGCGAGGCTGAGGATCAAACGGCGAAACCTCTCCGCCTGATCTTTGGTTCCCGAGGCATAACGGAGCCGCTCCAGCTTGGAAAAGCTCTCGACTATATACGCCACCTCTTCGCCATAAAGGGAGGCGTCATCAACTTCCAGTTCACCATTTGGGGCAAGTTTTTCGCAGAGGATGGCGGCGAGCGCGGTCGTATCGTCCAGATTGAGGTCGGCCAGGATGCCAACCACCTCGCTGGCGCGCCGGGGATCGGACCCGGTGCGTTCGCCCAGGGAATCGTACGCACGGGCGATCAGGTCAACCCTCGCCTCGGGATGGCGGGTGCTGATTTTTTCTATGGATGATTTGAGGGTGGACATGGTCGGCTACCGTAAAAAACTTTTACTCGGGGTCTTGGTCCGAAAAACTCGCCTTCACACCCACTTTACCCGCAGCAATTTCACGAAGAGCGGTGACGACAAACTTGTTCTTGGTCTCCAAAAGCGGCTTGGCGCCTTTCAGGAGCTGCTTGCTGCGCTGGGAACCTACCATTGCGAGAGCAAAACGATTTGGGACTTTTTCCAAGCAATCTTCAACTGTTACGCGAGCCATTTGTATTACTCCTTTTACGTCGCCCACTGGACGACAGAACAGCACCCCGGTTTAGCGTTACTCCCCCGCTTTGGGAGAGTTTTCCGTCAGAGCCTCCTAGTCGAGGCGCCGTACCGCCACAATCCTTATCAGCTGGTGTGCGGCGGTATCCATATTGTCATTAATTATAACATAGTCATAGTCAACCACCTTGACCATCTCTTCAGCGGCGTTGGCTAATCTCGTCTTGATATTTTCGGGACTCTCACCCCTGCCCTTCAACCTCTTTTCAAGCTCTTTTATCGAAGGCGGCATTATGAAAATCTTCACCTGCCCATCGAGCTTGCCATCAATCGACTCCGCACCCTGGACGTCAATATCCAGGATGACATCCTTGCCGCCGGCAAGCTCCGACTCCACCGCCTTGTAGCTGGTGCCATAGAGTTTGCCATGCACGTTGGCCCACTCGATGAACGCCCCCTGCCTGATCATCTTCTTGAACTGCTCGGGGGTAACGAAGTGGTAATGCACCCCATCGACCTCGCCGTCGCGCATCCCGCGCGTGGTGTGGGAGATCGAAAAGGCCAGCCCTTCCGCCTCCTTGACAAGCTCCTTTATCAAGGTAGATTTGCCTGAACCAGAGGGTGCCGAGATGACGAAAACCTTGCCCTTCTTTCCGGCCATTATTCCCACTCGATGGTGGCAGGGGGCTTCGACGAGATATCGTAGACCACCCGGTTGATGCCCCTGACCTCATTGATGATGCGGTTGGATATCCTGCCCAATACGTCGTAGGGCAGCTTGGCCCAGTCGGCGGTCATTCCGTCCAGTGAGGTGACGACACGCACGGCGGCTACGTTCTCGTAGGTACGCTCATCGCCCATGACGCCCACGCTCTTGACGGGCAGCAACACGCAAAGGGTCTGCCACACATTGTTGTGCTGACCCGAGAGAGTTATCTCCTCGCGCATGATGGCGTCGGCCTCGCGCAGCACAGCAAGGCGCTCCCTGGTGATATCGCCGATGATCCTGATAGCCAGCCCCGGTCCGGGGAAGGGATGGCGCTCAATGAGTTCTTCGAGCAGCCCAAGCTCCCTGCCGACCTCGCGCACCTCATCTTTAAACAGCTCGCGCAGCGGCTCGATCAGCTCAAGGTCCATGTGATCGGGCAGACCGCCCACGTTGTGGTGGCTCTTGATCGTGGCCGAGGGGCCCTTGAAAGAGATTGATTCGATAACGTCGGGATAGAGCGTGCCCTGGGCCAGGAACCTGACATCGCCCAGCTTCTTGGCCTCGCGCTCAAACAGGTATATGAACTCATTGCCGATGATCTTGCGTTTGGTCTCGGGATCGGACACACCCGCCAGCTTTTCAAGGAAGAGGTCGGCGGCGTCAACGTGGATCAGGTTCATGTGGTAGTGGTTGCGAAAGGTCCGCACCACCTTTTCAGGCTCGCCTTTTCTCAGCACGCCGTTATCCACGAAGATGCAGGTCAGCCTGTCGCCAATCGCCTTGTGGAGCAGAAGCGCTACCACCGAGGAATCGACGCCACCCGATAGTCCGCAGATCACCCTGCCCTCATCTCCCACCAGCTTGCGAACATCCTCCACTGTGGAGTTGATGAAGGAACCCATCGTCCAGATCGGCTCCATGTCGCAGACGTCGAAGAGGAAGTTTTCAATGATCTCTCTACCCCTGGGGGTGTGGACCACCTCGGGATGGAACTGCACGCCATAAAAGGGCTTTTCGGTGTGGGCTATCACCGCCACCGGCGAATTGTCCGAGCTTGCCAGGGGGACGAAATCATCGGGCATCTGCTCAATTCTATCGCCGTGGCTCATCCACACCGGGATCTCCGGCTCATCCTCAAAGCCGGCGAGGATGCCGCGCGCCTCATTGACGTTGATGTGCGCCAGACCAGACTCGCGCTCAAGCCCGGCGGCCACTTTACCGCCCAGCAGGTGCGCCATCAGCTGCATGCCGTAGCAGATTCCCAGTACCGGAACGCCAAGCTCGAAGATCGCCTTGTCCACCAGAGGAGCACCCTCGACATGGACGCTGGAGGGGCCGCCGGAGAGCACTATCGCTTTGGCGCCAAACTCCCTGATCTTCTCCATCGTAACCGTGCAGGGGTGTATCTCGCAGTAAACCCTGGACTCGCGAATACGGCGGGCGATCAGCTGCGTGTACTGTGATCCAAAATCAAGAATAAGGACTTTTTGTGCGTGAATGTCCTGCATTTAAATTCCCTTGAAGCGCCCCTCGTCGGGCGGGAGCGTTAAAAAATGGCGTGTCAGCCCTGTTCGACTCTGTAGTTGGGCGCTTCCTTCATGATGACGACGTCATGGACGTGGCTCTCTTTCAGCCCAGCCGGGGATATCTTCACGAACCTGGCCTTCATCCTCAACTCTTCGATAGTGGCGCAGCCGGTGTAACCCATGCCCGCCTTGAGACCACCGACCATCTGGTGTACCACCGAGGAGACCGGGCCGCGAAATGGCACCCTGCCCTCGATCCCCTCCGGGACCAGCTCGGACTCATCGCGCACCGTCTGGAAGTAGCGGTCCTTGCTGCCCTTCTTCATCGCGCCGATCGAACCCATGCCACGATAGATCTTGTAGGTCCGGCCCTGGTAGAGGATCGTCTCGCCGGGACTCTCTTCGGTGCCGGCCAGCAAGCTGCCGATCATGACAACCGCGCCGCCTGCGGCGATCGCCTTGGTGATGTCGCCAGAGTACTTGATGCCGCCATCGGCGATAATCGGTATTCCGTATTTATCCGCCACACTGGAGGACTGGTGGATTGCGGTGATCTGCGGTACGCCCGCGCCCGCCACCACCCTGGTGGTGCAGATGGAGCCGGGTCCGACGCCTACCTTGATGGCGTCGGCGCCTGCTTTTATCAACGCCTCGGTAGCCTCACCGGTTGCGACGTTGCCCGCCGTGATCTGGCAATCGGGCCACTGGGCCTTGAGCTCCCGCACGGCATCAATAACCATTATGGAGTGGCCGTGGGCCGTATCCAGCGCCAGGATGTCCGCCCCGGCATTTATCAGCGCCGCGACGCGTTCATCCCTGTCGGGTCCGACGCCCACCGCTGCACCGACGCGCAGTCTGCCCATATCATCCTTGCAGGAGTTGGGGAACTTTCGCGCCTTCTCGATATCCTTGATGGTGATCAGCCCGGTCAGGCGAAACTTGTCATCGACGACGGGGAGCTTTTCGATGCGATACTTCTGCAAGAGCTCCTTGGCCTGTTCCAGCGTGGTGCCGGGGGGCACCGTAACCAGATTTTCCTTGGTCATCGCCTCGCGCACCGGACGGCTCATATTTTTTTCGAAACGCAAATCGCGGTTGGTGAGGATGCCCACCAGCCGCATATCGTCACCGACGATGGGGACGCCGGAGATGCGATAGTGCTTCATCAGCTCCATCGCCTTTTCCACCAGCTCGTCGGGCTTCATCGTGATCGGGTCGACTATCATCCCCGCTTCCGACTTTTTGACCTTCTCCACCTCGGCAGCCTGATCGGCAGGAGACATGTTGCGGTGGATGATACCCAGGCCGCCCTCCTGCGCCATGGCGATGGCGGTGTGGGCTTCGGTCACCGTGTCCATCGCCGCGCTCACAAGGGGGATATTGAGCGTGATCGACTTGGTCAAGCTGCTCGACAGATTGGCCTCGTCGGGGAGTATATCCGACGCAGCGGGAATCAAGAGCACATCGTCGAAAGTCAGTCCGTGTACAAGATCTTTTTCAAGCATGACCCACTCCGTGGCGGGAAGGTTTACGTCTATGAAAACGCGCGAGAATACTGCGACGCCCCGGTCCTGTCAAGTCAGCCGGGAAACTGACCGTTGATGCGGTCGTACGCCCTCTGTATTTCAACGAATTTCGTATGCGCCAGCTCCTTGAATTCCTCTCCAAGGTGGGCCACGCGGTCGGGGTGATACTTCTTGGCCAGCTCCCTGTAAGCGCTCTTGATCTCGGCGGCTCCAGCCGTTGGTTCCACACCCAGCAATTTGTAGTCGTCGGTCACGCTGCTCGTCGGCGTATGGCCCCAGGTGCGCTGCCAGTCGCTGGCGTCCACCTCCAGGAGGCTGCCGACGTGATCCAGCACCAGTTGTTCAGCCGGATGCATCGTTCCATCGGCCATCGCCACGTCATAGAGGCACTCCATCAGCAGCAGGCGAACCGAGTAGTCGGAGCGCGATTTAAAATCCCTGCAAATATCTTCCATGTCCACTTCGCGGTCGACGAACTGCTTGGTAAGCTGCCGCACGACCTCCATGGACTCGCCCCGGTAGCCGAGCTTTTCAAAAAACCGCCTGACCGCCTGTATCTCCTCGGAGCGAACCTGCCCATCGGCCTTTAGCATGATGGTGATGATGCCCACCAGATTGGCGACGAAGTAGAACTCCTGCTGTTGGTTGGGGTCCATCCCCTGTGCGCTGGCCTGCCCTGTCACACCTTCGGCAGTTCCGTCAGCCAGCGGCGCGTCGGAGACGAAATGTCCCAGCACCGCTCCCAATACAGCCCCTATGGGTCCGCCGAGATAAAATCCGAGCCCTGCGCCAACCATTTTCCCACTTATAGCCACAATCAGTCTCCGTGCACAAAGCGGTGCAGAACACCGGCGTTGGTTATGACAGCCACACCCTCTTCGCCCACCCAGGGGCGGCCGCTTATGCCCGAAGCAGGGTTATATTGTTCCAATATCTTGCCGGTTGCCCCATCCAGTGAAAAGAGGCTCCCCTGACTGGCGCCGACAACGATGCGGTCACCCGCCACCACCGGTCCGGTCGGTGCGCCTCCATCCAGCTGGGTGGTCCACGCCAACTCGGCCCCGATCCTCTTCATGGCTCCCACCGCGCCGCCTGTGGTGCCGAAGATCAGGTTGTCACCCATGACAGCCAGGCCACCCACCGCGCCGAAGGGCCGCGTCCAGATCATTTCGCCCAGCGCGCTGTCCAACGCCGCGATATTGTCTCTGGTCCCGACGTAGACCACTCCGCCGGAGACGACGGGACCAGCCGCCACATCGGGGAAGAGTTTCTTGTCGCTCACCTGGCGCTGCCACAAAACGCGGCCGACCTCTGAGTCAAGCGCCACGACCCAGCCATCGGTCAACCCCAGGTATGCTCTCGTCTCATCCACGGCCACCGAGGTGCCGCGCCAGATGGCGCCATCGCTGCGCAGCCCCTTGGAGTACTGCCACACGGGCACGCCATCCTCCAGATTGAGGCAGAAGAGGTTTTGGTCGGCGGTGAGGATGAAGACTTGTCCATCCTTTATCACCGGCGAGGCGTAAATGGGATAATCCCCGGATTCAAAGCTCCAAAGCTCCGCGCCATCCATGCCAAGCGCCTTGACCTCGCCCAGATCATCGGCGACGATTATGCGCGAATCACCATAGGCGGGAGCGGCGAAGATCTTGCCGCCCATCGCGACCTTCCACACAACGCGCCCGCCTTTCCACTCCACCGCCACCAGCTCGCGAGAGGAGGTGCCGAGCAACATCACGCCGCTGATGACGAGGGGCGACGCCGTCTCAACCCAGGAGTAACCGCGCCGGTAGGGGCGTAGCCGGTCCATGTGACTGTGCGTATCCCACTTTCCGGGGGCCTGGGCCGTAACGGCTGACGTCTTGGCGCTGTCCGCACCCTCCATCGCCCACTCGGGCTGGGAGGAAGGCACAGAGATGACCGTCGCCGCCGGTTCAGGATAGGAGCAGCCGGACACCGTGAGCGCCAGCGTTATCAATGAAAATATGAAAATCCTTGCCGACACTAAATTTCTCCCTCTGAAAAGCCCGCCAGCCGTTCCATATTGGCCTTGAGCTTCGCATATTGTTCCACGGTCAATCCCGCACCCATCGCCACGGTATGGGCGAAGCGGTCGTCGATGAGATCGCCGGGGGTGTGGGCGTCGGTGTTCAAAACCAGCTTGGCGCCGGCAACCTCGGCCATCTTCGCCACGTGTCCGTTGGTTAGTGAGTGGCCCCTCCTCGCGGTGATCTCAAGCGAAACGCCATTTTCGGCGGCCAACCTGGCCTCCTCAAGCGTTATCAGCCCCGGATGGGAGAGGATATCCACACCAGCCTGGATAGCCGCCATGTTGGTGCCATATTCAACCGGCTCCACCGGACTCTCGCCGTGGACGATCACGATCTTCGCGCCATAATGACGGGCATCGGCCACAAGCTTGCCGATCAGCCTTGGCGGAGCATGGGTGATCTCGACACCGGGGATCGCCTTGACGCTCCTGTACCGGTTGCAATCCATACATGCCGTGATGAGCTTGGGCAGGATGAACTCAATGCTGGAAGAGTCGGCGTGGTCGGTCAGCGCTATGGCGCGGTACCCCTTGACCTCAGCCCTTCTTATCAGCTCCGAGGGCACGAGCACTCCATCGGAAAATAGCGTGTGTGTGTGTAGGTCTATCATTTTAAACCATGTTCCCTGTTCAGGTTATCAGCCGCCATAGCTGTTCTTGTGCAGGAACTTGCCCACCTCTTTGCGCGGGGGGACGTTAACTTCCTGGTCTACAGGATAGCCAAGCGGTGTGAGCGCCAGAACGTCCACCTCGTCGGGGAGTCCCAACACTTTTCCAGCGGCCGCGCTGTCAAAGAGCCCGACGCAGACGGTAGCCAGCCCCTCGGCGTGGGCCGCGAGCATGAAGTTCTGCATGGAGAGCGCCACGTCGAACATATTCCAGTCGCCCCTGGGGGTGGCCGCCTCGCCCTTCTTGAAGCCGGCCCTGCCCTTTTTGCCACAAAAGGCAACCGCCAGCGGAGCGGCGACCATCGCCTTGTAGGCGGGGTTACCCTCGGGCAGGCTCGCCTGGAGCGCCGCCTTGGCTTTCGGGTCGTCCAGTACAATTATCTCGACGCACTGGGTATGCGCCCAGCTGGGAGCCCACTGGGCAGCCTCCACCAGCTTTGCGAGCACCTCGGCAGGCACCTGATCTTCCTTGTAACGACGGATTGAACGCCTCTCTTTTATGGCCTCGAAAAGTTCCATTTGCAACACTCCTTGCAGTGATTATGGTGAACTTCTAATGATACCACGCGCGGGACGATATTTTGAAGGAAATTCAGGCTTTTTGGCGGCGTTGGCGGGCAGCCTCGAAGAGGACCACGGCGGCGGCTGTGGCGGCGTTTAACGACTCGACTCCGGCGGCCATGGGGATGGTTATCAACCCGTCAGCGCTGTCCAGCCATTCGGGGGACAATCCCTGGGCCTCGTGACCTATGAGCAGCGCAAAAGGCGAGGCCAGGTCAAGGGCTTCGGGGAACTTGCCGCCTACACCAGAGGTGGCGTAAAGGGGGCGGCCCAGACTCTTTTTGACTGAGGTCGCGTCCCCGATCCGGGCGAAGGGCAACTTCAGCAGCGCGCCGGCCGAGGAGCGCAGCGCCTTGGGGTTTCCCGGATCGACCGTCTCAGGGGTCAGCAGCAGTCCACCGCCACCCGAGGCGGCGGCGGAGCGGGCGATAGTGCCAAGGTTGCCGGGGTCGCGTATCCTGTCGAGGATCAGCAGCGGCCCGACGCCTTTAAAGACATCATCCAACTCGTGACGTGGGGCCTGAAAGACGAGCGCGACGCCCTGGGAGGTCACGGTGTCCGAGGTCTGGGACATCACGCCGCGAGAGACCTTCAGCAGCTTCACGCCCCTCTCGGCCAGCGCCCTTTCAAGCTCAAGACTTCGCTCGCCCTCCCAGCCTTCTACAATGAACGCCTCATGGATCGTCAACCCTGAGGCCAGCACCTCTTCAGCCAGCCGCACCCCCTCGGCCACCCACACGCCATCCCTGCGGCGCGCCTTACCGTCGGCAAGGTACTTTCGCAAGTACTTGATACGAGAGTTGGAGAGGGATTTTATGACTTCGGCTTCAGGGGCCATCATTTTAGCTCTTCGATACCGTCTTCTGTGCCATCTTCGGTGACGGGGGGTTGGGGCGGTAGCGATCCTGCTCGCTGTAGATGCAGCCGCAGTAGGACTGGCGGTACATCCCGATCCTCTTGGACTCCTCCACGCCACGCTTCCACCCCTCGCGCCAGTCGCGGTAGTAGAAATCGACCCCGGTGGTGGTCGCCACCTCACGCGCCAGCTCCACTATCAGCTCATGGTTCTGGAAGCGGCTGTAGAGGAGTGTCGTGGAGAACGCATCGTAGCGCCCCCTCTTTGCACGCTGGGCAGTGGATTCAAGCCGGGTCAGATAGCAAAACCTGCACCGCTCCGACTCCCTGAAGGAGACATTTCTCAGCCACGGCACGATATCGTAGCCACCCTCGGGCAGCAGCTTCAACTCTTTATCGGCGGCGTGCTCTTTTACCGCCTCAAGCCTCTTGGCCCACTCGGTATAGGGGTGGATATTGGGATTATCGAAAAAGCCGTGGACCTCGGCATCAGTCTTCGCCAAATCTTCCAGCGGATAGATCGAACATGGCCCACAACAGATGTGTAATAACAGCTTCAAAGCGGTTCCTTTCATGCACTTGAACACCAATCCAGTAATTTTAACACGATTATAAGTTTTTCGCTTCGTGCGGTTTCTGCTATCTTCAGCGCCCATGGACAAATTAAGGGAACTACTCGCAGGCATGGTCCAGCCCCGCCGAATGGAACGCATACTTGCAGTGCTGGAGCAGCGGCTCGGCTCCGTCAGGGTCGTCGTGGAGAACCTCCACAACCCCCACAACATGTCCGCCGTGCTGCGTTCATGCGAAGCGATGGGCATCCAGAACGTGGACGTAGTAGACGAGCAAAAAGAGTTCAAAGTAGCCCGTGGGATAACCAAAGGCAGCCACAAATGGCTGACCCTCAAACGACATGACGACTTCGCCACAATGGCAAAACAACTGAAAAGCGAAGGCTTCTCCCTCTACGCCGCCATGCCCGCCCCCGACGCACTGCCGCTTGACACAGTACCGGTAACGGAAAAGATCGCCATCGTCTTCGGCAACGAACACGGTGGAGTCAGCGACACAGCGCTGGAACACTGCGACGGACGCTTCGTCATACCGATGCAAGGATTTGTGGAGAGCTTTAACGTCTCCGTCGCGGTCGCAATATCGATATACGATCTTACCACCCGGGCAAGGAAAGAACGGGAAGATGGGGGGCGGCTGACACCTGAACAGAAAGCCGAGTTGCTCAACGAATGGCTGCCAAAATCATCGAAATTTACGCGGAAGATAGCAAGGATAATGAAGGGGGGGGACGCTCGCCGCTAGGCTTCTCTTTTTTTGGTTTGGTGGGCCTTCTTACGAAGGAGGGGGGACGCTCGCCACTAGGCTGTGTTTTGTTGGGCCTTCTGACGAAGGCCTTTTCTATTTTGGAGGGTTCCGGCTGGGTTATTTCGCTCGCCTCTTCGAGGCTTTAGCGACGAAGGGGAGGTTCTTGTCAACCTCCCCTTGACCCCTGGACACCCCACAAGCTACGCTGATCGTTCATCTCTCCGGGGAGGTCATAAAGCCGCTCGCTAGCGCTCGCTATAAAGTATGACCTCCTGATCCTGCGAGCTGAACTGCTCCGCTTGGACGGGGAAGGGTAGGTCAAAAGCATGGGAACAAAGTTATGAGAAATGTTTGGAAAGCAATAATCCAATTTCGCTAGGAGGCGAGCATGGTCCTACACGCAGCCGCAGCAACTGTGCCAGTTATGGTATCTGCTTTAAAAGGTCTCTACGATGTCACCATAGATATCAATGAATTCATAGACGACCATATCGAGAAAATGAAAGAGAAAGAAAATCCTACCATTGCTCGGACTGGGAAAGTCCTTGAAGGAGCAAAGTACGGGTTTGGAATTGGGTACCTCTCTCCTGTCATAGTTATTGGTGCTGGACAACTACTGCTCGGCAACACAATGGCAGCCATAGGCACAGCGGCTACTGCAGCCACACTCACAAATCCGATTGCAATGACTTGTGCTGCCGTTGGTGCTGTATATTTTGGCTGGAAAGCACTTTCTGATCAGGAAAGAAACGAAATAATCGAAAAACTCTGCAAGGGATTTGAAGTCGGTGCAGAGCTTGTTAAAGCCATTATTCGTTTCGTCCTAGAGACATCTAAAGAAATTTTCAGTTCGAAGAATATCGCAGAAATCAAAGATTACATTAGCTCAGCTGCTGAGGTCTTTGGAAAGACTCTTGGAGATGTGACAAAAAAAATCTCAGATAAGGTCAGCGATACCTTTAATGAAATCACTGGAAAGGCAAGCGAAACAATCGACAAAACCGTAGACATGACACAACAAGCCTATGATGCAGTCAAAGATACAACTGAAAAAGCGGCGAGTGGAACAAAGGAAACGTTTAATAAGATGATGAAGAATTCAAAAAGTAAGGAGGGCGAATAAAAAGTTCAGCTGAATACGAGTGAAAAAGCTCTATCTTCGGCTCGTTGACCTGCTTGAAAACCACAAAGGGGGTCAAGTCTTACTTTGCCACTTTTGCCCTCTCAACCCCTGTTTTTCGGAAATCCTCTGGGACCAGACCCTCACTTTGACATTTCAGACATCCCGGCAAAGTATTTTTTCGGCTGACAAGGAGACGCGCAAGCGAGCAAACAAGGCAGTAGGTTCACTACGCCGCAGTTTGCGAGCGAGCACGCGACGCTGTCAGATGGAAAAAGGCGCGCCGCATAACGCCGCTGTCAACATGGCTGCAATGCCGACTTCAAGACACCCCAACTCAGGTAGAAACCTCGAACTATGCAAATTTTCAGCTTCGCCCTCTCTTGGCCCCGCTCCTAATTGCATGTAGCAGCCCTGTACTTTTTCCAACATAAAACTCATATCTTCCGAGCCCATCGTCGGGTGTGAGCTGGTCAGGGCTTCGGCTCCCAATACAGCGCCAAGCGCTTCGCGCAATACTTCGGTGGCTTCTTTGTCGTTAACGGTGGGGGGAAAGCCGCTGGCAAGTTCCACTTCGCAGGTGGCTCCGTGGGCTTTGGCGACCGATTTGGCGACGCGTTCTACCCCCTGCCATAGCTCTTTTTGAACTTCTGGGCGCAGCCAGCGCAGCGTCCCCCCTACGTCCACATGGTCGGGGATGATGTTGCGGGCGGTGCCGCCGTGAACCAAGCCGAAGCTGATAAGCGAGGGGTCCAGCGGGTCGATTTTTCGGGTGATGACGGTGTGCATGGTCAGGATCGCGTCAGCCGCTGCGGTGATCGGGTCGATGCAGTCCTGTGGATGCGCGCCGTGGCCGCCCTTCCCCCGAAAGGTCAGGTTCATGGTGTCCATCGCCGCCATGACCGGGCCGGGGGTAAGGCCGATCTGTCCCGTTTTCAGCCCGGGCCAAAGGTGCAATGCGTAGGCGCGTACCACGTCAAACTTTTCCAGAAAGCCATCTTCGATGAAGGGCAGGCAGCCGCCCGGTCCCTCTTCGGCGGGCTGGAACATGGCGATGATCGAGAAGTCCAGCTCAAGCTCATCTGAAACTAACGCATCCACCGTCGCCAAGAGGATCGCCGCATGGGCGTCGTGGCCGCAGGCGTGCATCATCCCCTCGTTGGTGGAGCAGTAGGTCGCGCCAGTCTCTTCCGTTACTGGAAGGGCATCAATGTCTGCCCGCAAGAGCACGAAGGGAGGCTTGGAGCCGATAACCGCATACCCCCCGGTACCTGTGGGCGAAGGATGAAGGGTAATACCACGACCGCCGAGGAACTCCTTGATATATTTGGTGGTCTCGAATTCCTGGTGGGCAATTTCGGGGATGGCGTGCAGGTCCATATATAGCTCGCGGACAAGCTCCGCCCTCGCCTCAACCGCTTTTCTTATCGCCTCCGCCTGGGCGTGCGCGGATTGTATAGCTGTGTTCACTGTGCTGTCCCCATATTTTTCCGGCCTATGACTTTCAGGATGGCATTCTTGAAGACCGATTCATCCTCCTGGGCCAATTCCATCTTGGTGGTCAGCACCCACACCGGCAAGGGCAATTTTTCGACCTCATCCAGCCGTACGCCATCCTTTTCGGTGGTTATGAGGGCTTCGGCATTGGTCACCTTGGCCCACCTGACCAGCTTCTCCATATCTTCAACTTCAAACCGGTGATGGTCGGGGAAAGGGACCGCCTCGGTCAGGGTGGAGCCAAGACGTTCGACCTCGTTAAAGAACGCCTCGGGCTTGCCGATCCCCGCAAAGGCCACGACCTTGCGACCCTTGAGGGTCTCCAACTCCATTTCCTCGCCGGAGCTTAAATCCACGACCTTCTCCGGGTGGTGGAAAGCCCTAAGCAGGGGCGCACTGGAATTGTAGCTGGCTATCTCGGCCCGCAACTTTTCCAACTTCGCTTCGGTTAGCTTACCCGCACGGGTGAGGATGATGAGGTGGGCGTCCTTAAGCGCCGTCGGGGGCTCGCGCAGCATTCCGCGTGGAAGGCAATACCGATTGCCGAAGGGGGCGTTGGCGTCGATGGCGACGATATTGAGATCCCTGGCGATACGTAAATGCTGGTAGCCGTCATCCATCACAATCGCGCCCACCCCAAGTTTTGCCACCGCTTCGGTCGCCGCCTTGACCCGGGCGGCCCCGATCACCACGGGGATACCCGTCAGCCTCCGGGCCAGCAGGTGCGGCTCATCCCCCGCCTTCACAGCGTTCAGCAATACCCTCTTGGTATCCGAAACTATGGCGACCTGCCCCTCCAGCTCGCCACCGTAACCACGGCTGACCACCGAGGGCAGCACGCCCGCCTCCTTGATTATCCTGCAGGTAGTCTCAACGAGCGGCGTCTTGCCGGTTCCGCCAAGGGTGATGTTACCAATGCATATTGTCGGGACACCAACGTGTGTAGAGGGGAGAATCCCCTTGCGGTAGAGGTCCCTTCTGGCCGTCATGACAGAGCAATAAATTTTGGAAAACGCGGTGAAGGGCAATAGCGCAAACTTGGCCGCTTTTCCCAATCGCTCGCGCTCCATGACATCCTTCACCCAGAAGTGCAACGTCATCGGCTAAACCCCGTCTCTTTCGGTTTCGATACGCAGCCCAAACTGCTCAAGCATCGTCATAGCACGACCGGTAGCGCCCCGGTTGGACTCAAGGAACTCCAACGCACCAACTTTAATCCTACCCAATTCCTCCGGGTGGTCCAGGAGGTGGGCGACCCGCCGCGCAAGTGCTTCGCCGTCGCCAACGATAAACCCAAGCCCCCGCGTCAACGCTTCGTCACGCATATCCGGGGTGTTTTGCATGTTATGGCCGAAAAGGACCGGCACACCCCAGTTCAGGGGCTCCAGGAGATTGTGCCCTCCCACGTTGACCATGCTCCCGCCAACAAAGGCGATGGTAGCGCCTCCGTAGAGGTTGGTCAGCAGACCGTAGCGATCCACCAGCAGCACCTCTCCCCTTTCAAATATCCGGGAGATTTCCTGTGGCGACGGACTCTCAAGCTCGCTCCATCTGGAAACTTTGAGCCCCTTGGCGGTGACCTCGCCTTCTATCTCCGCCAGTTTTTCAAGGTGCCTGGGGGCGAGAACGAGGGCCGCCCTTGCATCGCTTTCCTTTAACATTACGGCGGCCTCGGCTATCTCGGATGCTTCACCGGGATGAACCGAACCGGCGACGAGGACGTGCCAGCCGCTGTCTCTCACCTTTGCCAAAGCTGACTTTACAGGGTCCGCGTGGTCGGGCCCGGCGATATCGGACTTTAAATCCCCCCCCACCTCAAGCCGGTCCTCGTCAGCGCCAAGGGACAAAAGCCTCTCCGCGCTCAGTTTATTTTGGGTTTGTATGTGATCGATCAAGCGGAGAATATCACCGAGGAGGAATTTAATCTTCCGGTAGCGTGGGTAGGAGCGGTCGGAGATGCGCCCGCTGACCATCACGACTGGGGTGCCGGTCATCCTGGCGACCCAGATCAGCCCGGGCCACAGCTCCGTCTCCACGAGTATCAGCACCGCGGGTTTCAGCCTTTTAAATATGGGCAACAAAATGAAAATCAGGTCGATGGGCAGCAGCCTCGCAAACCCACCTTCGCCCGCCAGCCCGGTGGCGACATCCCTGCCGGTGGCGGTGGTGGTCGTCAGCAAGAGCGGCGCGCCCAGCTTTTCAATCTCTTTTATCAGCGGCCCGGCGGCACGCATCTCTCCCACGCTGGCCCCGTGGAGCCATACCGCTCCCGTGGGGATAGCTCCCCAAATCCCCAGCCGCTCGCTCCACCCTTTTTTGTAACGTTCGCTGGAGAGAGCGCGGTACGCCCAGAAGAGGAGCGCCACAGGTGTGACCAAGAGCAACAGGAGCTGGTAGAGGACTATAATTATCAGGAGCATGGGTGTTAGCCACCCACCAGGCGGTCCGCCTCGGCCGTGACCTCATCGGTGGCGACCTTGATGCGGCGCTGCACCTCTTCGATCTCGTCATCCCGGGAGAACTTCATGGGTTTGCCGTAAACAACCTGCATGGGGCTAAAGGGAGCAGGAATTTGCATGCGATCCCAGGTATGCAGCACTAATTTTTTCCTGGCCCCCACGGCAATCGGGACTACGTTCAGGCCGGTCATCATCGCAGCATAGGCGGCTCCGGCTTTTACTTCCAGCGGTGGACCCTTTGGGCCATCGGGGGTAATGGAGATATTGTGACCCTTCTTGGCGCATTTCAAAATACCCCGCAACGCCTGGGTCCCGGCTGTGTTGGAGGAGCCGCGTATCGTCTTGTAGCCGACCCACGTCATCACCTTGCCGAGAATCTCGGCGTCGCCGTGGGTGGAGATCACAGCCGCGATATTATCCTTCTCATGTTTGGGGAGCGGCCCTATAAGACGGCTGTGCCACGAGCAGTAGATAATCCCCTCGCCCCGCGCGCGTATCTCGTCCAGATACTCGCCTCCCTTGAAGCTGTACCTTGCGGTGTACTTCAAGAGCTTCAAGTATATCCAGGCGATGTAAGGCGCGATTGCGTAGAGGATTTTCTTCTTCACCTGGTTTGGCCCCCGGTGACAACCTCCAACCGCTCTATGATCCGCATCGCCGCGTTGCGGCTCGCACCCGGTTCGCCCATCAACCGCTTGATCTCGTCCAAACCCGCCAGGAGTTCCCCGCGCTCGGGAGTTTCATCGAGAAGCGGTATAGCCGCCGCCGCTATCGTCTCCGGGCTGCCCTGTAGAAATTCGGGTACCACCTCTCTCCCCGCGATCAGGTTGGGCAGTGAAAAGAAGGGCGCACGCATAACCATCTTGCCCACCGCTACGGTGAGCGGGCTGGCAAAGTAGACCGACACCAGCGGCGTGCCCACCAGGGCGCACTCAAGGGTCGCCGTGCCCGAGGCCACTATGCACAGGGAGCTTCGTTCCATCACTTCCTGCGCCCTGCCCTCCACTATCTCGACCCTGCCTTCAAGCGCGGGAGGGATAACCATTTTAGAGCTGTCCAGCCCCTTGACCCTGGGCACCATGAAGCGAAGGTCGCGGCCCCTGGAGATTATTTCGGCGACCTTCATCATGGGCGTCCAGATCGAGTTGATCTCGCCGCCACGGCTGCCGGGGAGCAGCCCCACCAGACCGGTTTCAGGGTGGAATTTGCGCGTTTCGAGATGGTCCATAACCGGCGAACCCACATAGGTACAGGGAACCCCGTGACCGTCCCAGAACTCTTTTTCAAAGGGGAGGATCACAAGCAGCTCATCCACCAGCGCTTTGATCTTCTTGGCCCGACCCGAACCCCAGGCCCAGACCTTGGGCGGGATGAAGTAGACCACCGGGATATTGTTTTCCCGAGCTATTTTGGCTAGTTTTAGATTGAGACCGCCAAAATCGACGGGGATAAAGAGGTCTGGTTTGCGGATCTGAAATTGGGAGGTGATCAGTTTTTTGACGCGGGAAAGTTGCGGGAGCTTAGCCAGTACATCGGTCAGCCCCATGGCGGAGAATTCACGGTAATCGAGGATGACCTCAGCGCCGGCCTCGGCCATTTTTTCGCCGCCGACGCCCCACACGTCAAGCTCAGGCCGAAGCTCACGCAGTGCGGCTATGAGGTTTGCCGCGTGGATGTCCCCCGACGTTTCTCCGGCGACTACGGCTATCTGTGGCATATGATCAAAACGCTATGATCGAGATCCCGTGACGGTTGGCCAGCTCGATCGCTTGTTCGCGCTGGAAGAAAAAGGTCTTCCCCGACTCGATGGCGAGCACCTTTGCCCCGCCGTCTACGCATATTTTGATCGTATCCAGGCCGATGGCCGGGACGTCAAAGCGCATATCCTGCTGGGGCTTGGCGACCTTGACCACCACCGTGTCTCGATTACCCAAAGAGCAGCCGCGCAATATCGCCTCATCCGTGCCCTCAATCGCCTCGACGGACATCACCGCGCCCTTCTTGACGACGACGGTCTGCCCGATATCGATCCTGCCCATCTCAAGCGCAATTTTTGCCCCGAACTCGATATCCTGGAGTTCCTCTTCGCTGGGCTCACGCTCGGTGAACACTTCCTTTTGGGGCAGATAGGCGTCCATGTGCGTAGTCTGGGGCAGCAGGTGGATGCCTTCGTGTTCGAGGACGTCGGCCACCTTCTGCATGATCGTGTCGTCGTTGCGGTTCTTGAGGTTCCAGAGAAGGGTCAGCGCCTTGATGTCGGGTCTGAGGTCGCGGAAGATGCGCACCTTGTGCACCTTGCCGGCGAAGACCACCTCGGTCACGCCCTCTTTTTTCAATATCTTCAGAATCTTGCCGACCTTGCCAACCGGCTGCCAGTGGACAGTCTCGGCCACATTGTCCAGCTCCTTGTCGGCCTCTTCCTCTATTGCCACGATCACCGGATCGACACCCCTGCGCATAAACTCCTTTGCGATGATAAGGGGGAACTCTCCGGCTCCGGCTATGATTCCAAGTCTACTCATCTACCTCGTCACTCCCCTCTCGGAACCTGCAATGAAATCAACGAAAACCTTGACCTGTTCGTTTCCATATTCTTCCGAGGCCTTGATATCTTTCAGCACGTTAGCAAGCGTTTCAGTGGTATTGAAAATCTTTTTGTATACCCGCCTCAGGCTCTTGATAGTATCGCCATCAAAGCCACGGCGTTTTAACCCTATGACATTCAGGCCAAAGAGCTTGGCCCTGTTTCCCGAAGCGGTGACATAGGGCGGCACGTCAAGCGTTATAGCCGAGCAGCCGCCAAGTATCGCGTGGCTGCCGAGCCTGACGAACTGATGCACCGCGGTCAGCCCCCCTATTATAACAAAATCTTCCACGGTTATGTGGCCCGCCAGGGTCGCGGCATTGGCCATGATCACATTGTTACCCACAATGCAGTCATGCGCCACATGGGAATAGGCCATCAGCAGGCAATCGTTGCCGACCTTTGTCAGCCCGCCGCCCTGCTCGGTGCCGATGTTGATGGTCACAAATTCACGGACCATCGTGCGGTCGCCGATCTCCAGGAGGGTCTCTTCACCGTTATATTTTAAATCCTGCGGGATGGTGCCGACGGCTGCGTGGGGGAATATCCTGCAATTCTCGCCTATCGTAGTCCAGCCATCAACGACCGCATGGGCGCCCACGGTGGTTCCCGCGCCTATTTTGACGTTGGGCCCGATTATGGCGAAGGGACCCACCTCAACATCGGGGGCCAACTGGGCCTGTTCATCGACAACTGCTCTCTGATCTATCATTTTATCCCCTAGTCGTTCGGCTTTTCGGTTACAACAGCTGACATTTCAGCTTCGGTCACCACTTTACCATCCACCATCGCCTTGCCGTGGAAGATCCAGAGCTGACGCCTCTGCTTCAAGAGCGTCACGTAGAGGTGGAGTTGGTCGCCGGGTACCACCTGCTTGCGAAACTTCACCTTGTCGATGGCGCGAAAAAGGACAAGCAGGTTCTGGTCCGGGTCATTTATCGCGCATATCCCCGCAGCTTGCGCCAACGCCTCGACGATGAGCACGCCGGGCATGATGGGCTCGCCGGGAAAGTGCCCCTGGAAGAACTCTTCGTTGATCGTGACGTTTTTGATGGCGTGGATCGATTTGCCCGCCTCCATCTCAATCACACGATCAACCAGCAGCATCGGATAGCGGTGAGGTAATCTTTTCGCGATATCATTTACATCAAGCATTTGCGACCTTCCCCTCAAACTCAGTCTGAACCCTTTGGGTCCAGCGCTTTGATTTTACCTTCAAGCTCTTTGATTCTGCGTTCCATCTTGGACAGATGGCGGATGTGTACGGCGGCTTTTAACCACTCGCGGTGCTCCATCAGCGGATAACCCGACATCGTCACGCCCGGTCCGACATTGCCGGTGACCCCGGACCTGCCGCCTATGACCGTTCCGTCGCCAATCTCCAGATGTCCGGCCACGCCCGATTGCCCGGCGATGACCACACCCGTTCCCAGCTTGGTGGAGCCGCTGATGCCGACCTGGGAGAGGATCATGCTGTGGGGGCCTACCGTCACGTTATGAGCTACCTGCACCAGATTATCTATCTTGGTGCCCGCTCCAATGGTGGTGCTCCCCAGCGCGCCCCTGTCGATGGTAGTGCCGCTGCCGACCTCCACGTCATCTTCAATGACCACGTTGCCGACCTGGTTGAACTTTTGATGACCGGCGGGCCCTTGAGCGTACCCAAAACCATCGGAGCCGATGACACAATTGGGCTGGAGCACCACCCTGTCGCCCACCACGCATTCCTCGCGGATGGTGACGTTGGGGTAGATAACGCAAGCAGCGCCAATCTTTGCGTTCCGTCCAATGTACGCGCCGGAGTAGATGATCGAACCACTGCCGATCACCGCTCCCGCTTCAATCGTCGCGCCCGCCATCACCGTCACATCTTCAGACAGGGTGGCTTCTTCCGAGATATTGGCGCAATCGCTGACACCATGGCCGGGATGGGTGAGCGGCCTGATTATGCACACCGCCCTGGCGAACCCGAGGTAGGGGTTATCCATCACCAGCTTTGGCATGGCGCCAGTGTCTCTGTGAGCCGGTCCAACCACCACCGCCGCTGCCCCGGTCCGGTCCAGCAGCTTTTCATACTTGGAGTTAGCCAAAAAGCTCAGGTCACCGGCCCCCGCTTCATCCAGGGCGGCGACGCCGGTGACGACGATGTCGCCATCGCCCTCGACATCGGCGCCGATCATCGAGGCCAGCTGGGAAAGGGTCTTGTTCATTCTCCCGCTTCTCCGTCAAACACAACGATCATCTTGTCGGTGAGATCAAATTTCTCGTTGAAGTATGGGAGCCAGAGGGTGCCGTTGGTCAAGATGAAGTCGAAACCATTCTCTTCGGCGACCTGCTTGAAGACCTTCTCAAGGGCTTTCAGGGCCTTCTGGGTCTGCTGCTCACTAAGAGCCCTTTTCTCCTTTTGAAGGACGACCGCTTGCTCCTGGAGCGCCTGGAAGCGCCTCATGTTCTCCGCCTTTTGCTCATCGCTTTGCAGCGACTGCAACCGCTCGGCCTGTTCGGCGATCACCTGCGCCTCGCTCTTTAGCTCGGACAATTTCTTGTCGATCTCTTCAGCCTTGAGACGAAGCTCCTCCTTGAACGCCTTGCCTCGCCGGGACTCGTTCATGCAACGGGTCACATCGACAACGCCGATCTTCAGATCATTTTGGGCATGCGCGATCGGACAGATCGTCAGCATCGAGAAAAGTAGCGCCAGGGTGACTATGAAAAACTTTTTAGCCGACATTTTCACTTCTCCGAATCGATATCGTGAACACATTAAAAAGGCAAACCAGCCCGACATTTCAGGGACTCAACGCCCGATTTTCCGGGCCGTTCAACATAACTTTTCATTGTAACCCGCACGGTTGAGGTTCGCCAACCGTAATCTGACCAATATTCTAGGCGGCTTCCTGAAAAACTCTCCAAAGAGATGCTTTCTTTTGAAGAAGTGATTCCCCGCCAACATCAGGCAACCTTCAGCCAAGCCGACGATCTAGCGGAAACATTGAATATTCTTCGAGACAAGTTTTCTGTCCCGAAAACCTGGATGCGCATTAGCGCACCTTCAGGCGAGGCCCCGAGAGGGGCCAAGTCAACCAGGAAGGGAAGAAAAGTGACCGGAGGAATACCGGATAAGTATTTCGAGGATCATTTTTCGCCCCTGACAACGTCGAGCGGAGAATAGTCGATGTTTTTTAGCAAGCTTCTAGAAGTAACCGCCGATGGCGAACTCCCACTCATGGTCATCTTCACCGTCTCTGGGATCAAGGTTGATCGCATATTCAAGCCGTAGCGGCCCCATCGGCGAGAACCAGCGAATGCCCGCACCCGCGCTCGTCCTCAACCCTGATGAAAACCACCCCTCATCCAAATCCCAGGCGTCGCCGGCGTCGTAGAAGAAGACACCCCTGAGTTTTGCTTCATCCGATATGGGGAAAAGGAACTCCACGGTGAAAAGCGAATACTTGTCGCCGCCGATAACCTCTCCTGAGGACTCGCGTGTGACCTCGCCGGTGACGGGATCGGTCTCGCCGGGGTCAACCGGGCCTATCTCTCGATAATCAAAGCCGCGAAGGGTGGAGATGCCCCCGAGCGCGAAGCGCTCGTAGATGGGGATATCTTTTCCGTCTATGCCTTTTATCAACCCGCCCCGGGCGCGAAACATGAGCGTGGTGTCCAGGACGAGGGGCAGATACTGGCGGCTGTCGAGCACGTGTTTGAGATAGGCCGCGTCACCACCCAGGTATTTGCCGGCCACCTCCAAGGTGTAGGTGGAGTAGTTGCCCCGTGAAGGCTGAATGCTCCTGTCGCGGCTGTCATATGCTATGAGCGGGGTAATGGACGAGGTATCTATCTCCCCCTCCTGCTGTTCGACGATAAAGGAGACCTGATCGTCACATTCACCTGCATCAAAGCGCGCCTCGGTGCACACATCCTTGATGTCCGCATTCTCGAAACTGTAGGTCAGGCGCGTATACCAGTCATCCGAGAAGCTGGTGCCGATCTTGAGGGCGATACCGACCGCATCCTTGTCGTACTCATCATACTCGTTGTGGGTCCGGTAGACTGTGACCCCGGTGAAGATGCTGGAATCAAAGAGGCGCGGGTTGTTAAAGGTCACGCTGTAGGTCTGCCGGGTGGAGCTGGTCGCGACCTCGGCCTTCAGCTGATAGCCGTAGCCCAGCAGGTTGGTTTCCTCAAGGGAACCGATGGCGAAGGTCTTATCCACCGAGGAGTAGCCGGCGCCCAGCGAGAAGGTCCCGGTCGCGCCCTCTTCGACTTCGATGTTTATGTCCACCAGGTCGCTTCCGGGCCGCTCCGAAGGTGTGAACTCAAGAGAGTCAAAAAACGAGAGCTTGGTCAGCTTGCGGATCGAGCGCTTGATCTGCGCCCGGCTGTACACGTCGCCCTCGGCCAGGGTGACATCACGCCGAATGACCCTGTCGCGGGTGCGCGTGTTGCCGGATGCCTCCACGCGGCCTATCCGGTAGACCTTGCCCGTGGTGACCACGAACTCCAGGTCCATGAGCAGCCCTTCTTCAGCCTTGAGGTAACGCGGCTTCACTTTGGCGAAGGCGTAGCCATCGTTGGCGTGCAGGTCCTCAATCGTGGTGATCGCGTTCTGAATCTCCCGGATGTCAAACAGATCGCCGGTCTCCAACCTGGAGGCCCTGATAGAGCGCCTCTCGGGCAGGTGGCTGTCCCCCGATATCGTCAGTTTACCCAGGTGGTATTTGGGGCCGGGGGTCACCGGTATCGTTATCTCAATCGCGGTCAGATCGGCTGACACCTGGGTGAGCGGCTCGCCCACCCTCACATCCGCGTGGCCCCGCTGCAGGTAATAGACATTGATCCACTCCCTGTCGCGCTTTAGCTCGGCGGCGGTGTAGGTCCCGAACTGGGTCAGCCAACTCCAGCTCCCCCGCTCTTTAAGCACCATGTCGCCCCTGATTTCGCCGCTGTCATCCTCTGACACGCCGGGCAGGTTGATGTGGCGTATGAGCACCTCTTCGCCGGTATCGATCTTGAACTCGATCTCCACCATATTCTTGCCGCCCTCAATTATGGTTATGGCAGGCTCTACGCGGGCCAGATAGTAGCCCTTCTCCCTGAATTTTTCCCTGATCGCCTCGGCGGCCCTCTCGATCTCGCCCCGCTTGAGAATCTCAAGGCGCTCAAGGGTGACCTCTTCCTCCACATCCTCGGCGTCGAGCACCTCATTTTCCTCTATCATCCACCCCTTCAGGGCGGGACGCTCAAGGAGGATGAAGGTCAAACGGCCAAGGTCATCGAACTCCACCAGGACATCGTCAAAGAGCCCCATCGCGTAGATGGTGCGAATATCATTTCGCACGGTCTCCACGTCGTAGCCGATACCGGACCTTGTTTCGATGTCATTGAGTATCTTGGAGGTTTCGACGCGCAGGTTGCCCCTGACCCTGACCTCTGATATCTCGGGGGAGGCCGATTGGGCAAATGCTGCCAGGGGAATCAGGACCAGCGCCAAACAGAACAATCTATGTAAAATCTTCATTTCGCCTCATCCGCCACGATCCGTCCATCTTCAATGGTGATCACGCGATCCATGTGACCGGCCAACTCAGGGTTGTGAGTGGCGACTACCAAGGTGACGTCGAATCTGCGGTTCATATCAATCATCAGCTGATGAACCTGACTCCCGGTGGTCCTGTCAAGGTTCCCGGTGGGCTCATCGGCCAGCAGAAGTTTGGGTTTGCACACCAGCGCACGCGCCAGCGCTACTCTTTGCTGCTCTCCACCCGAAAGCTGGGAGGGGCGGTGTTCAAAGCGGTGGGAAAGGCCCACGGCTTCGAGAAGTTCCTGGGCCAACCCGGTGGCCTTTGCTGCCGGCATACCTGCGATACGCGCCGGCATCGAGGTGTTCTCCACTGCGGTAAATTCAGGCAGCAGGTGGTGGAACTGGAAGACGAAACCTATCCTGGAGTTCCTCAGCTTCGCCAACTCCTTGTCGCTGCGCTCGAATATCTCTACGCCATCGATCTGCACGCTTCCAAGCGTGGGCCTGTCCAGCGCACCCAGGATATGCAAAAGCGTGGACTTGCCCGCTCCCGAGGGGCCGACTATGGCGACGCGCTCCCCCTGGCCTATCTCAAGGTCGATATTGCGGAGCACCTCTATTTCGGTCCCGGCACGCCAGAACGATTTATAAAGGCCGCTAGCCGTGACAAACGACGTCATCCGTGTGATCTCCGCGATCCTGGGGGAAAGTTTCCAACCGGCGGGCTTATAGGGAGCGGCAGGGAAACCCTGACCGTACCATAAATTCCAACTGGGTCCGGCTCAACAAACGGCAAAAATGCCCGGCCTTCTCTGGGCTGGGCAGTTTGGGAAGTCAAAGTATAATCAACCTTTTCGAGGCGGGAAGCGCCCCTCTATCAACATACCTTAAACCAATGGCCATCGCGGCGGACAAAATCAGCGGCCAAGCACCTTGACTATGGTCTGCTCGACCCTGCCGTTGCGCACCCGACAGATGGCGTCTCTTATGCCAGGGTATTTCTCAAGATAGGGCATAAGCACTTCGCCCTCAACCTTGAGCACTTCACCCTCATCCAGGGCGGTCACCGTGGCCGTCCTGACCTCACCGGTGAGGAGCCCGATCTCTCCGAAAAACTGTCCGGGGCCTATCGTCGCCAGCTCCATCGGCTCGCTCTTGCCCGGAGGCGTCATCGTGACGCTGAACTGGCCGCTCTTTATCACGTAGAAGGCGGAGCCTTTGTCACCCTGCTCCACCAGGACCTCATCATGGGCTACATTTACATTTTCAAAGAGTTCCTCGATCTCTTCTCTTATCGCGGGATCAACCCCGTCGAAGAGCTCGCCGGTCGCCATCATGCGATCCACTATCCTGCGGCGGTAGAATTCATCAATCGCCCGTCCCACACCATCGAACCGGGCCATCAGCTTCTCAAGGTCCTCGCGGCGCATCTCCAGAAGTTCGCTGTCACGCGAAACCCTGACATCGGCGTTTCTCGGCTCGCTACTCAAAAAAGCGCCTTCGCCGAAAAATGAGCCCTCTTCAAGTGTTGCCAGCACCTTGGCGTCGACCGCTACCTCCACCGCGCCCGAAGCGATGATGAAGATGGAGTCGCCGGGGTCACCCTGCCTGAATATGTAGTCACCCTCTGCCAATTCGTGGTGCACCAGCTTATTTAGCACCTCCACAAACGCGTCGCGGGGCAGATCGGAGAAGAGCGGGAAGGTCGGCAGCGCGCCCTCATCCACCTCTTCAAAGGCCCCCGCAAGGTCGACCTCAGAGGCGACTTCATCGACTGCCGCCGGGTCCTCTTCCGCGCCAAAAGCCGTCTGCTCGATGACCATCCCGGCTTCTTCTTGTGGCGCTTCCTCTTCTATCTCGACGCACTGCGTGTCTTCTGCCGCTTCGACCGGTGCTTGCGCCCCAGCGACAATATTTTGTACTGCTTCCCGCGTCTTGGCAACGCCGCCAAGCCCGCGCTCCGCATAAAGCTCCGAAAGCTTTTGGGCAACGTCCTCAGCTTCGGGATCGATGCGCAGCAGAATTTTATATATCGCTATCGCCTTGACCAGAAAGCCATTCTTTGCGTAATGGTCCGCCACCGTCCGATAGGCTTTGACAGCCTCTTCGGTGCGGCCAAGCTTGACGCGCAGGTCAGCCACCCGGCGGACCATTTTCACATCCGTAGCGCCCTTTGCCAGCACTTTCTCGTAGGCCACAAGCGCATCCGCCCACTTACCCTTGGTAAAATGGGCATCAGCCTTCTCTTTCAGGCCTTTCCTACCCTTCTCCTTACCAAAGAAGATCATTGCCACCTCTATTCGTAACGGATGGTCTCGACAGGGTCCAGCCGCGACGCCTGCCAGGACGGGTACAGCGTGGCCAAAAGACAGAGAGCTACTGCACAAACAGCTACGATACCGATGAGCACCGGGTCAAGCTCAACGGGCAAAGTTTCAATATAGTACACGTCGGACGGCAATCGAAGAAACTTATATTTTTCAAGTAATAACGAAATAAGGACGCCGCCCACACCGCCTATCACCGTCCCCGTGACGCCTATAACTCCTCCCTCAAACACGAAGATTCTCCTCACGCTTGAATTGGAGGCTCCCATCGCCTTTAACACGCCGATATCGCGAGATTTTTCCATCACCACCATAATCAGCGTGGAGGCGATGTTGAACGCCGCCACTACCACTATCAGCCCCAGGATCAGGATCATCGCGATCTGTTCGAGCTTCATCGCCTCAAAAAGGCTCCGGTTCATCTCGGTCCAGTCGCGCACCTTATAGCCCTCAGGCAGCGCTTTTGCCAGCTGGGCGGCCAGCTGGGGAGCATCAAATACATCGTGCAGACTCAACTCAACGCCCGAGACCCCGGAATCCATCCTGAGAAAATCGCGTGCGTCATTCAGGCGGGCAAAAAGGACTCCGGTGTCGTAATCATACATACCGGTGGTGAAGATTCCCGCGACCCTGAACATCCTGAAGCGGGGAATCGGCCCCGCTGGGGTCATCGCCTGCTCGGGGCTCACCACCTTGACATCGTCGCCAACATAGAGGCCCCAGTTCTTCGCCATCTCACTGCCGACGAGGACCGGCGGGCGGTTCCCCTCAAAGCCATCCAGCCCGCCCTTCACAACATAGTTGTCGAGTTCAAGGACCTGGTTGACGGTCGCCGGATCCACTCCGCGAAACTGGACGCCCTGCACCCTGCCCCGCGCCATGAGCATCACCTGGGCGTCCACGTAGGGGGTCGCGCCACGCACGCCCTCGACGGCCAGGGCCGCATTGGAGACTCCCTGCCAATCTGTCAATTGAGTCGAAGCGGTGGGGAGTATCCTTATCTGCGCGTTGGCTCCGAGGATCTTGTCGCGAAGATCCGCCTCGAAGCCACCCATCACCGCCATCACGATAATCAGAGAAGCGACGCCGATTGCGACGCCAGCCACGCTGATCCAGGTGATCATCGAGATGAAAAGCTCTTGGCTTCGCACCCTTAGATAGCGAACCGCCATCCAGAATTCGAACCCTCTGTCCATGGTGAACGTCCCTGCTTCCCTACTCCCCTGTTTTCAGGTCAGCTTTCGCTTCGCATATGGGGGAAGAATATCACGTCGCGTATCGAAGCGCTGTCGGTGAGCAGCATGACCAGCCTGTCGATGCCGATACCCTCGCCCGCAGTGGGCGGCATGGCGTATTCCAGCGCGCGCACGTAGTCGGCGTCCACCCAGTGCGCCTCCTCGTCGCCAGCGTCCTTCTGGGCCGACTGGCTCTGGAAGCGCTCCATCTGGTCCACCGGGTCGTTCAGCTCGCTAAAGCCGTTGGCGATCTCCCTGCCTGCGATATACAGCTCGAACCGGTCGGTGAAGTCGGGGTCGGCCTCATTGCTACGCGAGAGCGGGCTGACCTCGGCCGGGTACTGGGTGATGAAGGTGGGCTGGATGAGATGGGGTTCGGCCACCGTCTCAAAGACCTCGGAGAGGAGCTTGCCATAGCCGAAGCCCTCGGCGTCAATACCGAGGGTTTTAGCAACTTCCAACAACTTGCCGATGTTATTAACTTCCTCTTTGTCCAGCTTGGAGTATTTGACCACCGCTTCCTTCATGGTGAAGCGCTGCCAGCCCTCGGCCAGCTCGATTTCCACGCCCTGGTATTCGATCTTGGTCTTGCCGCACACCTTCACTGCCAATTGGGAGATGAGCTTCTCGGTCAGCTTCATCATATCTTCATAGGTGGCGTAGGCCTGGTAGAACTCAAGCATGGTGAACTCAGGGTTGTGCTGTATGGAGAGTCCCTCATTGCGAAAATTGCGGTTGATCTCGAAGACCCTCTCGATGCCGCCTACCACGAGCCTTTTGAGGTAAAGCTCGGGCGCGATGCGCAGGTAGAGCGTCATGTCCAGCGCGTTGTGGTGGGTCACAAAGGGCTTCGCCGTGGCGCCGCCGGGGATCGGCACCATCATGGGGGTCTCCACCTCAAGGTAGTCCTTGCGGTGAAAGAATTCGCGTATCTCGCGCACGATTTTTGAACGCATCTCGAAGGTGGTACGCACCTCCGGGTTGGCTATCAGGTCCACGTAGCGCTGGCGGTAACGGGTCTCCTTGTCGGTGAGCCCGTGGTATTTTTCCGGCAGTGGCCGCATACTCTTGGAGATTATTACCGCACGCTTGGCCTCAAGGGTCAGCTCGCCAGTGCGGGTGCGAAACGCCCTGCCGCTCACACCCAGGTAATCGCCGATATCGACCTTTTTGAATTTGGCGAAGGAATCTTCACCGATGATGTCGCGTCTGATGTACGCCTGGACCTCGCCGGTGCGGTCGCGCAGCTGCACGAACGCCGCCTTGCCAAAGCTGCGCATGGCGACGACTCTGCCCGCTACTTTGAACTTGTGGTGGGTCTCGTCAAGCTCCTCACCCTCCATACCACCGCACTTGTCATGCACCTTTTTCGTGGTCTGGGACTGGGTCAGCTTGAAGTCGTTGGGATAGGGGTTGTCCCCCTCGGCCCGCATGGCGGCAATTTTTTCAAGACGCTGCTTTAAAAGATTGCTCTCGCTTGGTTGATCCATTTTCTCTTACGTCCTCAATATATTCAGCCGTGCACCATCTCGATGCGTCTGATGTTACTGCAAAGTCCATTGTCCGCCAGGTGGAGAAGCACCGCGTTTACGCTAGCTTTCCCCTTGGCCGGTCCAGCCTTTTCGGGCAAACGGGTTATGAAGCGATTGGTGACCTTGCCCCGGTCCAACCCGATTACGGAGTCGGTGACCCCGGTCATCCCCACGTCGGTTATGTAGCCCGTGCCGCCGGGCAACACCTGTGCGTCGGCGGTCGCCACATGGGTGTGGGTGCCGACGACTGCGGTTACCCTTCCATCCAGATGGTGGCCCATCGCCTGCTTTTCGCTTGTCGCCTCGGCGTGAAAATCGACGATGATCCCGTCACCCGTCCCCAGCATCCCCGCCATCGCCTCCAGTTCAACGTCCGCTGCCCTGAAGGGGCACTGAACGGGGTCCATGAAGACCCGACCGACCAGATTCAGGACGCCGACCTTCCTGGCGCCCTTTTCAACCACACACCAGCCGCGCCCGGGGGCCTCGGGGGTGAAGTTGGCGGGTCGCACCACCCGCTGCATACGCTCTATGTAGGTAAGCATCTCTCGCTTATCCCACACATGGTTTCCCGTCGTCACCACATCGACGCCACAGTCGAAGAGGTCGCGGACCGTGTCCACGGTGAGGCCATACCCTGAGGCGGTGTTCTCTCCATTGGCGATGACGAAACCGGCCCCGGTTTCCTTGACGAGCCGGGGCAACATGGCTTTTACAGCCAGCATGCCGGGTTTCGCGAACACGTCGCCGAGGAAGAGTATTTTCACTATTTGGCGTAGTCCACTGCTCGGGTTTCCCGTATCACGGTAATCTTGATCTGGCCGGGATAGGAGAGCTCCTGCTCGACCTTGCGGGCGATATCCTTACTGAGCAGCATCGCGTTGTCGTCATCGACCTTATCGCTCATCACCATGATGCGAAGCTCGCGCCCCGCCTGAATGGCGAAGGATTTACCCACACCGTCAAAGTCGTTGGCGATCTTCTCAAGATCTTCCAGACGTTTGACGTAGCTCTCAAGCATCTCGCGCCGTGCGCCGGGTCTCGCCGCGCTGAGCGCATCGGCTGACTGCACGAGCACATCGAGGATCGACTCCTGCTTCTGGTCGTCATGGTGGCTCGCGATTGCGTGGACTATGTCCTGGGGTTCACGATATTTGCGCGCGAGGTCGGCGCCGATGATGGCGTGGGAGCCCTCAACCTCGTGGTCAACCGCCTTGCCGATGTCGTGGAGGAGCCCGGCTCGTTTGGCTTTTTTGACATCCAGTCCCAATTCGGCTGCCATCACTCCACAGAGGAAGGCGACCTCGATTGAGTGGGCGAGGACGTTCTGGGCAAAAGATGTGCGGTACTTCAGCCTGCCGATCAGGGTAACCAGCTCAGCGTGGATGCCATGCACACCCACGTCGAAGGTCGCCTGCTCGCCAGCCTCCTGGATTTCCTTCTCAACATCCTTCGCCGCCAGATTGACGACCTCTTCAATGCGCGCCGGGTGGATGCGCCCATCGGAGATAAGCCGCTCAAGGGCAATCCTCGCGACCTCGCGCCTGACCGGGTTGTAACCCGAGAGGAGCACAGTCTCCGGGGTGTCGTCCACGATCAGGTCGATACCGGTGGCGGCCTCGATTGCGCGGATGTTGCGGCCCTCGCGACCGATGATGCGCCCTTTCATCTCCTCATTGGGGAGCTGAACCGAGGAGACGGTTCTCTCGGCCACGTAGTCACCCGCGTAGCGTTGGATCGCAAGGCTGATGTACTCCTTGGCCTTCTTGTCCGCGCTCTTTTTGGCCTCATCGTCAATTTCGCGAACCATCTTGGCCGACTCATGACGGGCCTCGCTGACCATGTTCGCCATCAGCTCTTCCTTGGCTTCTTCGGCGCTCATGTTGGAGATGCGTTCCAGGTTGGAGACGATCTCCTGCTCGCGCTTTTGCAGGATGGAGTGGCGTTTATCCAGATCGCTCTGGCGTGACTGGAGCTTTCTTTCAACTTCGTTTAGTTTCTCGTCGCGCTTGTCGAGGTTGTCTTCTTTCCTGCCCTGCGATTCCTCACGCTGCTGAAGACGGTTCTCCTGCCTGACGACATCTACCTTGCGCTGCTCCAACTCGGATTCAAACTTTGCCCTTTGGGCGAGGATCTCTTCCTTGGCTTTGAGTTGTGCCTCTTTGCGGATTATTTCAGCCTGTTTTTGGGCTTCTTCCACTAATTTATCTGTATCGACACGACCGCCTGCAGCGGGTCCCTGGGCTTTTCTCCCCAGTATCCACGCGATCGCGAACGCCGCTACCGCGACTACCACGATGAGCACTGCGATGATTGTATTATCCAAAGTGCTGCTCCCTTCTCTTTTTCAAAAGACCCGAACACACGTGTAGGGGCCCGTTAACGGGGGGTGGAGAAAATAATTCAAACTTGAATGCTTCTGTGTGGAGGTTTCGGCCCCGGATGATAGATAAGGGTGGGCCGAAGGTCAGGTCAGACTTCGAGGTGTGCTAAAAAACTTGAACTTTCAGTTCCCCCAAAAGGGATCCCCCGCATGTGCCGTGTCCAGCAAGGCTCGGTTGAACCTTGCCCGGAATAGGTGGGCGTCCTGCGATCGCTTTGTCGGATCCCCCGAGGGGGCGTGCCGTCCACGATCGGGAAGAACTCCCCATATCGTATCGTTGGCTCAACATGTATCCGCCGGATCACGAACACCGCAGGGGAAATCTTGTTCAAATTTTTAGGTTGTCGCGCTTAACTCAGGAGCCGCAGAGTCCAGCAACCGGAGCATAGCGTCCGCTTTTTGTTCCACCAATCCAGCCATTTCCGGATCGACTTGAGATTTGGGGCTCTCGCTCGCAATATCGAGTGCGGCCAAAATAGCCACCTGCAATACAGACGCGGAGGGCGAAGAGGCGGCCACCTCTTTCATCCGTGAATCAACGTGTTCAGCTACGCGCTGGATTTCCACATCATCTATGTCGGCGCGCAGTGAAAAGGTGTGGCCGAAAATTTTAACCTCGCTTGACTTCAATTTGCTGTCTCCACTTCCCGATACTGCTCCAGCTTTTTAACTACAGCGTTGACCCTATCGACACCGACGCGAAACTGCTCCCTGCGCCGCTTCAAGCCGTCAACTTCTGCCTCCAACTCTACAATTCGATCGGACTTTGACTCCAGATGCAGACGCAGAGCCTCGTTGTCCTCCTTGAGTTGCGCGAAGCACTCAACGAACTTTTCTAACCTTTTCTCCAGAAGATTCAGTTTTTCCACGTGCATAGGCTTCTCCATGCCTTTCTGACATCGTAAACCTACCCAAGGGGCAAGTCAAGGCACATTGAACTGTGTATCCTTGATTTTAAAGCGTTTGAGGGCTATTGGCCTGGACGGCCCAAAGGTCTCGAACTACTTCAGCCGCCGTGGCCCTATTGCCAGTCAAGATTGCTGCCCACCTGCGCCACCAATCTCACCTCAGCCGCCGTGGCCCTATTGCCAATCAAAATTGCTGCCCACCTGCGCCACCAATCTCACCTCAGGCACCGTGAGCAGAATACCAATCAGGACCGCTGCCCGCCTGCGCCACCAGACGCACTTTGAGTTCCCATGCCGACTCCATCGCCTGGACCACCAGCAGTTCGGCGCGCTTCACGTCGGTTTCGGCCACTTCAAAGACAAGCTCATCGTGGACCTGGAGAATCATCCGGCCATCCACTTTTTCCCGCTTGAACAGCTCCACCGCGTCGATCATGGCGCGCTTTATCAGGTCCGCCGCGCTGCCCTGAATGGGCGAGTTCACAGCCAGGCGTTGCGACGCCTCGCGCCGGTTGCGGTTGCTGTCTTTTATCTCGGGCAGCGGCCTGACGCGTCCCAGCATGGTGCGGCTTTCCCCTGTGTTTTCAGCTTCTTCTATGAGGTTTGAGATGAAGGAATTGACGCCGGGGAAGGTCTTGAAGTAGGCCTTTATCATCATGGAGGCCTCGTCACGGCCCACCCCCAGCTGGCGCGCCAACCCAAAGGGGCTGATGCCGTAGAGGATGCCGAAGTTGACCGTCTTGGCCTGTCGGCGCATCTCGGCGGTGACGCCCAGCGGACCCACGCCGAAGAGCCTTGACGCCGTCTCCGCGTGTACGTCGCGCCCGGTCTTGAACAGCTCGATCAAAACCTTGTCGTCGCTCATATGCGCCATCACCCTCAGCTCGATCTGGGAGTAATCGGCGGAGACGAGCCGGTAACCCGGCTCGGCGACGAACGCCTGGCGGATGCGCCTGCCCTCCTCTCCCCTGATGGGAATATTCTGGAGGTTGGGGTTCGATGAGCTGAGCCTGCCGGTGGCGGTGACCGTCTGGTGAAAGGAGGCGTGGATGCGCCCGTCAACAGGGTCGACCAGCTTTGGCAGGGTGTCGATAAAGGAGTTCTTGAGCTTGGCGAAGCTGCGGTACTCCAGCACAAACCCCGGCAGGGGATGGGAGAGGGCCAGCTCGTCGAGCACGCCGGCGTCGGTGGAGTAACCGGTGGCCGTCTTCCTGATTACCGGGAGCTTTAATTCTTCAAAGAGAACCTGGGCCAGCTGCTTGGGGCTATTGGGGTTGAACTCCCTGCCCGCCTGCTCATAAATCTGCGCCTCAAGGAGTTTAATCTTTTCGGCGTATTCCTCTGACAACCCCGCAAGGCTCTCCCGGTCCACCTTCACCCCGGCGCTCTCCATCTTTGCCAGGAGCGCCACCAACGGCATCTCGATCTCATGGAAGAGGTTGTCCATCCCCTTCTGCTTCAGCTCCGCTTCCAGCGCTACAGCGGTCTGCAAGAGGGTGAGCGCCCGTTGTCCCGGTTCATCCGGATTGGTGGTGGGAATGCCCCTGTCACGCGCCAAATCCGCCAATGCGTAGTCGCGCCTGCCCGGAAAGAGCAGATAGGCGGCCACCTCGGTGTCGAAATGGATCATCTCGTCGGAAATTCCGAGTTTCTCAATGGCGGCTATGGATTCCTTCAGGGAGTGGCCGATGACAGACGTGCTGGGGTCGTTGATGCGCGGGGGAATTGACGCGGGAGCGAACTCAAGTGCGGTCAGCTCGTCACCATCGGCAAAGGCCGCGCCCCACAAAGGGTTTTCCTCCGTGGGGGGGACAAGGGCCACCCAGTCGGCGTGGATAAAGGAGTCCGCGTCGCCAGCCACTGCCCCCGCCTGACTTTCCCTCTCTTGTCCACCTTCTTGTCCACCTTCTTGTCCGCTCTCTTGTCCGCTCTCTTCGGGAAGACGGTCAACCACCTCGTCCAGTCCCAGCTCGGCGACGAAGCGGTGGAACTCAAGTTCTCTCAGCACCCTGGCCGCGCTTGTGCGATCCATTCTGGAGGACTCCAGCTTGGCGGGGTCGATATTGAGGTCGAGACCGGTCTCGATAGTCACCATCGGGCGGTTTCCCCTTACCCGGTCGGCGTATTGCCTCACCGCCTCGCCACGCTTCCCCTTTAGCTCGTCACCGTGGTCCAGCACCGCTTCCATACTGCCGTATTCCAGCAGCAGCTTGGCCGCGCCCTTGGGGCCCACACCGGGCACGCCAAAGATATTGTCCACCTTGTCGCCGGTTATCGCCAGCAGATCGATGACCAGCCCCGCCTCGACCCCCATCCGCTCCACCACCTGGGCCGGGCCGGTGCGTTTGTTGCTCATCGTGTCGAGAAGGGAGAGCGACGGCCCCACCAGCTGGCAGAAATCCTTATCGCCGGTTACCACCGTGACCTGGTTCCCCTCGGCCACGTAGGAAGCGCCCAGCGTGCCTATCACGTCGTCGGCTTCTACCCCATCCACCACGACCACCGGAACCCCAAGCGCCTCGAAGACCCTGTGAACATAGGGGATTTGGACGATCAGCTCGTCGGGGGTCTTGTCCCGGTTGGCCTTGTATTCGGGGTCGATCTTGTGCTTCAGGGTGGGACCGCGGGGGTCGAAGACAGCGATTATCTTATCGGGGGTCTCTTCACGCCGGAGGCGAAAGAGCATATTGACCATGCCAAACGCGGCGTTGGTAGGCAATCCGGAGGAGGAGTGCATCCCCCGGATTGCGTGAAAAGCTCGATAGAGCAGGTTGGTTGCGTCAAGCAGGTAGACCCGACTCATCTAAATCATTCAACCGAGAAGTCGACGGTCGAAATTTCAACACCTTGCGCGTCGGTCACCGTAACAGTCCATTTACCCTTGAGGTAGGGCATTATCTTCTTGCTGGACCAGGTGCGCCAGCTTGTGCCCTCGATGGTCAGCTCCACATCTGCCATCGTTGTCCCTTCATGGCTCCACAGGTGGTGGATGGTGGTGGACTCGCCGATATCCGTGAGCTGGGTGAAGCAATAAACCGTACCGACATCAGCGGTGAAGATGGTGGTCGGATCGACCGGTTCACGCGCCACGACCTCTGCCGAGGTGGCGATGCGGGAGACCGACAGCGCCCAGACAGGCGCAGCAGCCAGGGTGAGCAGCGAAAAAGCAACGACTATGGCGGCAATTCTCATTCTTACTCCTCCTCTTCCTTCGGGTTCCTCCTGAAAATGGCGAACGCCATGGAGGGTCTGTGGGAACTATCGCGCATGGCGAAATTGAAGTTGTCGAAGCTCCAGCCCGCACCGGTCATCTCATTTAGGACCCGTGTCAGATTTTCTTCTGTAACTACTGAAATTTCTACAACTTTATATTCCACTAGCACCTCTACATTGAGTTGGTGTCAGCCATTCAAAACCTTGGCGGCGTCCAGCGCGAAATAGGTCAGGATCATGTCCGCCCCGGCGCGCTTTATGGAGATGAGCGACTCCATCATCAGCCCCTTGCCATCGCCCCACCCCAGCCGGTCCATTGCGTGGATCATGGAGTACTCGCCGCTCACATTGTAGGCGGCGGTGGGCAACCCGAACTGGCTCTTGATCGAGGAGATGATGTCCAGATAGGGCAGCGCGGGCTTGACCATGACTATATCGGCGCCCTCGGCGATGTCCAGCTCCACTTCCCTCAACGCCTCCAGCGCGTTGGCGGGGTCCATCTGATAGGAGCGCCGGTCGCCAAAAGAGGGGGGCGATTCCGCTGCGTCGCGAAAGGGACCATAGAAGGAGGAGGCGTATTTGGCGGCATAGGCCATGATCGGGATGTTCTCGAACCCCTCATCATCCAGCGCGTCGCGAATAGCCGCCACGCGGCCATCCATCATATCGGAGGGGGCCACTATATCGGCACCCGAAGCTGCGTGGGTGATCGCTTCCTTCGCCAGCAGCTCCAGGGTGGCGTCGTTGTCCACGTCGCCATCCTTTATCGCGCCGCAGTGGCCGTGGCTTGTGTACTCGCACATGCAAACGTCAGTGATGACGCACAGTTCAGGTATCGCGTCCTTGATCGCCCTGACCGCCCGCTGGACGATGCCGTCGGGATCGAAGCCGGAGCTGCCGATCTCATCCTTGTGGTCGGGGATGCCGAAGAGGATCACCGCAGGCACGCCCAGCTTCCACGCTTCGCGGGCGGTCTTCACCGCCTCGTCGATGGAGAGCTGGTACTGGCCGGGCATGGAGGAGATCTCCGACTTGATCCCCTTGCCTTCGCGCACGAAGAGGGGATAGATGAAATCGTCGGGGGTCAGCACGTTCTCGCGGACCATGCGGCGTAGGGTGTCGTTGCGGCGCAGACGCCTGAGTCTCAGGCTGGGGAATTCCATCTTAAAAGCTCCTTTTCAACTTCAATCAACCGTAACGGTAGCAAATACCCATGCCACCCATCGGGTTTTTCCATTCTATCACCGAAAATGGGCAAACCGAACGGCAAGCTCCACATTCGAGGCAATTATCGAAATTAATTATTATCCGCTCGCCCGCGCTGTCCAGGGTGTAGGTCCCGGCGGGGCACGCCGTCGTGCAGGGCTTGGCGACGCATTCCAGGCAGCGCTCGCCATCGGTTATCTCAATGTGACTGACCTTGTCAGGCCTTATCTCATTGGCGTAGAGCCGATCCTCGACTCCGCTCTTGCGTGGTTCTGACATCATACACTCCGGTCCTGTTTGCTATTTGCCTTTATACCAGTCACTGCTACCAGTTACGGGAGATGTACTCAAGTAGCTTATCTGTTTTCCCGTAGCCGAAAATCTTCAGGGAATTCCGCAATTGCAATGCCGTCATCGCGAAGGGCAACACCCCGATGCGCCGGTTGAACAGCTCCATCAGCTTGTCTTCCGCTTCGCCCGTGGCGTAGTTATCGACCTCAAGGGTGGAAGCGGTCATCTCAGCCAGCGCCTCGGGCCAACCGGAGAAGAGCTGGGGGTTCTGCTTGAGGAAGCCGGGCCACTGACTGTAGCGCTCGATCCCCTTCCAGATGAAGCTACCCTCCACCGCCTTGTTGTAACCGGAAAGGCCGGAAACGGTGTAGTCGCCGCTCTCATGGGCTTCCAGCGCGGTTTCACCGGCCATGACGCCCGAGGCCATCGCGTAGTTGGACCCCTCGTGGCGCGGCCCAGAGCTTATCAGCCCCGCCGCGTCGCCCACGGACATCAGGCCATCCTTCACCCGCATGGGCAGCCTTCCAACGCCCGACTCGGGGATCAGGTGCGCTCCATATTCAAGCACTTCGCCTCCCCGCACCAAGGGGCGGACGGCGGGATGGGCCTTGAAGGTGTCGAGGAGGTCATAGGGTGTACTTCCGTCTTCTTTCATTTCGCCCAGATAGGCGACGATTCCAACGGAGATCGTATCGTGGTTTGTATAGATAAAGCCCGCCCCCGGCAGCCCTCCGGTAGCCGCCCCGATGAACTCCCAGGCGACGCCCTGGCGACCTTCCAGGTTGAAGCGCTCGGCGATCGTATCCTCACCCAGCTTTATCACCTCTTTTACACCGATTGCACAATCATCAGATGACGCAGGGGGTTTCAGCCCCTCATTTTCAGCCAGCAGCGCGTTGGCCCCTTCGCAGAGCACTACCACCGGCGCGCGAAGCTCGCCCTCGGCAGCGTCGGTTCCCTCCCCTGTGCGTGTGCGAACCCCCACGACCCTACCCTCTTCCTTTATCATCCCATCCACGACCACGCCGCAGACCAGTTCGACCCCCTCACCCTCGGCCTGGGCGGCGAACCATTTATCAAAGCGCGCACGCAGCACCGTATGGGAGTGATTAAAGGGGGGCTTGTCCCACTTGGTATTCTTGAAAGCCGCCGTGGAGGCGGAATCGGAAGAGAGCAGGCTCCACCGTTTCTCGGCCACGTGGCGCTCAAGGGGCGCGCCTTTTTCAATGAAGTCGGGAATGAGGCGTGAGAGGACATCGGTGTAGAGCACGCCTCCCATAAGGTTCTTGGAGCCGGGATAGGGGCCACGCTCAAGGAGAACGACGTTCATCCCTCCCCTCGCCATCGTCAACGCGGCGCTTACTCCAGAAGGTCCTGCACCGACGACTATCGCGTCGAAATCATTCATATTTTTCCACCTCTAAAAATGAACTACCCCGCCGCAAGCAGCGGGGTATCAGAACAAAACCAACTGATAATCAGCATGCAGCTTTTTATAGTCCTTTTTCTGATTCTTAACGTATTTCCCAATAGTCTCTTCATTGCCGTGCT
>JAUVAU010000002.1 GCA_030591565.1 Deltaproteobacteria bacterium | reverse complement strand
GGGCAAGGGTCGCCCTGGCAAGCTCGGGCCAGGAGTGGACCGCCCCCAGGAAGAGGAGCAGCAGCACAGCGCCCAGACCGAAGAGCATCGCATGTCTTGAGCGGTTGGCCGCGCTGCCGAGAGAGGGGTTCAGACCCACCGCCAAGCCGCCAGCGCCCAGCCCCAGCATTGCAAGCCCTATGGCGAGGGAAGCGAAGTGGTACCACATGAGCACCGAAAAGATGCGCATCAGCAGCAGCTCGTAGGTGAGCACCGAAGTGCTGAGCAGGAAGAGCCCCGCCATCTGACCCGCCCCTGTAGGGGTGGGCGAAACCTCTAAGCCGCTCCGGCGGTTCTCCATTCTCAACTGGTCATCCCTCTATCCATTTCACGGAAGCGCCACAACGCTTGAAATCAATCGAAAACCCAAGCGTTGATTGTACTTGCATAAAACGCGCCCTGCATCAAAGTAATTAAAGGGGGCTTTTCGACGAATCTCCGTCATTGCCCGAAGATGTGGGACGGGAACCCCTTCGAAGGGAGGAGGGGGGCAAAAACCTGGAGAAGATCAAAAAGTGGCAAATCAAGACTTGACCCCATATCCCGACCCCATATCCACCGAGTTGAAGAGCAAAACCAGTTAAGGATAGCTTCCCCAGAACCTTTTTTGCTAGAGTGGGTGGGAGGTTTTTAATTTTAGACATGGAGGGGACAATGGATTTTTTGTTGGGGACAATGGCTTTATTGTTGGAGACAATGGATTTTATTATCTGGTTTATCTTGGTCGGGCTGATTCCTGCTGTAATCGCCAGAAATAAGGGGCGAAGTTTTGTTCTATGGTGGTTTTATGGTGCGGTGTTGTTCATAGTTGCCTTACCACATGCACTATTGATGAAAAAAGACAATGCCACCCTAGAACGTCGCCAACTTTCACAAGGTATGCAAAAATGTCAATTTTGTGCTGAGCTTATTAAAGCAGACGCGCTAGTCTGTAGGTACTGTGGCAAGGATGTAATGCCAAAGCCTAAAAACAAAAACAGTGGGCCATCCCCGCAGAGAGGGCCTGACCCCAAAGTTTCAATCCACGAAGAAGATAAAGAGTATGTAAGGCGAGGACCTAAACCCTATTGAAGAAAGGCGTTGAAGAGTCCTAAAGATTTTCGGAGACACAAAAATTTAAAGCAATTTCTCAAAAGGAATCACAATGCGCCTTAAGACAATATTTATAATTTTACTAATTATTTGTCTTCCTACTATTGGCATATCTGGTCAAGTATGGTTGGCTGACAATCCAAAAAACCCTTGGATAGTGTGTAACAGTTCAAAAATTTCACAGATTGAGGCATTTTCTTATATAAAGATACTAGCACCTGTAATATATAAAAATTATTTATCTGAAGAAGAAGCTAACATGTATAAACTACTAGATACTGAATTGTATGGAATTAATACCGACTCGGATGCAACACAAATATTCTACCGTATTAAAATTGAACTTGACCATACTCTTTATGAGACAAAAGAAATAAAAGAACTGATCGATTTAGGGTTGTTAAGTAGAATGAAAAAAATATCTTTAGTTGCCAATTTAGTACGGCTTGACAATGGTTACTGGATAAATACTGACAGGAAGAGATATATGACAATAGCTAGGAAAAATTAACCCCATTGACTTGAAGAAAACTGGGGTCAAGTCTTGCTTAGTCGTTTTTCGGCGCAGCCGCCCGACACAGCATCCTGTGCGAAACCAAGGAATCCACCAAGCGATTGAGCGACGACAGTATGTACAATACGGCTAGCGATTGAGCGCTGGTGGTGACGCTGGGTTCGTGCAGGAGGCGAAGTCGCCCCCCCCTACTCCTCGGCTGAACCATTAGTCCACCTATCCGACTGATAACCAATCATCCACATCGCATCCTCCATCACCGTATAGAGGATCGGGATGAGGATAAGGGTTATCGTCGTCGCGGCGACGATGCCAAACGCGAGGCTAAGCGCCATGGGGATGAGGAACTGCGCCTGCACGCTCTTTTCCAGCAGCAGCGGGAGCAACCCGAAGAAGGTGGTCAGGGTCGTCAGCATGATGGGCCGAAAGCGCTTCTTGCCCGAGAGCAGCACCGCTTCTCTTAGCGCCATCCCCTTCTCGCGTGAGCGGTTAATGAAATCCACCATTATCAGCGAATCGTTTACGACCACTCCCGAGAGTGCGACGAGGCCAAACATGGAGAGGATCGTCATCGGCATCCCCATCAGCACATGTCCCCACACCGCTCCGATGATTCCGAAGGGGATGGCGGACATGACCACCAGGGGTTGCAGGTACGCGCCAAAGGGGATGGCGAGGAGCGCATAGATGACGAACATCGCGATTATGAACCCCTTGCGAAGGCTCTCCAGGGACTCGCGGCGGTTCTCTGCCCGCCCCTCGAAGTTGTAGCCCATCGCGGGATAGTCGGCCATCAGCCGGGGAAGGAACCCGGCGGCCAGTTCCTCTGTAATGTCCTTGGAGTTTGCCACCTTGTCGTCCAGGTCGGCGGTGACGGTGATGACTCTTTGACGCTCCTGCCTGTTGATGGTGGCGTAGCTCCTGCCCATGTCCACATCGGCGACTTGCGAGAAGGGTATCTCATCGCCTGCGGGCGTGCGTATGCGCATCCGCTCCAGGTCGCCAAGCGAGCTGCGCTCGTCAAGCGGGTAACGCACCACCACTTTCACGTCATCGCGACCACGCTGAATCCGTACCGCCTCCTCGCCCTGGTAACCCTGCCTCACCTGTCTGGCCAGGTCGGCCAGCGTAAGGCCAAAGGTGCGCGCCGCTGGCTTGAGGGTCAGCTTGAGCTCCATCTTACCCTCTCTGAAGGAGTCCTCAATGTCGCTGACTCCCGGGTAGAGGGCGAGCCGTTCCTTCAGCCTGCGCGAAGCGTCGCGGAGCTGGTCAAAGTGCTCGGCGGTCAACCTCACCTGAAGCGGGCTGCCCGAGTGGAAGAGGGTCGATGAAAAAGTCAGGCTGTCGGCACCCGCCACCGGCCCCACCAATTCACGCCATCTCGTCGAAATCTGATTGGCGGTGACGGTGCGTTCCTCGGAGGAGACCAGCTGGATGGAGACCTCGGCCAGATGGGTACCCGAGGGAGAGCTGGCTATGGGGCCGCTGGAGATCGACTGTCCACCGGCAACGGCGTATATGTGGCGGATGGCGTTATGGTCGCCACCGGCGGAGTATTCTTCCTGCAATTGGCGTGCAGCCATTTCAATGGAGCGCGCTATCTCCCAGGTCTGCCCCAGCGAGGTGCCCCGCGGCATGGCGAGACGCGCCTGCACAAAGTCCGACTCAACCTTGGGGAAGAAGAGGAACTGAATCCTGCCGCCGGCAACCCAACCGTAGGTGATGAGGAGCATCGCCACAAAGACCGCAAGGGTCAGGTAGCGCCACCTGAGCGCCAGGTCGAGAAGCCTTGAATAGGGTACCCGGATAAACCACTCAAGCCCCCTGCCAAAAACCCTCCTCAGCCGTTCAAGGGGCCAGGGCTTCTTCTCCTCGTGGTTGTGGTGGTTGCCCTTGAGCGTGGAGAGGTGCGCGGGCAGGATCAAGAGCGATTCGATCAGGCTCATCAGCAATACGGCTATGACAACGACCGGTATCTGCCACATGAACTTGCCCATGTTGCCATCCACGTAGAGGAGCGGTGAAAACGCCGCCACGGTGGTGAGCACCGCGAAGGTGACCGGCTTCGCCATCTCCTTCGCGCCATCTATGGCGGCCTTCAGCGGTGGCTTGCCCTCCTCCCAGTGGGTATAGATATTCTCCCCCACGACGATGGCGTCATCCACCACTATGCCCAGCGATACTATGAAGGCGAAGAGCGATATCATGTTTATCGTCGAACCAACCGATGGTATCAGCCACAGCGCCCCCATGAACGAGATGGGGATACCCAGCATCACCCAGAAGGCGAGGCGCAGATTCAAAAACATCGCCAGACAGATGAAGACGAGCAGGAGCCCCACGCGGCCATTGCGGATGAGCAGGTCACGGCGGCTCTTGAGGATTTCGGTCCTGTCCCGCCATACCCCCATCTCCACCCCCACCGGCAGCTTCTCCGAGGTCGAGTCGATATAGTCCTTCACCGACCCGGCCACATCCAGCGCATCCTGCTCCGCCACCCTGAACACCTGCACCATCGCCGCAGGCTTGCCATCAAAACGTGTGATTATCGTGGCGTCCTCGTCAAAGCCATCGACGACCCTGGCTATGTCGCCAAGCTCTATCGTGGTGCCGTCGGGGCGGGTGATCACGATAATTCTCTCCAGCTCATCGCCAGTGTAGCGCTGCCCCTTGGTCCTTATGAGAATCTCGCCGGTCTCGTTTTTGATCGAGCCGCCGGGAAGGTCGAGGCTTGAACTCCTGACCGCACCGACCACTTGATCGAAGGTGATGCCATAGCGGCGCAGCGTCCCCTCGCTCACTTCGATGGAGATCTGGTAATCGCGTGTCCCCGACAGCTCCGCCTGGGAGATATTGGGCAACGCGGTGAGATCATTGCGTGCCCGCTCGGCCAGCACCTTTAGCGTGCGCTCGTCCACATCGCCGTAGACGACGAGGTTGATCACCTGCCTGCGGTTGGTTCGCTCGGAGACCTGGGGCTCCTCCGCCTCTTCGGGGAAGGTGGTGATGCGGTCCACTTCCGCCTTTATATCGTCCAACGCCTGCTGGGTATCGCTGCCCTTCTCCAGCTCGACGATGACCGAGCCGACTCCCTCCGAGGCCCTGGAGGTTATGGTGTCAACCCCCTCGATCGAGGCCACCTGCTCCTCAATCTTGGTGCATATCGCCTCTTCCACCTCTTCGGGGCTGGCCCCCAGATAGACTACGCTCACCTGTATCTGGTCGAGGTCCACCTCGGGGAAGACCTCCTGCTTTACATTGATAAGGCTGATGACGCCAAAGACGATTATCGTCAACATCATCAGGTTCGCCGCCACGTGGTTTCTGGCAAACCAAGCAATTACGCCTTTGTTGTTGTCGCTTCCGTTCATTTTCCAGCCCCCGCTTCGCTCGCCATCTTCAGGCGGACCTTCATGCCCTCGACGCCGACGTCCAGCCGGGAGACCACGACCTTGTCGCCCGCAGAGAGTCCCTCGGACACATAGGCGGTCCTGGAAGTCAACCGCGCGACGTTCAGCTCCCTTTTCTCAAGCTTCCCATCCACGACCACCCACACGGTGCTGCCCCCGGCGAGAATATTGCGGGGAATGGCGTAGACGCCCTCTATCTTGCGCCCCTTGATCTCTCCGCGAACGAAGGTCCCCGAGACGATGGGGGCCTTACCGGCGGCGTAGGGGTCCTTGACGACTGCAATCACGTTGATCATGCGGCTCTTGACGTCAACGGTCGCCTCTGTACGCACCACCCTTCCCCTGCGCAACTCTTCGCGCCCGGCGTAGCTTATATAGACATCAACCCCGAGCCCTGCCGTGTCCGAGCCCCTACCGAGCGCGAAGCTGCCAAGCCACCCCATCTCGTCGTCCGGCACAGGGAAGACCACCTCCACCTCATCGGTGGAGAGCAATGTCACCACACCCCTGCCGGTGTTGAGATACTGACCTATTTCGACCGACTCAGTGTCAACGCGGGCATTAAAGGGTGCGATTATTTTGGTGCGGGAGAGGGCGAGTCGCGCTTCGCTGAGCCGCGCCTCGGCAGCCGAAACCGACGCCTTTGCCAGTTTCAGCTGGGGGCCGTGGAATATGAGGCTCTCGTCGTCGGGAACCTTTGCATTCTTGGCGGCGTTCATGATCTCCCACTCACGCTTGGCGAGGCGCGCCTCTTCCCCTGCCCGCGCCAGCTCGTATTCGGTCTTGGCGACCTCGGCCTGCGCTTTTTCCACCGCAAGCTCGTAGTCGCGAGGCTCCAGCGAGATGAGCAGCTCGCCCTCATCCACGAAGCCGCCCGCCACCAGCTTGGGGGAGAGACCGACCACGACACCCGGCACCTGGGGAATGATCTCAACCCGCCTGCTGGGCCGCGCGGTTCCATAGGCGCTGACGATGACGTTGAGGTCCGCGGGGCTCACCTCGATAGTGGTCACGAGGGGGGCTATCACCACCGGTGGGCGTTTTTTCGGGGCCTCCTTGCTCATTATCAGCGATCTCGTGACGAACGCACCAACCGCGACGATCACAAGCATCATTACCAGTTGGAATATCTTCCATCTCATCGGTGTTTTACCGTTCATTTTTCATTCTCCGGCATCGCCATTTCCATTAGCTGGTTCTCATGGCCCCAATCGCCGCCAAGGGCGAGGTGCAAAGATGTACGTGATTTTAAAAGTTCCTGCCTCGTGGCTATCAGCGCCGACTGAGCCTGGTAGCGGCTGAGTCGCGCACTTAGCGTCGGCAACAAGTTGTCCAGCCCTTGTCTGTAACGTTCCTCGGAAGCGTTCACCGACGCCTGGGCCAGCTCGGCGGACAGCTCAAGCACTTCAAGTCTGCGGCGCTGGTACCGCTCGGCCATCAGGGCGTCCTCCACTTCTTTCAATGCGGTCAACACTGTGTTGCCGTAGTTGAGCACCGCCCGATCTTCCTTTATGTGCGCGGCAAGCGCCGCTGCATCCAGCCTGCCGCCGTCAAAGATCGGCGCGGTAAGCCCCGCGAGCATGTTCCAGAAGAGCTGGTCCATGTCCAGCAGCTCGTTCAGCTCGGATGAAGAAAAGCCAACCGACGAGGTGAGCCGGAGCTGGGGCAACAGATCGGTCTCGGCGATCACCACCATCGAGTAAGCGGCTTTCAGCCTCTTCAGCGAGGCCCTGATGTCGGGCCTGCGCGCGACCAGGGTGGAGGGCAGCCCCGCCGGGACCTCTCCGGGTACGGGGATGACGGTGCTCACCTCATCTGCTTTGGGCAACGGGGTGGTGGGATACTGTCCTGCAAGAACATTCAGCGCATGGAGCGCCGCATCGGCCTGGAGTCCGTAGAGGTGTACCCGGCTCTCCGCCTCTGCCACCGCCTGGCGCGCCAGATAGACGTCGAGGGAGGGAACCAGCCCCGAAGCGTAACGCTCTTCAACTATGGAGAGGCGCTCACGGTCGGTGTCGGCGGTGGAGACCGACAACCTCGCCTGCTCGGCCATTGCGCGCCTATCCACATAGGTGGCGACTACAGCGCCAACCACCACTTGGTAAGCCCTTAGCTGATCTTCGCCGTAGGCCTCCATATCCGCCTGTGATGAGCGCTGCTGCTCGGATTTAGCCCCCCAGATGTCAGCCACGTAGGAGAGGGTCAGCCCGGTGGAGTATGAGTTGGTGATGCTTTTGCCGGTCAAGCTGCTATTGGTGCGCGCCCGTCCGGCGCTGGCGTCGAAATCCAGACTGGGCATGCGACCGCCCCGCGACTTGGCCAGCACGGTGGCCGCTTCGCCTATACGAGTGGCCGCGATCTTGAGGCTTATGTTGCCCTCCACTGCTTTTTCAACGAGGGAGTCGAGAACCGGGTCGCCCCAGCTTTTCCACCAGCCGTCGCTCACGACCTCGCCGCCGGCCTGGGTGGCGTTGGAGAAGCTCTGGGGCAGCGGTACGCTCTCGGCCTCCCTGGGCTCGGGCGCAATCGAGCAGCCCGCCAACAGCAACAGGGTGGAAACCATCGCAATCCATTTCATTGGGGCCATTACTTCATTGCCGCCTTTCCACACATTCCCCAGAGGGAATAGTCGACGATGTGGTCGCAGATCTTATCAACCAACCCTTCGTCCAGCTTCCTCTCCAGCAGGCGGGGGATGATCTTCCCGCCCCTGACCACGTGCATCATCTGGCCCATGAGCGAAAAGATCGACAGGGTCGCCTTCTCCTCGGTCATGCCGGGTACATTTTCCGTGAAAAGTTCGACCAGCACCTTATGCGTGGGCCGTATCATCTCTTCGAGGATTATGTCGAAACCGGGGCCGGGGTTGGAAAGCTCGCGAAAGAAGATTGCGACATCGGCGCCGCTACCATCGGTTCCGGTTATCATGCCCACGTGGACGCGAACAAAAGCACGCAGGGTCTGCGCAAAGTCTTCTCCCCCTGCCCGGCAACCCTCCAGCACCTCCATACGGTCCTGCTGACAGGCGCGGGCGCGGGCGCGCACCACCTCCTTGAAGAGGTTCTCCTTACTTCCAAAATGGTAATTGACCGAGGCCACGTTGGTCCCGGCGGCGTCGGTAATCTCCCGTGTCGAGGTCTTTTCCAGACCCTTGGCTGCAAAGAGATTCCCCGCCGCCTCCATTATCTGGTTCCTGGTTCCCTGCTGGCTCTCTTCACTTGTCTTGCTCATTTGGCTACTCTCCACAATGTCAAACAGTCATTTCAATCAAGAGATTAAAACAAGCGTTTAAGATAGGCAATAGAAAAAAGTTTTCTTGTTTTTTCTTTTCTTTCATGAATTGGGGGCTAAGCTGGGGGAAGAGGGTTTAGCTGGTTGCCATTATCCGAAAAGCACTATATGTTGTAGCCAGTTTCTAAAAAAGTGCTACATTTTGTATCCAGAGAAGATTTTGTACGTATTCATATAACACGCATAAAACCAATTATTGCCTGCATGAGGGATAAAAATGGACGATTACAACAGCCCCGTGTCAAGATTGAGAGTGAGAAGTAGGTCGATTTACGCCGAGGATGAAGCTGGAGGCAGGGTGCGCTTTAGTGGAACGATGGACCTGATTGCCTCGCCTCGGGGCACCGACAGAGTATGGGCGCTACGAGAGGCAAGCCGAGAGTTGAGAGAACTCCTGCCAGCCAAGTTGTTCTGAAGAACCTCCTCAAAGAGCGCTCTAAAGAGTTTTTGTATTTCACTGCCCTGGGCATCTCACTCCGGGGTCTCCTGACCACCAGCCACGCAGATCAAATATCACGGTTTGAAATTTCAGCTTCTGCTGCTACAATCTGCATATATTGCAACTGGTCATATTTATCGACCGAAGTCCCCTTTACGCGGTTAGGAGACCTTAATGGGTAACGATGTCGACGAGGGCAAAGAGTTGTACAACCTTGATGGTGGGCAGCGGCACACGGTTGTGCGGGGCGGCGTGCTGAAAGCGGTAGCGCCCGGCCTCAGGCTGGTGCCGGCCACCGAAGAGGAAAAGCTGGAGAAGAAAAAAGACGAGCCGCCCCCGGAGCCGAAGGAATACGGGCTGCCCGTCTAGCTCCCGGCGCGCACAAAAGATTCACACCAGTAACGACCACGGCGGCGCTGTACGTCTAGGAGGCTCTCCGAAAAACTCTCCCGAAGCGGGGAGTAACGCTGAACTGGGTATTTTGGCCGATGCCGTGCACTCCTCCAGCCAAGCCGACGATAAACAGGAAGCCCCGAAGATCATTCGAGGACTAGGAAGGGGCTAAAAATGACCACAGGCATACTGATAGGTATTTCGAGGATCATTTTTCGCCCCTGACAACGTCAATCGGATGATATCCGGGGGTTTTCAACCTCTCAGGGGATGATCTCGTCTGTTCGCTCTCCCTTTAGCATCTTCACCAACACCTCGGCCAGAAAAACCAGCGCCTCCTGGTCCAGATAGTCCAGCACGCCCCCGTCCACAAGGAAGGTCGCCCGGGCCTCGAACTCATCGCTCCCCTCCCAGTAGAGCATCAGCAGCACCACCATCGGCAGCGCCTGAAACCTCATCACAAGATCGGCTGAACCAAACTGCTCCTCCACCCCGCCCAGCCTGCGCGCCGCCTTGGTGAGCCCCTCGATATTTCCCACGAAATGGGCTGCGACCTGGTCGCCGCACTCCTCGAAGGTCTTACTTTTGCTGACAGTGTTGGGCAACTCACGGTAGGCGACCCACCGGTTCTCCAGCCCCTTGCCGTTGGCCCGCGTCACGTATATGTAAAGGAATACCTTCACCCAGATGCTGGGGGCAGGGCCATCAAGCGCCACCACGTCATCCGCGCGCACCTCCATCTGCCGATTGAACATATCCAGGCGCAGCGCCTCCGGGGGACCCGCCACATATTCGCAGCGGGAGTTGGCGGCCATCTCACCAAAATCCGCCTCGGCCATCTTGCCCTTCAGGAACTCAAGGGCCTGGGCCTGGGAGGGCTCCTTTTTGCCGCCCCCCTCCACGTTGCCCTTTTTGAGCTTGTCCTCCATCTCCGCGACCTTGTCCGGGTCCAGATGGGGGCAATTGCCGATCGGCTCTCCCTCCAGATATACTTTGGTGGCGAAGGGGAAGCAGCTGCCCTGACCGCAATCACCACAGTTGGTTCCGGGCAGGTCCTTGAAAATATCCAGCACCTTGTATGGCATGGTGTTCCTTTCAACAATTACGATTTCATCTAGCTTGTTGAAAAACCCCGGATATCATCCGATTGACGTTGTCAGGGGCGAAAAATGATCCTCGAAATACTTACTTGGTATGCCTGCGGTCATTTTTCTTCCCTTCCTACTGGACTCGGCCCCCTCTCGGGGCCTCGCCTGAAGGTGCGCCAATGCGCATCCAAGTTTTCGGTTTTGAAAACTTGCCTCGAATGACCTTCGGGGTTTCCAGTTTATCATCGGCTTAGTTGGAAGTTTGCCCGACATCGGCTGAAACCTTCAGTTTAGCGTTACTCCCCGCTTCGGGAGAGTTTTTCAACAGCCTCGATTTCATCTATAATGTAAAACTACCCCTCAAGGCTGCTGCATGGCAAGCCAGTGGATGACACCGCCTTTACGATTGGACACTCCCATGGAAGAGACACCAGCCATTTGGCTGCGGCTAAGTATAACCTTCGATGACGCCCCCACGGGTGAAATCATCGCAGCCGAGCTGATCCAGTGGGGCTCGGGCGGGGTGGAGGAGATCGGAAATTCCGGCCTCGCCGCCTACTTCCCCCCCGACGAGAGAGAACGGATCGAACCGCTGTTGGCCGGTTTCGCCCAATCGCACGGTGGCATAAATTGGGAGTGGGAAGAGTTGGCGACCGCGGATTGGTGGGAGGGGTACAAGAAGTACTTCCACCCCTTCAGGGCGTCGAGCCGAATCTGGGTACGCCCCTCCTGGGAGGAGGCCCCTCTACCGGAAGAAGGGATGGTGGAGCTGGTGATCGATCCGGGCCGCGCCTTTGGCACCGGGGGCCATGAGACGACCCGGCTCTGTCTGGAGATGATCGACGATACGCTGGCCCGAAATCCAGTGACCGCGATGCTGGACGTGGGTGCGGGCTCGGGGATACTCACCGTGGCGGCGCGGCTCTTGGGGGTGGAAAAGGTGGTGGCGATTGATATCGACCCCCACGCGGCGGAAGTGACTTTGGAGAACGCCGCTGCAAACAAAGTGGAAAAGGGGATAACCTCGCGCTGCACCGAGTTGCGCAATATAGAGCGAGGCTTCCCCCTGGTCGTCGCAAATATCCTCTACCAGATCATTTTGGGACTGGCCCCGCAGTTGGCGAGGGTCACCGCACCGGGGGGCACGTTGATACTTTCAGGCCTATTGGTTCAGGAAGCGCAAGGGGCGCAGGCGATCTTTGAAGGGCTGGGGTTCACTCTGGTCAGGGAAAAGACCGACGGCGACTGGGCGGCGCTGGAGCTGGTCAAGAACTAGCCAGTGCCCATACCTCACCCAACCTCGCCCAACCTCACCAGATCAGCCACGGCCACATTGGAAAGCGCCCAGAGCACATCCAGCTTCAAGTGGAGTCCGGCGCGGGAATCTATCAGCATCGCCGCCGAGGCGGGGAACTCCTCGGTTCCCTTCCAGAGCAATACTTTAATCGGTATACGCTTGAACGCATCAAACTCAACCGCCATGTCGCCCCCCTCAGCTTCCGCTCCGCCAAAGTGTAGCGCACTTTTTTTCAACCCTTCAAGATCGTTCCCGAAAACTTTTTCCAACTCCCTGGTATTTATCTCGTGGGGCCCCCTGAAGAACCCCTCGCCCCCTTTCAGCTCACGGAAGGCGACCCACCTGCCCGAAGGGTCAAACTCCATGACGTTGGCGAGATAGCTGAGAATAACCAGTCCGCGCTGGTAGCCCACTTGTCTTTCAGGCTCATCGACGAACCCGATAGTCTTTCCGGCAGGGTCCACTGTCATCCCCTGCCCCAGGAACTCCACCGTGAAGAGATCATTGTCCCAGCTACAGCCAGCCGCACGGGCGGCCTCCACCGGGTCACGTTCGGCCACCGCCTTCCAGTGGAGGGGGTGCAGATCGTCGGCGCTTGAATAGAGCTTCTTTATCTCCGGCTCGCTGTTGGACATGGTCTGCCTTTGTGGGAAGATGGTGGAGTCCATATTCTCTCCCTCAAACAATACAACGGCGGGCGCACCCAAGTGAACGGAGATTTCAAAAAAGTCACCGTAGCAGTCTACCAGGGGATCGGCTCCGAGGGCTCAACTCCGCTGGGAGGGTTGCGCTATAAGACCGGCGCATCGCTGGCGCTGGAACTGGGCTACCCGCGAGCCATGCTGGACAAAATCCCGGCCCGTGCGCTTGAAGGCTTCGTCGGGGCGGACTGCCTCGCATCAACTGCACTTGAAATCGCCGACAATGGACGGATACCCGAGGGCTTCATAGTGGACTGCGGCTGCGGGGCGGGGGTTGACTCCCTCTGGCTGGCCGAGGCTGGCAGGTCGGTTATTTCCATCGACCCCAGCGATGCAATGATAGGTCGGCTGACCGACTCGGCAATTGAAATGGGGGTGTCCGGTAAAATACTGCCACTCCTGGCCGCAATGCCGCACTTGCCCCTTGGACCGGATACAACTTCCTGCGTCACCATGAACGGCGCGGCGAATCTGGTGGAGGACAAGCGCGAACTCGCCGGTGAACTCTTCAGGATATTGAAGTCCGGCGGCGTTTTCCTGGCGGCGGACATAACCTCCCTGGAGCCCTTGGACGAGACGGTACGAAACGACGCCTACGCCTGGGCGTACTGCATCGCAGGGGCATTGTCCCCGGATGAGTGGAGTTCCATCCTCGCCGGTGCGGGGTTTACAGGTATTGAAGTCCGGGTTACCGAGACCTTTCTACCCCTTGGCCGAATCGCGATAAGAGCGGTCAAACCGTAAAGGGTATCTTGAAGCACCGCCACCGCTGTGCTACCTTTCCTGATTCCTCTTTTTACACCTATTCATTTCCGCGAGGAGCAGTAATGAAGATAACCACCGATCAGGTGCTGCACGTGGCCCGACTGGCCCGGCTTGAATTCACAGCCGAGGAGGCTGAAAAGTTCTCAGGCCAGATGGGCGCAATACTGGACTACGTAGAAAAGCTGAATGAGCTTGACCTTGAAGGAGTGGCGCCGATGGCCCACGTCCACGATGTGGTCAACGCATTCAGGGAAGATGAAGTCCGCCCCTCCTTCGCCAATGAGCGCGCATTGAAGAACGCCCCCGATTCAGAGGATGGTTGTTTCAAGGTCGCGAAGATCATCGAGGGAGCATAACTAAAATGAGTGCAGACCTCCTCACCAAAACAGCCCACGAGCTGCGCCCCCTGCTGGATTCGGGCGAAATTACCAGCGTCGAGCTGACCAAGGCCTACCTTGACCGGATCAGCGCGGCTGACGACAAGTTCAACCACTACATCACCGTCACCGGCGACACCGCCCTTGAGATGGCAAAGAGCGCCGACGAGACAATCGCGGCGGGCAGCGCGGGACCGCTCACCGGCATCCCCATCGCCCTGAAAGACGTGCTGGTCACCGAAGATATCCGCACCACCTGCGGCTCGAAGATTCTTGAAAACTTCAACCCTCCCTACGACGGCACCGCAGTCGCGAAGCTGAAAGAGGCGGGGGCGGTTTTTCTCGGCAAGCTCAACATGGACGAGTTCGCAATGGGCTCCTCCAATGAAAACTCCGCCTTCGGACCGGCCAAGAACCCCTGGGATATCGGCCGCGTCACCGGCGGCTCCTCGGGCGGCTCTGCGGCTTCGGTCGCGGCCCGACAGGCGGTCATGACGCTGGGCACCGACACCGGCGGCTCCATCCGCCAACCGGCGGCGTTTTGCGGCGTGGTGGGGATGAAGCCCACCTACGGCAGGGTCAGCCGCTATGGCCTCATCGCCTTCGCCTCCAGCCTCGACCAGATCGGCCCCTTTACCCAGGACGTGACCGACGCCGCCCTGCTCCTCGGCGCGGTGGCGGGGGACGACCCCAGGGACTCGACGACGATTGACGCTCCAGTACCCGATTACGTCGCGGCGCTTGGCAAAGAGATCAAGGGATTGAAGGTCGGCGTGCCCAGGGAATATTTCATTGAGGGGACCGACCCCGAGATTGACAAGGCGGTGCGCGACTCCATCTCCAAACTTGAAGAGTTGGGGGCGGAAATCGTCGAGGTCAGCCTGCCCCACACCGATTACGCCGTGGCGGTCTATTATCTCATCGCCACCGCCGAGGCATCCAGCAACCTAGCCCGCTTCGACTCGGTGCGCTTTGGCTTGCGGGAGAGTGCGGGCGACCTTATCTCCACCTACACCGCCACGAGGGCAGCAGGGTTTGGCGAGGAGGTGAAGCGCAGGATAATGCTCGGCACCTACGCCCTCTCCGCCGGGTACTACGACGCCTACTATCTGCGCGCCCAGAAGGTACGCAGGCTTATCGCAAAAGATTTCAGTGAGGCCTTCGAGAAGGTGGATATCCTCTGCTCGCCGGTCACCCCCACCACGGCGTTCAAGGTGGGTGAGAAGACCGACGACCCGTTGAAGATGTACCTCTCCGACATCTTCACCATCCCGCTCAACCTCGCCGGATTACCGGGCCTCTCCATGCCCTGCGGTTTCACCAATGACGGCCTGCCCATCGGGTTGCAGCTGATGGCGAACCACTTCGACGAATCGACATTGCTCAGCACCGCTTACGCCCTGGAACAGGCGACCCCCTGGCGGGGACGCTTGCCGGAGGTCCTATAGATGCAGTGGGAAATGGTAGTGGGCCTGGAAGTCCACGCGCAGATGAACACCAACACAAAAATCTTTTGCGGCTGCTCCACCTCCTTTGGCAGCGACCCCAACACCCAGGTCTGCCCCGTCTGCCTGGGGCTGCCCGGCGCATTGCCGGTGCTGAATAAAAAGGTCGTGGACTACGCCATAAAGGTGGGACTGGCGACCGAGTGCAAGGTGGCGGGGATGAGTCGCTTCGCCCGCAAGAACTACTTCTACCCCGACCTGCCCAAGGGCTACCAGATCAGCCAGTTTGAGCTGCCCATCCTGGAATTTGGCAGGATCGGCGTGGTGGACGACGAGGGCAACCCCAAGGATATCGGCATCACCCGCATCCACATGGAAGAGGACGCGGGCAAGCTGATCCACCCCGAGACCCCCGGCTGCAACTACAGTCTGGTGGACCTCAACCGCGCCTGCGTGCCGCTCATCGAGATAGTGAGCGAGCCCGACATTCGCTCGGCGAAAGAAGCCTCCCAGTACGCAAAGAAGCTCCGGGAGATTCTCATCTACCTGGGCGTCTGCGACGGCAACATGAACGAGGGCAGCCTGCGCATCGACGCCAACGTCTCGGTCAGGCCGGTGGGGCAAAAAGAGTTCGGCACACGTTCGGAGACCAAGAACGTCAACTCCTTCCGCTTCCTTGAGCAGGCGATTGAATATGAACGCGAGCGCCAGATCGACCTCCTGGAGGAGGGCGGTGTGGTGGTGCAGGAGACGCGGCTTTTCGACTCGGTCAAGGGCGTGACCAAGGGGATGCGCTCCAAGGAAGAGGCGCACGATTATCGCTACTTCCCCGACCCCGACCTCTTGCCGCTGGTGATCGACGACGAGTGGATAGAGCGAATGAAAGGTGAGCTGCCCGAGCTACCCGAGGCCAGACGTGCGAGGTTCACAAGCGACTTCGGCCTCTCCGGTGACGACAGCGACCTTATCTGCCAGAGCCGCGACATGGCCGACTTCTTCGAGCAGACGGTCAAGCTCCACAACGACCCCAAGGCGGTCGCCAACTGGATCATGGGCTCCATCATGCGCGACATGAACAAAGAGGGGCTGGAATCGGTGGCCGACGCGCCGATCACCCCTGAACATATCGCCGGGATGCTCGATCTCGTCAAAGCGGGGACGATCTCTTCCACGATCGCCAAGGAAGTGTTCGACCACATGTGGGCCACTGGAAAGTCCGCCAGGGATGTGGTTGAGGAGAAGGGGCTGGTACAGGTCACCGACACCTCCGAGATAGAGGCGATAGTGGATAAAATCCTCGCCGCCAACCCCGATGAGGTGGAACAGTACAAGGGTGGCAAGACCAAGCTGATGGGTTTCTTCGTCGGCCAGATCATGCGCGAGAGCCGCGGCAAGGCCAACCCCGGCGTGGTGAATCAGCTGCTTAAAGCAAAGCTGGAGAGCTAGATGTCCTTCGACACCATCCGCTGGAGCGACAAAAAACTTTACCTGATCGACCAGACGGCGCTGCCGCTGGAAGAGTCCTATATCGAGTACACCGACCACGCCGAGGCCGCCCGCGCCATCACCGATATGATAGTGCGCGGTGCGCCCGCCATCGGGGTCACCGCCGCCTACGGGCTTGTCCTCGCCGCCAACGAGATCGCCGCAAGCGGCCAGCCCTTTGAACCCGCCTTCGCTGAAGCCTGCGAGCTTTTTGCAGCTACCCGACCCACGGCGGTCAACCTCTTCTGGGGTATTGAGCGTATGCAGGCGGTAGCCGACACGATGGCAGGGCAGGAACCACAGGCAATCGCCGACCGGCTTGAAGCTGAAGCCGTCGCTATTCACGAAGAAGATGTGATAGCGAACAAAGCGATGGGCCGCCACGGGGCCGCGCTGCTGCCCGAGCGCTGCACCATCCTCACCCATTGCAACGCCGGGGCGTTGGCGACCGCCGACTACGGCACCGCGCTGGGCGTGATAAGGGCCGCGGTGGAGGCCGGCAAGGATGTGAAGGTCTACGCCGACGAGACGCGCCCCTTCTTGCAGGGGGCCAGGCTCACCGCGTGGGAGCTGATGGCCGACAAGATAGACGTGACGCTCATCTGCGACAACATGGCTGGTGCGCTCATGCAGACCGGCAAGGTTGACGCAGTGGTGGTCGGGGCGGACAGGATCGCCGCCAACGGCGACGTCGCCAACAAGATAGGCACCTACCCCCTCTCAATTGTGGCAAAAGCCCACGGCGTTCCCTTCTACGTGGCCGCCCCCATCTCCACCATCGACATGAGCCTTGGCTGCGGGGACCTCATCCCCATCGAAGAAAGAGACCCCTCCGAAGTGACCGGCCTCGGACAAAACCGCGTCGCCCCAGAGGGCGTGAAGGTATGGAACCCCGCCTTCGACGTTACCCCGGCAAGCAACATTGCGGCTATAATAACGGAACGTGGTGTGGCTAAAGCCCCCTACACGGAATCGATTGCTGCACTGTGCGGCGTTGACGTATAAGCATTTTATCGCTATTTTTTCAATTGTTATGACTTACGGGCTTTCTTCAAGCCCTTTGCCGAGGAAATAAATGCGCAGTTTCGTTTTCACCGCAGCCATTTTTGCGCTGCTCTTTTCAGGATGCTCCTCAACCGATGTAACCGTAGCCCCGCCGCCCGAGGAACTCTTCCGCGACGCTCAGGCAGCGGTTGAAGATGGCGACTACGAGGACGCTGTGGAGCTGCTGGACCTGTTGCGAGAGGAGTATCCCTTCTCGCCGCTGGCCATCGACGCCGAGCTATTGGAAGCCGACTCGCTCTATGCCGACGACAAATACAATACGGCGGCCAAGGCGTACTCCAACTTCGAGAGCTTCCACCCCTTCCATCCCAGGGTGGATTACGCCATCTTCCGCCAAGCGCTGTGTTACTCGGAGATGGTCGACTCGGAGGACCGCGACCAGATGTTCACCAAACGTGTCGCCTCCATCACCGACCGGCTGCTCGAACTCTTTCCCAACTCCACTTACAAAGCCCAGGCCACTGAGCTGCGCGCCGACGCGCTGAACATGATGGCCGAGCATGAACTGTACGTAGCCAAGTTCTACCTTCGCACGGGCGAACCCATATCCGCGCTTGGCCGCCTGCAGACCCTTTTGGCTCTCTACCCGGACACCGAAGCCGCCGCCAACTCAGCCGAGCTGTTACCCGACCTCTCGGAAAATCTCACCGAGTTGGTTGAGGACCTTGATGGGAGGATCGTTGATCTCAAGGAAAACGACGTAGCGGTGGCCGGGGATATGGCAAAGCTGGGCGAGGATGAGGGCGAGGAGCGGGTTGACCTCGAAGACAAGTCGATTGCGCTGAAAAGGGGCATCTCTTTGGCCGAAGAAAAAAAAGCCAGAGCACAAAAAGCCCTGGAAGATGTTAAGATACTGGAGACGAAGTAGCCCGAACCGGGTATGCGACGCTCGCCACTGGAGGCTTGACATGGAAAAGACGTTGATGGATCTCTATCAAAAGGGGACCGCCGCTTTCAATGAACACCGCTACGATGAGGCTCGGGAAAACTTCGATCAACTGGTAAAAGAGGGTGGGCAGTTCGCCGACGTCTTCAACATGGTCGGCGTCATCGCCTTTGTCCAGAACGACTACGAAAAAGCCAAAAAAGGCTTCAGGCGCGCACTGGAAATAAACCCCAACTACACCGAAGCCAGCCTGAACCTCTCCATCGTGCTTAACGACACGGGAGAATACCCGGAGGGCGAAAAGGCCTTCGACAAAGCGTCCAAATCCGCCAGCGTGGACAAAGGCTCGGTGGACCCCTTCATCAAGGGCCGCATCGCCAACCTGCACTTTGAGCTGGCCGAGATTTATCATGGCCTGGGTCTCTACGACGACGCCCTGAAAGAATACAACACCGCCACCAAACTGAGAGCAGCCTTCCCCGACGTGCTCACACGGCTGGGCGTACTCTACCGCGACATGGGCCAGCACGACGCCGCCGTTGGCGAATTCGAAAAAGTCCTGGAAGAAAGCCCCGCCTACAGCCCCGCACAAGTACAGCTGGGCATCTCCTGGTATGGACAGGGAGAGATTGAAAAAGCGCTTACGAACTGGAAAGCGGTGCTGGCTCGCGACCCCGACGACGCCAAGGCTAATATGTACATACGGCTGGCGGAAAAAGGACTGGGGTAAACAGCCCCCCTTTCACTATCTAATATTCATTGAAGAGGGCTTTTCAGTTGAAGGCCCTCTTTTAGTTTTAATATAGAAAAAACGACACAGCAACTCGTTCAAAGACAAGGAATCGACAAGCGAGGGAGGGAGGCAGTATTTTTATACGCCGAACGACCGAGAGCAGACGATGACGCAGGATTTGGGCGAGGGGCGAAGTCGACCGACCGAGAAGCGAAGTCGAAACTATTCACCATGAATATCCACATGAACAACAACATCCCCCACCTCCGAAAGCGCCTTGATTCTCTCCTTAATCCGATGCGCGATCTCATGTGACTCGCTCACCGTCAATTCCGGTTCTAGTTCAATATCAAGGTTGAGAAGATAACCGGTCTCCAGGGGAATCGCTCTTATGGCGTGCACGCCCATAACATCGGGCTCTTCCAGGGCTATTTTTCCAGCCGCTTCCATGGTGGAGTCCTTGACCGATTTACGGTAGATGCCGTCATGCGCGCCCAGCGGCTCGACATGGATCATCGTGTCGCGCACGTTCTTGATCTGGGCATGGAGCGCGCGGTTCACATCCCGGGCGATCTCATGGCCCTGTATTACGCTCAGCTCAGGACCCACTTCAATGTCGGCGTCGATGAATATCTCGGCTCCGGCGCGGCGCGCCTTTACCTTGTGCTGGCCTTTCACGCCATCCACCGATCCGATCACCCTGTTCACTTCCCGTAAAAGCTCCTCCCCCGGGTCGGCGTCGGTGAGGTCATCGAATGCCGGGAGGCACAGATTCCACCCGACCTTTATGATGAATAGCCCCACAACCCCGGCGGCCAGGGGGTCGCCCCAGGAAAAGCCCATGCGGCTGGCTAAGATGCCCCCAACCACGGCGGCCGAAGAGATGGCGTCGGTGCGGTGGTGCCAGGCGTTGGAGAGGATCAATCTCGAATCGCAGTCGCGGGCCACAAAGGCGGTCCACTGGAAGAGCCCTTCCTTGACGATTATCGACACAAACGCCGCCCACAGCGCCATTGCAGAGGGAATCTCGGCAACTTCACCCGATTTCATGGTGAGGGCGGCGTCCACCGCCAGCCCCACCCCCACCGCGCCAACCACAAGCCCCATCACCAGCGTGGCGAAGGTCTCGATGCGGCCGTGGCCGTAAGGGTGCCGCTCATCCTCGGGCATTCTTCCCAGCCGGTAGCCCACCAACACAACCACGTCGGTAGCCAGGTCGGAGAAGGAGTGCAGACCATCGGCCATCAGCGCCACGCTACCCCACGCCGACCCCGCGAAAGTCTTCACTATTCCCAGCGCGATATTGACCAGCCCCGCCCCGAGGGTTACCCCTTCGCCGGTCATCCACCAAGATTTTCGGTCAGGTTGCCTAGAAGCCATCGCGGTGTTATATTCCCCAATCCTATTTTTCGTAAAATACTATTACGGTAGCGAGAGGTTTTGCTATGCCCATATATGAGTATGAATGCCAATCCTGCGGCGACGCGTTCGAGCTGCAGCGCAAGTTTTCCGATCCGCCGCTCGAAACCTGTCTCCACTGCGGCAAGGGACCGGTTGAAAAGCTGATCTCCCGCAGCTCGTTCGCCCTCAAGGGCTCCGGCTGGTACCAGACCGACTTCGCCGGGGAGAAACCCTCTAAACCCGCAGCAGACGCCTGCGGAAGTTCGGGTTCCAAACCAGCGTGCGCCGGTTGCCCTGTCGCCTCCGAGTGATAGTATCCAACTTATCATCCGGCGGCTCAATCTTCATCATTAAATAACGAGCTGTATTCAGGTTTTTACACAGGAGGCACGACCATGTTTCGCGGAGCATTGACAGCGCTAGTCACCCCCTTTTACCAGGGTGGAATCGATGAGAACGCTTTCAGGAGTCACATAGCCAACCAGATCGAGCAGGGGATCGACGGCTTGGTGCCCTGCGGCACCACCGGCGAGTCCGCCACGATGAGTCACGACGAGCATCGCAAGATTATCGAGATCGCCATCGAGGAGGCTCGCGGCAAGGTGCCGGTAATAGCGGGCACCGGCTCCAACAATACCGCCGAGGCGGTGGAGTTGACCAAGTTCGCCAAGCAGGCCGGGGCCAGCGCCGCGCTGGTCATCACCCCCTACTACAACAAGCCCACCATCGAGGGGATGCTCTCCCATTACAGAGCCATCGCCACCGAGGCCAAGATCCCCATCGTCGCCTACAATGTGCCCAGCCGCACCGGCGTGAGCCTGGCCCCACAGACAGTGGCCCGCCTGGCGGAGATTGACGGTATAGTCGGGATCAAGGAGGCGACGGCGTCGTTGAATCAGGTGACCGACATCATCGCGGCCTGCCCCGACGATTTCTGCGTCCTCTCAGGCGACGACTCCACCGTGCTGCCCCTTCTCAGTGTGGGCGGCAGGGGTGTCATCTCCGTGGTCTCCAATATCGCCCCGGCGGATATGGCCGGTCTGGTCAAAGCATATGAAGATGGCGACATGGCCGAGGCCAAACGCCTTCACTACAAGCTGCTGCCGCTGATAAGGGCGCTCTTCATCGAGACCAACCCGATCCCGATCAAGACCGCCATGGCGCGCATCGGGCAGATCGCCCCCGAGGTTCGTCTTCCCCTTTGCAGGATGGATGAAGCCAACCGCGACATACTGGTATCGGCTCTGAATGATTACGGCCTTATCAAGGATGAACAGAAATGATCCGCGCAACAGTTACCGGAGCGGCGGGCCGCATGGGTTCGCTAATCGTCGGGCTCTTGACCGAGGCTGAAGGCATCGAGGTGGTGGGCGCCGCCGAGCATCCCGATAGCCCCGCCGTAGGGCGCGACGCCGGCGAATTTGCCGGGACGGGTCCCCTTGGCGTAGAGATAAAGGCCGGACTGGCCGCTGCGGTTGAAGGCTCGGACGTGGTGATAGACTTTACCAGCGCCGAAGCCTCGCTGGCCCACATCGACGTTGCGCTTGGCGCGGGCGCCGCCATAGTCATAGGCTCCACCGGCTTTTCGCCCGAGCAAAAAGCGCAAGTTCAAGCCCGCACCGACGGCAAGATATTTTTCGCCCCCAACATGAGCGTGGGCATGAACGTGCTCTTCAAGCTCGTGGAGGAGACCGCCAAGCTTTTAGGTGATGATTTCGACGTGGAGATAGTCGAGACCCACCACCGCTTCAAAAAAGACGCACCCTCAGGTTCGGCAAAGAGGCTCGCCGAGGCCGCCGCCAGCGCGCTGGGGCGCGACATCTCCTCCGACCTCGTACATGGCCGCGAAGGATTGGTTGGCGAGCGCACCACGAGAGAGATTGGCATGCACGCCATACGCTCGGGCGACGTGGTCGGCGACCACACGGTCATCTTCGGCGCTCTTGGTGAGCGGCTCGAACTGACGCATAAGGCGACAAATCGTGAAAACTTTGCCCGTGGCGCGCTGCGCGCCGCCTTCTGGATCAACAAACAGGAGCCGGGCGTTTATGAAATGATGGACCTACTTGGACTCAATTAAATTTGGGGATTTGCAAGGGAGTTGAAATGGATATCAAATTAGCGGATAGGGTGGCCGAGCTGCCGCCCTATCTCTTCGCAGAGATTGACAGGGCGAAAAACGCTGCGAAAGACCGGGGCGTGGATATAATCGATCTTGGCATAGGCGACCCCGACCAGCCCACCTTCTCCTACATCATCGACAAGTTGGATGAGGCCTCAAGGAATCCGGCATACCACCGCTATCCCTCCTACCAGGGGCTGGGAGTGTTCCGCGAATCGGTGGCCCGCTGGTATGACAGCCGCTTTGGCGTGAAACTGGACCCGGACACCGAGGTCGTCAGCCTTATCGGCTCCAAAGAGGGCATCGCACATATAAGCCTGGCGTTTACCAACCCCGGCGACATAAACCTGGTCCCCGATCCCGGCTACCCGGTCTACAATATCGGCACCCTCTTCGCCGGCGGCTCCTCCTACTATATGCCGCTCACCGAGGAGAACTGCTTTCTGCCGGACTTCGACGCGATCCCCGCCGATGTGCTGGAAAAAACCAAGCTGATGTTTCTCAACTACCCCAACAACCCCACCGCCGCACCGGCGGACAAGGCGTTTTTTGAGCGCGTGGTGGCGTTCGCGAAAAAGAACAACATAATCGTCTGCCACGACGCCGCCTACACCGAGCTTTACTTTGGCGACGACATGCCGGTAAGCTTTCTTGAGGTCGAGGGCGCAAAGGATGTGGGTGTCGAATTCCACAGCCTCTCCAAGACCTACAACATGACCGGCTGGCGCGTGGGTTTCTGCGTTGGCAACGCCGACGTGGTCGCGGGGCTGGGCAAGATCAAGACCAATATAGATTCGGGCCTCTTCGAGGCCATACAAATCGCAGCCATTGAGGCAATCGAAGGCGACCAGTCGGAGCAGGCGGCGTTACGCGACCTCTACCGGAAGCGCCGTGACGTGCTGGTTGACGGGCTACGCGAGGCAGGCTTCACCGTCACCTCACCCTCCGCTTCCCTCTACGTCTGGTTCAGGGTTCCCAAAGGGCAGACCTCTTCCGGCTTCGCCAAGGAGCTTCTGGATGATGCCGGCATAGTGGCAACCCCCGGCAATGGTTTTGGCCCCAGCGGCGAGGGCTTCATTCGCATGACGCTCTGCCTGCCCGAAGCACGGCTCATCGAAGCGGTTGAACGGATCAAGGCGGCGAAGCTGGTTTGACGCCGTCCGCTGTATACGTCGCCATCGGCGGCAATATCGGCGACGTTGAAGAGAATCTGGCCAAGGCAGTAGCCCTTATACACCAGCTGCCCACGACCAGGGTGACCGATGTCAGCGGCCTCTACCGCACCGCGCCCGTCGGCGGCCCCGAGGGGCAGCCCGATTTTTTCAACGGCGCGATTGCGCTGACGACAGGGCTGGAACCGGACCAACTCATGGCCGCGCTGATTGGGATCGAACACCAGCTGGGCAGGGTTCGCGAGGTGCAAGACGGCCCCAGGACCGTGGATCTTGATATCATCCTCTGGGGCGACCTGGTGGTGGACAGCGCGCACACGACAATCCCCCACCCCAGGATGGAGAGCCGTGAGTTCGTGTTGCTACCGCTCTCCGAGGTGGGCGGCTCCGCACGTCATCCCGTCAGCAACCTGACCGTGGATGAAATGTTGTCTGCCATTGAAGATATCTCTTCGCCGCGACCGCAACGGGTTGATTTCGACCCTATTTCAGATAAGTGACACCGACACCGAGGGACCAAACCAAATGCTCAAGTGGATATTCAACCTCGCGCTCCTCTACCTGGTCTACAGGCTGATCAAGGGGTTCTCCTCCAAACCCTCGGTCGAGGAAAAGGCCGGTACGGAAAAGCAAAAGCCCACCGCCAAGAGTGGCGACGAGCTGGTTGAAGATCCCCAGTGCGGGGTATACACCCCAAAATCCACGGCGATCAAGGGCGCAAACGGCCACTATTTCTGCTCCACCGAATGCGCTGAAGCCTATAAGAATAGTAAGGAGTAACCGGTGGGCTGGACCGGCAAACTCCTCAAGGTCGATCTGACCGGCAAGACCTTTTCCACTGAAGCCATCGAGTCCCGGACCCTTCAAGCCTATCTGGGCGGCAGGGGCCTTGGCGCCTATCTGCTGCGCGCCTCGGGGATGCATATAGGCGACCCCTTCGACCCGCGCATGCCGGTCATCTTCGCCGCCGGACCCCTCACCGGTTCGCGCGCACCAAGCTCCTGGCGAAGCTCGCTCACCTCCATCTCACCGCTCACCTCCACTATTTTTGACTCCAACTCGGGCGGACGCGGCGCGCAAAAGCTAAAGCAGTGCGGCTTTGACGCGTTGATGATCGTGGGGCAGGCCGCTTCCCCGACGCTGCTTGTAATAGACTCCACCGGGGTGAAGTTCCTTTCCGCCGAGAGACTGTGGGGGCTGGGCAACGAACTCTCCAGAAAATTCCTCCATGACGAATATGGCAAAAACAGTGCTGTAATGACCATCGGACCAGCGGGGGAAAACCTCTCGCTCATGGCTAATATTTGCCACAACGGCAGGTTTTTTGGCCGGGGCGGCCTGGGTGCGCTCTTCGGCAACAAGAAGCTCAAAGCGGTCGTGATAGGCAGAGGCGACGCAGAGACCTTTACGGCTGCTGACGCGCAGGGGTTTGGCTTCGTAACGGCTGAATGCAATAAACTGCTAGCCGCACAGCCGATAACGGCAAGGGGCCTGAGCCAGTTCGGCACCCCGGTACTGATGAATGTGATGAACACCGCCGAGGTGCTGCCGGTGGAGAATTTTCGCAAGGGCCGGTTCGCCGGGGCGAATAAAATCAGCGGCGAGGCGCTACGCGATACCCTGACAGTAGGCCGCCATGGCTGTCCCGGTTGCCGCATTGCCTGTGGCAGGCTGGTCGAAGTGGACTCGGAGCGGTTCGCGGGGCCTGAGTTCGAGACCCTCTGGTCCTTTGGGGCCGATCTGGGGATTGACGACTTGAAGGTCGTGGCGAAGCTGAACCGGCTGGCAAACGATCTCGGGCTGGACACCGTCTCCACAGGCTCCACCATCGCTGCCGCCCGCGAGCTGTATGAGAAGGGTTCGCTGGAGTTCGACCCCCTGGCAGAGGGCTTTGAGGGGTTGGCGAAACTCCTTGGGCAGATAGCGGTTGGAGAGGGGCCGGGTGCGCAGTTAATGCACGGCTCCAAAAAACTTGGCGAGTTGGTAGGAACCCCGGAGGTCTCCATGACAGTCAAGGGGATGGAGCTTCCCGCTTACGACCCTCGCGGCGCTCAGGGCCAGGGGCTCTCCTACGCCACCTCCAACCGTGGGGGGTGCCACCTGCGCTCGTACATGATCGCGCCCGAGATTCTTGCCACCCCCAAGCTGATTGACCGCTTCGCCACCTCGGGCAAGGCGGGGCTCGTCATCGTCTCCCAGAACCTCAACGCAGCGGTGGATTCGCTGGTGATGTGCCGCTTCACCTCCTTTGCGTTAAAGGACGATTACTACGCCCGGCTTGTCAGATGCGCCACGGGGATGGAGATAGACGCCCAGGGGTTGATGGGCGTGGGCGAACGCATTTACAACCTGGAGCGGCTGATAAATATCGAGCGCGGCTTTGGCCGCAAGGACGACACCCTGCCCCGCAGACTGCTGGAGCAGTCGGTGGACACAGGACCGGCGGCGGGGCGCACCGTTGACCTCACACCCATGCTGGATGAATACTACCGGTTCAGGGGATGGGACACCGCAGGGGTGCCAACGCGAGAAAAGATGGACGGGCTGGGACTGACCGGGCCGGACTGGAAGGGGTTTGGGGATGCATGAAATGTTTCGCGACATCGGCCGCGACATCTACCTTGGCGGCCTGGCAAGCTCCCACGCAGGCAACATGAGCGTGCGCATGGGCGACCGCATCCTGATAACGCGGCGCGGCTCCATGATCGGCAGGCTAAAGCCCGAAGACCTTATTGAAACGGGGCTGTACGAAGACGACTCCAACATCATGCTCGCCTCAAGCGAGCTTGTCGTCCACCGCGCCATATACCAGGCGACCAGCGCCCTCGCCATCGTTCACGCCCACCCGCCCCACGCCACCGCGCTCTCCATGTGCGAGGACGCGATAGTACCGGCGGACTCTGAGGGTTCTTACCTCCTGCACCGGGTGCCGGTCGTAACCTCGTCTCGCACCATCGGCTCCTCCGAGGTAGCCGACGTGGTTGCCCCGGCGCTAAAGGACCACAAGGTCGTAATGCTCAGGGGGCACGGCTCGTTTGCCGTGGGTGAAATGCTTGAGGAAGCGTTCATGCTGACCTCTTCACTGGAATTTTCGTCACGCATCCTGTACCTTGTATGCGGTCTGGGCAAATCGGCCAAGGAGTTCCGCAAGGACGCCGACAAATACGAAACATGGTAGGTGCTAGAGATAAAGATGGCTAAAAAAAGAAGCTGGAACCAGTTGGAATCATCGGAAAAGTTGGGATACTACTGGGTGGGGTCTTTCTTCTTCCTCATGATCGCGACCTTTCTCGCCATCATGGTGCCCATATATTTTGAGTGGATGGAAGAATTGCAGCACATTGAGGAAGAAGAGGGGCGACATGCTCCCCGCGCGATAGAATACAGGTTAGCGTCGCAACCGGAGAATCCGCTAAATGGAATCATCCGACCTCTTGATCCGCCTTCAACAACCTGAGGCGTACCCCCAGCCGACCTCCTGCGTCGAGCTACGCCAAACACATATTTCTGTAATATTTCTCACAGACAACTTCGCATACAAAATAAAAAAACCCGTAAATCTGGGGTTTCTCGACTTCACCTCGCTCAAAAAACGCCACCACTACTGTAACGAAGAGGTGCGCCTGAATTCCCGCTTCGCCCCCGGCGTCTACCTTGGGGTGGTCCCGGTAGTCATGACCGAAAAAGGCCCCCGCTTCGAGGTGGATGGTACTGTAATCGAATGGGCGGTCAAGATGAAGCGGCTGCCCGACGAGGCCACCCTGCTCTCGCGAATGGAGCTGGGGCAGCTGACTTCCGACACCTTTTCAAGGCTGGGCAACCACCTGGCGACCCTCCATCTTGAAGCAGGTAGCCCGAAGGAGTACTCGCGCTTTGGCTCCTTCGAGACAGTGGCCCAGCACGTGAGGGACAACATTGCCTATTCTCGCCGCCACGTGGGGACAACCGTCACAACCACATTGCTGGATAAGCTGGAAGCCGCTGCCGAGGCCGCGCTATCCCGGTTGACCCCGCTGATAGCCAAGCGCGCCAACTCCGGCATGACCAGAGACACCCACGGCGACCTGCACCTGGATCACGTTTATTATTTTCCCCGCCGCGCACCCCCCCAGGACCTCCTCATCCTCGACTGCGTGGAGTTTAGCGACTACTACCGCATAAGCGACGTGGTCTCCGACATGGCCTTTCTTGCGATGGACCTCATCTTCCACGGGCGGCGCGACTGGATGGAAACTTTTACCGACTCCTACTTCGCCGCCACAAAAGATGAGGAAGGCCGGGGGCTGCTCGACTTCTACATCTCCTATCGTGCGGCGGTGCGAGCCAAGGTCGAAGGGATAAAGGCGGTGGACGAACAGGTGGAAGACTCCAAGAGAGTCGAGGCGGCCAACTGGGCCAGCGCCCACTGGCTTCTCGCCCTCTCAAGCCTCCTGCCGCCGTTAAAGCGGCCCTTTCTTGCGCTCACCTGCGGGCTGCCGGGTACGGGGAAATCGCAACTCGCCTCCGACCTTGAAGCAAAGCTGGGCGTCACCCGTATCTCCTCTGATCTGGTGAGAAAAGAGCTGGCGGGCATTAAGCCGGACCAGTCGGCCAGGGCGCCCTTTGGCGAAGGCATCTACACCCCGGCCAATACGGCCAAGACCTATGCCGAGTGTTCGCGCAGGGCCAAAATGCAGCTCCTCGATGGCAACCCCGTGGTGGTCGATGCCGCCTTTGGCGTGGAAGCGCTGCGGCGAGACTTTATCGAAATGGCCCGAAGCCTCTGCGTGGTAGTGCTGATATTCCACAGGACCGCACCGGTGGAGGTCGTCAGGAAGCGGCTCGCGGGGAGAAGCATTGCGGACCCTGTCGGGCTCTCCGACGCCGATTGGGAGATATTTCAGCAAGCCGCCACGAGGTGGGAAAGGTTCGGGGAGGAGGCCGGTGCGTTAGCCGTTGAAATACCCCACATGACCGACGCTGAAGCCCCCTACCTGATTGCGCTGGAGAAAATAAAAACGGCCTCGCCTTGAATTGGCGGGGCCGCTTTGTACATAGCAGAAATACGGTATTAAGTTAGAACTTCATTTTCGCGCCAATGCCGATGCCAAGAAACTCGGTGGACTCATCGGCCAGGAAGTAGCCCAGCTGGGCCTCGGCATAGATCGAGTAATACTCGTTCAGGTAGTATTTCACGCCGCCAAGCGCGCTGGTCTTGAGCGCAATTTCTCCGTCATCGTCCACATCCACGTAGGCCGCTCCAAGGGTGGCTCCCGCGTAGGGGGAGAAGACTTCGTTCACCGGAAAGTTGTAAGCTCCTTCGACTACAAGGGCCACTGCGCTATCATCGGAGACACCCACTTCGACCCTGGCGCCCACATATATTTCATCGGTGTAGAAGATCCCCATCGAACCTGAGAGCGCGACCATATTGTCGTAATCGGTCATGATCCAACCGGCCAGCTGTCCTCCGGCCTCCATGTCTCCCTGCTTGGGCAGGGCGTGTGCGGGAGCGCAGAAAAGGGCTATAACGGCCAGCAGAGCCAAAATACGTATTGGTGATTTCATAACTCAAAGACCTCCTGTGTGCGGGTATGGGTTTTTCTCTCTGAGGTGATGATACGCTTTCTGCACCGTCTAGCAAGATGATTTACGACCATCCAGGTCGCCCGACGAGCTTCAGCCGCCCCCAGGCAGTGTGGGCTTGAAAAATCTTGAAAAATATGCTCGCACGCTCAACCCCGCCAACACCACCGCGCTGACCGTCGCCGACATACCGGGTGCTCCCTCCTGGCCCACTCCTACCGAAACCGAAGGTTCCATACCCAGCATCGGATATACGAGCTCCAGGCCATACCCCATCAGCAGCGCACCTACGCAGAGGCTTATGAGATACCGTATCGTGGTCGCTGCACCGAGATTCTTCCAGAGGGCAAGAATCGATGCGGTATTGGTCGCGGGGCCAACCAGCAAAAACACCAGGGCCGCACCGGGGCTTAGCCCCTTCAGCATCAACGCGGCAGCCACCGGGGTGGAGGCTGTGGCGCATATATACATCGGCACCCCCACCACCAGCATGATGAGCATCGGCTTAAATCCCCCGCCCAGCGCCGCCTCAAACCACCCCTCGGGTACAAGAGCCGAGACGGTGCCCGCTATGAAGGTACCCAGCAGCAGCCACGGCAGCAGGTCCCGCAACAGATCATCGAAGGCGAAACCCACTCCCTTCACCATTCTTTTGAACACCGGACCCCTGGGTGCGGCAACGTCATCACAGCCGCAGCTGCGATCGGGTTCAGCGTCATTGATATTATTTGACTCGCTGCCCAGAAAGGACTCTGACACACCGGCAATAAGCGCCGAGACCAGCGCCGCAAAGGGCCGCCAAACAGCCATCACCGGGTCCATCAGCGCATAGGTAACCGCCATTGAGTCAACCCCGGTCTCAGGGGTGGAAATCAAAAATGAGAGTGTCGCCCCCTTGGAGGCGCCCTTCTTGTTGAGGCCAAGCGCCGCCGGCAACACGCCGCAGGAGCATAGCGGCAGGGGGATGCCCAACATGGCGGCTTTGATCACCGGCCAGACCTTCCCCTTCCCAAGGTGGGTGGCGACAAAATCAGCGGACAAAAAAGCGTGGACCAGACCAGCCGCGACAAAACCCAATATCAGCCAGGGTGAGGCCTCCACCCAGAACGCCCAGGTGTGGCTCAATATGTTTGAAACAACTTCCATCATCTTCCCTCTTTAACGTGATCGGACCCCATGGACATCAGCCCGGCCACGTGATCGTCATCAAGCGAATAGAAAACCATCTTGCCCTCGCGACGCGCCTTGACCAGCCGGTGGGCCTTTAGCAACCTGAGTTGATGGGAGATGGCTCCGGGGGTGACTGAAAACAGTTCAGCCAAATCGCATACGCACAACTCTCCCGAAGAGATAGCGGTGAGGATTCCAGTCCTGGTCCGGTCACCCAGCACCTTGAACAGCTCGGCCAGTGGGTCCACCGGAGTCTGCTCGACCATTTCCCTGGCCCGCTCCACCTCTTCGGGGCGAAAAAGTTTTTCGCTGCACACATCAGACGGCGCAACCATCACTCACCTCCATCATTTGAACATGTGCTCAAATGTACCCGTTGACCGCAACAGTGTCAACAGCTGTGCATCCCTTCTTTACCTGAACTGAATGTTTGGCTACCATCAAAGGCATGAGTGAAAACGTGACGAAAGTAGAGTTCTACGAGATAGCCGTGGCGCGCTGGCAGACCAGGCTTTGCGCAAAGGTCGCCGAGCTCTACGGTGGGGGTTCGCGGGTCTACCTCTTGACCGGCTCACGGGCCGGTGCGGCGGATTTGGACGAGCTGCTCTGGGTATTCGCCGATGAGTCGTTTATCCCCCACTCCATCTGCTCCGACAAGGGCACCGGCGCCGACCCCGTTTCAATAGGGTTCAAAATTGCAAATCCAAACGGTGCCTCCGTGCTTGTCATCGCGCTACCGTTAATCACCGACGAAGTCCTTAAATTCTCGAAAGGGTTTGCCACGGTTATTGATTTCGTCCCCAAACTCGACATGCAAGCGACCGCTGCGGCGCGCGCACGCTACAAGGTTTTCCAGGACGCAGGCATGTCCATGCACTTCAATTCCTCCGCCTCCGCCCGCCAGGGATGACGCCGCTTGCCCCACCCCGGCGCAGGCTCACCTTGACACCAGGGCATTTCACTTGTATCTTTACGAGGTTACTGGAGATTTTGAAATTATTGGGTGGTTTGTATTCATCTCGCCCGGGCGATTTATATACACATGCTGATCGTAAAAGGTACCGAACTAAAGCCTGGGCGATATGATGGCTGCGTGGTCACAGTGGGCAACTTCGATGGCGTCCACCTGGGGCATCAAGCGCTGATAGGGAGTGTGCGTCGTCAGGCGGATGAGCTGAACGCGATAGCCCTTGTCTACACCTTCGACCCGCATCCTCTCAGCCTGCTAAACCCTTCAGCCTGTCCACCCAGCCTGACAGACTTTGAACAGAAGGCCGAACTGCTGGAAGGACTTGGCGTCGATGTGTTGGTCAGGGTGCGCTTCGACCGTGAATACGCCGGGCTTGAGCCCCAATGGTTTGCCCAAACACTGCTGGGCGATACCCTGGGAGCATCACAGCTGTGGGTCGGCTCCGATTTCGCCTTCGGCAAGGGCCGCAAGGGCGATATGGCAATGCTCAGAGCGTTCGGGGCAAGGGCCGGATATGGGGTCAACTGCCTTGATCCGGTTGTAATAGAGGGCACCCGCGCATCTTCCACCAGCGTTCGCGCTGCGATTTCAAGTGCCGATTTTCAATTGGCGCAGACGATTTTGGGTCGCCCCTACTCGCTGCACGGCAATGTTGGCAGGGGGCAGGGCAGAGGAATGGAGTTGGGCTTCCCCACCGCCAACATAACGGCCCGCGAGCAGTGTTTGCCGACCCCCGGCGTTTATTCCGCCTGGGCCCAGATAGATGGCGGCGAGCCCCGTATGGCAGCCGTGAACGTTGGCGACAACCCAACTTTTGGCGGCGGCGAGATACGGGGTGGCGGAGAGATACTGGTCGAGGCCCACATGCCCGGTCTTGAAGGGGAGCTTTACGGGCATACGGTCAAGCTCAGGTTTGTAAGCAAGATTCGCGGAGAGATCGCCTTTGCTTCGGTGGAGGCTCTCACCGCACAGATAGAAGCGGACGTGGAGAGGATATGCCGGGAGCTTTCCGAGGAGGTGACGGGTTGATTCCTCAGGCGATCGAGGTTGGAGCGTCCACCAAGCTCTTTGCCCTTCTGGGAAAACCGGTGGGACACAGCCTCTCTCCAGCCATGCAGACGGCCGCCTTCAAGGCGCTTGGGATCGACGCCTGCTACCTCGCTTTTGAGGTCGAACGCGAGGACCTGGCCCCGGTTCTCAACGGCGCACGCAAGATGGGCTTTGGGGGAATCAACATAACCGTCCCCCACAAAGAAGCGGCTTTTGCCCTCGCCACCGAGGTTGACCGGACCGCGGGGCTTACCGGGGCGGTCAACACCCTTGTGCCCGTTGACACTGGCTGGAAGGGCTACAACACCGATGTCGCCGGTTTCATGGACGCGCTGGAGATAGACCTGGGGTTCACCCCCAGGGGGCGCAGGGCCGCCATACTGGGAGCGGGAGGCGCGGCGCGAGCGGCGCTCGTCGGGCTGGCCCAGGGCGGCGCGACCGAGATAATAGTGGCGGCAAGGAAAACGGAAAAGGCGCAAAAACTGGCAGAAGAACTGTCGCCCAGCTTGCCTTCAGCTAAACTTACCGCCATGGATGTCGGGAAGCTGCCCAGCGTTCTTTGCAGCGGCGACCTCCTGGTGAGCGCCACTCCGCTGGGCCTTGACCCCGGTGGCAAATGGCCCTGGGCGATGGATACATTGGAGAGGTCCATTTTAGTGTATGATATGGCCTACTCACGTTTGGGCCACACGAGCCTTGAGACGCAAGCCCGCAAAGCGGGGCTTGTATCGGCCAGCGGCGCCCGGATGCTGCTCATGCAGGGGGCAAAAGCCTTTGCCCTTTGGACAGGCAAGGAACCTCCACTTGCGCGGATGGAGGAGATCCTTTTCAAGCAGTAGAAGTTTTCAGACAAGGTTTTTTTAGTTTTCAAATTAGAATTGACCCCCGAAGGGGAGGGAACATGTCGAACAAGCTTGGGGATTTACTTGTAAGAGAAAATATGCTGACAGCCTCCGACCTGAAGAAGGCGCGTGAGGATCAGCAGAGAAACGGAGGGCGTCTGGGCGAGGCGCTGATAAGGCTCAACATGGTAAAGGAAGACGACCTGATGCAGGTCCTCTCTCGCCAGTATGGCGTGCCGCCGGTAGACCTTGACAGCTACGATATCGATCCCGACGTTATCAAACTCATCTCCGAGGAGATGGTCCAGAAATACCACCTCATACCGATCAACCGAGTCGGCTCCACACTAATTGTAGCTGTGGAGGATCCATCCAACATGTTCGCCATCGACGACATCAAGTTCCTGACCGGCTACAACGTCGAGGTGGTCCTCGCCTCTTCCAGCGCCATCAAGAACGCCGTAGACAAGTACTACGACCAGTCGGCGTCCTTGCTCGACGCGATGAGCGACTTTGATCTCGATGACCTTGAGGTCGTGACAGATGAAGATGATGTGGACCTCAAGGACCTTGAGAAAGAGGTGGATGACGCCCCGGTGGTCAAGCTGGTCAATATGATCCTGACCAGCGCCATCAAGAAGGGGGCCAGCGACATACACATCGAGCCCTACGAGAAGACTTTTCGAGTACGTTACCGCGTTGACGGCGTCATGACCGAAGAGATGAAACCGCCGTTGAAGTTGAAGAACGCCATCACGAGCCGCTTGAAGATCATGGCCTTGCTCGACATAGCCGAGCGCCGCCTGCCCCAGGATGGACGCATCAAGCTCAAACTGAGCCGTGACAAGGATATGGATTTTCGCGTCTCCGTCCTCCCCACCCTCTTTGGCGAAAAAATCGTTTTGCGCCTGCTCGACAAATCCAACCTGCAACTGGACATGACCAAGCTGGGCTTCGAGGAAAAAGCTCTCGAAGACTTCAAGGAAGCTATTTACCGGCCCTTCGGCATGGTGCTGGTCACCGGCCCCACCGGATCGGGAAAGACGACAACCCTCTACTCGGCCTTGAGCGAACTCAACGTGGTGGACACGAATATCTCCACCGCCGAGGACCCGGTCGAGTTCAACCTGATGGGCATCAACCAGGTGCAAATGCACGACGAGATCGGCCTGAACTTCGCAGCTGCGCTGAGGAGCTTCCTGCGCCAGGACCCCGACATCATCATGGTCGGTGAGATTCGAGACTTTGAGACAGCCGAGATATCGATCAAGGCGGCGCTCACGGGACATATGGTCCTCTCGACCCTGCACACCAACGACGCGCCCAGCACGATCAACCGCTTACTCAACATGGGCGTCGAGCCCTTCCTGGTGGCATCGGCGACCAACCTCATCGTGGCCCAGCGTCTGGCCAGGAAAATCTGTACCGAGTGCAAAAAACCTGCGGATGTATCAATGCAGGCGCTGGTGGACATCGGCGTCGATCCCGACAGGGCGGCTACGATGAAATGCATGGTGGGCGAAGGGTGCACCATCTGCGGCGGCACCGGCTACAAGGGGCGTGTCGCGCTTTACGAAGTCTTGCCGATCACCGACAGCATCAAGGAACTGGTGTTAAACGGCGCTTCGTCCATGGAGATCAAGGAGCAAGCCATTCGCGATGGAATCAACACCCTGAGAATGGCGGGCATCAATAAAATTGAATCAGGGATTACTACCATCGACGAGGTGGTCAGAACCACTGCAAGGGATTAAGACAACCCTTGACCGCTTTTATGATATAACTGCGGACACAGGAGGAACATCGTGGCAAATCTTCACCAACTGCTCAAAACAATGATAGAGCGAGGCGCCTCGGATCTTCACATTACAGCAGGTACGCCGCCCCAGGTGAGAATCGACGGGGTCTTGGTGCCACTGGACGTTCCGGTGCTCACCCCCCCCGAAACGAAGATGCTCTGCTATTCAGTCCTTACCGATGCGCAAAAGCACCGGTTCGAGGAAGAAAATGAGCTGGACCTCTCCTTTGGCGTAAAAGACCTGTCCAGGTTCAGGGCCAATGTCTTTGTCCAGCGTGGAGCCGTTGCGGGAGCGTTCCGTACGATTCCCTTCAAAATTCTTTCATTTACCGAACTGGGGCTGCCCCCGGTTGTGGAAGAGATATCCAAACGCCCAAGGGGTTTGGTTCTCGTCACCGGCCCCACCGGGTCCGGCAAGTCCACGACCCTGGCCTCGATACTGGACCGCATCAACGATACCCGACATGAACACATCATCACCATTGAAGACCCGATTGAATATCTGCATCCGCATAAAAAAGCGCTCATCAACCAGCGCGAAGTTCATGCCGACACTGACAGCTTCCAGACGGCGCTGCGCTACATCCTTCGCCAGGACCCCGATGTCGTCCTAATCGGCGAGATGCGCGACCTGGAAACGGTCGAAGCCGCACTGACCGTGGCTGAAACCGGTCATCTTTGCCTGGCTACCCTCCACACAAACTCAGCCGTCCAGACGATGAACCGTATCATCGACGTCTTCCCCTCCCACCAGCAATCCCAGGTGAGAGCACAGCTCTCCTTCGTGCTTGAAGGCATCGTAAGCCAGATGCTCCTGCCAAAAGCCAGCGGCTCGGGACGGACGATGTGCTGCGAAATCCTGATACCCACCCCTGCGATACGAAACCTCATGCGCGAAGACAAAATTCACCAAATCTACTCGCACATGCAGATGGGCCAGGACAAGTTCCAGATGCAGACGATGAACCAGCACCTATACCACCTGGTCAACACCAAGGCGATCTCCATGGAGCTCGCAATGTTGAGAAGTCACGACCAGGAGGAGCTGCGCCAGATGTTCAACAAGGGCACAGTGGACATCATGAACCAGCGTAAAACTCCCCCAAGTGCAATGCCAAACAGGCAAAGACCTGGTGGGTAATGGTAGAAATACGAATTTACCGTTATAATTGCTGCGATTAATAAAAATAAAACCGCAGGAGATGTGAAAAATGGCCACATTCGCATGGAAAGGCCGGGTAAGAAGCGGCGCACTTCAAAAGGGCACCATAATAGCCGATTCCAAGGAAGCGGCGACCGCACAACTGGCAAACCAGGGCATAAAGGTCGAAAAGCTCAGCAAGTCGATAGAGATAAATATCCCTGGGTTCAAACAAAAAGTCACGACCAAAGACTTGGTAGTTTTCATCCGGCAGTTCGCCACGATGATCGACGCCGGGTTGCCGCTCGTGCAGTGTCTTGACATTTTGAGCACCCAGCAGCCAAACCCCACCTTCAAGACCATCCTGCTAAAAGTCAAGGAGGACGTGGAGTCCGGTGCGACCTTCGCGGATGCGCTGGCAAAGCACCCCTCCGTTTTCGACAGACTGTTCGTCAACCTGGTGGCCGCCGGCGAGGTTGGCGGCATCCTCGATACGATCCTGCAGCGCCTTGCCTCATACATCGAAAAAAGCATGGCGTTGAAGAAAAAGGTCAAGGGGGCGATGGTCTACCCGGCATCGGTCTGTGTTGTCGCCGTAATAGTTATTTCGATAATTTTGGTCTGGGTCATTCCCGTTTTCCAGCAGATGTTCGCAGGCGCGGGTGAGGAGCTGCCCACGCCCACCCTGATTGTCATCGCCATGAGCGATTTCGTTAAACAGTTCTGGCTGGTAATCCTGGTCGCCGGCTTCATCGCGATGGTAATCCTGAAAACGATTTACCGATCGGCTAAGGGCCGAAAATTCTTTGATCGACTGTTTTTACACATGCCAATTTTCGGCACCTTGATCAAAAAGGTCGCCGTAGCCAAGTTCACGAGGACATTGGGCACCCTCGTCAGTTCGGGTGTTCCCATTCTTGAAGGTCTTGAGGTCGTGGCCAAAACAGCGGGCAACGTGGTCATCGAAGAGGCGGTCATGAAGACTCGCGACTCGATCTCCGAGGGCCGCACCATCGCCGAGCCCCTTGAGGAAACCGGTGTCTTTCCGCCGATGGTCGTACAGATGATCTCAGTCGGTGAAGCCACCGGCGCACTGGATCAAATGCTCAATAAAATTGCTGATTTCTACGACGATGAAGTCGATGACGCGGTCGGAGCCTTGACTTCGGCGATCGAGCCCTTGTTGATGGTCGGCCTGGGCGGCTCAATCGGCGCTCTGATCATCGCCATGTATCTGCCCATCTTCTCCATGGCGGGAACGATAGGCAAGTAACAAAACATTGGGCTTTGAAAGTCGATTGCATACTCTTTTCTTGGGCTGAAAACCGAGTGAGTACCTTATGATCCGCCAAAAGCGACGGATGCAAGGCTATCTGGCCGGGAGGACGATCATCCTCCTGTCCATGATGGTCTTGGTTGCCCTCTTCTCTCTGCGCCAGGGAAATGCCAGCCACCCCTCCGTACTCTGGTTTTTTACCGCCACCATCATAACTCTCATTTTCACTGCGCTTAGCAGCGTATTGCTGAAAAAAGACGCACTCGCAAATATAACTTCGAAGATTCAGCCGCTTTGGGACATCCTTTACATATCGCTTGTCATCTACCTTTCCGGCGGGTGGCGCTCACCGATGGTTTTTTTATATCTGATTGCAATCATCGGAAGCACGGCGATCTTCTTTCGCCCCGGTGCCTTCATTGCCGCCACCTACGCCACCCTTGCGTTCGGGCTGGTAACAGCGTTGCAGTTCAATGGGATACTGGTTCCCCTGAACCCTTTCCCCTTTAACGCAGTGGCCCAAAGCTCCAACGTAAGCGTAAACCTCGCCCTGCACATAGTCGCCTTCTACGCAATCGCCTTTCTCTCCGGCATGTTTGCCGAAGAGATACGGCTCACCGGGGAAAGACTGGACGAGGCGCAAGACGAAATCCTCGCCCTGGAGCACCTTCAGGGCGCCATTCTTCAATCGATGGGGGGCGGACTGGTGGCGCTGGATGGGCAAGGCAAGGTCATGTTTTTCAACCCTTCAGCCAAGCAGTTGTTGGGCCGCGCCAATATGGCCTTCGAAAACTCCGACGACCTTGAAAAACTCTTCGACCTCAAAGCCGTCGGCAGGAGGGAAGTCTCTGTAGAAGACTCGGAGATAGTGCTTGGCTACTCAACATTTCCCCTGCTGGCGCACTCAGGCCAACGGGCGGGCACAATCCTCGCTTTCAGCGATCTCACCGAGGTGAGCAAGTTGGAGAAAAGGTTGAAACTCTCCGACCGCCTGGCCGCAGTGGGAAGACTTGCGGCGGGGCTGGCCCATGAAATCCGAAATCCCCTGGCGAGCCTTTCGGGATCGGTGCAGATGCTCAAGAGTTCACTGCCACCCTCGGCTGTGGAAAAAGAGCAGAGAGTCCTTCTGGAGATCGTGCTTCGCGAAACCGACCGGCTAAACCGCCTTGTTTCCAACTTTCTCGATTACGCCCGCCCTGAAGCGACCAATCGAATGAACTTCAACCTCCATCAACTGGTGGATGAGTTGGAGTTTTTTTTCCGACATGGCGAAGGGGCGACCGGCTTCACCCTCACCAATCAGGTGGCTGAGGGAATGGAAGTAAACGCCGACAGAGAGCAGATCGAACAGATGCTTTTAAACCTTTTTAAAAACTCCATCGAGGCCACCTCCAATGATGTAAGCGTCCTGATCCGGGCGGCCAGACACGGCAAGACAGTCGTGATCGAGGTTCACGACAACGGTCCCGGTTTCAGCGAGGATATCGCCGACAAGGTATTTGAGCCATTTGTAACCAATAAAGACGGCGGCACAGGCCTTGGCCTTGCCTTGGTCCACCGAATCGCGCAAAATCACAATGGCACGGCTGAAGCACTACATAGCGACGAGACAAGTGGCGCACTTGTCCGGATAAGGATTGAAGTTGAATAACATGGGCAGGCTTCTGGTTGTTGACGATGAACAAAGCTTGCGCGAGTTTCTAAGCTTGATGCTGACTCGCGAAGGCTTTGATGTGGAAACGATGCCCGATGCGAAATCGGCCAAGACCTTTCTCGCTGAAAACGAGATCGACCTGGTGCTGACCGACCTCAATCTGCCCGACGGCTCCGGTCTGGACATCCTTGAATCGGTAAAAAGCCTGGACCCCGACACCCAGGTAGTCGTCATCACCGCATTTGGCACGACCGAAACCGCAGTGGAAGCGATGAAGCTGGGGGCCTATGACTACATAAGTAAGCCGTTCAAGAACGAGCACATCACCCTGACGGTCACCAAGGCGCTGGAAAAAACCGCCCTGGCTCGCGAGAACAGAGAGCTGAAAAAGCGGATCAGCGCCGCTTCCGCCGAAAGCTCGATTCTGGGCCGAAGCGCACCGATGCAGGAGGTAATGCAGTTGGTGCAGCGCATCTCCGACACCGGCGTCACGGTGCTGATCTACGGCGATTCCGGCACCGGCAAAGAGCTTGTGGCCCGAAAACTCCACGAGATGAGCGGCCGCGTCGGAAAATTCGTCCCCGTCAACTGCTCAGCCATACCCGAAGGCCTTATAGAGAGCGAGCTTTTCGGCCACGTCAAAGGCAGCTTCACCGGCGCGGTTAGCGATAAGCCCGGATTGTTCGAGGAAGCCAAGGACGGCACCCTCTTTCTCGATGAAGTCGCAGAACTACCGCTGGCGCTTCAGCCAAAGCTCTTGAGGACATTACAAGAGGGCACCATAAAGAGGGTCGGCGGCAACACGGAGCTTAAATTCAACGTGCGAATCGTCTCGGCCACCAACCGCGACCTCTTTGAGGAGGTGCGTGGCGGTCGCTTTCGCGAAGACCTCTTCTACCGGCTCAACGTCGTGGCGGTGAAGCTGCCCAAACTGAGCCAGCGAAGCGACGACATCATACTGCTGGCAAATCACTTTCTTGAAAAATACAGGAAAGAGTTCGGTCGCGACCTGAACGGCATAACCCCCGACGCGATGACCTGCCTGGAGCAGTACGGTTTTCCCGGAAACGTGCGGGAACTGGAAAACATCATCGAGCGTGCCGTAGCGCTTGAGACGGGCGACAAGGTCAGCCTCATGAGCCTGCCCGACCACCTCAAATATGGCGCCACTCCCGACTCGCCCCAGGTCAACCCCTTCTCCGATGATGGGCTTGACCTCGACTCCATGCTGCTCAACACAGAGCTTCACTACATAAGGAAAGCACTGGAAAAAACCGGGGGGAATAAAACGCGCGCCGCCGAGCTTTTGGGCATGAGCTTCAGATCACTTCGCTACAGACTTGAAAAGCTCAACATCTCAGAGTGAATCCATACCAGTCGCCCAGCCCAGCAGCTTTACCGACAACAGCCACAAACCGTAAAAGATGGCGGTCCACAGCAGCGCGTGCATCAGCTTGTTAGCCAGCGTGCGAGGCTTCTCTTCGGGCTCTTGCCGCCCTTGCTCTTGTAAATCTTCTCTCTCGTTCATAGCGGCAATGATATGACATTGAATCCACAACAAGCAAGTAAAGCGATGCGCGAACCCAATCTCATCTGGGCCGACCTGCATCTGCATTCCCCCTACTCCATCGCTACCTCGCCCGCGATAACACCACGGCTGCTTGCGCAATCGGCGGCGGAGAAAGGGGTTGGACTCCTCCTGGCCCCGGATGCGCTCCACCCCAAATGGCTCGAACACCTTAATGAGGAGCTTGTGGCTGATAGCGGCTCTCTCTTCAAGCTTGCCGCAGCGGACTCATCACGGAGGAGCGCGGTTTCTTTCGTTCTGGGTGGAGAGGTCAGCTGTGTCTGGAAAAGCAAAACGGGGACCAAGCGAGTCCACCTTCTACACCTCCTTCCCGATTTCGACACCGCAAAAAAACTGGCGGCCGCACTTGAGAGGTTTGGCAAGCTGGGGTCGGACGGAAGGCCCACCCTCAAGATGAGCTGCACGCAATTCATGGACGTAGCGCTGGGCGTCGATAAATCCATAATATTCATCGCGCCCCACATCTGGACCCCATGGTATGGCATCCTGGGGGGACGCTCCGGGTTCGATACCATATCGGAGGCGCTGGGCTCCTACTCGGAGTATTTGACGGCGGTCGAATCCGGTCTCTCGTCCGACCCTGCGATGATCAGGATGGTCCCTTCGCTGGACCGTTACCCCATCGTCTCCTTTTCCGATGCCCACGGCCCCGGAGCGCTTGCCCGCGAAGCGACACTCATTGAGCGGCCAGAGAACTTCGCATCCCTTGCGCAAACCCTTGCAACCCCAGGCGGGGTCAAAATGACTATCGAATTCCCTCCGCAAAAGGGAAAGTACTTTAACGACGGCCACAGAAAATGCGGGGTGAACCTCGCGATGGGGGCAGCCGCGCCGCACTCGCTCTGCCCGGTTTGCGCCAAACCCCTTACCCAAGGGGTCATGAGCCGCATAGCATCCCTTGGGGAGAGGACTCATGCCCAAGCTGCAAAGCTCTCGCCCCCGCACATGCATCTTATTCCCCTCGCCGACCTGGCGGCTACTTGCCTGGGCAGGGGCAGAAACACTAAAATAGTGAAAAATTTGGTTAAAAGGGCTATAAATGCCGCCGGCACCGAAATAGCCGCGCTCACCGCACAGCCTACGGATGAAGTGGGCGACGAGAGGTTGGCCGCGGCAATCTATAAAATGCAAAGGGGCGAAGTTATCTTCACCCCAGGCTTCGACGGCGAATTCGGAAAGATGGAATTGAGTCAGGACGCATAGATGGCTAAAACACTCATGATACAGGGCACCGGCTCCGATGTCGGGAAGAGCATCCTGGTGGCAGGATTGTGCAGGGTCCTCGCCCGCAGGGGAGTGCGCGTCGCGCCCTTCAAGCCCCAAAACATGGCCCTGAACTCCTTCATCACCGCCGAGGGTGGAGAAATGGGCCGCGCCCAGGTCGTCCAGGCCGAGGCCGCCAATATCGCACCCCACACCGACATGAACCCCGTGCTCCTGAAACCCACCACCGACGTGGGCGCACAGGTCATCCTCCAGGGTAAGGTCCACTCCAACATGAAGGCGCTGGAATACCATGCCTTTAAAAAAATTGCCCGCGAGGTCGTCTTCGACAGTTTCGAGAGGCTAAAAACTCAATATGACGTGATCCTCTGCGAAGGCGCGGGGAGCCCCGCCGAGATCAACCTGCGCGAGGGCGACATCGCCAACATGGGCTTTGCGCTGGAAGCCAGATGCCCCGTCTTGCTGGTAGGCGATATAAACAAGGGCGGGGTCTTCGCCTCGCTCGTGGGCACCATGGAGCTGATCGACCCGGCAGAGGCCGCGCTGATAAAGGGCTTCATCATCAACAAGTTTCGCGGCGACGCCACGTTGCTTGACCCCGCCTACGAGATGATCACCAAACGCACGGGCAAACCCTTTCTGGGCACGGTCCCCTGGTTCACCGACATCTTCATTCAGGAAGAGGACGGCCTCCACTTCGACACCAGGGACGCCACGGGCCAAGAGGGCTTACGCATAGCCGTCGTCGTGGCCCGAAGAATGTCAAACTTCACCGATTTCGACCCACTGACCGGCATTGACGGCGTCAGCCTCGAATTCATCCGCCCAGGCCAGAAACTGGGAGAAGCCGACATCGTAATCCTGCCCGGCTCAAAGAACACGATCGACGACCTGAAAACCCTGAAGGAGTGCGGCCTCTTTGAAGAGGTTTTGCAAAACCACCGCAGCGGTGCGACGATAGTGGGGGTGTGCGGCGGTTATCAGATGCTCGGCCATTCCGTAGGCGACCCAGAGGGGATAGAGGGTGTGATCGACGAGATAGAGGGCTTCGGACTGCTGGACATCCGGACGACAATGGAGGCGGAAAAAATCACCGCCCAAGCTGTCGGTTCTCTCAATACTGGTATGCTGGATTGGTATGAAGGCGGCGAAGAGCTGACCGGTTATGAGATACACATGGGCAGAACCGAGCTTGGCGAGGGTGTGCGCCCCCTGATGAAGATCAAGCGGCTTGGCGATGGCCAGTGGCGCGACGATGGCTCCGCCAGCCTCAATGGTCGTGTCATCGGCACCTATCTCCACGGCATCTTCGACAACGACCACTTCACAAGCGCCCTCATAAAAAGCTGCAGGCAGGGCGAGGGCATGACCCGGTCCTTCAAGGAACGCAAAGAGGAGGGGTACTCGAAATTGGCCGACCTCATGGAAGAGTGTCTCGATATGGATCAAATCTTGGACATCTTGGAAAAAGAGTGCTAAAAGTGCCAGCCAACCCACCCACTCACCGCTACACATGCACCGATTACCGCGAAGAGATGCGGCTCATGGCGCTCAAGCGCGAACTGGAAAATAAAGCGCTAAGTGCGGCGAAGATAAAAATTATAAAAGACGAAATCGAGCAACTTGAAAAAGCCATGGGTATGGATTGAGCGAAAAGCCCTCACCGCCCATCGCAGTAGAACAAACAGGTGAATAAATTGTTTAAAAAAATGACCGCCGTATTTTTGGCGCTTCTCATATCGTCCACAGTGTTCGCCGGCATAAAACTAAAACCCGGCCCACAGCTCTGGGTCTACTCCACGGCCAGCGACCTTGGCAGCGTCAAACAACTGATCGTCGAGAACGCCTTTGACTCCAAAGCGTTGGGACGCGCGCTCTTTCACCTGCTGCGCCGAGGAACAAAAAATGGCGGCGCTGAGCAAATTAAACTGGCGGGACTCCTCATCGCCAACGGCGCGGATGTGAACTTTTCCGCCATGAACGGCAAAAACACCCTGATGGTCGCCGCCAAACGCAAGGACATCAAAGCCGTGAGGCTCCTTTTGGAAAACGGCGCCAAAAACGAACTCGTAGACGGCAACGGCAAGAACGCGATTGCCCACGCCCGCTCCGCGGGAAGCAACACGGCAGTGGTCGACCTCTTGACCAACCCACCAAAAGCCAATCCGCTGGAAGTGGTCCAAAAGGTCGTGCCCCCCAAGATCGCAGATATGGACCTCTACATGGAGGGCGAGGACGTAATCATCGACTACAGCCTGGTCGCCACCGTCTCCGCCTGTATCAAGATTATCGGCTCGACCGACGGAGGCACAAACTTCGACATGGTATTCAAGAGTGTCTCGGGCGACATTGGGGAACCCATCGAGCCCGGCGAAGGGAAAAGAATCGTCTGGGAGGTGCTCAACGATTACCCGCGCGGGATAGACGACTTGGACGTGGTGCTTGACCTTATCGCCACCAGGTGTCTCAAGTAGCGCCACAGCCCCCTGAACAAACAAAAAAACCGACCATCGCCTGGCCGGTTTTTTTGTTTTGTCTGAAATAAAAGGAGGAGCCCGGTGCTGCTCTCCGGGGGGGCAAAGAACTAGCGTGGTTCCGAACTCCTCCAAAATTGTAGTCTCTGAAACTAATATGACACCTATGATTTCGGTGTCAAGTGGTGTTTGTATCATTTTTGTCGCGGGTGCGTCCAGATGGCTTAAAACTACTATAACACAAAACAATGAATAGATATTCATTGTTTTGTTGACACCACCGGCCAGTTGTTGAAAAATTGGTTGGTTGCCCTCGTTGGAGGCCAATTTCACACCTTTTTGGATTTGAGGAGTTACCATGAGCAGAAACGAACCGGTAATCGTATCCGCCTGCCGTACCCCCATCGGCGGCTATCTTGGAGTATTCGGCAACTTTAGCGCAAGTGATCTGGGCGGATTCGCGGTGGCCGAGGCCGTAAAGCGCTCTGGCATTTCACCCGACGAAGTGGACGAATGCATAATGGGCAATGTGGTCCCGGCAGGTCAGGGGCAAAACCCCGCCCGCCAGGCCGCGATCAAGGGCGGTTTGCCGGCGACCACCAACTCCTTCACCATCAACAAGGTTTGCGGCTCCGGCCTGAAAGCGGTCATGCTGGCCGTCCAGGCGATAAAGGCAGGAGACGCGCAGGTGATAGTCGCAGGCGGCATGGAGGCGATGTCGAGCGCACCCCACCTCATGCGCAACCTTCGGGGCGGCGTCAAGCTGGGCGGCTTCCAGGCGGAAGATGCGCTCATTCACGATGGCCTCTGGTGCGCGTTTAATGATGTACACATGGGCAACCTTGCGGAATACACGGCGGAGAAAGCCGGACTGACCCGCGAGGAGCTGGACCGGTTCGCAGCCGACAGCCAGAGAAAAGCAGGAGAGGCCACCGAAACCGGCAAGTTTAAAGACGAGATCGTCCCCGTCCAGGTCCCCCAGCGAAGGGGCGACCCGATTACCGTGACCGAGGATGAAGCCATCAAGCCCAACTCCACCGTGGAGGTCCTCGCAAAGTTGCGCCCGGCCTTCCAAAAAGATGGCATGGTCACAGCCGGTAACGCGCCGGGGCTGACCGACGGCGCCAGCGCTGTAGTGGTGACGACACGGGAAATCGCCGAGGCCAAGGGCCTTGAAATACTCGCCTCAATAAAAGAGTACGCCTCCGCCCACAGGGAGCCCAAGGATGTCTTCTTCGCCCCCATCGACGCAGTCCGGCGGGTGATGGAGCTCGGCAACCGCAAGATCGATGACTTCGGCCTGATCGAAGCCAACGAGGCGTTTGCCTCCCAATGTCTGGCCGACGGCAGGGAACTGGGCTGGGACTGGTCACGTGTAAACGTCAACGGCGGAGCCATCGCCCTTGGTCACCCCGTCGGGGCTTCCGGCGCCCGCATCCTGACGACCTTGCTATATGCCATGAAGGCACGTGGCGAAAAGCTCGGCCTCGCGACCCTTTGCCTTGGCGGCGGCGGCGCGGTCGCCATGGTAGTAGAGCGTTAAAGAGACATTTTCCCATTCAATTTGGAGGAGCTAGTTATGGAAATCAAAAAAGTCGGCGTCATCGGCGCCGGACAGATGGGCCACGGGATAGCGCAAGTCTTCGCCGTCTCCGGCTTTGAGGTGGTGCTAAGAGATATCACCGAAGAGTTCGTCCAGAATGGTTTTGGGCGTATCGGCAAGAATCTGGAGCGCTCGGTCACCAAGGGACGCATGAGCGAAGAGGATAAAGACGCGGCGCTGGCGCGAATAACGACCACTACGGCCATTGCCGATATGGCCGACTGCGATCTGGCCGTGGAGGCCGCCACCGAGAACCCGGAGATCAAAGCCAAGATATTTGAAGAGATGGACGCGGCGATCAGAGACGGGGCGATACTCGCCACCAACACCTCTTCGATATCCATCACGAAGATCGCCGCCGTCACCAAGCGCCCCGAGTCGGTGATTGGTATGCATTTTATGAACCCGGTACCGGTGATGAAGCTCGTTGAGGTAATCACCGGCCTTCAGACCTCGCCCGAGACCTACGAGCTGGTGAAAAAAACCACCGAGCAGCTGGGCAAGATCCCGGTCAAGGCCGAGGACTCTCCCGGTTTCGTCTCCAACCGCATTCTGCTCCCGATGATAAACGAAGCGGTCTACTGCCTCTACGAAGGCGTCGCCACCCCCGAGGCGATCGACAACGTGATGAAGCTTGGCATGGCCCATCCCATGGGCCCCCTGGCGCTGGCCGATCTGATCGGCCTGGATGTGTGCCTCTACATCATGGAAGTCCTCCACGATGGCTTCAAGGACTCCAAATACCGAGCCTGCCCGCTTCTTAAAAAGATGGTGGACGCAGGTTATCTGGGGCAGAAATCGGGACGCGGGTTTTACACTTACGAATAGTCAGGTGGTAGCCAATGGATTTTGAACTGAACGACATTCAGAAGATGGTGCGCGACACCGTGCGCAAGTTTGCCAGAGAAGAGGTCGCTCCGCTGGCGGCCCAGATGGACAAGGACGCCAAGTTCCAGATGGAGCTGGTGGACAAGATGGGCGAGCTCGGATTCATGGGCGCCGCCTTCCCGGATGAATACGGCGGCGGTGGCATGGACTACCAGTGCTACGCGATCGTCGTCGAGGAGCTATCGACCGTCTGCGCCTCCACCGGCGTGGTGGTCTCGGCCCATTCCAGCCTCTGCTGCGATCCTATCTACAAGTTCGGGACCGAGGAGCAGAAAAAGAAATTCCTCCCCGGGCTTTGCAGCGGCAAGGTGCTGGGCTGTCTGGGGCTGACCGAGAATCAGGCAGGCTCGGACGCAGGCAACCAGAAGACCACTGCGGTTCTCGACGGCGACGAGTGGGTTCTTAACGGCTCCAAAATATTCATCACCAACGGCGGCCCCGCCGGTGTGGCGGTTATCATCGCCATGACCGACAAGGAAGCGGGAACACACGGCATGTCCGCCTTCATAGTCCCCTCCGACGCACCGGGCTACAAGGTCGCCAAGGAGGAGCACAAGCTTGGCATCAGGGCCAGCTCCACGGCGGAGCTTGTCTTCGACGAGTGCCGCATCCCCAGGGAAAACATTTTGGGCAAACCGGGAGAGGGGTTCAAGATTGCCCTGGCAACGCTGGATGGCGGCAGGATCGGCATCGCGGCCCAGGCCCTTGGCATCGCCCAGGGCGCCATGGACGCGGCAGTTGAATACGCCAAGGAGCGAGTTCAGTTCGGCAAGCCGATCGGCGCATTCCAAGCAATCCAGTGGAAGCTCGCCGATATGGCAACCGAGATTGATGCGGCCAGATTGCTCACCTACCGGGCAGCGTGGATGAAGGATCAGGGCGTCAGGAGCTATGGCACCCAGTCGGCCACGGCAAAGCTCTTCGCCTCGGATGTGGCGATGAAGGTCACACGTGAAGCGATACAGGTTTTTGGCGGCTACGGCTACATCGACGAGTACCCGGTGGAGCGTTTTTACCGCGACGCCAAGATTACCGAGATCTACGAAGGGACAAGCGAAATCCAGAAAATGGTCATCGCGCGCTCCCTGCTGAAAGACTAGTCTGAATGCAATCGATTTAAAGGCGTTTACCCTTTCGGCACGAAGGTGTTTTGTGCTTAAATGTTCAATCCGGTTTCCCGGTTTCGTTTCCCGATTTTGTTTCATAGACCGACCAGTTGCTCCAACAGGTTCAGATAAGCCCGGAAAAGGCATATGGCAAATACATTTGATTTCGCCCTGGTTTTGATCGCGGCGGCCGTTTTCGCCGTAGGGGTGTTGCGAAAAGCACGCTTGATTTGGTTGGGAACCCCGGACAACCGTCTCGACGGATTTTCCGACAGGGTTTTGGAGACCTTCAAGGCCGTCTTCGGTCACGCCAGGGTACGTCGTGAAGAGCCCCACGGCACCCATCACTACCTGCTGTTTCTTGCCTTCACCGTGCCGCTCCTGGTGGTCTTCCTCATCCAATTCGGCATACGTCTACCCTCTTTATTTTCCGGCCTTACGACACTGGCGCTGGAAGCAATTGCGATTGCCGGCGTCTGGGCGACGACAAAGTTGTTGCTGCGCCGCTATCGTGAAAAACCCGAAGAGCTGGACAACAAGATTGAAGACGGCTGGGTCTACGTGGTCCTCTACGCCATCTTCCTTACCGGCTTTGGCACCGAGGCGCTACGCATCGCGACCTCGGCATCGGTATCCGACATACTGACTCCCGTGGGCCTGGTCGTTGGCTTGCCGCTAAAGGTAATGAGCACCGACACCGCCGCCGATCTCCTGGGTGTGGTGTGGCGCGTGCACATCTACATCGTGCTCTTCGCCCTGGCGTCCTTGCCCTACGGCAAATTATCCCATGTCCTCCTCGGCCCGGCGAACATCGCGCTCGCCAACCGCGGCCCCAAGGGCGCATTCACCAAGATCGACATTGAGAACTCCGAGATATTCGGCGTGGGTGAGGTTGAAAACTTCACCTGGAAGCAGCTGCTGGACCTTGAGGCGTGCGTGCGCTGTGGCCGCTGCCAGGCCAAGTGCCCCGCTTACAGCACCGGCAAGACGCTCAATCCCAAAAAGGTAATTCAAGATCTTCGCACCAACCTCACCGGAAAAGCGCCATACATTCGCAAGGGCAAGGCAGAGAGCTACCCCGACCCGATGATAGGCGGCTCCGGCGTGGGCGAAGAAGATATCTGGAGCTGCACCACTTGCCGCCACTGCATGGAGGTTTGCCCCATGCAGATCGAGCACGTGGACAAGATCGTGGATATGCGCAGGCACTTGGTCCTGATGGAAGGCCAGATGCCCAATGAGCTGATCGCGCTCAATAAGAATATCGAGAACAACTTCAACCCCTGGGGCGTGGGCTGGTCCGAGCGCAACGACTGGATGCGGCGGAGAAACATCCACCCCAGAATCCTCACCAAGGAAGAAAAACCAGAATTCGATCTGCTCCTCTGGGTCGGCTGCGCGGGCAGCTTCGATGATCGTTACCAGCGGGTCATAGCCTCTTTAGTGAAAATCCTCGACCACGCCGGCATCAGCTTCGGAGTACTCGGTGAGGCGGAAAAATGCTGCGGCGACCCCGCACGTTCGACCGGCAACGAGTACCTCTACCAGACGCTGGCCGAGGAAAACATCGCGACGATGAATGCGCTGGGCGTGACCAAGATCATCGCCCCCTGCCCCCATTGCCTTAAATCGATCTCCAAGGAGTATCCGCAGTTCGGCGGCAACTTCGAGGTCGTCCACCACAGCGACTACCTCCTGGACCTTGTTGACAAACACCGCATACGCCTCAGCCGCGAGATGCCCCAGAACGTCACTCTGCACGATTCGTGCTACCTGTCACGCTACGCTGGAATAACGGCTGAGCCCCGCAACCTGCTCGGTTCGGTCGGCGGGCTTGAGCTGACCGAGATGGAGCGCCACGGCGAAGACAGTTTTTGCTGTGGAGCCGGTGGCGGCAGGATGTGGATGGAGGAGGAGGGCGAGCGCATAAACAACAAACGTGCTGATGAAGCGATGTCCACCGGGGCCGACACCATCGCGTCGGCGTGCCCCTTTTGCCTGACGATGCTGGACGACGGCGTGAAGGCCGCAGGCAAGGAAGAGGAGTTCAAGGTACTCGACATCGCGGAGATAATCGAAAGGGCGCTGGTATGATCCGGGCCAAAGCATGCACATTCATGGCGGCCAGCCTCACCGCTCTGCTGGTGGTTGGGATATCGCAAAGCTACGCAGCCAAAGAGAAGGTGCCCGACTTCATCGAGCGCGAACACATCGAAGAGCCCTACACCAACGATAAGTGTCTTAAAAATTGCCACGGCGAAGAGGGCACGATGGCGGGCACTGCCCTCGGACGCACCGTGGATCTGCACATTGATTTAAAACGCTACGTATTATCGGTCCACGGCAAAAAAGGGATCGAGTGCATCGATTGCCACCAGAACGCAAACCCCAACGTCCATCCGCGTGAAGGCTACCCCAACGCCGATTGCAGGGCCTGCCACTCCTCTCGCAAAACCGAGGGGTTGTTTCCCGTCGATGCGCTGAAAAAGTTGAAAGAAAAGGGCATCAAGCCACCGCCGAATGAAGCGCGCACCGGCGAGGTCTGGATGAACACCTCCCACGCCTGGGAATGGGAACATGGCAACCCGGACGCACCATTTTGCTCCGACTGCCACACCGCCCATTACGTCCTGAAGGCCGAAGACCCCGCGTCATCGGTCAACCCGGACAATATCGCCAAAACCTGTGGGCGCTGCCACGTGGAGCAGGTCAGCTCCTCAGGAATCGGAGGCGTGCTTGCGGGCTGGAGAATCAGCGGACACGGCAAGGGCGACGCCTCAACCCAGTATGCCTCCGAGCGCTGTCTGGCATGCCACCAGGGCCAGGGCGCTCACGCGGAAGAGAACGTTACCGGCGACAACTGCCCCGACTGCCACAGGCCGGAGCTGAAGGTCGACCAGGAACGCTCCGACAAGTTTCACTTGAAGGGTGGCTTTGAAGATGGGCCCTCCACAGTCACCGCAACTCTGTACACCTTCCTCATCTGGGGAGGCGGCGCAGCGCTCGGTCTCTTGGCCCTCTTTATAGGGTTCACTACGCTCTACCGTCGTGAGGACGCCGATGGCTAGCACCGTAAAGAAGGAAACGCTGATATGAGCCGAACACGTTACGGCTTTTTGATCGACTTGCGTAAATGCATCGGGTGCCGCACCTGTCAGGTGGCGTGCAAGGTTGAAAACGATGTGCCGCTCGGTGTGTACCGCACCTGGGTCAAGCAGGTGGAAAAGGGCACTTACCCAAACGTAAGGGACCACTTCTTCCCGATCTTTTGCAACCAGTGCGAGCGACCCGCGTGTACTCAGGTGTGCCCGGTTGAGGCCACCTATTCGATGGACAACGGGATCGTCTACATCGACCCCCACCGCTGCATCGGCTGCGGCTACTGCATGGCGGCCTGCCCCTACTCCGTGAGATTCATCCACCCCACTCGCAAGGTGGCTGAAAAGTGCGATTGGTGCTGGCCCCGCGTGCGAGAAGGCCACGGACCGCCGGTGTGCGCCACCAACTGCCCAACCGGCGCGATGATGTTTGGCGACCTGGCCGACCCCAAGAGCCAGATAGCGAGAATCCTTGCGCGTGAATCGGCGGTGGTGATGAAACCGGAGTCGGGCAACAAACCCCAGACTTTTTACATAGGCTTCGATGACGAGGCTGCCCGCCATGTCGACGTGGACGGAGGACATTTGTAAATGATGGAATCTGTTCTGCTCTATACCGTGCCCAAGGCAGAGTCGTTCGGCGTCGCGATCGCCATCTACTTCTACCTGACAGGGCTAAGCGCGGGCTCCTTCATTATCTCGACCCTGGCCTACGGATTCGGCTTCGAGAAATACAAGCCGCTGGGCAAGATCGGCGTGGTGATTGCCACTGTCCTGCTTATGATCGCCCCGATGTTCCTGCTGATCCACTCGGGCAGACCGCTTCGGGCGTGGCACCTGTTCATCTATCTCAACGGCACGAGCCCGATCTCCTGGGGTACGTTCCTGCTCACCCTCTACCCCGTCAACTGCATCATATACGGCTACTTCATGTTCAAGGGAAACGCGGTCCGCACCAAGCTGTTCGGACTGATAGGCATTCCGCTGGCGCTTATGGTCCACGGCTACACCGGCTTTATTTTGAGCTTCGCCAAGGCCCACGCGCTGTGGCGCTCTTCAATGATGCCGATCCTCTTCCTGACCTCCGCGCTGGTGAGCGGCGTGGCGATGATGATTCTTGTCACGATAATAAGGGACAAGCTCTTCACTAAATCGGGCGAGGTGAATTTTGAGCTGCTGGAAGGGCTGGGAAAGATGCTGACCTGGCTGCTGGTGTTTGATCTGTTCCTTAGCCTCTCGGATATCGGGGTGCACTATTTTGGCGAGGCCGAGTCCCATGAGGTAGCCAGCCTGTTGCTCTTTGGCGCCTTCGCACCATTCTTTCTTGTGCTGGAAACTCTCATGGGCAAGGTTTTTCCGCTCATATTGATTACTGCAAAGCCGATCAGGAGCGTGCCGGTCTACGGCTTCGCCGCCCTGCTGGTTATGATCGGCATTATGACCATGCGCCTTAATGTGGTGCTTGGCGGGGAATTCATACCGCTTCTCTAATTAGGAGCCTGGAAACAAGCGATGCAATTTTTTATTGATCGTATAAAAGGTCTTAGCGGCGCAGGAATCGCGGGGCTGATAGTGGTCTTCGCCGTGGTCGGCGTGGTCCTCTTCATCACGGGCGCACGCTATATCAATACCGCTCCGGCCCAATGCGCGAGCTGCCACCCGGTAATCACGGATATGTGGAAGTCCAGCCTGAACCACCCCGCCGAGCAGGTGACCTGTCACGAGTGCCACGCGGGCCATCCCGAGCTGAAGGCGTCGCCCAACGTGCTCGCCTTCATCAGGGATACCTTCATCCCGGAAAAATACATGGCGACCACCGAGCGCACTGAAGAGCGCTGCACCGAGTGTCACAACAACATCGCCAGCTCTGAAAAAGAGCTGTCGAAGCTTATCAAGATCAACCACAAGGCCCACCTCGCAGCCCCCATCGAGCAATCGGGGCTTGAAGTGAACCTGGGTTGCGTGGACTGCCACTTCAATATCGCCCACGACAAGGCGGAGGAGCAGACCAACAGGCCGCCCATGTACAGCTGCTTTGTCAGCGAGTGCCACCAGAAAGAACGTAACCGCGACCGTTGTCAGAAATGTCATTACCAGATGCTCACCGACAGCGGCAAGATTTTGTAAGAAAAGCAGACCACGATGAATTTTGCATTTACCGAAGACCAGCGCATGGTTCGCGACATGGTGAGGCGTTTCGCGGAAAACGAAATCCTCCCCATCGCCGCCGAGACCGACCGCACCTCCACCTTTCCCAAGGAGACCCTTGGGCATATGGCCGACCTGGGGCTGATGAGCATGCTCGTCCCCGATGAGGCCGGTGGTACCGGCATGGGCGCGGTAGCCTACTCGCTGGCGTTGATGGAGATTGGCCGCGCCTGCATGAGCCACGCGGTAACCACCTCGGTCACCAATATGGTGTGTGAGACGATCTACAGGTTCGGCACCCCCGGGCAGATCGAAAAACACATCCCGCGCTTTACATCCGGCGAGTACGTTGCCGGAGCCTTCGCGCTCACCGAGTCGGGGGCCGGCTCCGACGCCGGCAGCCTGAAGGCCACCGCCGAGCAAGATGGTGACGGCTGGATACTTAACGGCGCCAAGATATTCATCACTTCAGGCAGCTACGCAGGCGTTACCCTGATAGCCGCCAGGAGCGACAAGGAAGCGGGCAAGCGTGGCATCAGCGTCTTTCTCGTGGAGGCCGACAACCCTGGCTTGCGCGTGGGAAGAAAAGAAGAAAAGATGGGCCAGCGCGGCTCGGACACCGTTGAACTGATCCTTGAGGATTGCCGGGTGGGATCCGATTCGATACTTGGTCAGCCCGGCGATGGCTTTCGCATAATGCTCTCGGCGCTCGACGGCGGCAGGATCGGCATCGCGTCGAACTCCTGCGGACTGGCAAGAGCTGCGCTGGAAACCTCGGCGGAGTACGCTAAAAACCGCAAGCAGTTTGGCAGGCCGATCTCCAGCTTTCAGGCGATCCAGTTCAAGTTGGCCGACATGTCGACCCAGCTCGAAGCTGCCACCCTGCTCACCCTTCGCGCCGCAGCGACCAAGGAGGCGGGACGCAACTACACCCAGGAAGCCTCGAAGGCCAAACTCTACTCCACCGAGATGGTGCAGCGAGTCACCCGCGAGGCGATCCAGATTCACGGCGGCTACGGTTACGTTAGCGAGTACCCGGTTGAGAGATGTATGCGCGACGCGATGGCCGTCACCCTCTACGAGGGCACCAGCGAGGTTCAGCGGATCGTAATCTCCCGTGGGGTCCTCGGCGCGAGCTAAGGGCAACCGACGCTATGTTATTTTTCGCACTCAGACTAAAACACTTCGATACTTGAGCCCATATTGAAACGGGGTCGGGAAAAGCGCACGGATGAGCGATAAAATGAAGAGAGACCAACTTAAGCAGAAAAGCGCCGCCTGGGAGAGTGAAACCGAGGCGGGGCTGAAAAAACGGCCCGAGCGCAAAGAGGAGTTCCAGAGCCTCTCCGGCCTGGATATCAAGCGGCTCTACACTCCCACAGACCTCCCCGATTTCGATTATGAAAAGAACCTCGGCTTCCCCGGTGAATACCCCTTTACCCGTGGCGTGCAGAGCACGATGTACCGGGGCCGCTTCTGGACGATGCGCCAGTTCTCAGGTTTTGGTTCCGCCGAGGAGACCAATCAGCGCTATAAATATCTGCTGGCAAACGGACAAACGGGACTCAGCGTCGCCTTCCACTTCCCCACGCTGAAGGGTGTGAACTCCGACCACCAACTGGCGCGGGGCGAGGTGGGCAAGTGCGGCGTCGCCATCGACTCGCTGCGCGACATGGAGATTCTCTTCGACGGCATCCCGCTGGACAAGGTGACCACCTCAATGACGGTGAACCACCCGGCGCCGGCGCTGCTGGCGATGTACCTGACCGTGGCCGAGAAGCAGGGGGTAAGCTGGGATAAGGTCGGTGGCACCATCCAGAATGATCCCTTAAAGGAATTCTTCGCACAAAAGTCCTACATCTGGCCGCCGCGCGAGAGCGTGAAGCTGCTGGTGGACACCATGGAGTTTTGCGCCAAGAACGTGCCCCAATGGCATCCCGTCTCCATCTCCGGCTACCACATCCGCGAGGCCGGCTCCACCGCGCAGCAAGAGCTGGCCTTCACCCTGGCCGACGGCATCGCCTATGTTGAGGCGGCCATTGAGCGCGGGATGGATGTGGACTCTTTTGCCCCCCATCTCTCCTTCTTCTTCGATGCGCACATGGACTTCTTTGAGGAAATCGCGAAGTTCAGGGCGGCCAGACGGCTGTGGGCAAAGATCATGAAGGAGCGGTTTGGCGCGAAGAACCCGAAATCGATGTGGCTCAGATTCCACACGCAGACAGCGGGGTGCAGCCTCACCGCCCAGCAGCCGCTGAATAATATCGTCCGCACCGGCTACGAGGCGCTCTCAGCGGTCCTTGGCGGAACCCAGAGCCTGCACACCAACTCCTTTGACGAGGCCGAGGCCCTTCCCACCGAGGAGGCGGTCACCGTCGCGCTGCGCACCCAGCAGATACTCGCCAACGAGACCGGGGTAGCGAACACGATTGATCCCCTGGCCGGTTCCTACCATGTGGAGGCGCTCACCGACGCGATGGAGCAGGCGGCGGTTGAGTATATCCAGAAGATCGACGATCTGGGCGGAATGGTTGCCGCGGTGGATGCGGGCTACCCACAGAGCGAGATCATGCGTGCTTCGATGGAGTATCAAAAATCGGTCGAGACAGGCGAAGAGGTCATAGTAGGCGTCAATAAGTACATTGCGGAAAAAGAGTCTCCCATCCCCCTCCTCAAGGTGGATGACGAAGTAGAGCGCCGCCAGATTGAGCGCATAGAGGACACCAAACTCAATCGCGACAACGCCAAGGTCGATGCGTGCCTTGACCGCATCCGCGACACGGCCCGCTCAGGCGATAATCTCATGGAGCCGATTTTGGAGGCGGTACGCGAATATGCGCTGCTCGGCGAGATATGCCAGTCGATAGTAGCTGTTTACGGAGCCTACGAAGACCCTGCGGTCTTCTAAACTTTTGACGGATTTAACCTCATGAAAAAGTACAGAGTCCTTATTGCAAAACCCGGCCTTGACGGCCACGACCGGGGCGCAAAGGTAATTGCAAAATTTTTACAGGAGTCCGGCTTCGAGGTCGTCTACACCGGGCTGCACCAGACGCCGGAGCAGATCGTCACCTCTGCGCTCCAGGAAGCAGTGGACGCGGTGGGCATCTCGGTGCTTTCCGGTTCCCACAACTACGTTTTCACCGAGGTGGTGGAGTTGATGAAGGCCAAGGGAATCGGCGAGATTCCGGTTTTCGGCGGCGGCACCATCCCCGAGGATGATATACCGCCCCTGATGGAAAAGGGCGTGAAGGCGCTCTTCCGACCCGGAACTCCCCTGGACGAGATCCTTGCAAAGATCAAAGAAATTATCGGCTAGAAAAGGCTTGGAATGGATTACGCACAGGAAGCATTGAACGGCAGCGTGCTGGCTGGCGCGCGGCTGATAAGACTTTTGGAAGAGGGCGACCCTGCGGGCATCGAGGGTCTGAAAAAGATCTACCCCCACGCAGGACAGGCGTTCATGATCGGCATCACCGGCCCTCCGGGTGCGGGTAAATCCACCCTCGTGGACAGGATCATCACCGAGTTTCGGGGCCGGGGCAAAAAAGTCGGCGTGATCGCCATCGACCCCTCCAGCCCCTTTTCCGGCGGGGCCATTCTCGGCGACCGGGTGCGCATGCAGCGCCACGCCACCGATGAAGGCGTCTTTGTGCGCTCGATGGCGACCCGTGGACACCTTGGGGGGCTTTCCAGAGCCACCTTTCAGGCAGCCCTGGTCTTGGACGCAATGGGCTACGACATTGTTCTGGTGGAGACGGTCGGCGTCGGGCAGGATGAGGTGGAGATAGTAGATTTGGCTCACACCACGGCGGTGGTCAGCCTGCCCGGAATGGGCGACGATATTCAGGCAATGAAGGCCGGGATACTAGAAATTGGTGACATCTTCATCGTCAACAAGGCGGACAGGGTCGGTTCCGACGATGTGGTCCGGCAGCTACAGGTAATGCTTGAGATGCGCGACTACTCCGCGACCAACTGGACTCCCCCGGTACTGAAGACTATCGCCTCAAAATCCGAGGGGATCATCGAGTTGGTGGACGCATTCCTTGAGCACCGCGACCATCTGGTGTCAACGGGAATTCTCGACACCCGTGTCGAGGAGCGCGAACTCCACTTCTTTAAAGAGCTTGTAAAGGAAATGGCCTACGAAAAGATTAACACTGCGGCGGGTGGGGCGAAGAAATACGCCATGCTTACCGAGGCCCTCAAGAAGCGGGAAACCGACCCCTACAGCGCAGCGGAGACCTTGATGGAACACCTGAAGGTAGACATGTAGGAGCTTGTTGAAAAACTCTCCCGAAGCGGGGGAGTAACGCTAAACCAGGCTAACCGGAGATTTTAGCCGATGTCGGGTAAACCTCCAGGTAAGCCGACGATAAACTGGAAACCCCGAAGATCCTTCGAGGGCTAGGAAGGGAAGAAAAATGACCGCAGGCATACCGATAAGTATTTCGAGGATCATTTTTCGCCCCTGACAACGTCAATCGGAGGATATCCGGGGTTTTTCAACAGTCGCTAGAGCTACTAACCGCCCCCCTTGAAGTGGTCATAACCCTTTGAATTTTTAATATATTTAGCCCCGGCTCCGGTGACTTCCACCTCGGAGCCGTTCTTTACTTCCCCTATTGCAGTGACCCGAAGTTCGTGCCTTTCGCCAAGGGCGATTACCCGTTCGACCGCCCCGGGATGCACGGTGAAGAGTAATTCGTAATCTTCCCCTCCCGTCAACGCCAACTCAAGGGGGTTCAGCCCCAGCCCCTCACAACCCGCCCGCAACGCTTCCGAAAGGGAAACTCGCTCGGAGTCCAACACGATCCCCACTCCACTCCTGTTGGCTATGTGGGTGGCGTCTAAAATCATGCCATCGGAAAGATCGATCATACTCGTTGCGAGTTCAGATTGGGCCAAGGCGACACCGAAGATAATTCTTGGAGTGGGTCGCAGGTGGCGAAGGAGAAGTGTAGCGCAAGTGCTGTCCCCGCTTTTATTTGCCCCCTTCTCCAGGGCTGCCAGCCCCGCACCGCTCTCCCCGGTGAAGCCGGTGAGCATGACGACATCGCCGGGGTTGGCGCCGGAGCGCATGACAGGATTCCATCCCTCGCGCTTGCCCCCGCTCTCACCAAAAACAGTAATGGATAAGGTGATCTTATCGCTCCTGGAAGTATCCCCACCAACCAGCGGGCACCCGAACTCCTCTCCACATTGGTCCAACCCTTCCAACATTTCACTGACCCATCCGACCTCCAGATCACGGGGAAAGGCTGCTCCCATGACAAAGCCTAACGGGCGGGCTCCCATGGAGGCGAGGTCGGACAAGTTGACCGCCAACGCTTTGTAGCCGATATCCAAGGCACTGGCAGTAGAGCGCCGGAAGTGAACATCCTCCACGAGCAGATCAGTTGAAATCGAGAGATTGGAATTGCAAAAGGGAATAACCGCGCAGTCGTCTCCCGGCCCGATCCAGCCGTTGGCGAACTGTCGTTTGTACAGCCCGAGTTTGTCCAGCAGCCCGAACTCCCCGATCTCGCCTATCTTCACTTTGCCGAAACCTTTTTCCTGCCCTTGGGTTTTCCCTTGGATTTTCCTTTGGATTTTCCTTTGGGTGCGGGCTTGAGCGCCAAGGCGGCTACCTCTTCCATGGTGGAGACGAAATGCAACTCAAGCGCCTTTTGCGCCTTGGGGGGCAGCTCCTTGGCGTCCGCAGAGTTGCGCGCAGGCATTATCACTTTTTTCAGCCCGGCCCTCATGGCGGCGAGGCATTTCTCTTTCAATCCGCCAATGGGCAAGACCCTGCCCCTGAGCGTAATCTCCCCGGTCATCGCCAGCGAGTGGTCCACCGGCCTGCCCGTGGCGAGGGAGAGCAGCGCGGTGGCAATCGTGATACCAGCCGAAGGGCCATCCTTGGGGATCGCCCCCGCCGGCACGTGGATGTGGACGTCATGATTGGAGAAGAACTCCGGCTCTCCGCCAAATTGCTCGTAGGAGGAATGGACCCAGCTGAGCGCAGCGTGGGCAGACTCCTTCATCACCTCTCCGAGATGGCCGGTGAGTTTCAACTTGCCCGTCCCCTTGACCGTGGCCACTTCGATATGGAGCAGCTCGCCTCCAGCCTGGGTCCAGGCCAGCCCCAGCGCCACACCAGCCTCGTCACCGTAGATCTCCGTCTCCTTGATGAATCTTGGGGAGCCGAGATAGGTGCTGACGTTTCTCTTGCCGATGCGGTGGAGCTTGTTTTCACCCTCAGCAACTTTTCGAGCCACCTTGCGACAGATGTTCGCCACCTCGCGCTCGAAGTTCCTGAGTCCCGCCTCACGCGTGTATTGATCGATCACCACGCCGAGCGCTTCATCGGTGAAACTTATCATCTTCTCGTTGACACCCTGTTCCCCCATCTGCCTGGGGACGATGTAGCGACGCCCGATCTTGAGCTTCTCTTCCCGCGTATAGCCGGAAAGCCTTATCACCTCCATGCGATCGAGCAGCGCCGGGGGTATGGGATCGATTATATTCGCCGTGCAGACGAACATCACACGCGACAGATCGTAGGGCACATTTATATAATGGTCCTCAAAGGAATCGTTCTGGGCGGGATCAAGCACTTCGAGCAGCGCCGACGCCGGGTCGCCCCTAAAATCCTGCCCTATCTTGTCAAGTTCATCCAACATGAACACCGGGTTGGCGACACCTGCTTTTTTCAACCCATGCATTATCCTGCCGGGCATGGCTCCAACGTAGGTACGCCGATGTCCCCTTATTTCCGCCTCGTCCTTCACGCCCCCGAGCGAGATGCGAATGAACTTGCGCCCCATCGCCCGCGCGATGGATTTGCCCAGACTTGTCTTGCCAACTCCGGGAGGGCCGACAAAGCAGAGTATCGGCCCCTTGGCGCTGGGCTTTAGCTGCTTCACCGCTAGGTGTTCGAGGATACGGTCCTTCACCTTCTCCAGGTCGTAGTGGTCCTCGTCCAGCACCTCCTTGGCGCGAATGAGGTCCAACCTGTCCCTCGTGGTCTTCTTCCACGGCAGCTCGATCAGGGTTTCGATATAGGTGCGGATCACTGCCGCCTCGGCGGAAGCGGGGCTCATATCTTTCAGGCGCTTTAGCTCCTTTAACGCCTCGACCTTGGCCTCCTTGGAGAGCCGCGCCTTGTTGATACGCTCATCCAGCTCAATCAGCTCTTCGCCATGCTCGTCCGAGATGCCCAGCTCATCCTGGATCGCCTTCATCTGCTGGCGCAAAAAATACTCGCGCTGGCTCTTGCTCATCTCTTCCTTGGCAGCTGACTTTATCTTTTCCTGGACCGCCATCACCTGGAGCTCCCGGTCGAGCAGCATATGGACCAGCCCCAGCCTGCTCTTGGGCTCTTTCTCGGCGAGAATCTCCATGGCGTCGGGAATCTTCAAGGTAAGATTGGCAGCGACGATATCGGCTAGCCTGCCGGGCTCTTCAACATTCTCCAGCACCATCATGATGTCGGTGGAGATCGCCTTACCGAGGTTTATAACCTCTTCGAGCTTCTCGCGCACCGAGCGCATGAGCGCCTCGGTCTCGAAGTCCACTTCGGCCCCGGCGTCCTCCTCGTAGACCTCAATCCTGGCGTTCGTATATTTTTCCTCGGAGATGAGCTCAAGGCGTTTGGCCCGGCTGAGCCCCTGGATCAGGATTTTAACCCTGCCATCGGGGAGCTTCAACATGCGCATGATGAGCGCCACCGTACCGGTTTCATGCAACTCGGACTCGTCCGGGTCCTCAGTCCCCATTTCCAACTGAGTGTTGAGGTATATCATCCGGTTTCCGGCCAGCGCCTGATCCACCGCCTCCACCGACTTGTCCCTACCCACAAAAAGCGGCAGGATCATATATGGAAAGATGACCACATCGCGCACGGGCAGAAGCGGCAGCTCATCCGGTATTTCCACTGGCTGCGACTCTAGAGGTCCGGTCTTGCCCTCGTCAGAGTCGGATCCGCCTGGAAGATTGGCTTCAGACATCACAATTTCTCCCTTTTACTTTATTGGAATCCGCCGACGACTTTTACGGCGGTCCTTTAGTTTGGGTATGTGGGCTTCGAGCACGCCGTGGGCCATTTTGGCACGCACCCCCCCCGCATCGGCAGTTGAGGGCAGCGGGATCATCCGCTGGAACTTGCCAAAGGACCTCTCCACACGCAAGCACTCAAGCTGAAGTTCGGGCTGAATCTTCTCACCCTTGATGACGATGAAGTTTGGCCCGGCGTGCAGCTCCACCGCTTCCCGCTTTACTCCGGGAAGGTCAATGCGCACTATCAGCTCGTCATCGTTTTCCAGCAGGTCCAGACACGGCATGGTTTCGTCATGCTCAAGGCCGACACCAAGGTCTGCGCCGAAAAGCCGCTGGAAGAGCTGGTCCACCTCAACGTGGAAATACTCAAGACGTGCAAGGAGGTCTTTGGGTATTCGGGTCATTTTTCGCTTTCAAAAGAGTTAGCACAGCGCCAATGACAACACCTTGGCCCTGAAGCGATCATAATCACGCTTTTTCCAACCGTCAACCGGTCAAAATCACTTTAAAAACCTCTTTATTGACGAAAAATCACTGGTAATGGGTGCTTTTGGAAGGCTTTTCTTAAAATAACCACCATAGGAGCGCTCAAGAAAGCGCCGGTCCAGGATGGCGACTATCCCCCTGTCGTCGGTTCTGCGGATGAGACGGCCAAACCCCTGGCGAAGCGCCATGGCGGCCACCGGGAGCTGGTATTTGGCGAAGGCGGAGTGTCCTTCGCTGGTAATTTTTTCTATACGCGCCTCCACCAGGGGGTCGCCGGGGCTGGAAAATGGCAGCCGGTCGATGATAACCGCAGAGAGCGCCTCGCCCGGCACATCCACCCCCTCCCAGAAGGACTGCGCGCCAAGAAGAACCGAGCTGGTGTCGTTCCTGAAATCATCAAGCAGCTTGTTTCTGGGAGCGTCGCCCTGGACAAGCAGCGTGTAGGGCAGCCGCCCCTTGAGCCGCGCGGCGGCCTCGTTCAACACCCTGTATGAGGTAAAAAGGCAAAACGCCCTGCCCCTGGTCTCGCCGACGATCCGTTCTATCTCATCGGCGACCGCTTGGGGGAACTCGTTGGAGTTGGGGTCTGCGAATTTCTCGGGCACATAGACCATGCAATTGTGCTCATAGTCAAAGGACCCCCCCGCCACCAGCTCGCCTGCGCCCTCGGGCACACCAAGGCGGCTTCTCAGATAGCTGAAATCGCCGCCGACGCGTAGCGTGGCGGAGGTGATTATCACTGGTAAACCGGGCTTGAAGAGGAGCTTCGACAAAGTCTCCGCTACATCCACCGGCACCGAGGTCAGGAGCGCGATACGCCCCCGCCGCTCGAACCAGCGCACCTCGCCGGGGACGGTTTTTTCTTTGAACAGGCCAAGATCGGCGAGAAGGCTTCGTCCCCTCCTCTCCAGCCCATCGGTGTCCAGATGGGCCGGGGCCGCTTTACCCATAGCTGCCAACCACTGGGTTATGGCCCCCTCCAGATGGATGAGCCGCTTGCCCGGTTCACCTTTGAGTCCACCCTTCAACCGCCGCGAGCCTTCGGGGGCGGTCAGCGACGCCCAGAAGGATTGGACCGAGCGTTCCAGCCCGTCGATGCTAACCGCGCAGGGTTCGGGGATATGCTTGGGTGCGCCCCACAACGCCACCGCGTCGCGCACCAGTTCGGCGAACTGGTGGGAGCTTATCCTCGTGCCGAAGTATTGGGTGGAGACAGCTTCAAGGTGGTGCCCCTCGTCGAAGATGACCACGCTGTACCGGGGCAGCACCTCGCCCCCCGAGGCGGCGCGCACGGCCAGATCGGCGAAGAAGAGATGGTGATTCACGACGACTATCCTGGCGCGCTGGGCCAGCTTTCGCCTCTTGAAGAGGAAGCATTTATCGTAACTGGTGCATTTTTGGCCGATACAGCTCTCGGAAGTGGCGCTTATCCGCCCCCAGTCGTCGAAGGCTTCCGGCAACTCGGTCAGCTCGGCCCGGTCGCCCGTCTCGGTCGTCACCGCCCAGTGGGAGAGGGAATCACCGGCGGAACCGCCAATGTCGAGGGTCGTCTGCTTGCGGTAGCGCCCAAAGCGCCTCAGACACAGGTAGTTCTCCCTGCCCTTTAGCAGCACCGCAGAGATGTCGATGGAGAGCGCCTTCCTGAGCAGGGGGATGTCGCGCTCAAGTATCTGGTCCTGAAGGGTCTTGGTGGCTGTGGAGATGACCACCTTTTTACCGCACATGACGGCGGCGGCCAGATAGGCCAGGGTCTTGCCGGTGCCGGTGCCCGCCTCGGCCAATAGCACCTGCCCCGCCTTGATGGCGCGGAGCGCCTCGTCGGCGAAGAGCAGCTGATCGTAGCGCTCGACGTAGCCATCTATCAACTCAGCCAACGGGCCCTGGGTGGAGAAAAGCTCTCCGGTGGTTTTTTCGGGGGGATTCATATAATTGGATTCACTTTTGTGAAATCGTGTCGCAAATCATGAAAAGCCGAGCGGACTCGGGGAGGCGAAGCCACCCTTGCCGTCGCCACCATCTTCAAGCTCCAGGGAGGTCACCCTTTCCATGGGAATCTCCCTGAATCCCGCCGATGAGCGCAATACCACGGCGTTTTCGCTCATCTCCACAAGGGTGCCGGAGTATGAAATCCCCCCCGCCATAACGATCACTTCCCTGCCGGTGTAATTCTTCCAGTTCAACATCTCGGCTCCATCGGTCCCCCCAATATCGTGCTACGAAATAATACACCAATCAGTACTGCGACCACCACACAAGGCGCACCGTCGGGGGTTTTCTTGAACGCTCGATGATGCAGTCGGCTTTGCGCTGCACACCTTTCACATCGGCGCTTATCGCCACGCTGTAAAGATTGCTGTTGTCCACGGCATCCATGTATCTATCCGCTTTTGGCATCAGGGGGACGAGTACATTATCTTTTTCGTCAGGCGTTTCACCCAGGAGGTCATAGAGTTCATAGGCGTCATCAAGGCTTAAGTCGGGATGCATGGAATAGAGCACCTCAGCCGAAGCGGTGTTCACGTTTATCCATTTACCGTCCCGCTCGCTCACCCGGTCGGTAATTTTCTTGAGGTTATCCGCCGAGAGCTCGGAGTACCCCTCGATCCTCGCCAGCTCATCCACATGGGTCAACGGCCTGTTGGGCACATCGAAATCATCATTATACTCATACTGGTCGTCGGTGGAGTCATCATCTATCCAGTCCACAAGCGCCCAGACCAGTTGCTCCTCATCTACCTCTTCCAGCTCAAGCGCCTCGATGAACCTGGCGTACGCATCTATCGTGTCGGCATTTTGCTTCCCATCATCCTTGACCAGCGCGCCAAGGGGGAACTTGCCGTATTCATCCTCGATGCGGATCGTCACGAGATGTTCGCCAACCGGGATGGGAAAAATATCGCCGGGGTCGTCGCCCGCGTACCAGAACTCGGTCCTGTTGTCCGCCGGGGTGGCCTCATCCGCATCGGCCAGCAGCAGGACAGCTGCGGCAGCGTAACCCGAGAGGGTGAGCGCATGGGCGCGGGTGGCGTTGAGCGTATTCTCCGCAGCAATAGCTTCCATCTGGGCACGCCTGAATGAAGATACGACGAGCACCGACATCAGCCCCACTATGACAATTACGAGCAGAAGCGCCCCACCACGTCTGGCGCGCATCATGGGGTACCCCCACCAGGAGCAGCACCTTGTTGCTTCGGCTTTCTCCCTTTTCCATAAATCGGCGTCATCGTCCGCAGAACCGTCCGCCCCTCTTCGTCCTCCGCGTTTTCTTTCAACGCCAGGGTCACGCGCACCGCCAGGGGCATCTCGGGGGGGTCTCCCGCTGTGGAGGCCAACATCTCCCAGCTCGTCGTCCACTCGCCGCCGTCGTAACATTCCACCTTGAATTTAGCCACTTCGTGCAGCATCTCGTAGCTGACGCCCTCCACGTCAAGGTCCGCATCCAGCACATTGGATTCAGTGCGCTTGAGGATATAACCGGCGTCGTAATTGTCGGAATCTTTTTCAAGTTCATAGCGAAGCCGCGTATCTCCGCCCACCCTTATGGTGGGAATCCGCACCGTGCGTCCGGTGAACTCCAGGGTTGAATGCTCATCCGAGGAGGTGCTCAGGAAAAATCCGCTGGACTCGGCGTACTGGGATTCGTAATAGGCCATCGCCAGCTCGTCGGCGAGTCTGGTGAGGGTGACCGAGGCCGCATGAACCCTCGCGGTGCGCTCCTCCGTGGCTTTCCTGAACCTCGCCGAAGAGGAGAAGATGCCGCTTATCATCCCCGCCAGCAGGGCCAGTATGGCAAGACCCACCAGCAGCTCTATGAGCGTGAACCCGCCGCGCTGCTTCATTGAGCCACCGCGAAATAGGTGACCGTGGCCTTGCGGCGGTGGCCCTGCTCCAGCCACACCACAGTGAGGTTCACTTGTTTAAGCGCGTCGGGGACGAAGAGGATGTTGTCGTCGATATTGAGGCCGGGATTGAGATCGGAGGCCGCCGCTATCAGCGCCGGGTCGATGGTGGCCTGCTCGACCTTGACCTCCCAGGTGTATTCGGGAAAATCTTCGCCAAAATCGCCATCGGATTCATCGAATGAGGGCAGACCATCTATCTCCACCTGCGCCAGCAGCTCTCGGGCCAGGGTGGCGGCGACAAACTTGTGGCGAGCCGAAGCCATATTGCGAGCCGAAGCTGTCTGAACTGTTATGAGGGTGACCACCGCCGTGGCGAAGATGCCCAGGGCCACCATCAGTTCCAGCAGACTAAAACCCTTTTCGCTCCATTTCGATACGGCCATCGCGTATCTCCGTCCTGCCGGTTAGAGGGTGAACGATAAGAGTATACTTCACCTCGTCCTGCTCGGTTTCCAGGTGAATCCAGGTGGGCGTCGCGTACCCCTGCGGGACAAACCTGGTCAGCGCGCGGCCATCATAAACTCGGCCATCAAGGGGGTTCTCCACATCCACCAGTTTCAGCCCTTCGGGGAGCAGCAGCTCGTCAATGGGCAACCCGGGCGATGGTTCATATTTGAGGGTGGTGTCATCGAATTGACCGGCCCAGATCTTCTGCTCTTCAAACTCGTAGATGAGGGCTAGACTTTTTTTTTAGCGGCGGCGTGCTCAAACATCGCCTCGCAGGTGTAGGCAATCTTCTTGATGGTCTCCGAACGCTGGGTGGAGGCCAGCTTGGGCAGGCGCGGCGCGATGATCGCATAGGCGACGGCGATGATCGCGATGACCACCATCAGCTCAATCAGCGTAAACCCGCTCTTTTTGCGGTTCAATATCGGATGGCTGCCCACTTTATCCTCACTCCCAGTTGTTTATATCAGCCGAGGTGCCATCTCCGCCGGGTAGCCCATCGGCTCCGTAGGAAGAGATGTCGATGGAGCCGTTGGCTCCGGGGCTCACGTAGCGAAAATCATTGCCCCAGGGGTCCTTCGGCACACTGGACTTGGAGAGATAACCACCCTCCTGCCAGTTATTGAGCTCCCTGCCCGAGGCGGGCATGGCCACCAGCGCGCTAAGCCCCTGCTCGGTGGTGGGATAGAAGCCATTGTCCACCTCAAAGCGCTGAAGCGCGTCCTCAAGCAGCCTGATCTGGGCCTTGGTCGCATCTACCCTGGCTTTTTGCCCCTGCCCGGCCACCTTCGGGTAGACCAGCGCGGCCAAGAGGCCGAGGATCACAAGCACTACCATCAACTCTATCAATGTCATGCCACTGCGGCTGCTTCTCATCATATCCCTACCTGCCTTTACTCTCATTGAATGGCTCCGGACATATCTACAATCGGGCTCATAATTGCGAAGACGACAAACCCCACCGCTGCGCCCATGGCGAGGATCATAAGTGGCTCAAGAATCGAAGTCAAGGCGACCACCACACCATCAAGACGACCCTCAAAGGAGTGGGCCACCTTCATCAGCATCTTGTCGAGCGCACCGCTATCCTCGCCCACGGCGACCATCTGGCGCACCTCCGAGGGGAACTGTCCGGTGAGCCTCATCGCCTCATGGAGGCTGAGGCCCTCCCTGACATCCTCGCCCACCTCATCTATCGCCGCTTCTATGACCCTGTTGCCCACCACCGGCTTGCAGATGGAGAGTGAGTCGAGGAGCGGCACCCCTGCGGAGAGGAGCGCTCCCAGCGTCCGTGCAAAGCGGGCCTGTGCGGTCAAGCGCACCAGCCCACCCACCCTGGGGATGCCCAACTTGATCGCGTCTATCTTCATCCTGCCCGCCGCCGTGCGGTTGTAGGAGATATAGGCGAAACCCAGCCCGATGCAGGCTATCAGCGCAAAGGGCCAGTAGCTCTGGGCGTAGCCGCTAAAAGCCAGCAGCGCCTTGGTGGAGGGGGGCAGCTCGCGGCCCATGTTGTCGAAGACCTGGGTGAGCTGGGGCACGACCTTAATCATGAGGAGCGAGAGGATGATGACGGCGACAGCCGACATGAGGATCGGATAGGCCATGGCCGACTGGATCTTCCTGCGCAGCTCTAGCGAGCTCTCCAGGAGATCGGCCAGCTGCTCAAGAACGAGCGCCAGCGTCCCGCTGGACTCACCTGCCCGGACCATGTTGCGATAGAGGTCGGAAAATACGCTGGGGTGGTCGCCAAGCGCCTCATGGAACGATGTGCCCTCGTTGACCCTCTCTCGCACCTGGGTGAGGATGAGGCGCGGGCGCTCGGATTCTATCTGCTCCAGCAGTGAGCCAAGCGCGTCCACCAGCGGCAGCCCTGCGTCAAGCAGGGTGGCGAGCTGACGGGTTATGAGCGCCTGCTCCGAGAGGCTGAACCCCCGGCTGAAGATTGAACCCCTGCCGGTTGCCGCCTGCACATGCTCCTTCGCCGCCTCTTCCACCGAGGAGGCGAAGATGCCCTCTTTTTTCAGCTTGGACCGGGCCGAGCGGGGACTCTCCGAGTCGATGATGCCCCGAACATTTTTACCGCGCCCGTCAATGCCCTCATATTCGTATACGGCCATTTAGAGCTCTTCGTGGGTGACCCTGATCACCTCTTCAGCGCTGGTGACACCCTTGGCGGCTTTCTTTGCGCCGTCATGGCGAAGGGTGAGCATTCCGTACTCAACCGCTTTTTGCTTGATCGTCCCGGCGTCGGCGCCGCTCATCACGAGGGCCTTGATCTTGTCGTCCACCAGCAGCAGCTCGTAGATGCCCAGCCTGCCGTGGTACCCGGTCTGCTTGCACTCGGAGCACCCGGCTGGCCGGTTGAGCACCCCCCCGGTCAATTCCGCGCGCTTGAGGCCAAGCTCCCCCAGCTCATCGTCGGTGGGCTCATACGCCTCCTTGCAAACAGGGCAGAGCACCCTGACCAGCCTCTGGGCAAGGATTCCGATGATGGAGGAGGAGACGAGGAAGGGCTCGACGCCCATCTCCACAAGCCTCGTCATCGCGCCCGCCGAGTCATTGGTGTGCAGGGTCGAAAAGACCAGGTGGCCGGTGAGCGACGCCTGGATCGCGATCTCCGCGGTCTCCACGTCCCTTATCTCCCCAACCATTATCACGTCTGGGTCCTGGCGCAGGATTGAACGCAGCCCGGCGGCAAAAGTCAGCTCGATTTTGGGGTTGACCTGTATCTGGCCGATCCCCTTTATCTGGTACTCGATCGGGTCTTCCACCGTGATGATGTTTATCTCTTCAGAGTTGATGCGGGTCAGCCCGCTGTAAAGGGTGGTGGTCTTACCCGAGCCGGTGGGACCAGTGACGAGCAGTATGCCGTGGGGCCGGACCAAGAGCTTTTTAAACAGCTCCAACCGGGCGTCTTCAAGCCCGAGGTCTTCGAGCCTCAAGAGCACCGAGGTCTTATCGAGCAACCTCATCACCACCCGTTCGCCAAAGGCGCAGGGCAGCACGCTGACACGGATGTCGATATCCTTGCCCGCGATCTTTATGCGAATGCGCCCATCCTGGGGCAGCCTCTTCTCGGCTATGTCCAGCCCGGCCATGACCTTGATGCGGCTTGTTACCGGACCCTGCAACATCTTGGGCGGTGTCAGCACCTTGTAGAGGACGCCGTCAATGCGGTAACGCACGACCACCTCGCGCTCGAAGGGCTCGATGTGGATATCGCTGGCGCGGTCCTTCACCGCCTGGAAGAGGATGCCGTTAACCAGCCTGATGACCGGCGCGGCGTCGGCGGCGTCCAGGAGGTCCTGGGGTTCTTCCAGGGTTTGGGCCAATGCGTCCAGCCCGCCCTCTGCTATCCCCTCCAGCAACTCTTCGGCACGGTCCGAGCCCATTTCATAGATGGAGTTGGTTGCCTTGAGTATTTCCGAAGCAGGGGCGAGGCACGCTGTGACGGGCATGCCAAAGAGCACCCGAAGGTCCCCCATGGCCCCGAGCCCCTCGATCCCGGCAAAGGCCACCCGCACCTTTCCATCCTGCTCGGTGATGGGGATCAATCTGTTCTTCTTGGCAAACTGAATGGGTATGGCGGCGGCCAACTCGGCGGGGATCGCGTCGATATCTATCGCCTCCATCACTTCGAGTCCGGCGAACTCCGCCACGATGCCAAGGAGCGCCACCGGCTCCACCAACTTCAGCGCCTCGACCGCTTCGGCAAGGGTGCCCCCCTTGCCGTGCAGGTATGTCCGCGCCTTTTGGAGGCCATCCTCGCCTATCAGCCCCCTCTCCAAGAGGAGCTTCTCCAGGGAAACGCCCGCGCCCAATTCAGTTACTCCCCATCCGCTGCGTCGGCTTCATCGGCTGGAGTTTCTTCATCTTCAAATTCGTCCCAATCGTCTTCGTAGTCCTGGGAAGCCTTTTTCTTCATCTCCTCGGCGAACTCGTCGTATTCGCGCCGTTTTTCGGCTGTCAACTTTTCCAGATCGCTAGAGTTGCGGATGATGTGCGGGGTGAGGAACATCATGAGGTTCTTCTTGTCCACCTCGTTTCCATCGGAGCCAAAGAACATGCCAAGGATGGGAATATCGCCAAGGCACGGCACCTCGTTGCGGGTAATGTTCCTATCGTTTTGGATCAGGCCGCCGATGACCACCGTCGCGCCGTCCTTGACCACCACCGTCGTCTTGGCCGACCGCTTGGTGGTGGACGGGGCATTTTCATTGGTGCCCGTGGCGATCGACACGACGTCGCTGATCTCCTGGAAGAGCTTCAGCTTGATATAACCGTCGTCGTTGATCTGGGGGGTGAAGGTCAGCTTCAACCCGACATCGCGGTACTCGTAGGTGAAGATCGGGTTGCCGTTGGAGTCGAATTTTTCACTGGTCTGAAAGGGGATGTTATCGGAGACGATTATCTCCGCCTCTTCATTGTCGGTGGTCAGCAGGTGGGGGGTGGAGAGTATCTCCACGTCGCTTCTCGTCTGCAGGGCGTTCACCAGCGCACCGATATTGGGAAAGCTGAGTCCGCCCAATTCAATCGAGCCATCCACCGCGCCGAGGAAAAGCCCCGAGGGGGTGGCGTAGGGGTTGATGTAGGAGGTGGCAGTATCGCCACTGGTATCGGTCACTATCATATTTGAGAGGTTGGAAAATCCGCCGAAGTTGGTGCCGCCGAAGACATTCTTGCCCGACGAGTTCGCATCGGTCGTGGAGCGCCATTCGACGCCTAACTCCCTGGTGCGATAGTAGCTCATCTCCATGATCGCGGCTTCGATCAACACCTGGGGTCTGCGTATATCCAGCTGCTCTATGACCGCTTTCAAGGTCTGGTAATCCTGCTGCACCGCGACGATTACGAGTGAGTTGGTCGCCTTGTCTGCGGTGATCGACACCGGCTCGTCAAAGCTCACGGACACGCCCCCTGCTCTCGATTGCAATTGCGCCGGAGTATTGGCTGCCCCGGGCTGGCCGGGTATCTTGGGTTTTCTGCCCTTGTCCTTGGGGCTTGCCGATTTGTAGATGGCGCTGAGCACGTTCGCCACGTTTTCAGCGTCGGCGTATTTAAGGGAGTAGACGTTTATCCTGCCCGTGCCCGACGGTATCTCCACATCCAGCGTGGCCAACAGCTTCTCCACCTCACCAAGCGTATCGAGATCGGCAATCACTATCAGCGAATTGGTGCGCTCGTCGGCAATTATCTTGGTGGTTACCTGGGCGCCCCCCTGTACCGACGCTGTGGCCGGCCTGCTTGCAGCTCCACGCGCCTTGGCCGGCTGGCGTCGAGGAGTCGTCCTTCCACCCGATTCCACCACGGATTGGCGAAGGATACCGGCGATGGTGTCAGCCGAGGCGAACTTGACCTGAAAGATGCGCATCTCGGGCCCAACCGCTTCAATGTCGATTGCTTTGATTATCCCCAGCAGCCTCTCGATATTGGAGTAGGCATCGGTGATGATAAGGGTGTTGGTCGGCTCGTAGGCCACGATCGAGGAGTGTTTGGAGCGAAGCGGGTCGAGAATTTTCGCCACCGTGCTGACGTCAACATTACTCAGCGGCACCAGCCTGGTCACGTAACGGTCACCCGGCTTGCCGGGGCCGGACAGCGTCTCGATGTTGGTCTGCTTGGCCTCTTGCTGCGAGATGATCTTAAGGATCTTCCCGGCAGGCACCAGCGTCAACTCCTTGACACCCAGTATGGCCTGGAAAACCTCATAGGCCTCATCCTTGGTAAGCGGCGTGGGGCTGATAACGGTGACCTTGCCCCGGCCAGCGGATTTGTCGTCGAGGATGAAGTTTTTGCCGGTCAGCTTGGAGATAAATTTCACCACCGTCTCAATGTCGGCATCCTTGAAGTTCATTTCCACAGTCTGCTCTTCGGCCGCCACCGCCTGTCCCGCGAACAACAGCAAGGCTATGAGGATCGAGAGTATTCTTTTTTTATTTCCCACATTCATTCTCCAGGCGACTATCGTTTAAAGACCCGAGACCTTTAGCGAATCTCGTAGGAAAGGGTCTTGGGCTGATTGTTTCTCAACAGATTTATACTTACGGAGCTTTCATCCTTGAGTTTGTTTAGCGCGTTGTAGGCTTGGTCGATGCCGTTTAGTTGCAGGCCGTTCACTTCCTTTATTATGTCATTGTTCATCAACCCGATCTTCGTGAACAGCGACTGGGGCCTCATGGCGAAAACCCTGAAACCATCGGCGGAGCCATCGGGAGTGAGGTTTGGCACCACTCGTACCTGGGTGATCAGCTGGCTCATGTTGGACATCGCCTGATCTATCTCGCGCCGGTCAATGACCCATGAATCCTCCCCGACCTTCCTTATGGTGTCATCGCTGCTTATCACAGGCTGGCGTGAGGACTTCCTTGGTGACCCACGCCTGGGCTTGCGACCGCCCCGCGCCGTCGCCGCTCCCTTGGTTGGCTTGTCGGTGAAGAGGAGCAACTCGCTCCTGGCCTTGCCCTGGCGCAGGTAGACCCTGTCCGCCAACACTTCATCGAGCTTCACCCCGGGCTGAAGTTCTTCCCCGACAAGGTAGGGCTCCACCTTCCCATCAACGTCGATCATGGCAAAGGATTTCATGGCATTTTCCCTGACGGCGGTACCCACAAGTAACGCCTTTATCGGTGCAGCGGATTGTGCAGGGGTGTAAGCGGGGATGTTGCTCTTGCCGGAGGTGGGCTGCTTGGCTATGGACTTGGGATTTGCGTTGAAAAGATTTCGTTCGGCGACGATGCCGTATTGGGACAGGCGCAACGCTCTATCGGCGCCGGAAGTTTCCCCCCTCACCGCAGAGACGCCACTCTTGGGGGTCCAGACCGAAGCGGAAATCAGACCGGTGGCTATGCTCGCGCCTAAAAAAGCCGCCATCGCAACAAAGACCGCCGTCATGACCCACATATATCGCTGAAAACCACCTTGCATCGATTTCCCTTTACAAACGCACCCATCAATTAGACGCACGGGTGGCGCATATAGTTTACAATGGAACTATATTTTCTAACACGAATATCTGGAAATCACAAGGTTTTCGGGCTGTTGGGTCACTTGTTGAGGCGGTTGAACTCTTTTTCCATGAGATGTATGGGGCAGGCGGTGCGCCACTTGCAATACGCCTTGGGATCGACGCATCTGGGCTCCGCCAGGGGGATCTGCTTATTGGTACGCTGGCATAAAAACAATTTCTCCGATTCACGCGCCGCACTGCTATCCATTATTGCCTTTTCTCAAATATTGCATAGCGCATTAACCACTTATCAATACTGGATGAATTGCTGCAAGCAAAGCATCCCCGGCGACCCCGGAGGGACTCCGGGGCCAAAGCTTTTTAGTTGCGTCACCAGGTCAGCGGCGCCCGTTACGCCCCTTTTCGGGCCTCGTGGTCATAGTCACGCACCTTGAATCCCCTTAAAATACTCATCAATGGGCACCACTTGGTGAAGGCGGATTGCAACAAGTTCAGACCCACGAACGCAGTGAAGAGCAACCAGTAGGGGCTGTGCAGCTGCGAAAGGGCCAGCGTGAGAAGAACAAACCCCCCAGCGAACATTCTGAGCATATCATTTACAGTCATCTTGCCACCTCTCTATCCGGATCAATAGTTCGTCAACAATTCAATTCTTGGGTTCACTTACTTTGATGAAGATCACAAAAGTTTCGTTACAACTAAAAAAACCCTCATTAAGCTTGGAGGAAAGGGCAGGTTTTGCTAGTATTGAGAATTACTTCGGCGTCACAAGGGCACCGATTTAACTGCGAAACGTATAGGAGTTTTTTTCATCTATGCTTGATTCAATACTAGGCATGTTTTCCACCGACCTTGCCATTGACCTTGGGACAGCCAACACACTCGTCTACGTCAAGGGCAAAGGCATAGTCGCCAGCGAGCCAAGCGTCGTCGCCGTCAGAAAAGACGGGCATGGCGGTGGCCGCATCCTGGCCGTGGGGAAAGAAGCCCAGAGAATGCTGGGGCGCACACCCGGCTCCATAGTCGCCATCCGCCCCATGAAAGAGGGTGTCATAGCCGACTTTGACATCTGCGAAGCGATGCTTCGTTACTTCATCCAGAAGGTCCACAACCGTCGCAGGTTGGTAAGGCCCAGGGTCATCATCGGCGTCCCGTCGGGCATCACCCAGGTGGAGAAAAGAGCCGTGCGCGAATCGGCCCAGTCCGCAGGGGCCCGCGAGGTCTACCTGGTTGAAGAACCCATGGCCGCGGCAATCGGCGTTGGTCTGCCGGTAACCGAACCCAGCGGTAACATGATCGTCGATATCGGCGGCGGCACCACCGAGGTGGCGGTCATCAGCCTCTCAGGCATCGTCTACAGCCAGTCGGTGAGGGTGGCCGGCGACAAGATGGATGAAGCGATCGTCAACTACATCAAACGCAAATTCAATCTGCTCATCGGTGAGCGCACCGCAGAGTCAGTCAAAATCAACATCGGTACGGCGTTCCCCGATCCCGATGGCACCAATCCTTCCATGGAAGTCAAGGGACGCGACCTCATTACGGGCATACCCAAAAATATCACGGTGCACGCAGATGAAATACGCGAGAGCTTGCGCGAGCCGATCAACTCCATCGTACAAGCGGTGAGAACCGCCCTGGAGCGCACCCCGCCTGAACTCGCGGCCGATATAGTGGACAAGGGAATGGTGCTGGGCGGCGGCGGCGGGCTGCTAAAAAATCTCGACATCCTGCTGCGCGAAGAGACCGGTCTGCCGGTCATGGTCGCCGACGATCCGCTCTCCTGTGTCGCATTGGGAGCGGGTATGGCGCTCGACGAGCTTGATCTGCTACGCGAAGTCAGTTCGTAGGGCAAAAAATACTGAAAGCATGGCGCAACCCCCAGGGTATTGCGCTTGAAGTTGAAACTTGACCACTCCGCGGCGACCCTCTTTCAAAGGGGGTTTGCGACCCTAGTTGGTTCGCCCCGTGGGCATAGCCTGTTTGGGATCGGCAACATGCAAGGCTTTTTGTCACGTCGTCGCAACGTTCTGCTTGGAGCGACCCTGGTGCTTTTCGCGCTCGGGATACTTGCGTCCGGTCGGGGTGACGCGGGGCCGCTGGGCGGGTCGCTCGGCATCGTAGGCGCTCCTGTGCAGATTGTGGTCAACACCCTGACCAACTCGATCAGCTCGGTGGTCGACCACTACATCTATCTTGTCGGTGCGCGTGAAGAGTCCGAGGTTTTACGGGTGGAGCTTGACACGCTGCGCCATGAAATGATGAAGATCAGCGAGTACCAGTATGAGAACGAACGGCTAAAGGACCTGCTCGGCTTCAAACAGCAGACCGACCTGCCGATGCTGCCGGCGATGGTGGCGGCAAGGAGCGCCAGCGCCTGGTACAGGACGCTGATCCTGGACAAAGGTTCGACCCAGGGAGTCCAAAACGGCTCGCCGGTGGTCACCGCCGCCGGGGTGGTTGGCCGGGTCTTTGATGTCAACGACACCTCGTGCAGGGTGCTTCTTCTCACCGACGCAAGCTCGGCGGTGGATGCCCTGGTGCAACGCACCCGCGTGCAGCTGCTCGTCGAGGGCAATATGGGGCCCGAGCCCAGACTGATGTATCTGGCGAGGGGGGTCGACGCCCAAGCTGGTGACCGTGTGGTTTCCTCCGGACTCGACGGCATCTATCCAAAGGGGATGCTCCTTGGGAGCATTGAAAATCTGGAGCAGCTACCCGGCGAACTCTTCCAGACCGCCATTTTAAAACCCAGCGTGGATTTCGCCCGCCTCGAAGAAGTTCTGATCATCCTCCCTCAGACCGAGCAGGAGCGGTGAGAGCACATTTCGCATTTGGGGGCACGCTGATCGCGGGACTCATCATCCAGACCACCCTTCTACCACAGCTTCTAACCGACGCTTGGCGGCCCGATGTGACCAGGGGCCTAGTCCTGTGGCTCGCACTCACGGGCACACCAAAGTTTGGCGCGGCCTACTCCTTTGTCGCCGGTGCGGCGGTGGACATTGTCAGCGGCGCACCCTTCGGGTTCACCTCGGCCAGCCGCCTTGCCATTTACGGCGCCGCACGCCCCGCCCGGGGGAGCCTTGAGCATTCGCCACTTATATTTTTAATGGGTCCGTTGAGCGTCCTGGTCGAGACCGTGGTCGTATGGTCGCTAAAGTCGATGGCGTTCACCAACCCCATCGACACCATCAACATCTTCTCCATCTCGATCAGGCAAGCGTTGGTGGAGATAGTCGCCGTACCGCTCATCTTCCTCCTGATGGAGTTCCTCACCGGTTACCGCTCTGGAAAAGAGGTGCCTGCGTGAAGACGTTCCAACCCATGAACCGTGCCGACCTGCGGCTGCGCTTTTTGTGTTGCGTCGTAGTGATGGGGCTGACGTTTACGGGATTGGCGGCGAGGCTCTTCTATCTTCAGGTGATCAAGGGGCGCTCATACCGCTTCCAGAGCGAAAACAACCGTGTGCGCGCCGTGCGGCTCATCCCGCCGAGGGGAATGATCCTGGACCGCAACGGCGTGATCCTGGCCGACACCCGCGCAGCGTTTGACGCCAGCGTCATACCCTCCGAAGTTCCCTCCGAGCAGGAAAGCGAGATCTTCGCCAAGGTATCCAAGTTTCTTAAAATGCCCATTGAAGAGATTGAGGAGATCGTCAAATCACGCGGAGCGGCCAAGTGGAAACCTCGACTGCTAAAGCGCAGATTGACACGCAGACAGATGGCCTCGCTGGAAGCCCGCAGGGTCGATCTGCCCGGTTTTTCCGTGCGACTCAACCCGGTGCGCCACTACAACTACGGCGGTCTGATGGGGGTTACCCTCGGCTACATGGGGGGCATCAGCCCCGAGGAGCTTGCCTCCCCCGACTTTTCCCACTATGAATCCTCCGACTATCTTGGTCGCTCCGGCCTTGAAAAAGCGTGGGAAAAAAACCTGCGAGGCATACCTGGAGGAGCGCAGATCGAGGTTGACGCGGTTGGGCGAAAGCTCGCCGAGCTTGCGCGGCGTCCACCGCGCGCCGGACACAATGTCGTCCTGACCATCGACAAGCGTCTTCAAGAAGTTTGCGAAGAGGCGCTGGGCGATGAGGTAGGCTCGATCGTCGTTCTCGATATCGCCACCGGCGAGGTGCTTGCTCTTGCCGCCATGCCGGGATTTGACCCCAACCAGCTCGCACGGGGAATAACCGACGAGGAATGGGCCGCCCTCTCTGGAAACCCCAGACATCCACTACAAAACAGGGCGATCAAGGGCCTTTACGCCCCAGGCTCCACCTTCAAGATCGTGATGGCGCTCGCGGGGCTCGACTACGGCGTGATAACCCCCAAGACCAAATATACATGTGATGGCAAGCTGGGCTTCGCCGGACGCGATTACCGCTGCTGGAAAAAGGCCGGACACGGGGAGGTTGATCTGGCACAGGCTTTGGAGCAGTCATGCGATGTCTATTTCTATCAGCTAGGGCTTATTCTTGGCGTGGACAATATCAGCCACTACTCAGCCAAACTCGGGCTGGGCAAGGTGACCGGGATCGACATCCCCGGCGAAAAAACGGGGCTGGTCCCCTCCAAGGCGTGGAAGCGACGGGTTAGAAATGAGCAGTGGTGGAGCGGCGAGACGCTGTCGGTCTCCATCGGGCAGGGCTACCTGTTGACCACACCGCTCCAGCTCGCGGTCATGATGGCTGGCGTGGCGAATCCGCAAGGCAAGCTAATGCGCCCCAAGATCGTCTCCCGCATAGAGGACGCCGACGGCAACCTGATAGAGGCGATACCAAGCAGCCTGCTCGGCCAGCACCAGTTCACGCAAACCCACCTGATGACCGTTCGCGAAGCGCTGCGAAGAGTCGTCCATAGCCCCCTTGGCACCGGCAAGAAGGCGACGGTAGAGGGCATAGAGGTGGCGGGCAAGACCGGCACCGCGCAGGTGGTCTCGCTTCGTGAGGGTGAGCACGGGATGGACAAAGAGCTGTTTGAATGGCGGCGGCGCGACCACGCGCTCTTCGTCTCCTACGCTCCCTACAAGGACCCGAAAATAGCCGTGGCGGTTGTCATCGACCATGGGGGGTCAGGCGGCGCCAACGCCGCCCCGGTGGCTGGTGAAGTGATAAGGGCTTACATGGAGATACTCGAAGAGGGCAGCCGGAACACCCTTGAGGAGGTGGCCTTTTGAGAGAATCCAAAATTGCCGCCAATCTTGATTACGGCCTCATCCTCCTCATATTGGGGTTGATGGGGTTGGGCTTTGCGATCCTTTGGAGCGCGAGTCACGGCGCCGAGGGCCAGGTGGTGGCCCAGTATGCCTTCAAACAGCTGCGCTGGTATGGCATCGGGATTGTGGCGATGGGTGCTTGCGCCGCAATAGACTACCGCTACATCCGATCCAACGCATATCTCATCTACTTTGTTCTGATACTGCTCCTCATCGCCGTGGAGCTGGTGGGCAAATCCTCCATGGGCGCACAGCGCTGGTTGGAGCTGGGGCCGCTAAGAGTGCAGCCCTCCGAGTTCATGAAGATCGGCATCGCCCTGGCGATAGCCACCTACTTATCCGGCGAGAAGCTCAAAACCCCCTATAAATTCAGCGCACTGGTGATTCCGGCGATCCTCACCTTCGTCCCGGTGGCGCTCATCCTCAGCCAACCGGATCTGGGCACCGCCATCCTGGTGGCCGGTGTGGCAATGGCTATCATCGCCTTCCAGGGGGTGAAGCGAAAGCCGGTCATCCTCATGGCCACGGCGGCCCTGGCCTCGGCGCCACTACTCTGGTCAATGCTGAAGGAATACCAGCAGCAGAGGATTCTCACCTTCCTGAATCCCGAGCTCGACCCCACCGGAACGGGCTACCACATCATCCAATCCAAGATAGCCATCGGCTCGGGCCAGATGCTCGGCAAGGGCTACATGAAGGGCACGCAGTCGATGCTGCGCTTTCTGCCCGAGCGCCATACCGACTTCATCTTCAGCGTCCTGGCAGAGGAGTGGGGGTTCATCGGTTCGCTGGTGGTGCTCATCCTCTTTGCTATGCTGATCCTCTGGGGGCTGGACATTGCGGTCAGGTCCCGCGATGCCTTCGGAAGACTCCTGGCGGTGGGGCTGACCGCCATACTGTTTTTTCACGTGGTAGTGAATATCGGCATGGTCATGGGACTCTTGCCCGTGGTGGGCGTGCCGCTGCCGCTCTTCTCCTATGGCGGCTCTTCGGTGCTGACGACCTGTATAATCGCCGGAATACTGCTGAGCATTCGCATGAGGCGCTTTTCAATGTAGGGCTCTTTGTGGGAGCATCATGATAATCCTAAACTTTTAACCGGTTCGGAGAAAATGGCGAAGAAGAAGACCACTTTCGAATGTCAGACCTGCGGCTCGCGCTACCCCAAATGGCAGGGGCGCTGCCCCGATTGCGGCGGCTGGAACACGATGAGCGAGATAACATTGGTCTCGGACAAGCCTGCGTCGCGCACCTGGACCGGCTCGGGCACCGGTGAAGCGGTCCCGCTTGACAGCGTAGATGGGGGCAACGAGCCCCGCTTTACCTCTACCATAAAGGAGCTGGACCGGGCGCTTGGCGGCGGCATCGTGGAGGGATCGGCGGTGCTGGTCGGCGGCGACCCCGGCATCGGCAAATCCACCCTGCTCCTTCAACTGCTCCAGGGCCTTGGCCGAAACGGCCTGAAGACACTCTACATCTCCGGCGAAGAGAGCCCACGCCAAATTCGGATGCGCGCCGATCGCCTCGGCGGCCCCCCCGAGAAGCTGCTGGTCCAGTCGGAAGTGGATGTGGAACGCATCATCGCTTCCCTTGAGAAACACTCACCGGCGGTGGCGGTGATCGATTCCGTTCAGACGCTGGCCAGCGCAGAGATAAGCGGCTCACCCGGCACCGTGAGCCAGGTACGCGAGACGACGGCGCGGCTGGTTTCCTGGTCCAAGGCCAAGGGGATGCCCGTATTCCTGGTGGGCCACGTGACCAAGGACGGGGCCATCGCGGGGCCAAGAGTGCTCGAACACATGGTCGACACCGTCCTCTACTTCGAGGGCGACAAGGGCCACCCCTTCCGAATCCTGAGAGCGGTTAAAAACCGGTTTGGCTCCACCAACGAGGTGGGGGTCTTCGAGATGTCGGAGGGCGGGCTGCTCCAGGTGGACAACCCCTCGGCGCTGCTCCTCTCCGAGCGGCCCCAGTCGGCTCCGGGCTCGGCAGTGGTCCCCTGTCTTGAGGGGACGCGGACCCTGCTGGTGGAGGTCCAGGCGCTGGTTTCCCCCCAGGCGTTCGCCACCAGCCAGCGGACCACCTACGGCGCCGAGCGCAGCCGGGTGCAGATACTGCTGGCGCTGATGGATCGCAGGCTGGACTACGCAATGGTAAACCACGACGTCTTCGTCTCGGTGGCCGGGGGCATGTCGCTCACCGAACCCGCCGGGGATCTGGGCCTAATGGCAGCGATCGCCAGCGCTTATCTGGATAAACCGCTGCCAAACGATACAGTCTATTTTGGCGAGATCGGCCTCGCTGGCGAGGTGCGCGCAGTGTCGCGGCCCGACGAGCGGGTGGCCGAGGCTGCCAAGCTGGGTTTCAAGCGTGCCGTGATGGCCGCAGGGCAGGCTGAAAAAACTCCCCCACCCAAGGGCTTCGAGCTGGTTGGGGTGAAAGGGCTGGAAGAGTTGGCCGAAATTTTATAGCTGCACACCCTATATTTTCACCCGAGCACCGTTGAGGGTCTTGACCGCAACCGGTTAACCCGCTATAAACATCTGCCTACGGGCGATTAGCTCAGTGGTAGAGCACTGGCCTCACATGCCAGGGGTCGCAGGTTCGAACCCTGCATCGCCCACCATT
>JAUVAU010000086.1 GCA_030591565.1 Deltaproteobacteria bacterium | reverse complement strand
ATGCCACTCATATAGGGCTTGACGATCTTCCTGCCCGGAACGCGGTCGATGAGATAAAAGCTCTGGTAGAGGGTGTGGTCGGTCGGCAGGGGTTCAAGCCCTCTTTCAGGGAAGGCCTCGCCAAGCCAGCTTTTGACGCCACGGGCAAAACCGGAATCGTCGATCCCGCTGGCGTCGTCGAAGAGGACGAAGCCACCATACTCCACATAACGCCGGAGCCACTTGGCGCTCTCATTGCCCGGTCCCGGCGGGGTGAAGCTGTTGCGCCCGGTGATGTAGAGGAGCGGGCGTTCAAACACCGCGTCGCTGCCGGGGTCGATTATGCTCCGCCGCACAGCAGGCTCTATGGAGGTGCGCTGCCTCAATTCACCCAGCAGCCTCTCGTGCGCCCTGGGGTTGGGGTCCCAGACACCCGAATACCTCAGCTGCGTCCAGGTCAGGTAGGTGCGCCCCGTGCGCCTGCGGTGCATACCGCGTATACTGGGCGACCCGAAGGTGAGCGCACCCGCCCCCACCGAGCAGAGGAATTGTCTGCGGGTCCATTTGGGCATCATCGCAACGTCCCTCCTATCTCTTCATCGTCAAAGAGCATCGGCGGACCTTTCCTCAACCACCGCGCAGAGAGGAGCGCCTCGGCCACCAGCATCAGCAGCAGCAGAGCGGCGAAGTAGGCCGACATGTCCTCCCTGGCCGTAACGGACCGGGGAAGGTCCCGCTCCAGGGTAAGTCCCGATTTCTCAGCGATCCGCTCAACCTCACCCACGCCTATGCGCGTCAGGTCCGACTCCTCCCTGTCGTGGCGGACGACGAAGCCCCCGACCGGCCCGGCGGAGCCCTTGACCAGATAAACCCCCGCCCCCTCCAGCACCGCTTTGGCGAGAACCTCCCACTTGAACCTGCGTCCCGAGGGCATGGAAAGCTCCACCGTCTCGGTGAAGGGAGAGACAACCACCTTGCCCGCGTCGATGTAATCTTCAATCTCGGCCATCGACCGCCCCGCGCCATGGATCAGCAACCGCTCCAAAAACGGCAGGAAAGCCGGAGAGAGGCAGAGGTCGGACCAGTCGCGGTCAACTGTGGTAGCCAAGAGCAGCAACCTGCCCTTGCCGTGTCTGCGCTCGACGACCAGCGGCGCCTGGTTTGCCAGCCGCGCCCAAACCTTTGAATCGTTCACGCCCACGTCGGCCAGCCAATAGCCGCGCACTTTCACCCTGCCGATATCCACACTCTGGTCGGCGAGCCCCTTTAGCGGGCCGGTCAGGGTGTCGAGGTCGAGAAGCTCGAAGGGGGGCCGCGAGGGGTCGCCTGCCCTGAGGAGCATCCTGTCACGCAGCGGCGAGGCGGAGACCAACTCCAGAGCGTCACCCTGCCGCTCCTCGCTCCACCCCTCTCCCGCGCTGACCACGACGCCTGCGCCCTCTGAAACCCTTTGCAGCAACAGCTCGGCCACATTGGCCGTTATCGTGGCCGGGTTTGCCAGCCAGATCAGATCGGCCTTCTCAATCACCGTACCGTTCAGCTCGCTCTGCCGTATGGAGCGCACCTTGAACTTGTCCTGAAGTTTGGGGCCGGAAGAGAGCGCCCGCTCAATAAAAAGCAGCTCGTCCATTATGATGAACCCCCTGGGGTCGCCGTTGACCAGCAACACCTCCACCGGCCCGGTCTGCGAGGAGACGAAGCTCAACCGGTCGTCCCAGGCCAACACGCCGCCGGGTTCAACCGAGGCCTGCAGCACACCGACGCCTCCACCGGGGGCGGGGCCGGGCTCGAAGCGCGCCACATCTCCCTCCACGAAGGCGTTCAGCTCCCTCCCGTCGGAGAGCCTGAGCCTCACCGTGCGCTCTTTAGGCGCAGGACCGGAAGAACCGATGGAGACCTCCACCGATACCCCACCCCCGGCGTCCGGCCCGACCGACTCCACCCAGAGGTTGGACATACCTGCCACCCCCACATCCACAAGCTGCACGGAGACGGTCATCTTCTGCAAACTCTCCACTTCGCGCCACCCGTGACGCTGCATATCGGTGGTGACAATAATCTCTCCACCCCCCTCGGCGGTCAGCAGCGCCGCTGCCTTCTCCAGCGCCCTCACTATGCCGGTGTCGCCATCGCCCGCAGCCAGCCCCCTTATCCGCTCAAGGGCCACCGCAGGGTCCACCATGCGCTCGGGTTTACCATCCCCCATACCGGTAACTACCACCGCATACCGGTCCGCTGCGCTTCCTTTGCGCACAAGGTGACTCAGCTCCTCCTTCGCCATTGTGAGCCCGCCGGAAATACCGTTGGCAAGCTGCATCGACATGGAGGTGTCCACCACCAGGGCCAGCCTGCGGCTCCCGGCCCCGCCCTCGCTCTCCATCCCCGGCCCCGCAAAGAGACTGACCAGCAGGATAATCGCCATGATGCGGGCCAGCAGCAAGAGCAGCTGCCGGAGGTTGTAGCGGGTGGAGGAGCGCGCCTTAGCCCGTTCGAGGAATCGCAAGGTCGCGAACTTGATCGTCCTGCGTTTGCGCTTGCCGATGAGATGAATGATCACCGGGAGCGATGCGGCAAGAAGCCCCCATAGAAGCTCGGGTCTGAGCCAGGAGAGAGCGCCCACTCAGCCCCCTCCCCCAGCGCCACCACTGGTGGCGCGCCCACCACCGGCACGCCCGTTACCGGCGCGCATCAGGGAGATCAGCCGTCGCCCCGCCTCTGCCGTGTCCCTGACCAGCGCATAGGGTACCGCCATCGTCGAGGCGGCGTTGGAGAGTCCCGTAATGAACTCCCGCATCTCTTCAATGTAAGCGCGACGCACCGCGTCAGGGTCGAGCATCAGCTCGGCGGGGGACTCCAGAGCGACAAAGCGCACGGTCCGGTCAAAGGGAAGCTCAATCTCATCGGGGTGCAGCACATGTACGAGCCTGGGTTTTATGCCGCGCGCGCGCAGGAGGCCGATCTGATCCAGCCCCTCATCCTCCTCGTCGAGAAAGTCCGAGACGATCACCAGCGCCGTACCGCGCCCAAGCCGCTCCGCCACATTGCCCAGGGTGCCACCCAATAGCGCCTCGCCGGCGGGAGTGGTCGACCCCAGGACATCCATAAACGCCTCCAACTGCGAGTTACCCGGCCTGGGTGGCATATATACGGCCCCCTCACCCCCGGTCAGCCCCAACCCCACCGACTCCCCCTGCCTGATGAGCGTCGCCGCAAGCGCCACCGCGACCTTGGCGGCCAGATGGTATTTGGACCCCGCCGGGGTGTCGGCGCCGCCATAGGACATGGACCCGCTGGAATCCACCAGGATGAAGACCCTCTGGAGGCGCTCGTCTTCGTAGCGGCGCACGTAGGGGCGGTCGGTCTTGGCGAAGACCTTCCAGTCCAGATGCTTCAGATCGTCACCGGGGGTGTACTCGGTGTGCTCCGAAAACTCCAGGCTCGCCCCGCGCTTCTGGCTGATATGCGCGCCGCGCTGTGGGTATGGCGAGGGAGTCCCCGGCAATGTCCCACGGCTGAGAAGCGCTACCAGCTCGGGATCGTAGAGGTCAGCTCTGTCAAGCAACGGCTACGGCTTTCAACACTTCCTCGACTATCTCACCCGCGCCGACCCCCTGGGCCTCGGCCCTGAAGTTCGGCACCACCCTGTGTTTCAATACCGGCAGGGCCAGCGCCCTTATGTCTTCGGGACCGGCGGCGAACCTGCCGTCTAACATAGCCCGGGCTTTCGCCCCCAGCACCAGATGCTGGGCCGCCCTCGGTCCGGCGCCCCACGCGGTCCACTCCTTCACCGCGGCTAGAGCGTCCTCACCGGGGCGGGTACCCCTGACCAGGTTCACCGCATATTGCACCGCGGTATCGGCCACGGGGATGCGGTGAACTGCATTCTGGAACGCGGTGATCTCCTCGGGGCCGATCACCTTGGACACCTCCGCAACAGGTCCGGCGGTGGTGCGGTTCACTATCTGCACCTCTTCCTCCACCGAGGGGTAGTCCATTTCGATTGAGAACATGAACCGGTCCAGCTGCGCCTCGGGCAGGGGGTAGGTGCCCTCCTGCTCGATGGGGTTCTGGGTGGCGTAGACGAGGAAGGGCCTGTCCACAGGATGATCGACACCACCTGCGCTCACCTTGTACTCCTGCATAGCTTGTAGCAGCGCCGCCTGGGTCTTGGGCGAGGTCCTGTTTATCTCGTCGGCCAGGAGGATATTGGTGAAAATCGGCCCCTTTACGAACCTGAAGGAGCGCCTCGAACTGCCCGGCTCCTCTTCCAAAATCTCGGTGCCGGTGATATCCGAGGGCATCAAATCGGGTGTGAACTGTACGCGGCGAAAGGTGAGGTCGAGCACATCGGCCAGCGTGTGGATCAGCAGCGTCTTAGCCAACCCCGGCACACCGATGAATAGCCCGTGCCCACGGGAAAAGAGGCTCACCAGCAGCAGGTCCACCACCTTTTTCTGCCCCACGATGACCTTGGATATCTCCGCGCCTATGCGTGAGTGGGCCTCGACCGCCCTCTCGACCATCTCACGCTCATTGGCCGCAACGTTGGTATCGCTCATCACTTGCTCTCCTCGTTATGTTGGGGAGGCATTTCATGCCCTCTGATCGCTGACAAACCCTGCCTTTCCCCCGATTTACTTCGTCAGGCTAAAAAATGATCCTCGAAATACGCTGAGTATTCCTCCGGTCATTTTTTATATCCTTCCTTGTTCTCGAATAAAATTCAGTGTTTGTCAATGATCAGTTAGGCTGGGTAAGTAGATGGACAGGCAGCTACGAGTAGCCGATTTTTCAGCCAGCTTCCTGTTATCTACCTTTGTCAACAGCCTGAGGCATTTCATGCCCCCATTTCTCTCCGGTTATCGTCTCAAGATACCCCACCTGACGGGTTGCCCGCTCGGTGTCGCCCAGCTCGCGATAGGCGTTGACGAGGCCCATCCTGGCCTCGGTGTCAAAGGGATTTATCTCCATCACTTCCCCGTAGGCAACCGCCGCCTCTTCCCACCGCCGGAGCCCTGTAAGCGCCTCGCCCTTGCGGCTCCACAGGACTGCACGGTCCTCGTAGAGGTTCAGCACCTGGTCAAGCGCCCCGAGCGCCGCCCCGAACTCGCCCAGCTCAATCCGGCCCCTGGCGTAACGCGAAGTAATGGCCGGTGAACGGGGCTCAAGGTTGAAGGCTTTTTCATACTCATGGGCAGCTGCCACCGTGCGACCGCGATCTCTCAGGAGATCGCCCAGACGTGAAAAATCCCGCGCCTCGGGGTCGCGTATCGTGCCGGGTTCGCCGCCCTCCTCTTCGCTGCCGTGGCGAAGCTCGATCCCGACGATCTCAATCTCTTCATTGACCGTGGGCAGCTTCTCGACCCAGCCGCGCCAAGCGGTATCGAAGGAGTCAAAGGTGTCGCCCCAGACCTCGGCCAGCGCGTCGCGGGATTCCACCCCGGCGCCGCTGAGCTCCAGCATCTTCGTGATCGCCCCGTCACCTCTGCGCCCGGCAAGAAAGTCGATCATCGTCGCCACCTCCGCATAGGCCAGCGAGGCATCCTCCGCCGAGTCCAGCTTGGCGATGGAGGGGCTCATCTCGTCGAGGGTTATCAATGTATCCTCAGCAAAGCGCCGGGTTAGCAGCGCCAGCTGCAGCGGCTCGATCCTGCCCGCCTTGTCTCGCCACGCCCCTTCAAGATATTTTGCTATCCCCTCATGGAGCCAGATCGGCGCATTGCCCATGCTGAGCCGGTAGATCAGCAGGTGGAGGTATTCATGGTTGAGCGTATCGCGCCAGCGGTACCCCCACAGGGTCGCGCGCGGGCTGGTTATCATCAGCCGGTTGAACTTGCACAGCCCGATGGTGCCGCTCGTCTCCACCTCTTCAAGGGTGAGGGTGGACACCGCCGTGAAGTCCTCGACGCTGGAATATATCTCCACCCTGACGACCCCCTCTGGGGCGAAGCCCAGCTTCTCGGTCAAAATGGTTCGCCCCGCCTCCAGCGCCTCCAGGGCGGCCCCGGCCAGCACCTCATCCCTGGGGCTGTCCCAGTAGACCTCAAAATTATCCGAGGCGCGGGACATCATCTTCCGGGTGAT
>JAUVAU010000042.1 GCA_030591565.1 Deltaproteobacteria bacterium | reverse complement strand
TGATGGTTTGTGTTTCAGGGAAGAATATCCTGGCATTTTTTGATTAGAGGAAGCGAGGCTTTTGATGAGGGCGAGATCTGGCATTGCATTTTTGGTTTTTTCCCTGGTCATGCTTGCGCCTCTGGCGGCATTGGCGGGCATGGGCGGCGAGAATATGCTCAAGCAGGGTTCGGTGGCCCCTGATTACAAGTTCGTCGATATTGACGGCGTCGAAGGCTCTCTTCACTCCATAGCCAAGGGCAAGCCCCTGCTGGTGGTTTTTCTGCAGGTGACCTGCCGCTCTTGCCAACGGGAGATGGCTTACCTCAAAGAGCTCTCGGACAAGGGTGATATGGTTGACGTCCTGGCGTTTTTTGTGGACCCGAGAAAGCTTGACTTCAAAGCCTACGCCAAGGAGAGAGACCTGCCTTTCCGCTTCGTGTGGGATGGCGACTACTCACTGGCCGAGCTGTACGGCGTGTCATTTACCCCCGCCAGTTTCCTGCTCGATTCCAACCGCAAGGTGGTCAAGTCCTATCGCGGCTGGACAAGGGCTGGCAAGAAGATGGGCGCGGACATCAAGGCCCTGCAGGACGCTGGCAAGTAGTAAGATAATTTTACCGGTAGGAGGCTCTCCGAAAAACTCTCCCTAAGCGGGGAACAACGCTAAACCGGAGATTTTAGCCGATGCCGGACAAACCTCTAACTAAGCCGACGATAAACTGGAAACCCCGAAGATCATTCGAGGGCTAGGAAGGGAAGAAAAATGACCGCAGGCATACTGATAGGTATTTCGAGGATCATTTTTCGCCCCTGACAACGTCAATCGGAGGATATCCGAGGTTTTTCAACAGGCTCTAGACTAAGAGGGGCGGCCAAACAGCATGGTACGCCCCTTTCTTGGCTTAAGACATAAGGGAGACAAAATCATGAAAGAAAAAGTAAGAGAGCTCGTGCGGCAGCAGGCAACCGGGGGCAAGATAGCTTGCTCAAAAGCACTAAAGATCGCGAATGAGGCGGGATGCCCGCCAAAGCTTGTCGGAGAGGTTGCCGACGAGGAAAAGATCAAGGTAAACGCCTGTCAGCTGGGGTGCTTCGAGTAGAGACATAAAAAAAGGCGGAGCCCCTCTCCTCTGTAGGGGAGGGGGCCCCGCCTTTCAACATCCTCTTTGGCTGGCAGTTCTCATGCCTCTGCCGGCAGCTCCTTCAATTGTATGCCCGCCATTTGCTGTATCACCCTCATGAGCTGACAGGTGTACCCGAACTCATTGTCGTACCATACGTAGAGGACCACGTTTCTGGGGTCTGACTCGTTGACGATGGTGGCTTGCCCGTCGACTACCCCCGCATGGCGCGAACCGACGATATCCGAACTCACGATATCAGCCGAATTGGTGAAATCCACCTGATTCTGGTAGGGGCTGTTGAGCGCTATGTTGTTCAGAAAAGCGTTTATCTCCTTCACCGAAGTCTCTTTCCCAAGCGTCAACTTCAGGATCGCCAGGGAGACGTTGGGGGTGGGCACGCGGATGGCGTTGCCGGTGAGCTTGCCCTCAAGGGCAGGCAGCACCTTGCTCACCGCTTTGGCCGCTCCCGTGGTGGTGATGACCATGTTCAGCGGCGCGCTCCGTCCCCGTCTTGGGGCCTTGTGGTAGTTGTCGATCAGGTTCTGGTCGTTGGTATAGGCGTGGCAGCTCTCCAGGTGGCCGCTCACGATGCCATACTCCTCGTCTAGCACCTTGAGTATCGGCACTATGGCGTTGGTCGTGCACGAGGCGGCCGAGACGATATTTTCATCGTCGGAGAGCTCATCGTTGTTTATCCCGTAAACAATGTTGGGGATATCATCCTTGCCCGGCGCGGTGAGCAAAACCTTTTTGGCGCCCTTGGCCTTGAGATGGCGGCCAAGCCCCTCGCGGTCACGCCACATGCCGGTATTGTCCACCACGATGGCGTTGTTGATGCCATATTTGGTGTAGTCGATCTCTTCGGGTTTATCCGCCTCGATAAAGCGCAGCAGGTTGCCGTTGACCACGATCGCATTTTCTTCCTCGTCGATGTGGATCGTCCCGTTGAAGGTTCCATGCACCGAGTCCAGTCTCAGCAGCGCGGCGCGCTTATTGAGATCGCCTGGGCGCATCTTGCGCACCACGATCGCCTTGGGACGCAGCTTGTCGCCACGGCCGACCTTGTCGAGCAGCACCCTGGCGACCAGCCTGCCTATACGCCCAAAACCGTAGAGGACCACATCCTGGGGTTGGTCGAGCACCGGCAACACGCCAGTGTTCACGCTCTGCAGTTCACTGCCCACGAACTCGTCAAGCGAGGTATCCTCGCCCAGCTCCTGGTGCTTGACTGTCAGCTTTCCAAGGTCGATGCGGCAGGGACCGAGATTGAGTCTGGCCATCGCTTCAAGTACGGGGTAGGTGTCCTGCACAGTCAATTCCCTGTTCAGGACCAGTCTGGCGTGTCTGTGAGCCTTCATTATGTCGGTGGAGCTGACCTTGGCTATCGACCGGCCATATACATGCACCAATACACCGCGCTCTGTCCTTAGCGCATTGAGGGTGGAGAGCATTTTGGTCGCAAGGTTCTCCGACGCCGTCCACAGTTTTAGATAACGCTCAGTTTTGGACAGATCCATGATCTTCTCTCCCATCCTGCCTTGTTTTTGATCAACTTGATTTCAATAGGCAAATGCCAAATGCGACCCTGAGTCGCATTTGAAAATCAGAAGCTACTATTTATGACGCATGACCCCTCATGCGCAAGGGTTTAGTCATCTTCAAGCATAATTTTTGAAACTTCGGCTCCGGCGCGGCGCGCTTCGTCGAAAATGAGGATGGAACTCATGGTGGCGCTGCTTACAGCGTCGACCTCGCTGTTGAACTCAAGATCCACGCCACCCCGGTTCACCAGCCTTGTGACCATGTAGGTCACGTCATCTTCGTTCCAAACCTCATTGCCGAATTTGGTCACGTAGATCGGGTAGAACGCCTGGACCCTGCCCTCTTTATCGAACGCCAGCGCAAAGAGTATCGAATGGCACATATCGCATATCGGTTCGCGCGAAGAGATGATGGCGTAAAGACCGGTCGATTTGCCCTTTTCGTCCAGCGCCTCGTATATCTCCCGCTCTTTCGCATCGGTCAGCCTCGCCGTAACCTTGGCCCCAGACGCCCGGGCCAGCACCTTGGCGGCGAAATCGATACGCTGCGCTACGGTAAGATAATCGCTCTTGCCAGGCTTGCTGATCGGCTGGGCAAAGCCCTCAAGCTCGCCCTGCCTGTTTTCTATCAACACCCTTGAACGGGCCAGCAGCTCAAGCTCGCCCTGGGGACCCAGGTGGGCGTCGGCTACCCGCCACTCGCCCGCCTCTTTACGCATGAAGATGGAGAGCGGCGTGCCGTCGGGATCGCCCAAGCTGTAGTAGATGTCAAAATGGGGGTCCGCAGCGATCGGGTAGGTCACCCCCAGCTCCTCGCGAAAATTAAGCAGCCTCTTGTCCCTGGTACCGATGCCTATTGCCAGGATATGCACCTTGCCCTCAAGGTCGGTACCCCCTAGCGACTCCATGAATTTCTGCATCTCCGGAGCCTGCCTCCTGCAAGAGAGGCAATACTGGTTAAAAAACTCCAGCATCAAGAGGTCGCCCTCATCGCCTATGGTGTCCAGCTCCACCGGCCCCTCTTTCGCTGCAAGGCCAAGCTTGGCATAATCACCAGAGGCTATCAGCCCCGCTATCTCCATCTTCGGCAGGGTCGATCCGAGAACTAAATTCAACCCATGCATCGCCAGCGATTGTCCTGCGGTCATCGCCAGCAAAACCACCGCCATCAAAAGTTTTTTATACATCACGGACTCCTCGCCAAAAGCCATGCAATTAAAACAATGCTTCATTGCTTCATTGCCAATAGTAACAGGAAAACGAATATGCTAAAAAGTGTAACGTTGACCCGATCAACCCCGATATCCACGGAGTCCAACCAAAGTGCGCCTTGTATATGATACCACCACAATAAATGAAGCGATTGACCGACTGGCTGAAAATATCAATAAAGATTATGAGGGCAGGGAACCCCTCTTTATCGGAGTGCTGAGCGGCGCCTTCATCTTCACCGCCGACCTGGTGCGACGCCTCGATATATCCTGCAAGGTGGATTTTGTCAGGATGGAGTCCTATGGGAACGAAACCTCCCCCACCTCCAGGGCGCGGCTGACGCTGCCCACCAAGCTGGAGGTCAAAGATGAGGACGTGATCGTGGTCGAAGAGATAGTGGACACCGGCGCTACCCTTGAGGTGCTCATTGCGACCCTGAAAGAGGCTGGCGCAAAGAGCGTGGCGGTGTGTGCGCTGGTAGACAAACAGGTAAGACGCGCCACCAACATCAAGGCTGACTATATTGGTCTTGTTTGTGAGGATGGCTTTCTGGTAGGCTATGGCTTGGACCACGCCGAGCGACTCAGAAACCTCCCGGCTATTTACAGGATGGACTAACAGGCGGAATAGACTAGCCCAAGCGCCCGGACAACCCGGCTACAACGAAAGAGAAGGAGTTTAAAATGGCTGTATGGAAATGTCCCGAATGCGGTTATGAGCGCGACTCACGTTGCAAACCCAAAAAATGCCCCGACTGCGACAAGCAGGTCACCTTCGCAAAAAAAGAGGGCTAACGTTTTTAACGAGCCCGTCGGAAATCCCGGCGGGTGAGCTATCTTCGTTTTAGTGGACACATCGTATACCCTACGGGGTAAGGAGGTGTGTCTGTGAGAAAGAATCGAGTATACGACCCTGAGTTCAAGCTTGAAGCTGTGAAGTTGGTAGTGGAGGAGGGGCGCAAGATTAAAGAAGTAGAGCGCTCCCTTGGGATCACCCACGGAGTCTTGAAGGGCTGGGTCTACAAGTACGAGGACCAGCAGGAGGGCGCTTTTAGAAAGCCCGCGCCAGGTTCGCCTGAGGCCGAGCTAAAGAGGCTTCAAAAAGAGAACGAGCGGCTTCGTCGTGAGCGAGAAATCCTAAAAAAAGCAGTGGCCATCTTCTCAACGGACCCGAATCGATATTCGCGTTCATAGACGAGCACCGCTGCCAATTTGCAGTCGGGGAGATGTGCCGCGTACTTGAGGTGTCTCGCAGCGGCTATTACGCCAGCCGTACACGCAGCAAATCCAAGCGAAGGATTGAGGACAAGCGCCTTGGAGTCCTCATGAGGGCGATATTTAAAGAGAGCGACGAAACCTATGGAATCCTTCGCATCATAGAGGCGCTTCGTTCCCAAGGGATCACAGCAGGCAAAAACCGAATATCTCGCTTGATGAAGGACAACGACCTAAGAGTCAAAACCAGGCGACGCTTCAAGGTGACCACCAACTCGGACCACAAGCGCCCGGTAGCGCCAAACCTTTTAAACCAAGAGTTCTGGGCCAAAGAGCCTGATGACATATGGACTGGCGACATAACCTACATCCGCACAGGCGAAGGGTGGCTCTATCTGGCCGTAGTGCTCGACATCTGCACACGCAAAATAGTGGGCTGGTCGATGCACAAGCGGATGAAGGACGACCTGGTGGTCAATGCGTTTAAAAACGCCCTACACAGGCGCAAGCCCGGCAAGGGGTTCATCTTCCACTCCGACCGTGGAAGCCAGTACTGCAGCAAGCGCTTTAGCAAGCTAGTCAGGGGAGCCGGAGGCAAACAGAGCATGAGTGCCACTGGATGTTGTTATGACAACGCAATAACCGAATCGTTCTTCGGGACACTCAAAACAGAGCTGGTACACCACTGCCGCTGTGAAACGAGAGCAATGGCAAAGCGAAGCATCTTCAGCTACATCGAGGGTTTCTACAACCGAACAAGAATGCACTCGTCTATAGGCTATATGTCGCCCGATGAGTTTGAGCAGTCGCTCTACAGGATGGCGGCTTGAGGATTTTATAACTGTCCACTATTGCGGAGACAGGTCAGGGCTCCTTCATTCTGCGCTCCTCCCACCCGAAGAGTCTCTTGCCTTCCCCCTTTAAAGAGATAATATACAGTTCAGGCATTGCGTGACAGTTCAAGCGGGCAGCGAAAAGCTCTTCCCCGCAAAACCAGCACCAGGGGTGACTCATGGGTATACGATTGGGAATAGTGGGCTTTGGCAGAATAGGCCGGAGCATCTTTCGCCTGGGCTACGACATGCCGGGGGTCGAGTTTGCGGTGATCTGCGATTCCTCCGATCCCGAAGCGCTCACCTATCTTCTCAACAACTCCACAATAGAGGGAAAATTCGAGGGCGCGGCGACCCTTGAGGGAAACCATATCCTCTGCGGCTCCCAAAAGGCCCGCCTGCTCGGTGAATTCCAACCCGGCCTCATCCCCTGGGATATATTCGAGGTGGACGTGGTGCTCGAATGCACCGGGCGCTTTCGTTCCCGTAGCGAACTATCCAAACATATCGACGCCGGAGCCGGGGCTGTGCTCCTCTCCACCCCCGCCCTTGATGAGGTGGACGCGACAATTGTCCGGGGGATTAACTGCAAATCCATAAAAGGCAGCGAGCAGATCATCTCGTGCGGCTCCAGCTCCATCCACGCCCTGGGGCTGATGGCGCAGGTGCTCAACAACCTGGTCCCGATTGAGCTGGGTACGATGACCACCGTGCATGCCTACACGGGCGACCAGCGGCTCAGCGACATGGCGCGCAAGGAACTTCGCTGGAGCCGCAGCGCGGCGCAGAACATAATCCCCAACGCGACCTGGGCCACCGAGGAGCTTGAAGCGCTGATACCCGAGTTTGCGGGCAAGTTCCAGGGGTTGGCGCTAAACGTCCCGGTCCCCGCCGGTTCAAATATCGATCTGGTGACCAAGCTTTCGCATCCGACCAGCGTCGAGGAGATAAACAGTGCGTTCAAGCGTGCGTCACAAAATGAACTTGAGGGGCTGATGCGCTATACCGAGGAGCCCATAGTGTCGAGCGACGCCATCGGCGACACCCATTCGGTAATCATCGACGCCACCGCCACCATCTCCATGGAGGGCGGACTCTCCAAAACCCTTGGGTGGTTCGACAATGGCTGGGCCTACGCCAGCAGGATGCTTGAGACAGCGCTCCTGTGGGGCCAGGCGAAGAAGGGAGGCAATTGACCATGAGGGTAGCCATAAATGGTTTCGGCAGAATCGGCCGCTCGCTCTTTCGTCTCCTCAACGTGCGCAAAGGGGTTGAAGTCGTCGCGATAAACGACCTGGCCGACAACGACGCGCTCTGCTACCTGCTGCGACACGATACGGTGATGGGGGAGTTCCCGGAGGAGGCGGTGCTTGAGGGGGATGTGATGAAGACCCCCCATCAAAATGTGACAATGACCAGCTATCGCGACCCGACCGAGCTGCCCTGGGAGGAGATGGGGGTGGATTATGTCATCGAGGCCACCGGGGTGTTCAGGACACGCGAGGAGGTGGCGATGCACCTGAGGGCGGGGGCAAAGAAGGTGATCCTCACCGTCCCCGCCAAGGATGAGATTGACGCCACAATCGTGCTGGGGGTCAACGACGGGGAGCTGAAGCCGGAACACAAGGTGATCTCCAACGCCTCGTGCACAACCAACTGCATGGCCCCCATCGTCAAGGTGCTCGATGAGCAGTTCGGCATCGATTCAGGGCTGATGAGCACTGTTCATGCCTACACAAACGACCAGCGCCTTGCCGACGTGCCCCATTCCGACTGGCGGCGCAGCCGTGCGGCGGCGGAGAATATCATCCCCACGACCACCGGCGCGGCCAAGGCGGTGGGCAAGGTGCTGCCCCGGCTAAAGGGCAAGCTTGACGGCATGGCGATGCGCGTGCCGATACCGGACGGCTCCATAGTGGATCTGACCACCATTTTGAAGATGGATGTCTCGGTGGATCAGGTGAACGAGGCGATACGCGAAGCCTCCCACACGCCAGGGATGAAAAATATCATCCGCTACTCCACCGGGCCGCTGGTCTCAAGCGACATAATCGGCGATCCCCACTCCGCCATCTTCGACTCGCCGCTGACCCAGGTGGTGGGCGGCAATTGTCTGCGCACGCTGACCTGGTATGACAATGAGTGGGGTTACTCCAACCGTGTGTGCGATCTGCTCGAACTGATGCACGAGCTTGGCGACGGCTAGGCCGGGGCTGCTTTCCTCCAGGGGAGGGGGGGCGCTGAGTCGCGCAGCTTGGCACGCGTGTTTTTTGATTGGATTGGGTTTATTGTATGTGTTTTGGTGGGCCTTCTGACGAAGGCTCCGGCGACCGAGTAGATATTCTGCTGAGTTGTTTCGCTCGCCCTCTACGAGGGCTTTAGCGACGAAGGGGGATTGCTCGTCCAATCCCCCTTGACCCCAAGACGCCCCACAAGCTGCGCTGATCGTTCATCTCTCCGGGGAGGTCATAAAGCCGCTCGCGTACGCTCGCTATAAAGTATGACCTCCTGATCCTGCGAGTTGAACTGCTCCGCTTGGACGGGGGTTGAACTTCAAAAGCATGGGTCAAGGGCAAAATGCTAAAAGGCGAGGCCCCAGAGAGGGGACCGAGTCAATGAGGAATGCGATAAGAAATGACCGGAGGAATACTTGACGTATTTCGAGGATCATTTCTTAGCCTGACGAAGTCAATCGGAGAAAAGACAGTCTTTGTTAACGTCAAAAACCCGTCAACTTACGGGCAGACGGGTCTGATTTGACCGAATTCCGACATCCCCATGGGAGAGGTCGAAACCGGGAGAACGGCTGCAAAGCCTCAGTCGCTCCCCCGGCACATGCCTGACTCAGCAGGGATGGACGCTGGACTGACCGGTGATGCTGGGCTTGATGTAGCGTACCTTTTTCATGGTATTCCTCCCGCTTGGGTTGTTGTGCGTTAGCTGCATTACCGAGTGATATTACGGAAACCGCACCTAACAGGTTTCAAAAAATCTCATATTTTTTTGTTTTGCACCAAAATACTTATGCAGACTCCGTGCCGTCACTCTTCCAACAATGGGGGTCAGGCTCCTCAAAAGAACCTGTCACCGCCAGGGCGCGGGCGGTGCAGCCGCCGAGGCATTCGCTGTAGGCGTCGCAACCCACACACTTGCCCTTGGGCTCTTTGTTGCGCATCTTCTGCAGTACATCCGAATCCTTCCAAATCGCCTTGAGTCCATCAGTGAGGATGTTGCCCACCGAGAGCGGGATGAAGCCGCAGGGGGTCGTATCGCCATCCGGCTCAAGGTGGAGCGAGAGCTTGCCGCAGGTGGAGCCCTTAACCGCGCCCCCCTCCGCTTCGCCGAGCAGCGCAATGATCGGATCGTCAAAGGCCAGCTTGGCGGGGGCGTCTTCGCGGTACTTCAGCGCGTCCTCGTAGAAAGCCTTCCACTCATCCGGCTTGAGGTCCAGCGCCTCGCGGTTCTCCATCCCCCGTCCCGAGCACTTGAAGTTGTGCAGGTAGACGGTGGACACGCCGCGCTCGGCGGCCTGTTCCACTATCTGTTTATATTGCGCCACGTTGTCGCGAAAGATGACGGCGGAGACGGTGGAGTCCACACCCGCGTCGCGCAGATTCTCCAGCGCCTTTAGCGCCATCTCAAAGCTGCCGGGGCGGCTCCTGAAATGATCGTGAACCTCGGCGGTCGCGCCGTCGATGGAGACGCCCACCGACCTGAAGCCCGCCTTGGCGATCTTCCCGGCAGCCTCCGCGTCCAGCTTCCACCCGTTGGTGTTCATGGAGACCTTGAGTCCCCGGCTTGTGGCGTGGGTGGCGACCTCAAATAAATGGGGATAGATGAGCGGTTCGCCGCCGCCGAAGTTGACGAAGGCCACACGGCAGTCGGCCAGCTCATCCACTATTTTCATGACGTCTCCTAGACCCAGCTCATCCCTTGTCTGCCCACGTGAGTAGCAGTGGCGACAATTGAAGTTGCAGGCGTAGGAGAGGGTCCAATTAACCGTAAGTGGAGCGGAAAGTTCCAACCTCAAGCCTCCTTTATCTGTAGCCAGCCCTTTTCAAGACATTCATTGACGAACTCGCGCACGTCCTCGACGATCTCACCCACGGGGGCGTCGAAGGTCTCGGCCAGCTTTTCACCGATGCCGGTTTCATCCAGGGTTCCATCGCAGAGCATCCATATCTCGCCCGCCAGCAGGTTCAGCTGATGGATGGTGCCGGAATCGACGATGATCACCCAGCCGCGCCCGGCGACATCTTCGCCCGCCTCCAGCCCTTCCACAATGGACTGCCTGGCGTCAGGCTCGTCGCGCCAGACCAGCTCGGGATTCCTCTCCAGCTTTCTCTCTGTCTTTCCCATTACCTCTTCCTGTTGATTTTTGCCGGAAGGACCGGGTCGGTCAGGACACGTCCCACCCCCTCCGAATCTTCGCCGTCGTAGATTTTCCCTGCCAAGCTGTCTCCAGCCGCCGCACGCCACCAGTTGCCCTGTGCCTGTACATCTTCCCTCTGGTTCTCTCCCAGCTTGAAGTCATATTCCGCGTTGGCGAAATCATTTGACCGGATGACCGCGCCGGTCATGCCCTCCCTGAAGAAGATGCCGGTTTCATTTTCCAGAAACGAGTTGCCGGTTATCTTCACGCCTTTGGATTGCAGGGCGCGGATGCCGATCTTGTTGAACTGAAAACGGTTCCCCTCGATCCTCATACCGTCATTCTTGAAGCGCAGGCCACCGTAATTACGGCTGAAAAAACAGTTGGATACAAGGGTGTCGGTGTCGTGTACGTGTACCGCCCAGCCGCCGCGCTGGAAGCTGGCGTAGCTGAACAGTGCTTTTTTTGCGGTCTGGACGGAGAAGATGTCGGTGTCGCCGCTGTTCGCCAGCTTCACCGAGACAAGCTCCACCGGCTTTTGAGCCGAGCCCTCTACAACCACTTCGCCCAGCACCAGCACCCAGGTATGGGGAGCCGCTTTCCCTTTTGTCTCCATATCGAAATAGATTCGTGCGCCCGCCTCAATTGTCAGCTTTCCGGTCTTGGTCACGACCACCGGCTTTTTGACCACCAGCTGGCCCGACCACTCGACCTCGCCATATATAAGCTCTTTGTCCCAGACCACCGCCGTTTTGGGGATCGGTACCACCAGGGGAACCCTCTGCACGCCGCCCATTGCGGGCGCGGCGAGCTTCGCGTTGGAAACGGTACAACCCATTAACATGGCAACAACGAGCGCCGCGAAACCAGCCAATCGTTTCATCCTCTCACCCCTTTCCTGCGCAAGCTAAGCGCCAGAAGCGCCGCCAGACCCACCAGCACCGCCGCTTTGGCCTGGGGTGGAACCCCCGCTGAGGTCGCTCCGATTCCCCAGGTCTTGACGAGCACCGCGCCCAGGATCATACCCGCGCATATTGTCGCCGCGTCCAGGTCGCCCTCGCCCGCCTTTATTATCTGACGGAAGGGGCAACCCCCCGCCACGACCGCCGACCAGCCCACAAGGCCCAGTCCGGCGAAGTTCCATAGCCACTCCAGATGCGCGCCGGGTTGGTCCACGTAGCCGGGGTTGAACTGACCGGTGAAGACGTTGAGGACCACCGCTGTGAGAAAAGCTCCCGCGAGGCCGAGCCCCATGGAACCGCGGCGGGTCAACAAAAGATCCCGGATCGAACCGGTTATGCAAAAGCGTGAACGCTGGCAGAGGACTCCAAGACCGATTCCAGCGGCCAGACTGATGACGGCTGGAGCGTGCAGGGAGCCTCCTCCGCCCCTGCTCACCAGATACACACCCGGCACGAAGACCAGCGCCGCCAATACCGTTACCAAGAGCGCGATGCCATAGGCCACCGGCTCGGAAGACTTTTGGGTGGTCCCCTCAAAGCCGGGGTCGGAGGTCGCCAGGGTCTTCAGCCCCGCCCAAACTCCAGCAATTAATCCCGCCACCCCGGCCACGGCGGTCATGTCGCCGGCGGCCAGTCGCAAGAGCGCCTTTATGGGGCACCCGAGGAAGACGGCTGAGCCGACGATCATCATCAGGCCGAGGCCGAAGCCGCTGATACCGGAACTACCGGCGCGGGGGCGGAACTCCTTGCTCCCCACCGCGATGATAAAGCTGCCGAGAAAAAACCCCAGAAGCTCCGGGCGCATGTAGCGCATCCGCTCGTCGGGGTGCAACCCAAGCGCCCCCACCGAGTTCTCCATGAAGCAGGAGACGCATATGCCGGTGTTGGCCGGATTGCCCAGAAGAACAAGAAGGCTTCCCGTCGCGCCCATCAATACGCCGGCGGCGATCTCCCATTTCTGCTCGGGGGTCAGCTTCATTCGCACCCCCCCGCGAGGCGGCGCATAAGCGCGTGCATGCGCGCAGTTTCAGACCTCTTCTTGCCAGCCCATACCCCGCTTTTAAGCTCCGCCAGGGCCATGTTCATCCTCTTGGCAGCGCCGAAGGGCGCATCCCTGTCACCCAGATAGGGGTAGAGTTTGACCCCCTTTTGCCAATGTTCCACAGCCTGGGAGTACGCCCCCTGCCGGTAGGCTTCAACCCCCATGAGGTAGAGCGCAGGACCGGGAAAGGGACCCTTCTCTGCGCGGCGGCGCAAGGATAAAAGCGCCTGGGTGGACTTGCCCGACTTCAACAGCTCAACCTCGTCGGCGAAACTCTTCTCCACCGCCGCCGGGTCGGGCCTTTGTGGAGCCCGGTACCCAAAGGCTTGGCCCGGCTCGATCAGGGTGACCTGCCACCCGGCCGCGGCCAGGCACAAGAGCGCCGCGCCTGCTATGAGGGGACGGATGGACATCTCTACCACGGCTCCTCGTAGGGGGGCATCTTCGCCAGCTTCGCCCACTTGAGCACTATGTCGTAGTCGCTGATGTCGAGCTTCTCAAAGCCGGTCACCTTCGCCCTCTTGAGAAGTTTCAGCTTCTCGCCCGCCACCTCGGCGGTGGTCGAGTCGTCAATTGCCAGTAGCGCCTCGCGCACTTTTTCCACCCACTTGGGATCGACCCTGGAAGAGACTCCAACGGTGCAGTAGGGGGCCAACTCGGAGGTGGCGATGATCTTGAAGTCGCCCGGCTGAATCTTCCCCTCCGCCGTCATCTCTTCGAGATCAATCAGCGGCGCGGCCCCGGCGTCGAAACCACCGTAGAGCACCGAGTAGATTATCTTCTCATGCTTCCAGGAGGCGGGGGGGAAGGAGTAGGGGCCGAGATCGATCTCGGGATCGATCCCCCGCTCCAACATCAGCGCGTACTGGGAGAGAAAGCCGAAGGGCGCCCACTGGGGGCCGAAGACCAGCCGCTTGTCGCGAAGGTCCGCCACGGTTTCGATCTCCGAATCGGCGCGCACTATGATCGTCCCCTTGGTCAACGCGCCAAAGGCTCCACGTTTTTCCGCCGCGACAAGTTTCGCCTTATGCCGCTCGGCCAGCGTCACGAAGAGGAGCGAATTGGTATGGGTAAAGTCAAACTGCCCCTTCTCGAACGCCTCCTCCATATCAACCGTGTCCAGATAGATTGCCTCAAAACGCGCCCCGGTGGCCTGGGAGAGGTATTCGGTCAGCGGATCGAAGCGCTCCCGGGTCTCTTCGAGCGAGTTGCAGATCATGTAGCCGACGCGAAAGGTGGGACCCTCCTCCCTGCAACCGGAGGCCAATACCGCCAAAACCGTAAAACCCAACAGCGCCGCGAGCGCCGGGATGAATCTACGAACCATCGTTTACTGCCTTTCGTGCCGCTTTTTTGGGGTTCGGGGCCGCGACCGCTTCCCTGTAGTGGGAGGTGGAGAAAAACCGCCCGATTATGCCCAGCGCCCTTTCCACAGTCGTGAAGCGGAGGTCTTCGACCACATCGCTCCGCATCCAGTAGACCCGCTTGCCAAGCCCCGGTATCTCACCGACCTCTCGCACCAGCAACCCTTCCGGCGCTTTGTCGCCACTTTGCGCGAGGAAAATATCGATCTTTTCCTCGGCCAACGCCTTCAGGGGGTCGGTCGTGACCTTGAAGTCCGGCACTATGCCCGTCTTCTCCTCAACGAAGAAGCCCGTGAAGTACGCCGCCAGCTCACCCCCCTCCACGACCCCGACCCGCAGCTGCGCGCCAAAGCAGGCGTGGCTGACCGGGGCGGTCAACAGCAGGAGCAACAGGGGGAGAAATAATCTTGTCTTCATGGTCACCTCCCCGCGAAGAGCCAGTGAATGAGGGTGGCGCCGTAAAGCGCCGTGAACCAGATGAAGCCACCCCACCCGGCCACCACCGCGATACCCCTGCCGCGCCAGAAACGGCGGGCGTCGAAGATTCCCAACGCGATGCCGCCCAGCAGGAGCACTGGCGCAACGTAGCGCAGTATCTCCAGCGGTATGAGCAGATCGGGCGAGGTAAGCGTCTTCGCCACGTTGATCGCCATGTAGGTGGACTCGCCAAAGGGATCATAAAAAATATAGGGTACGAAGGTTACCTTGGCGTTGAGCTTCACCAGCGCCAGCGCCAGGTGTCCGCCCAGCACCGGACCAGCCAGCGGTGCGACCATCCTCGCCGCCCTGCCCCAGAATCCTTCCCTGTTGGCAGCCTTCATGGCTCTTTCGGGGTCGCTGCCAATTTCGGGCGGCTCTTCCTCCCTGCCTTTTACCGCGTTGGAGAAGAGGTCAACCAGCGGCCCTGCGAATACGGCAAAGGCCGGCAGCAGAAACCCGAGCCACAGCGCCCAGAGCCAGACGGGGGGGTACGCGGTGGGGGTCAGCCCATTGCCCAGATCGGGCCAGGTGCGCACGAGCGCCAGGGACACAAGGCCGCCCAGGGAAACCAGCAGGAGCACCGCAACCGGTTCCAGCCCCTCGACGGAGGTGCGCTTGCCGTAGAAGACGCCCAGGTTGCCCTCGGGACAGTTTCTCACGCACTCCATGCAGAGCAGACATTGGGACCCGTCCATCTTGGGAGGGTAAAGCGCTACGGGGCAGCCGGACTCGTAGACCTTCTTGTGCACCACGAGGCTACCCGCATCCCACCTCTTCCAGCTACTCTTTCGCGCCACGCATCCCTTGGTGGTGCACCGGGAGCACTGCTCCGGGTCATGGGAAGCGATTTTAACCGGTGAAAACCGGCCATAGATGCCAAGCGTCAGCCCCACCGGGCAGAGGTGCGAGCAGAAGAACGCCCTCCTCCACACCAGCGCGCTCACCACGGTCAACCCGGTCATTCCGGCGATCAGCAGCGCCGTCATCTGGGGGCTTTTGTGGGCGTCAAAGAAGATCGCAGCGGCTGCGCCGACGGAGAAGACCACCAGGATTCCCAGTTTTGCGGTCCAACCAGGCGATGGTGCGATGTTGAAGCCGATGCGGCCCAGTCTCTCGGATATGAACCCCAACGGACACACCCCGCACCAGGCCCGGCCCAGCAACGGCACCAGCAGCACCAGCCCCATGAACCAGACTACCCAGAAGAGCAGGGTGGAGGCGTGGGTGTAGATGAGCGGGAAGGGGTCGGCGACGCCGGGCAACGTCTCGCGCCCCCAGCCTATCACCACCCCCGCCACCAGCAGGAAGAGCAGACCCCACCTGACCGCGCTCTGGAAGAGCGGCTTTTTGAGCAGGGGGCCTGTCAGCCCATGTCTGTAGAGGTCAGTCGCCATATGTTTTATTCACCAAGTTAATGATACAGCCCCTTGGGGGTCTTCCACTCGCCATTCTCGTCAAGATAGGATTCCTGCTCTCCGGTCACCAGGGCCATGCCGCGAGCCGCCCACTCCCTCACCGAGAGGTCGGGGTCTTCGCGTCTCAGCCGGTCGAGAAGAGGTTCGGCGCTCTTGTCGCTCAAGAGGCCGACGGCGCGACAGGCTTCAACCCTCACCAGCCAATCCGGGTCGTCAAGATACTGTGTCAGGTCCACCGGGACACCCACCTTGCCCATGGTGCCCAGCGCCCATACCGCGTCCAGCCGCGTCGCCGGGTCTTCAAGGGCGGTCACCAGCGTCTGCTTCGTTCCCTCTACCCTCAGCTCGCCGAGTACCCGAAGCCCGTAGCCAAGCGACGCACCCTTCAGCTCGCCCATCCGTGTGGACAATATATGAGCGGAGTTGTCGCCGAGCCTGCCAAGCGAGCGGGCCGCTTCACGCGCTGTCAGGTCGGGAGCCCCTCGGACCAGCGCACTGAACAAGATCGGCACAGCCCTAACATCGCCCAGCTCTCCCAACGTCCACGCCGCCGCATTGGAGCGGCTGAAGTTCGCATCCGCGATTGCCTTTACCGCCGCATCGAAGATGCCGGGGACCTTGCGCGCCGCCCCCACCGTCAGCGCCTGCTCGCGCCGCACCGGGTCGGGGTCTTCAAAGTTTTTCCTTATCGCCTCTTCACCCAGCCTGGTGGTGAGGAGGAATTTGTAGGCCTCCGCCCGCTGGGCCAGGGGAGTGTTGCTGTCAACGCGCTCGACCAGCTCGACAACCGCTGCGGCGTCGCCCTCTTGGCCGCGCGCCACCAGCTCACCAATGGACAGCTGGGGCTGGGGCACCTCGCAACCGGTTACCAACACAAGGCAGGTCACCGGGATACAAAGTAAACGGCGAAAGTTCATCTACCACACCATGTGGACGGTGATATCCACGTCTTTCTTTTTTTCGCCCTTCTTGATGATGACCGAAGAGGGCTCGACCGTGCCCTTGTCGTAGCGCCCATAGAGGTCGCCCACCTTGGGGGGGCCGCCATATTTGTCCCTGGCGCAAATGTAGTAGGTGCCGCCGCCGGTGAGGCCAAGATCATAGCGGCCATCGGGGCCGGTACGCGCCGAGACGTATTTGGGCCGCTCCGACATCTGCACATGGTCGTAGGCGTGGACCCTCACCCCCTCAACCGGGTTGCCCTCGGCGTTGTGGATCACGCCGCTCACGCCAGTGTCGTTGGTCATCTTCGCGCCAAAATTTTCCTTTAAGTTGCCCTCTTTGATGTAGGCCGCGAGGTCCAGCGTTACCGGCTGGCCGGGGGTCACCTTGAGGGTATGCGGGTCTGATTTGAGGTCACCCTCCACAAGCGGCCCCGCGTCTTCGCCGTTTTCCCTTTGTCGCACGAGGAAGATATAGTCACCGGCGGGCAGATCGACGGAGTAGCTGCCATCACTCCCAAGCGGCCCGATGGTCGTGAAGGGGGGGCCTCGCAGATCTTCACCCGGACGGTAGAGATAAATCGTCGCCCCAGCGGCAGGTTTTGTGGCGACCCCGCTCACCGTGGACAGACCAGGGGAAGAGTTGGTCCCCTCCGGTTTCCCGGGTGCGGTATCGCAGCCTGAAACGGTAATCGCGAGTAGCAGCAGAAGCGGTGCCGCTTTGATTCTCATTTTATCCATTCCCCTGTCTTTATTCCGTCGTTATCCGGTCGGGATCGACAACCACCAGCGTCACAGGCATGTTGACCGCATTGTGGTCAAGGGCCACTCCATCCAAAAGCGCCAGGCCAAATTGATATTCCACCCCCGCCGTGAAAACCACATCGCCCAGGTCCAGCGGCGTTAGATCGCGGCTGAGAGTCAGTACCCACTGCCCGTCGGTGTGGCTCGCGACTGCGTCAACTTCATTTCGTCCGGCGGAATCGTCCACAATCAGATAGCCGGGAGCGGTCATTCCGGGGCCACCCTCGGGGGCCACCAGCGGCTGGTCGCCCTCGCCAAAGAGTTCGCACCCTTCTTGCGCGGCCAGGGTTGAATTGGGCTTCTCGAACTCGCCGGGGGTGTCGCCTTCCTTGCCCTCCGGTCCGAGGTAACCATCCTCAACGCCACCCGCCTTAATTCCATCCCCCCTCCCGGCCCGCCAGATCCAGAAATCCAGCCGCGCTTGGTCGGGGGTGCGCATCATGTAGTCGGCGAAGCCTCTGTCGCCCGCCATCCGCCAATCATCCATGTGGCACGAGCGCATGCAGTTGAAGCCCCGCGCTCCTTCTCCCTGCGGACCTCCCCAGAGTATGCCCAGTCCGTCACGCACCTGCCCGCTGGCCCGGTACTTTCCGTCGGCGAAGGTCCAGTTTGGCCCCTCGTCCGGGGTGGGGTCCCCCCATTTTACGCGCAGATAGAGTTTCTCGGCGGTATAAAAAGCCCGTAGCTCCACCTTGACCGTGGGCGCCCCCGTCCCATGGTGGCACGAGGCGGTCACCTTGTGGACCGAGTCGCTGTCCACCATCGATTCGGAGGGCAGGCTGGTCGCGCCCCCGGACGCTTCGAGCCGCAGGGGGTAGGCGCTGCGCCACATTTCCACTGAGGGCGGGGTTTCGACCTTCATGGCGTAGAGCTTGTCCGAGTCAGCTCTGCACCCCCAAAGCGTCAGGGCCAAAACCGTTACGAACGCCGCTCTTGCCAAGTTACCTGCCAATCTGTTCATGGGGACCATAGCGATGCAAATTCCGTGCACGGAAAAAAGGTGTTACTGGTTGAAAATAATGGGTTTTTCGACGGATATTCGTCTAAGCGCGGAGGACGCGGGATAAATGACGACTATTCTCCGACCAGGTGGTGTTTTTCCATCTTGTAACGAAGGGTTGTCCGCGCAATCCCCAGCATCTTGGCGGCCTTGGTCTGGGAGCCTCCCACCTGCTCGATGGTGCGAAGGATTATCTGCCGCTCAAGGTCGTCGAGCATCTCATTGATGTTCATCGAACCCGTGGGCATTTCCAGCGCGCTCCTGCGCTCGCCCGAGATGCCCACCGGCAGGTCGTCGGGGCCGATGAGGTCGCCGCTTGAGAGGACCACAGCGCGCTCAATCGCGTTTTCCAGCTCTCGCACATTGCCCGGCCACTTGTAGCGGGTCAGCACTTCCAGCGCCAGCGGGGCTATGTCGGAGATCACCTTACCGGTCTCCTTAACGTAGCGCTTGAGGAAAAAACGGGCCAGCGGTTCCACATCCTCGCTGCGTTCGCGCAAAGGCGGCAGGGGAATTTCGACAACGTTCAGACGGTAGAAGAGATCTTCGCGAAAGCGCCCCTCCTCCACCTCTTCCCGCAGGTTCTTGTTTGTGGCGACTATGATGCGCACATCCACGCTGATCGTCTCGTCGCCTCCCACCCGCTCAAACTCGCGCTCTTGCAGCACACGCAGGAGCCGGACCTGGCTGTTGGGGGAAAGCTCCCCGATCTCGTCTATGAAAATGGTGCCGGTGTGCGCCAGCTCAAACCTGCCCTTGCGCTGGCGGTGCGCTCCGGTAAACGCTCCCTTTTCATGGCCGAAGAGCTCACTCTCCACCACGCCCTCGGGCACCGCACCGCAGTTGAGCACCACGAAGGGGGCGTCTCTGCGTTCGCTGGAAAAATGGATCGAACGGGCCAGCAGCTCCTTGCCGGTACCCGACTCGCCGGTGATAAGGACTGAGGCGTTGGAGCGGCTGACGGTGGCGGCGACCTCGAAAACACGGCCCATGATGGGCGAGTCGCCGATTATCCCCTGGAAGTCGTAGTGGCGGTTTATCTCTTCGCGCAGGTAGTCGCGCTCGTCGAGAATACGCACCCTCTCCAATGCCTTGGAGACGACCATCGCCAACTCGGCGTTGGAAAAGGGCTTGGCGACGTAGTCGTAAGCGCCATTCTTCATCGCGTCCACCGCGCTCTCCACCGTACCGTAGGCGGTTATCACGATGACCGGGATGTCCGCGTCTTTTTTTCTTATCTCGGAAAGCAGGGTGATGCCGTCCATCGGCTCCATGACGATATCGGAGATGACCAGATCGATCGTCATGGTGTCGAGTATCGCCAGCGCGGCGGGGCCATCTGCGGCGGTCTCGACCCTGTAGCCTTTGCGAGTCAGCGCCCTGGAGACGACGCGGCGCATTCCCGGCTCATCGTCCACCACCAGGATATGACCACGCGCTGCGGTTTCGCCTTTTACGCCAGTGGAGTTGATGGCTCCGCTGGTTCCATTGGCACTGGGGGGGCTATCGCTCATGTCACCTTCCCGGGGTTGAGGATTCCCTTGGGGTCGAATACTTTTCTTACGCCCTTCATTATCTCATGGGCTCTCGTTCCCACAAAGTCCACCAGCTCATCTTTTTTCAGCACGCCTATTCCATGCTCGCCCGAGGGGCGTCCGCCAAGCCGCTTGACGATCGCCATCACCCCGGCGAAGGCCAAGGGAAGGAGGTTGTCCCACTCCTCGTCACCGAGCGTCCGCCTGAGGATGTTGACGTGGACGTTACCATCCCCGGCGTGTCCGAAACAGGCTATCGACAAATCCAGCTCCAACGCCAGCTTTTTCACCTCTTTCACCAGGGTCGCCACGTGACCGCGGGGGACCACGACGTCGGCCTTGCCTATCTGGGGGCTGAGCCCCTTCATGGCGTCGCCAACCACCTTGCGGCTCTCCCACAGCCTCGCCTGCTGCCCACGGTCTTCGGCTCCCAGGACATCAAGTGCCCCGTTGGCCTCGACTATTTCGCTGATCTGCTCCATCTGGAGCTGCAACTCCTCGCCGCTCTCGCCATCGAGGAGGATGAAGACATACGCACCCGCTTTTTCCTGGGAGGGCAGGTCTCGGCCAAGGTGCTTTGACGCAGCCTCTATCGCCACCTCGTCAATAAACTCGGCGGCAGCCGGTATGATCCGTCTCCTGATGATCTCGCTAACGGATAGAGCGGCCTGTTCAATATCGGGGAATGACACGAGCAGGCTCGTCTGGCGGGTGGGCAGGGGCAGCAGCCTCACGGTCACCGAGGTTATCACCCCAAGGGTGCCCTCGCTCCCCATCATCAGCTGCATCAGGTGGTAGCCGGTGGCGTCCTTCACGTTCTTGCCGCCCATTTCAACTATTTCACCATCGGCCAGCACCACCGTCATGCCGGTGACATAGTCGCGTGTGACGCCATACTTCACCGCGCGCGCGCCGCCCGCGCCAACCGCGACGTTGCCACCTATGGTGGAGACATCGGCGCTTGCCGGGTCGGGGGGATAGAAGAGCCCTCGGCGTTCCACCTCTTCCTGCAGGTCAGCGGTTATCACTCCCGGCTGGCAGGTGGCGGTGAGGTTCTCCTCGTCGATTTCGATTATACGATCGAGCTTCTCAAGAGAGAGGACTACTTCGCCCGCTATGGGCACTGCCCCTCCGGCAACACCGGTGCCTGCGCCGCGAACCACCACACCGAATCCCCCCTCACTTGCCCAGCGAAGGACCGTGGACACCTGTTCATTATTTTCTACTATTGCGACTGCACAGGGGAGGTTGTAGAGGCGGGTGGACTCATCGCGGGCATAGCGCTCGCAGGTCTCGGGACCGAAGAGCACCCTGGAGGGGTGAAGCCGGTCTCGGAGCTCTCGGATATCCTCCTCGACCGGCTTATGCAACTGACTCATCCTGATTTAGACGGCCTCCACGGATTTAACCGCAGGCACTGCTTCCTTGATGAAACGCTCAATGCCGTTTTTAAGGGTCATCTGGCTCATGGGGCAACCGTGGCAAGCGCCCTTGAGGCGGACCTTGACTACGTTGTCCTCGGTGATTTCGACCAACTCGGCGTCTCCGCCATCAGCCTGGAGGCTGGGTCTTACTTTATCCAATGCAGCTTGCACTTCTTCTCTCATCACAATTCTCCAATACTAGGTAGTTTCAAGTGGTTTTCCTGACTTTAAACCGCAAAAACCCTGCGGTCAACCTTCGGCGCCATTGCGGGTCCGGGTTTTGGTGTGTAAATTAGCTGATTACCAATCCGAAATCGGGAACAAAAGGGTCTTGACAAGTATAACCGTTTCGGTTAGCTTATGCGAGTCTTTTATTACTTACGGAAGAAATAACCGTTATTAATTCTAAACTTATGACAAAGGAGAGATCAATGTCGAAATCAACCGAGAACCTCCAGGCCGCCTTCGCGGGCGAGTCCCAGGCCAACCGCAAATACACCGCATTCTCACGCAAGGCCGACGCCCAGGGCCACGCCCAGGTAGCCAAGCTCTTCAGAGCCGCAGCCGCAGCCGAGACCGTCCATGCGCTGAGCCACTTCAATGTCCTCGACGGTGTATCCGAGACCACCGACAACCTCAAGGCCGCCATCGCCGGCGAAGACTACGAAGTCGAGACGATGTACCCCGGCTTCATCAAGGACGCCGAAGCGGAAGGCAACAAGCGCGCCCTCTCCACCTTCAAGTTTGCCTATGAAGTGGAAAAAACCCACCGCAGTCTCTTCACCAGCGCCCTGGAAAACCTGGGCAACGAAGGCGAGACCTACGACTACTACGTCTGCCCTGTGTGCGGCCACACCCACGAGCGCCAAGCTCCCGAGAAGTGCCCCGTGTGCGGCGTCTCGGGCGACCGCTTCGAGAAGATCGCCTAGCACGCTTTAGCGCTACTGCAATTAACGACGAAAGGGCCGCTCAAATATGGGCGGCCCTTTCTCTTTTGTCGAAAACTTGAACGGTTCCTGGTGCGCCAAACGATTAAGGAGGCCCAGGGTTATCTATCAAAAACGACCATATTCTACCCAACTGGTTCTGGCTTCATTTGCGACAGGTCATTTACACATATAATCAAAAAGAGAAACATCCATTTTTCGCACTCTCACGCAACTAGCGTAGTTACAGAGAGCGCCGCAGGAGAAAACCTGCTCACCAGGCCGCTAGGTAGCAACCGTATCTATGGGCGCATGAGGATAATGCGGTTGGCGCTTCTGGAACGCCAAGATTATGGGATTCACGATCACTCCATTATCAATATTCACAGCCCGCCGGATAGTCTCATTTTGCTGCCAGTCCTCACGACCCTTTACCACAGTCGGTATATGGACAATGAGCGCTGCGGAGATAGACCTGGAGGCACTTTCCCAGAGATAGCTAGGTGTGTGATCAACGGCGTAGTAATCTACTTTTCCAACCTTGAACATTGGATCTTTGAAGGTCGTTGGCTTGGCGAAATAGAACCCCATCCCCTCATCACAACTGACATCAATAATCAAACTACCTG
>JAUVAU010000096.1 GCA_030591565.1 Deltaproteobacteria bacterium | reverse complement strand
TTTATGACCTCCCCGGAGAGATGAACGATCAGCGCAGCTTGCGGGGTGTCCAGGGGTCCAGGGGAGGGTGACAAGACCCTCTCCTGGGTCGCTAAAGCCCTCGTAGAGGGCGAGCGAAACAACCCTGCTCAACCCCTCCAAAATAGAAAAGGCCATCGTCAGATGGCCCACCAATCAAAAAAACCGCGTGCCAAGCTGCGCGATCAGCGTCCAAGACACAAAAAAAGGGCCACCCCGGTCAGGGAGTGGCCCTCTCTCGTAAAATATAAAACCTAAACTACTACCTACCCTTTACCGCATCCTTGAGGGCCTTACCAGCCGAGAAGCGCGGGTTCTTGGAAGCGGGGATGTCGATCTCTTGACCGGTCTGGGGGTTGCGTCCCTTGCGTGCCTTGCGGTCGCTCACCGAGAAGGTGCCGAAACCTGTGATGGATACCTTGTCGCCACTGGCCAGCGCGCTGGCGATGGTGTCAGTCATGGCGTCAAGCAGCGCCTCGGCCTCTTTGGTTTTGACTTCAGCTGCGGTGACGATGCCCTGGATTAGATCGGCCTTGTTCATGGAAAAACCTCCTGCAAAGTAGTCTATAAATGAGTTCTCAAAAATTCTGGATGGTCGACTGTACCGTGAATCGATATGGATGACAAGGGAGTGAAAAGCAATTTCTTCCTATTTTCAAAACTTTTTCATAACTGGTCATTTTTATAATTTTTCAACCAAAATTCGGCGCAACTCTTTAACTCTTTCAGGCGTCCTCAACCCGTACCAGGTGACCCACTCGCCGGGGATGTGGATGATCTCGGCCTGGGGGAGCAGATTCCCTATCTCTTCGGCCTCTTGCGCGGTGAAGAGGTAGGGTTCGGAGGGGAGCAGCACCACTTCCGGCTCCAGCGCCGCTAACTCGCCGGGGCTTATCTCAGGGTAGTTCACGTCGGCTGAGTCAATGATGTTTGACAATCCCGAAAGCTCCATCAGTGAGGAGAGGAGTGTGTTTTTCGACGCTGACATGAAGGGGTCTTTCCAGATCAGGCACACCGCTCTGGTGCGCCCAAGGGTGGGGGGTGGCCCCAGCCGGTCCAGTTCCGCTAGCGCCTGGTCACCTTTTTCCCGTGCGCCGCACAGCTTTGAAGTCCTTGAGATGAAGGCGGCCACGTCACCAATGGTCCGGGGCAGGGCGACGAAGACCCTGAGGCCTGCTTCGATCAGCTGTTCAACCTCTTCGCGGCTGTTCTCTTCGGCGTCGGCCCAGATGAGGTCCGGTTTGAGGGAGATGATTTTTTCCACGTCCAGGGATTTAGGCCCGCCCACCGATTCCAGCCGTCGGACAGCGTCGGGGCTTATGCAGTAGTCGGTCCGTCCCATCACCCGGTCGCCCGCGCCCAGGTCGAAGAGGCACTCGGTCACGCTGGGGATGAGCGAGATCATCCGCCGGGGAAGCGGGGAGAGGGGAATAGCTCTTCCCAGGTCGTCCGGCACCGCCGGTGCTGAATCGCGGGCCAACCCCAACCTCTCCAATGCCTCGTTTAACCGCGGGCGTAGGAGCAGGGGTGCGTCGCCTGCCACCAGCCGCTCCAGGTCGGACCAGTCGTCAAGATCGTCTGACTCGTCCAGAAGCGTCGTCTTCAACCCGGCTGAGTCCAGCTGCGCAAGGGAGTCGGCCAGGGTGTTGGGGTCCGACCAGCGTATGAGGTCGAAGACGCCGAGGTAGGAGGAGGCCAGCCCGATGGCCGAGTAGCCGCCATCGGATGAGGGGATGAAGGCCGCGTCGGCGCTTGTGCTATTGACGCTGCCTTCGAGGGTCTCGAATAATCGGGTCAGCTCGTCGCTGCTCAGGCGTGGGCAGTCGGTGCATATGGCGGCTACAGTGCAAGGGGTGGAGAAAAACCCGTGGGCGAAGGCGACTTTCAGCCGCTGGCCCAGGTCGCCCTCGGGCTGCTGCTGGAAGGTTGCCCCCTCACCGGCGAGCCTTCTCAGCACTTCCTCTTCGCCGTCGATCCACCAGGTCACCTCACAGTCGGGAATCTCACCGACCATTGTGGAGGTGTCCTCGACCATAGCTTCATAGATGAGTTTGGCCGCTGTGGAGCCGATTGAGCGGGCCAGACGGGTTTTTACCCTGCCCGATACCGGTGACTTGGCGAAGACGATCAGTTTGCGCTTCATGGCGTTTACTCTTTATGTAAGTCGTTCCCACATCTCGTAAAAATGTTATGCTACCGGGCAACGCACATCGCAGCAAGGTGATTTAAACCAATGGAAAACGCAACCGGAAACGGACAAGACCCGGTAAAGGGACGCGAAAAGGCCCAGGAGAAGAGTATTATCGCCAGGGCCGCCTCGGTTGTGGGCGGGGCGACGATGCTCTCTCGCGTGCTTGGTCTGCTGCGCGACGTGATCACCGCTGGGATCATTGGTGCGGGTGGCGGCATGGACGCCTTCCTGGTCGCCTTCCGCCTCCCCAATATGCTGCGGAGCCTCTTCGCCGAGGGGAGCCTCACCGTCTCCTTTGTCCCCGTCTTCGTCGACCTTGAAGAGAAGAGCGGGAAGAAGCGGGCGGACAGGCTGGGGCGCGAGGCGCTCACCATGCTGGGGTTGGTGCTTGCGGTGGTCGTGGTGGTTGGGGTAGTCGCCGCGCCGCTGCTGGTCAAGCTGGTCGCCCTGGGCTTTACCCGCGACCCAGAGAAGTTCGCCCTGACCGTTGAACTGACGAGGATGGTCTTCCCCTATATAGGGCTGGTGGCGTTGACTGCCTTCATGGGCGGCATGCTCAACGCCCGTGGGGTCTTCCTCTATCCGGCGCTGGCCCCGGTGGTGCTGAATATCTGCATCATCGTCAGCGCCGTGGTCCTCTCCAGCTTCGTGATGCCGCCGGTGGCGAGCCTCGCCTATGGGGTGCTGGCGGGCGGTGTGTGTCAGATAATTTTACAAGTGAGGCCGCTTGGACGCACCGGGTTCAAGTTCAAGCCCGATTTCAGGTGGGGCGACCCCGCGTTGAAGAGGGTCTTCACCCTGATGGGTCCGGCGGTCTTCGGCGTCGCGGTCTACCAGATCAACCTGATCGTCTCCACCTTCCTCGCCTCCTGGCTCCCCGACGGTTCGGTCTCCTACCTCTATTATGCCGAGCGCCTCTTCCAGCTGCCGCTGGGGGTCTTTGCCGTATCGGTGGGCATGGCGAGCTTGCCGAGCCTCAGCCGGTTGGCGTCGAATGAAAAATGGGAGGAGTTCTCCCACACCCTCAGCGGTTCCCTGCGGATGCTCTGGCTGGTGGTCATACCGGCCACGGCGGGGTTATTCCTCATAGCCGAGCCGGTGGTGGCGCTGATATTCCAAAGGGGAAAATTTACTCCCGAGATGACGATAGCCACCGCGCAGGCGCTGACCTTCTACTCCCTGGCGCTTGTCCCCGTTGCCACCACGCGGATCGTCGCCCAGGGTTTTTACGCGATGAAGGACACGAAGACGCCGGTCAAGGGCGCGTTCTGGTCGCTCTGGGTCAACCTGGCGGCGAGCTTGCTCCTCATGGGACCGCTAAAGCACGCGGGGCTTGCCCTCGCCACGGCGATAAGCGCGAGCGTCAACGCCATCTACCTCTGCATCCAGTACAAGAAACGCACAGGGGCCTATCCCTTTGAAGGGCTTTCCAGAGTGGTGGGGCTGATGGTCGGGGCCTGCGGAGTGATGACCGTCTTCGTGCTGGTGGCGGGCTGGTATTTCTCAGGCGCAGCCAGCGGCGCGGCGGGCCAGTGGGGGAGGGGCTTCTATGTGGCGCTGGCGGTAATCGGCGGCGCCGGGGTTTACGGTATAAGTGCAAAACTCCTGGGGATCGAAGAGGTTGAAGTGCTGACGAGCAAGATAGCTAACAGGTTGTTGAAGCGCTAACATTGCAAAAGGAAAGCTGTAATCTGACACTCTCGGGTGGCTGATTACGAAATGTTCGGACAACCGGCCTGCCGAAAACGACCGGCTTCCATATCTGGCCCCAGAGTATTCTAAAAGTCATGTCAGGGTTTTTGCCAAACGACTACTTGGGTGACTGCGGTCCCCAATCAGTCAACGGCTCCCCACAATCGGTACAGCGCGCCACCATCCCCTCCCTCTCCATGGTCTCAAGTGTCTCCGCCATGAGCAGTTGGGCTTCCCCTTTGGCGACTTCTTCCATGACCTCTTCCATACATTCCCGGCACCAGACCTTCTGGTCGATACGCGCTCCCAGCACATCGTCCATCAACTCGTCCCTATGCATGATCGTGACTCCTCTCGGACTTGGTTGGTGGGTATGATTCCTAGTCTATCGCGCCTTGAGGAGCGTGTAATGGTTTCCCTGTGGAATGATATTCCCATGAGTGGTCGAGGGTTTTAAAAACGACCGTATTTCCATATCTGGCCTCAGAGTATTGCAATGTCCAATTTATT
>JAUVAU010000044.1 GCA_030591565.1 Deltaproteobacteria bacterium | reverse complement strand
GAAGGGTGTTCCCAAGACGGCGGCTGAAAAGCTGGCTGATATGATGGCTAAAAAGGCTGCAAGGGATGAAGAGTCGGCCGTTAAAAAAGTTGAAGCACCAGCGAAGCCGGTGGTCGTGCAGAGCGCAACCAAAGTGGAGGTAGTGGACAAAGCTGCTGCCGTTGTTGCTCCTGAAACAGTAAAAGAAGAAGAGGCCGCAACATCGACCGCCTCGGTGATCGGTGAACAAGCGCCCACAAAAGTCGAAGTGGAGAAAAAACGGGTCAGGGTCAGGCCCCGGACCAATTAGGATTGGCTACTTGTAGCTGTCTGCCCATCTACTTACTCAGCCTGACGAAGTAAATCGGAAAAAAGGCAGGGTTTGTCAGCGATCAGAGATGCCGAGTGCTTCCAGCTCGGCATCTACTATTTTAGCCCAGCCCCTGTTGGCGGCGGGGTTCGCCGGGCTGGGGTGTGTTATGCGCCCGATCCGGTAACCGCTCCCGGCAAGAGCTTTTGTGGCCCTGTCGGTCGCGAATTTGCCCACGCCTATAACAATTTCAGGTTCCAGATAAGCAAGCGAGCGCACAAGGTACCGGTCGCATATCCCGATCAATATTTTCAGCTTTTCAGCCCCCAGTTTATCAGGCGTCAGATTTGCGCCGCTCTCTTTCATGAACATCAACGGACAGTAATTGACGACGAAGAAGTCGCGAAAGAAGTTCTCCGCGTCGCCAAACTTCTCGGCGGCCCAGCCCCACAGCCTTTTCCCGCTCACCTCGCTTCGAGTGCAGGAAAACCCCTGAATCGGGCGCTTTGGATGCTCGCGCCGAGGTTTATCGACAGGAGCCTCAATGCCCATCCAATCGCGCACCAGGGATACCTCGCCGAAGGGAACTCCCGTCTGCGCCATTCCCCAGGGTCCAGGGTTCATTCCCAGCAGCACCGCTTTTTTGGGGCCAACGCCAAATTTTTCCCAATACATATTGTGGGGTCTTCGCGCATACTCAAGGGGATTGTAAACCAGCGCCGCCGGGGGGACGAAGTTGACCCCGGTCAGTTCCCTTGACAGCTCGTCGAATACACCGAAAATTTCCATACACATGCTCCCTGAATATTTTGATCCGTCGCCAAAGCGCGTTTACCACACTAAGGTAAAACCTGGGCAGGGCAATAGAAAGGTTTATTTGTGGCGAGTCGGCAAAGGGGCTTCGTTATCCTGGGAGTTTCCCCGGCGCTTGCTATCTTTTCGGTTTAGCGTTAGGGCAAACCCGTTCATGTCCGCCGATAACCCGGCACTGGAGGATTGGGCAAAAAAAGGCCTTGCACATCTAGGCATTTGCCCACGCAGTGCTAGACTTCCAAAGGGAGTAGCTGTGTCTTTGTAAACCCGGGTCCGAGGACAAAGGAGGACGGCATGGGATTTTTGGGCAAGTTGTTTCAGGGAACGAAGTATCCGGAACTGGATCCCCAGAGCGAAGCGGCCAGGATGTTCGACCAGCTCGGTGAGCCGATGCAGAAGCTGGCCAAGGACGTGAACGACCGGCTCGAAGTGATCGTGGGGCATGACGGGGCGTATGTTTTTATCGGCAAACCTCCCAAGGCGTTTGGCGTCATGTGGATCGAGAACGGGCAGATGAAGAACCTGCGCTCTTTGGCGGAGGAAAAGCATCTGGAACCCAAGGTGGTCGAAGCTCTGGTCGAGAAGATGCGCAGAGCCTACAGCCGGCACGATGAAGATGGCAGGTTCAGCACCAAGGTGGGCGACCGCGAGGTCGTCGTGCATCCTTCCGATCAATTCGAGCACGAGCTGGAAGGGATACTGCAAGAAGTTTCGCAGTAGGCAGCCAGCAGCGGGCCAGGAGTCGGGCATTTAATTTGACCTTATTGGCCGCCACGGTGGCGGTCAGGGGCGGGGTGGGCATTTTTGAGGGGAGGCCCGGATGGATTTGTCTCTTGTCCCGATGTTGGGGCGTGAGCGCATACGGAAGATCCTTGAGGATCTCAAGTTCTCGTTTGACGAGCATGTGCGCTGGATGTCCAGGTGCGAGTATCTCCTGGTGACCAAGGGGACGGTCGATGGGGAGGCGTTAAACGCACAATCCCACCTCAAGTGCAGTTTCGGCCAGTGGTATTATGGCGAAAACATGGAGATTCTGCGCAAATCGGATGAGTTCATCCGCTTGGGCGACCTCCACCAGCAGTTCCATGACGCCGCCACAAATGCGTTGTCTACGCTCGGCCCTGCCAGTCTCAAATCCAAACTATCCCTGAATGACGATATCTGCCAGCGCCTCGTGATGTCGCAGTCCGCTTTCCTGATGGCGCTAAACCGCTATGCCTGCGATATGGCCGGTGGCGACCAGCTCTACGATTCGCTCACCAGCGTGCTCAACCGCCGGGCGCTCATAAGGCTGCTGAGGCTGGAGCGCTCAAGGGTGGAGAGGACCGGCGAGCCGTGCGCTCTGGCGCTGGCGGACCTGGACCACTTCAAGCGTGTCAACGACTCCTACGGCCATGAGGTTGGGGATACGGTGCTGAAGATGGCGGCTGATCGCATCGCCACGGGACTCAGGCCCTATGATCTGCTCTTCAGGTACGGGGGTGAGGAGTTCCTGCTCTGCCTGCCCTCCACCGACATGGCCGAGGCGTGGATGATCTCCGAGCGTATCCGAAAACGGATGGAGCACATGGACATCGACGTAGGGGGGGATCATTTGATACGGATTACTGTCTCCTTCGGCCTGAGCTTCCTCTGCTCCGGGGTCACGGTGGAGCAGAGTGTCAAAGCCGCCGATATGGCGCTTTACGAGGCGAAAGAGGCGGGGAGAAACACGATCAGGAAAAAACTTCCCAACGTGGCGTGATCCTGGCTGCAACCATAATCTTTTTCAATTTCTGGACCTTCCCCCATCCAGTGGCATAAAATCCAAGGTAGTATATGGGTGCGCCCATTTTTTTGATCCGGACCGGATTCGACAGGGGATGAAATGATAAAAAAAGTTGCCGTCGCCATTCTTGTGGTTCTCCTTGCAGCGGTTTGTTTTGCCGATAAATCGCCCACCGAGGATATCCGCGGGGCGATTGACGAAATAGTCGAGATACTGGCCGACAAGGCGCAGGATCAGCAGGTGCGCCACGACCGGGTAGTCGAGGCGATTGCAAAAAAGTTCGATTTCTTCACCATGAGCCGCATAGTCCTGGGAAAACGCTGGAATACCACCGACGCCGAAAAGCAAGAGCTCTTCATCTCGCGCTTTAGCACCATACTGGAGTACACTTTCGTCTGGCGCATTGAGGGATACACCGACGAAAAGGTGCGCTACGTGGGCGAGAGAAGCAAGGAGGGCAAGGCCAAGGTCAAGACGCTGCTGGTCTCCAAGAGCGCCGAGATACCCATCGACTACAAGGTCCATTTTACCGATGGCGAGTGGATGGTCTACGATATCACCGTCGAGGGGGTGAGCCTTGTGCGCAATTTTCGCGATACCTACAAGGCAATAGTGAGAAAAGATGGCATCGAGGGGCTGCTGGCCAAGATGGATGACAAGATAGTCGATCTACGTGAGGAGGCGGCTAAACGATGAGCGATTCAAATGTTTTTAGCTGCTGTCTCGGTGAAGAAGAGATTGCCGGGTTTCTCGGCGACCTCCCCATAAAAGAGGTTGAGGCAGAGACCCTCATGTGGGCGGAGGGCGACCAGTGCAGCTACACCGCAATAATCGAGAGTGGCAAGGTGGAGCTTAGAAAATCCACCGGCGAGGGCGAACCCAATATTGTCATCGGCATTTTTGGCGAGGGGTCGGTTATCGGGGAGGAGTGCTTTTCCGATCAGTCCACGAGAGTTCTGGGAGCTTACGTCCTTGAACATACTAGAGTGAGGATCATACCGGCGGAGCGGATCGACACCATCCTCAACGGGAACCCCCAGCTTGGAGTCAAGATACTGAGGGCGTTGCTCTTGCTTGAGTCCCGGAGGCTCAGTCAGGCCTATCAGCGGTTGATCTCGGTCTTTTAGGGTATTTCAGACAGAAGGGGAGGGGAAGCAAAAGACCGCCCCGGTTCGTACGTCCAGGGCGGTCCTTTGGCATGGGATACTACTCGGTGCTTTCTCCGCCGGGCTTCTCTAAATCGGAGCTGGCGTCGGGGGCCTTGTATTTATCTTTGATGCGGTCCATCTCTTTCCTGAAATTTTCCTTCGCAGCCATCATCTCTTTTTTGGCTTCGGGGTCCATGGACTCAAAGTCGGGCCTGCGGTGCTTGCGCCCCTTGTTCTTGCCGCCGCGCCCTCTGTAGTCATCGCCACGCCCCTTGTCGCAGTCGCGATACTCATGCTGACGGCGGCCGCGGCGCTCATCGTCGCACTCATACTCACGCTCGTAGCGTGGCTGGTCGTCGCCGCAGGGGCCGGAGCAATCGCCGTAGCCGCCACCCCCGCCGCCACGATGTTTGCGATGCGCAATTACAGGCAGCGCAAGCGCCGCGACAAGGGCCAATACCAGCAGCACCAAACTTAATTTCTTCATCATGAATCTCCTCAAATAAAAGTTTTGCTTCTCTTCAGTCGTCACAACCATTGACGCAGCCGTATCCAAAAAGGTTTACTTTAAAAAGATGCATATGATCCCCAAGGCGACCGATGGCATTTAAGACCAGTAAAATACTTGAAGGCTTCCATTTCATAGAGCGCGGTTACCTGAGCGCGAACCATTTTGTCTTCACTTCCTCTTCGGGTGGGGCCGAGCTGGTGGATTCGGGATATCTGGGCGGACTTGATGACACCCTGGCGGCAATTGCGGAGGTCGGCGTGGACCTCCGCTCGGTCAAGCGCATCGTCTCCACCCACTGCCACTGCGACCACATAGGGGGCAATAGCCACATCCAGTGGTTCTCGGGTTGCACTGTCGCCATGCACCCCGAGGGCAAGAGGATAATAGATGAGTGGGATTCGATCGCCGGGTGGTGGGGTTATTACGACCAGCAGGCGGCGCCCTTTACCTGCGACCAGGTGCTGGAAGAGGGGATGGAGCTGTCTCTTGGGGGGTACCGCTTCCAGGTGCTCTTTCTCCCCGGACACAGCCATGACCTGATCGCCCTCTACGATAGAGCAAACAAGATTCTCCTCTCGTCGGACGCCCTCTGGGAGGCGGACATGGCGGTGATAAATGAGGAGGTGGAGGGCGAGGACGCAGTGGAGCGGTTTTTGGCCTCGGTGGATAAAATGAAGGGACTGGACGTGGAGCTGGTGCTACCCGGTCACGGCAGACCCTTCACCGACTTTGACAAAGCGCTCATGCGAACTGAACACAGGCTAAAGAGGTTCAGGGAGGACCCGGAAAAGATCGGGCTGGATGTCCTGAAAAAGATAATGGTCTACACCCTGATGATGTGCGGCCCGCTCGGGCGTGGGGTTCTTTTCAACCAACTGTGCAGGACAGCCTGGTTCCCCCGGACGGTTGAGAGATATTTTGGGCAGGGAGTGGAAGAGCTAATGTACAATAGGATATTGAACTCGCTTGAGCGGCGCGGTGCAGTCGAGATCCGCGACGGCTTGATAAGATCGTTGGTGAAAAAATAATTTTCTTTACGGAGTCGAACAGGATGAAAACGACAGTTTTAGCTGTGATTTTTACTATTGTTTCAATGACGGCCTTCGGTGCAGACAATCCAAAAGAGGTGCATCTGCCCAAGGAGGTACATCTGGCAAACGTGACCCAGCTGACCTTCGAGGCGGACAATGGCGAGGCCTATTTCAGTTGGGACTCCAAGAAGCTGATCTGGCAGTCCAGCCGTGGAGACCAACAGTGCGACAAGATATGGACGATGAACATCGACGGCTCGGACAAGTCGATGGTCAGCCCCGACCACGGAGCACACACCTGCTCCTTTTATCTGCCCGGCGACGAGAAGATAGTGTTTGCCTCCACCAGCCATCTCGACGGTGACTGCCCGCCTAGGCCCACCGTGGAGGGCCGCCACTACGTGTGGCCGCTGTGGCCCTATGCGATAATGACTGCCGATGCTGACGGCTCCAACCTGAAGACGATCACCGACAATCCTGAATACGACGCCGAGCCCATAGTGAGCGCGGATGGCAAGAGAATCGTCTTCGGCTCCAAGCGCGAAGGCGACTTTGACGTCTACACGATGAACGTTGACGGGACGGATGTGAAACGCCTCACGGATAAGTACGGCTACGACGGCGGCCCCTGGTTTTCACCCGACGGCGAGCTGATCGTCTGGCGCGCATGGTATCCCGATGATGAAAAAGGCAAGGCGCTGTGGGACGATTGCATGAGCGGTAACTACATCGTCCCGGTGCCGCTGGATATCTGGATAATGAAGGCGGACGGGAGCGGTAAAAAGAGGCTGACCGACAATGGCGCGGTCAACTGGTCCCCCTCATTTTTCCCCGACGGGAAGAGATTGCTCTTCAGCTCCAACATGGATGACTGGCGCGAAGAGTTGGGGCGGTTCGGCCACAACTTCGAGCTTTATATGATGAACATCGACGGCACCGGGCTGGAACGTCTCACCTTCAACGACACCTTCGACGCCTTCCCGATGTTCAGCCCCGACGGCAAGAAGCTAGCCTTCGCCTCCAACCGCAACGTGGAGCGGCCAAGGCAGACCGATATCTTCATCGCCGATTGGGTGGAGTAATGCGTAAAAGGAAGGGTTTGGCCTGACACGCACGGAGGCCAAAGAGGGCGGCGGTCAGGTAACAGTTAGTGCAAAAAGGGCCGATTTGGCGTTACCTGGAAACCACCATGAAAAAAACTTTGGGAAAAATACTAATGGACCGCCGAAGGACCCCTTTGCAAATTGCTAAAGATGAGTACACTTCTGAAAATGAGCCACTGTACGTAGCATCCACCCCGTAGCGGTGGTGTATGCTCCTCCTCATGTGCCGCTGTATCGATTGACATTGGCATAGGGCTAGGCAACTTGGCTGTAGCTCCTGATAAAACCATTTTTCGTGTTGCCTTTGAAGTTACGCAATTTGTTAACCAGCCTTTGTAAAGGAGGAAATCAAATGAGCAAAAAGCTTGCCTACATGTTGGTAGCACTATGTTCTTTCGTGTTTCTGATTGGCTGTAATACCGATGGCTCCGACGGTCTCGCTGGCGTACAGGGTGAACAGGGTATCCAAGGCGAACAGGGAATACAGGGTGAACAGGGTATCCAAGGCGATCAGGGGATACAGGGAGATCAAGGTATCCAGGGCGATCAGGGGATACAGGGAGATCAAGGTATCCAGGGCGATCAGGGGATACAGGGAGATCAAGGTATCCAGGGCGATCAGGGAATTCAGGGAATTCAGGGTGAACTTGGAGGCACCCATTCACTCCTCGTCCAGCAAGTGATGGCTACCAATGTAGACGGAGGTGTCTGCACCTCAAACCTGCTAGGCGTCGTGCGTACGATGAACACTCTCTCGGGTGATCTTTCCTTTGCCACGCTCGCCAACGATACGCTATCGCTTGATGAGGGTACCTACATCGTGGATGGCGAGGCTCCGGCCTCCTATGCACTATGGCACAGAGCATTCCTGCAGAATGAAACCACCGGGGTTGTCGCCATATCGGGCAGTTCCGAATATGTCTACCCCTCTAACTACAACCAGACAAGCTCTTCCCTGCGCGGCTTTATCACCGTCCCTGCGGGAGAGGTACAGGACTTTACCCTTCGCCACTGGTGTTCCACATATGGACCGCCATGGGGATTGGGCTATGCTGCAAACCTCGCCGGGCAGCCTGAGATATATGCCCAGCTGGTTTTCACGAAGATCCAGTAAAAACAACTGGCCGAAGGCAAAAGCACGAAAGGGCCGGCGCACCAAGCGCTGGCCCTTTTCTTTGTTTACCTTTTTGTCGGGCATTTAAGTTGTGCGGTGAGGGGTCTGGAGAGGTGGCCCCTCCAGTATTCGGGGTCGGGCTATTTGAGGTGAGGCGATAGCCGAGCCGAGTTCCCGACCCGTTCCCATGCTTTTGACTTTGACCTTAAACTCCCCGTCCAAGCGGAGCAGTTCAGCTCGCAGGATCAGGAGGTCTTGCGGAAGTGAGCGTAAGCGAACGGCTCCGAGACCTCCCCGTAGAGATGAACGATCAGCGCAGCTTGTGGGGTGTCCAGGGGTCAAGGGGAGGTTGACAAGAACCTCCCCTTCGTCGCTAAAGCCTTCGTAGAAGGCGAGCGAAACAACCCAGCCGGAACCCTCCAAAACAGAAAAGGCCTTCGTCAGAAGGCCCACCAAAATCAAAAAATAGCCAAGCGGCGAGCGCCCCCCTCCGCGTACAAGCTGCGCGCCCCAGCGTCACACCCCCCTTTACTTACGACCCCTGCCACGCCCGCCTTCTTTGGCCTTACTGACCCTTCCCGTTTCCTTGCCTTTGCTGCCCCGACCTGTCTCTTTAGCCTTGCTTGCTCGGCCGGTTTCTTTGGTTTTACTGACCCGACTAGCCTCTTTACTTTTACCCCGCCCACGTTCACCTTCTTTGCCCTTGCTGGTGCGGCCAGTCTTTTTGCCTCTCTCGACGCGGCCTGTCTCTTTGGCTTTGCCGCGCCCACGGCCTCCTTCTTTGCCTCGACCGGGGCGACCGCCTGCGTTACCAGCCGGTATGCGCGCGGGCAACTTTGACGTTATCTCCAGATGGCAGGTGACTTCGTCGCGGTCGTGGTAGAGATGCTTGAAGGTCAGTTTGATCCCCACCCCCTTCGTGGTCGCTTCCGATTTGATTATCGATCTGGCCCTGTCTATCTGCTTCTGACGATTCGCTCCCCCAAGCTTCAGGTTGAAGATGAACTCGCGGGCCAATCCGTTGGCCACCCACTTGCCGATCAAACTCGCCACCCTTGTCGCACCTGTGACCATGTCGCACACAAGCCACGCCGCCCGTTTTTCCGGCCTGAAGGTGAAGCCGTCGGTTTGTATGTGGGTCACCAGCCCCGTTTCATTGGCCGATGGTTTGAGCGGTCCGTTGTCGATCGCCTCCACCAGCAGGCCGCGTGAGGCCAACACCCAGCTCCATCCTCCTGGCGCGGCGCCCAGGTCGACGGCGCGCATGCCGGGCCTCAGCCTTTTGTGGTGTTGTGCGGCGGGGATGAAGTGGTTGATCGCCTCTTCCAGCTTCCTGGCCGAGCGGCTTGGGACGTTGGCGGGCAGATTGATCACGGGGATGCCCATGGGCCACGGGCTGGATTTACCGGGGTGTGAGACGCCGACCCAGGCTGTGTCGGCGCTCTCCAAGAAGACGTGGAGCCTGGCCTTGGTGCGGCTCTGGGTGGTGAGCGCCCGGCGCTTTATCAGCAGCTTTTCCACCCGTTTCGTCAATTGGGGAAAGAGAGGCCACACCTTTCGGCCACGCTCGGTGTCAGGGGATTCAAAATAGACTGAATGGAAGGCGTGGGCGCTGGAGCCGACCAGCCACTTCATGGCTTTGTGGACCGCGAGTTCCGCCAGGGTGTCCATGTCCTCGTAGTTAAAGGAATCGATCACCTGAAAAAGTTGGCGGGGAAAGATCATCTCCTGGACCGAAAGGGCCACCCAGGGGGTCGGCCCCTCGCGGGAATCTTCGTAGTCGAGCAGGACCCATCCGGCCTGGGGCACCGCCTCCAGGGTCGTACCTTGGAATTCAGTCCTGACGTCCTCTTCGAATCCGGGACGCACGAGGGCGATCCACTGGCTCAATTTAGCCACCTTGCGGCCTTGGCCGCACTAATTAGCGAGAACAAAGGGGGTGCCGTACTTGAAGAGGATGTTGCCGCGTACCGTTTCTATTTTGAGTGTGTCTGCGTTGGGTTTCCAGGTCTTCACCTTGTTTGATCCCTTGAACTCAAGGGTTAGCGTCCTGTTTCTTTTCGGCTCGGAGCTGACCTCCTCGCCATTCTTATAGAAGGAAAATATGCAGGTGGACCTGAACTCGGAGATGTTGACGAAGCGCCCGGAGATTTCGGCCCTTGGCCTTATGGGGAGTTCGACCGGTGAGCCTTCGGCGATTTCAACGAGACGCATGTCAGCCAGCTCGCTGGTCAGCTTGACCCTGCCGGTGATTATCTTTACCGCCAGATAACTTGCCTCTGCAAGGGTCTCGGTGAAGATCACGGGTTCATCCTTCATGAGAATTTTGCTGCCGGTCCTGCGGCCATCCTTCATCGGGATGATCGCCAGGAGGCCGCCTTTATCGTATTCCGCCAGGGTCAGCCGGAGCGCCTTGGACTTGACGAGGTTGATCTTGAGCACCTCTCCCGCGAAGAGCCTGCGCGTGAAGGGGGGATTCTTACCCTTTGCCTTGGCTGCATCGTTGATCCAGGTGTCATCCGCAGCGATGGCAAGTGAAGAGCAGAGCGAGAGAGCCGCCAATGCAATAAGGATTTTTCCAAGTGAATTTACATGCCCCAGCAAAACGTCCTCCAAAAGAATCCCAACTAAAATAAAAACGCCCTGACAACAGGGGAGAATTTCTCACAAAACGCACTGGTTTTGCAAGCGCGGGTTTGGCCGCTTGCCCAATGTATGCGAGCGATTGGCCCGGTAGGGGCTGTCAAGAAGAACAGAAGGTCACGCCACCGTTATTGGGGCACAACATACGGGAGTACTTGGCGCTTCATTAACAGCATTCGCCTCAAACCGTATTGACTAGTTGGATGCGCCCCAAATGCATTCAATTAATTGCCCAATTCACCCATTGGCAATCGCCGACCCGATCACATGTCGCGAGCAGTTATTTATCACCCGTTTCTGTCCATTCGAGATAAGTGCAACCCAAATGGTCGGCACTACGTCTCAAAATCAAGTTAATACAACTAGTTGTTAGACAAACTTAGAAACAACACTATATTTTGTGGGTTGCGCGTAATTTAGTTTACGGCTATAAACTAAATTACGAATAAATCTTATGTCGTATGGAGTTATTCAACTTATAACGATTTAGGAAAACTTTTGGGGCTGTTTCGAATGGGCAAGAAACCGATTAACGGCAAAGACAAAAAAGTGAATGGCCGTAGAATCATCGACCCGGTGGTGAGGGCCTACGGAATGACCGACGTGGAACGGCTAACCGGACTTAGCCGGATAACGTTGCACGTGTGGGACCAGACGGGTTTCGTCTCTCCCTCAATCGTCTCCGGTGGCCTGGGGACGGGTAACAGGAGGAAATACTCCTTTGCCGATATTGTCTCCCTGCGCGTCGCCAAGCAGCTACGCGAAGCGGGTATCTCACTTCAGGCGCTTAGAAAAGTAGCCAGATATCTTAAAAAGAGAGATCAACTTGAGAATCCCTTTGCCGAGAGGATGTTGGCTGTGCAAGGGGCTGACGTGGTGATGGTCGGCAAAGAGGAGATAGTTTCGTTACTGGATAAACCCGGACAGTACTCATTCATATTGCATCTTGATCTAAAGACTGAAGCCGAAGCACTCAAACGCGACATGTTGATCAAGGCGGCATAAGCCGTTTTTTGATCCAGTGCATTGCGTCGGAGGTAAAATGAAAATGTATGATGAAAAAGGAAACAGACGCTTCCCGAGATTGCTCGAAAACCACTCCATGCTGGTCCGCAAGATGGGTCCGCAAAAGATGGAGGGGTTCTACAAGACCAATGACCTGGGCCTTGGAGGGTGTGAGTTTACCAGCGAAGAGATATTTGGTGAGGGCGCAGTCCTGGAGATCCTCATATCGCTGGATAACCGGCTGGTGCGCGCCTATGGCACGGTGGTCTACGAGCGCCGCAAAGGCAAGGCGGACCTTGGTGTCGGTGTCGAGTTCACCAGGATTGAGGGCAGCGCCCAGGAGATGTTGGAGAGTCTCTTTGAGTTGGAGGGCTACACAGCGCAGTTCAAGGACAAGAAGCAGACTGCTGTAGCGTAAAAAGATGGATACAAAGGGGTTACCTGCCGGTAAGAGTAGTTAAACTACCTCCTCCCCCAATGGCAGGGCATATGAAAAAGGGGTTGTGGGCAATGCGTGCACCACGGCCCCTGTTCTTTTTTACGGCTCCTACCAGATCGCTGACAAACCCTGCCTTTTCTCCGATTTACTTCGTCAGGCCAAAAAATGATCCTCGAAATACGCTGAGTATTCCTCCGGTCATTTTTTATATCCTTCCTCCTTCTCGAATAAAATTCAGTGCTTGTCAACGATCAGTCAGGCTAGTAAGTAGATAGGCAGACAGCTACGAGCAGCCGATTTTCCGGCCAGTTTCCTATTGTCTACCTTTGTCAACAGCCTGTTACATGATTCGATAACATCGCTGCGGGCCAGGGTTAAAACCTGTATCCCCCGGATTGATAGCTCTGCTTGGATTTGATGTAGAGGTAGCCAAGCCCCAGGCCCACCAGCAGGATGATTGCCCCTGAGATAAACCAGTAGACGTTCTTGCGCGCCTTGAGCTGGCGGTTCTCCATGGTCAGGGAGCTGAGCGCCTCCGCATCTTTGATCGATTGGGTCTTGAGTCCTTCGTGGTCGGATGTTAGAGAGATGACCCCCTCGTTGACTTTTTTCCATTTGACGAACTCTTTGTCCACCGAGTCCAGTTTGCCGGCTGTGGCCTCGGCTTCCTTGAGGGCGGTGCTCAGGGATTTTTGAGTTTCGGCCAGCTGTGAGGTGAGGGTGGATATCTTGGCGTTCGCATCCCCAAGTTTCTTTTGGGCTCTCACCAGTTGGGGACCCTTGGGCGCGTCGGTGGTAATGAAGCGGGTTATGATCCACCCCTCCCGGTCGCCCGACACCTTTACATGGGACCACCCTTTTCTTTTTTCGATCACCTCAAGGCGGGTGCCCGCGCGGAGCATGGATGCTATGCGGTAGTCCACCCCCGGCCCCGTTCGAAGGGTGATCTCCAGCTGGTCCGTGACGAAATTGGCTGCGAGCGCCGATTGGCCAAATACGGGGGCCGCAAGGAGGGAAGCGAGTAAAATCACTGATTTGAACTTCATATTGGTATCCGATCGTCGTTGTGTTTAGGTTCTGATTACCATCTTGGTCGGCGGGTCGTCAAGGTGGGGCTTTCCATGGGGGGTTGGATTTTGTTACCTTTAGGAGTTCAAGAAGTTCATGGTTGCATTTTAAGGAGGTAGATGGATATGGCAGGCCACAGTAAATGGGCAAATATAAAACACAGAAAAGGCCGCGCTGACGCCAAGCGAGGAAAGGTTTTTTCAAAGATATCCAAGGAATTGATGGTGGCTGCCAAGTTGGGTGGCTCCGACCCCGAGGGCAACCCACGGTTGCGCCAGGCGCTGGACAAGGCCAGGTCGGCCAGTATGCCCAAGGAGAACGTAACTAGGGCGATCAAGAAGGGCGCCGGCGAGTTGGAGGGGGTCAACTACGAGCAGATCTTCTACGAGGGCTACGGCCCTGGCGGCGTTGCCCTTTACGTGGAGGCGCTTACCGACAACAAGAACCGCACCGTGGGCGAAGTACGCCATGCGTTTTCCAAATGCAACGGCAACATGGGCGAGCCCGGCTGCGTGGCCTGGATATTCGAGCCCAAGGGGTTGATCCTGCTTCCCGAGGGTGAAGGTGATGAAGACACCATAATGGAGCTGGCGATTGACGCGGGGGCCGAAGATGTGGCCCAGTCCGGCGACCAGTGGGAGATAACCACCGCCCAGAGCGACTTTGGCGTTGTACGTGACGCCATTGAAAACGCGGGCCTGAAAATCGAGACCGCCGAGCTGACGATGATACCCCAGAACTCGGTGGACATCACCGGCAAGCAAGTCGAGCAGATGTTCAGGCTGATAGATATGCTCGAAGATAACGACGACGTACAGAACGTTTACGCCAACTTCGAGGTGGACGAAGAAGAGATGGACAGGCTGGCGCAAGAATAATGACGCGCATCCTGGGCATTGACCCCGGCACCAGGGCCACCGGCTATGGAGTGGTGGAGGTGGAGGGTAACCGGCTGCGCTACATCAGCCACGGGGTCATAACCACGGGAGCCGCAAGTCCGCTGCCCCTGCGGCTTGAAAAAATATTTGCCGAGCTTGGTGAAATAATCGAGACTTATAACCCCCATGAGGTGGCGGTGGAGAATCTTTTCCAGTCCCGCAACCACCAGTCGGCGCTGAAATTGGGGCATGCAAGGGGTGTGATTCTTTTGTGCGCCCAGCTGGAGAAAAAACCGATAACCGAATACACTCCAGCGCAGGTGAAATCCGCAGTGGTGGGTTACGGCAGGGCCACCAAGGAACAGGTGCAGCAGATGGTGAAAAGGCTTCTGTCATTGCCCAAGATTCCACCTTCGGACGCCGCCGATGCGCTTGGGGTGGCGATCTGCCACAGCCAGAGCCGCACCGCGGTCCGCGCTGTTGAAAGTGCGATTGCCCGTTCGTTGAGCGCCAAGGGGAGAACGAGATGATAGCCAGCCTTACCGGAAGGCTCGAACATGGGGAACCCGGCGATCTGATAATCGACGTGGGCGGTGTGGGCTATCTTGTCCACGTGCCCATGTACACCCTTACCAAGCTGCCCCCCGCCGGTAACGAAGTCTTTTTGCTCATCACCACGGTGGTTCGCGAAGATGAGATAAGCCTCTACGGCTTCGGGAGCCAGGAGGAGAAGTGGCTCTTCTCGCTCATGCGAAATGTGAGCGGTGTCGGCCCCAAGCTGGCGTTGAAAATACTTTCGGGCATCGACCCCCTGAGGTTGATAGAGGGGCTGGGCTCGGGCGATACGGCGTTGCTGGGAACGATCTCCGGCGTGGGTAAGAAGCTGGCGCAGAGGCTGGTGGTCGAGCTGCGCGACAAGGTTGGCGAGGTTGGTGGAATTGTTGCGACGGTGGGTGTGAGCGCCCCCGCCGAGGCCGAAGCGATAGATGCGCTGGTGTCACTTGGATATCCGCCCAAGACGGCGAGAAAAGCAGTTGAAGCGGTGGCTGCCGACGAAGCCCAGGAAACCGAAACGCTGGTTCGACAGGCGCTGCAACGCCTGGCGGTGAAGAGATAAAATGGACGATCAAAGATTTGTGACCCCGGATATCCTTGATGATGAACAGCCCGAAGTGGTCGTGGGCAATGCGTTGCGGCCCACCTCAATCGACGAGTATATCGGCCAGGAGCAGCTGAAGCAGAACCTCAAGGTCTTCGTCGCTGCAGCCAAAAAGCGCGGCGAACCGCTGGATCACGTGCTTTTTTCCGGCCCCCCCGGCCTGGGCAAGACCACCCTGGCGCACATAATCGCCGTGGAGATGGGCGTCGGTATCGAGACGACCTCGGGCCCGGTGATCGAAAAGCCAGGGGACCTGGCGGCGATATTGACCAATCTTCAATCCGGCGATGTCCTCTTCATCGACGAAATACACCGGCTGAGTCCTGTGGTGGAAGAGATACTCTACCCGGCGATGGAAGATTATCAGCTGGATATAATGATTGGACAGGGGCCAAGCGCCAGGTCGATCAAGATCGATCTTCCCCCGTTTACGTTGGTCGGGGCCACAACCCGCTCGGGGCTTTTGAGCGCGCCTTTACGTGATCGTTTTGGCGTGATGAGCCACATGGAGTTCTATCAGCCCGAAGAGCTGAAGATCATTGTCAGCCGCTCGGCGGGGATTCTGGGCATCGAGACCACGGAGGAGGGCGCGTGGGAGATAGCCAGACGCAGCCGGGGGACGCCACGCATCGCCAACCGATTGCTGCGGCGTGTGAGAGATTTCGCCGAGGTGCATCACGGCTCGGTGATCGATGGTAATGTTGCGGACACCGCGCTGCGTGCGCTGGGTGTGGATGTGAAGGGACTCGATAAGATGGACCGGCGCATTCTGACCACCATAATAAACCTCTTTGGCGGAGGCCCGGTGGGGGTGGATACTATTGCCGCCGCCATTGGTGAGCAAAAGGACACCCTTGAGGATGTCTATGAGCCCTACCTGATCCAGCAGGGTTACATGGCCCGCACGGCGCGGGGCAGGGTGGCAGCCGACGGGGCCTACCAACACCTGGGGCTTGAAAACCCGCGACAGGGGGAGCTGCTGTGAGCTGGCCCAAGCGGCGTGAGACCCGCAAGATAAAGGTGGGTGGAGTTGAGATCGGGGGAGACGCTCCCATTTCGATCCAGTCGATGACCAATACCGACCCCCTCGACGCCCGGGCCACCATCGCCCAGATAAACAGTCTGGTTGAAGCGGGTTGCGAGATAGTCCGTTTGGCGGTCCCCGATGAGGATGCGGCCAAAACCCTCGTGACCATACGCGCCGGGACTACGGCCCCGCTCATAGCCGACATTCACTTCGATCACCGCCTTGCGCTAAAAGCCATCGGCGCAGGAATGGATGGACTCAGGATAAATCCCGGCAATATCGGTGCGCGCTGGAAGGTGGAAGAGGTCGTCGCCGCAGCCAAAGAGCACCGGATACCCATAAGGATCGGCGTCAACGGCGGCAGCCTTGAGCACGAAATTCTGGACAAGTATGGAGAGCCCTCGGCCCAGGCGCTGGTGGAGTCAGGGCTGGGACACATCCGCATCCTTGAAGACCTCGGCTTCGACCAGATCAAGATAAGCCTCAAGGGGTCCGACGTTCCCCGCACCGTGGAAGCATACAGGCTCATGAGCCGGGAGCGGGACTATCCCCTTCATGTGGGGATCACCGAGGCCGGTACCGCCTTCAGGGGATCGGTCAAGAGCGCGGTGGGGCTGGGCATCCTTTTGGCCGAGGGGCTGGGCGACACCCTGCGCGTGAGCCTCACCGGCGATCCCGTGCGCGAGGTGACGGTGGCATGGTGGATACTGTCGGCGCTGGACATCCGCAAAAGGGGGGTGGAGGTGATCTCGTGCCCAACCTGCGGGCGCACCCGCATGGGTGTTGAGCAGCTGGCTAATGAGGTGGAAGTCCGCCTCGCCGGAGTGAACGCGCCGCTAACAGTGGCCGTCATGGGTTGCGAGGTGAATGGCCCCGGAGAGGCCAGGGAGGCCGACATCGGCGTGGCCGCAGGTCGCACCAGCGGGATCATCTTCAAGAAGGGGAAAGTGCTGAAGAAGGTCCCCCACGATCAACTGGTGGACACCGTGGAGGCCGAGGTCCTGGCGCTGGCCCAAGAGTTCGGGGAAAACAATAAACGCAGCAAGAAATAATACTAGGCTGTTGACAAAGGTAGACAATAGGAAACTGGCTGGAAAATCGGCTACTCATAGCTGCCTGCCTGTCTATCTACTTGCCCAGCCTGACTGATCGTTGACAAGCACTGATTTTTATTCGAGAACAAGGAAGGATATAAAAAATGACCGGAGGAGTACCCAGTGTATTTCGAGGATCATTTTTTAGCCTGACGAAGTAAATCGGAGAAAAGGCAGGGTTTGTCAGCGATCTGATAAACGCATTCCATATATAAAGAGGAAATTAGATGCAATACTCCAAACTGCTCCTGCCCACGTTGAAGGAAGATCCTGCCGAGGCGGAAGTTGTCAGTCACAAGCTGATGTTCCGCTCCGGCCTGATTCGCAAACTCGCCGCCGGAATCTATACCTGGATGCCCGCCGGATTGAGGTCGCTCAGAAAAGTGGAGCAGATAGTGCGCGAAGAGATGGACCGCGCCGGCGCCCAGGAGGTGCTGATGCCTGCGGTGCAGCCCGCCGAGCTGTGGGAGGAGTCGGGCCGCTGGGACTATTATGGCAAGGAGCTGTTGCGCTTCAGGGACCGCCACGGTCGCGAGTGCTGCATGGGGCCCACCCACGAAGAGGTTATCACCGATCTCGTGCGGCGTGAGGTTCACTCCTACCGGCAGATGCCGATCAACCTCTACCAGATTCAGACCAAGTTCCGCGACGAGATACGCCCCCGCTTCGGCGTCATGAGGGGCCGCGAGTTCATAATGAAGGACGCCTACTCCTTCGATACGGATGAGGCGGGAGCCGAAGACAGCTATCGCAAGATGCACGAGGCTTACACCCGCATCTTTGAGCGCTGCGGCCTCAACTTCGTCGCGGTGGAGGCCGACTCAGGCGCTATCGGCGGCAGCTTTTCCCATGAGTTCATGGTATTGGCCGAGTCGGGCGAAGATGACATCGCCGCCTGCACCTGCGGCTACGGGGCGAATACGGAAAAGGCGGAAATAAAAATCGCTTCTGAGCAGGTGACCGGCGACGCGCCCCCGATGGAAAAGGTGATGACCCCGGAGCAGCGCACCATCGAAGAGGTCTCCGCCTTCATGGGGGTGACTCCCAACGAGGTCGCCAAGACGCTGATCTTTGAGACCGACAAGGGCACCGTGGCCATATGCTTGCGTGGCGACCACGAAGCCAACCCCGCCAAGGTGAAGAATATGCTGGGCGCGAACACCGCCGAGCTGGCCGAGGAGGCGACGGTGCGCGAGGTAACGGGAGCGCCGGTGGGTTTCGCCGGTCCGGCAGGCATCGGCTGCCCGGTCTACCTGGATAACGCATTGAAAGGTGTCGCCTCCTTCGTCTCCGGAGCCAATGAGGCGGACGCGCACTATAAGAATATGGTCGTGGGTCGCGATTTCACCCCGGCGGGGTGGGCCGATCTTCGCATGATGGAGAAGGGCGACCCCTGCCCGCGCTGCGGCGAGCCGGTGGACGTCAAGCGCGGAATCGAAGTGGGACACATCTTCAAGCTGGGAGTCAAATACTCCGAAGCGATGAAGGCCAACTTCCTTGACCGTGACGGAAAAGAAAAACCTTGCGTGATGGGCTGCTACGGCATTGGCGTGGGCCGCACGATGGCCGCCGCCATTGAACAAAATTACGATGACAACGGCATCATCTGGCCGGTCCCCCTTGCTCCCTGGGAGGTTGTCATCCTTCCCCTTATGGATAAGGAGGGCCGTACCGACGCCGAAGCGGCCAAACTTTGCGAAGCGCTGGAAAAAGCTGGAATAGAAGTCCTCGTGGACGACCGCGACGAGCGCCCGGGAGTCAAGTTCAAGGATGCCGACCTGCTGGGCATACCGCTGCGCATCACCCTGGGTGCACGTGGACTGGCCGAGGGTATCGCCGAGCTAAAAGAGCGGGCATCGGGCGACGAGCACAAGATCGCGCTGGACGAGACGGTGAAATGGGCGACCGACTGGGTCCTGGAAAGGCGCATCCTTTGAGGGCAAAAGAGCGGATAATTTTCGCACTGGACGTGCCGGACGCCACCACGGCACTTGGGCTGGTAAAAAAGCTTGGTCCCCACGTCGGAGGTTTCAAGGTGGGCATGGAGCTTTTCACCGCTGCGGGGCCGGGTCTTGTGGAAAAGATAATGTCCAGAGGGGCCAACGTCTTTCTCGACCTGAAATTCCATGACATCCCCAACACTGTGGCGGGTGCGCTGCGCTCGGCCGCCGGGCTGGGTGTCTGGCTCACCAATGTGCACGCCCTTGGTGGCTATGAGATGATGCGCCACGCAGCCGAGGCCGTGAGTGGTAGAGACACCAAGGTGATAGCCGTCACCGTGTTGACCAGCTCGGATGAAGCCACCTTGAACCGGGTGGGCATACCGCACACTCCCGGGCAGTTGGTCCAGACCCTCGCCACGCTAGCCAAAGAGGCGGGGGTTGACGGGGTGGTGGCCTCGCCGCTGGAAGCCAAGAAGATTCGCGAGCTGTGGCCCGACGGAATGATAGTGACGCCTGGGGTCAGGCCCGCCGGAGCCGACATGGGCGACCAGAAGAGAGTGGCGACCCCGGCTGGAGCCATCGGCAACGGCGCAGACTATATAGTAGTAGGCAGGCCGATCAGGGAAGCGGACGATTGCGTGAAGGCTGCAAACGATATCGCTTTGGAGATATCGGGGGCGCTCGCAAATTGAGTGAATGGATATACGGCAGGCGCACGGTGTTCGAGCACCTTGAAGCGCTCCCCGCAACTTGCAAGAAGCTGATGGTAGCCCAGGGGGCGAAGGTCGATCCTTCCATCCTCTCCGCCGCCGCGAAGATGGGACTCCGGGTGGACCACGCGGATCGGACAAAGCTCGATAACCTCAGCGAGGGCGGAAACCATCAGGGCGTATGCATGATGGTGGGGGGATGGAGCTACGCGGACCCCGACGATATAGTCGATGACGCGCTCGCAGCCAAGACCACCCCCATTATTTTTGCGCTGGATTGCATTCAGGACCCGCGAAACCTGGGGGCGATACTGCGAGTGGCGGACGCGGTCGGAGCCGCCGGGGTGGTCATCCCCAAGGATCGCGCGGCGCAGCTCTCTGCGTCGGTCGCCAGGAGCTCCGCAGGAGCGGCCGCGACGGTGAAGGTCGCGAAGGTGACCAACATGGCCCGCGCCCTTCGCGAGTTTGACGCCAAAGGATTCTTCATCATGGGCGCTGCGGGCGACGCCCAATACACTCTCCACAATGCTCCCGCCACCTTCCCGCTGGTGCTCGTCGTGGGGGCGGAAGGCAAGGGGCTGAGGCCCAATGTGGCGGCGCAATGTTCGGCGCTTGTTTCCCTGCCTATGCTGGGCAGCGTCTCGTCGCTAAACGTCAGCGTAGCCGCTGGGGTTTTCGCCTACGAAATGCTTCGCCGTTTGGACCTTTAAAACTTCTCGCTTTTCCCCTTGACACCTCAAATGGCTTGGGCTAGCATCCCCTCTTCCTTCTCTTCGGGGAAGGCTGGCACTGGCGCGCCAAGTGGACGTGGAATCAAGGGCTGGCGTAGCTCAACGGTAGAGCAGCTGATTTGTAATCAGCAGGTTGCGGGTTCAAATCCCATCGCCAGCTCCAGCCAGAAACACTAAGTTTTTTGAATAGTTAGAGGTGGGGTTCCCGAGCGGCCAAAGGGAGCAGACTGTAAATCTGCCGGCTCAGCATACGGAGGTTCGAATCCTCCCCCCACCACCATAAAGCTGAAACATAAATATTGGCGGGAGTAGCTCAGTTGGCTAGAGCATCAGCCTTCCAAGCTGAGGGTCGCGGGTTCGAGACCCGTCTCCCGCTCCATTTAGGTATACCTCCTGCTCTAGAGGGGAGACGGGCCCACATAGCTCAGTCGGTGGAGCGCATCCTGGGTAAGGATGAGGTCACCGGTTCAATTCCGGTTGTGGGCTCCATTTTTAAAACCAGGACGGCCCGTCAGGAAAGTTTCCTCGTGGGTCGGGCGTAGTTGTTTTTGATAAAAGCTAACTTTCCAGCATAGGGAGCGGTGAGATGGCTAAGGAAAAATTTGAAAGAACAAAGCCACACGTCAACATCGGTACGATCGGGCACGTCGATCACGGCAAGACAACGCTGACCGCGGCGATCACCCGCGTATTGGCCAACAAAGGCTTTGCCG
>JAUVAU010000089.1 GCA_030591565.1 Deltaproteobacteria bacterium | reverse complement strand
CTGGATTCGGGATTCCACATTCCATCCATAATATAACCTCGTGACAGAGTTGACCGCTGATTGCCTGATATGAATCGATCGCCTGACATGATTATCCAATCGACACAGCCGGGGGTCAAGACCGTTAACTTCGATTATTTAACATACCAGATCGCTGACAAACCCTGCCTTTTCTCCGATTTACTTCGTCAGGCTAAAAAATGATCCTCGAAATACGCTAAATATTCCTCCGGTCATTTTTTATATCCTTCCTTGTTCTCGAATAAAATTCAATGCTTGTCAACGATCAGTCAGGTTGAGTAAGTAGATGGGCAGACAACTACTAATAGCCGATTTTTCTGCCAGCTTCCTATTGTCTACCTTTGTCAACAGCCTGATATACCCCCTAGAGCCGCCCCTCCCCAGAACCCCGTTGACCCCCTTTGACCATTACAACTCCCCGATCAGAAGCATATTCCGGGGCGGCTGCCCCCTTAAATCCATAACTGCGTGAAATAAGATCAGTTTCACCGTGTTTTTTTTCAGCATGTTGACCCCGCCGGAAATACAAACTGTTTCTTGCGTCCTGCCCCCGTGCGGCCGAATCGCCGATCTCCAAGCGGAGCGATAAGGGGGGCTTATAGCCGACCCATAACTGTGAGGGCTAACTGGCACGGCGGGGGCGGGTCGCACCTTTTCCTGACTTCAACCCAGAGGGGATGGTTTTGACTGCATGGAACAAAAGTCTCGGACCGGTGTGGAACACGTACGCGAGGATTTTCTATGGGCCTACAAACGCCTGGGAGGCCGCAAGGCCCTTCTGTCGTGGGCGGGGGAGAATGAGAAAGAGTTTTTCAAGATGTTCTTCACCCTGATGTCGAAGGCGGCGGAGCAGGGGCTTGGTTCTGCGGAGCTGGTAAACGCTCTGCGGGAACTGGCCGGAGAGGATGAGGGTTGACCGGAGGATGACTGGCGACTCAAGCGCAATAAAAAGCTCGCTGATAAGGGTGCGGGAGCCGGGAGCCTTTGTACGAAGGGTGATCGGGGCCGAGCCAACCGAGCAGCAAGCAAAGGTGTTGGCCTATCTCGACGGCGGTGAGCGCAGGATAGCCGTGCGTTCGGGCCACGGGGTCGGCAAAAGTGCACTGCTTGCCTGGATATTGCTCTGGTGGATATCGACCCGCCCCTTCGCGATCATCCCCTGCACAGCCCCCACCGCCCACCAGCTCGAAGATGTGCTGTGGGGTGAGGTCGTGCGTTGGCACAGGAATATGAGGGAGCCCTTCAGGAGCCTTTTAACCGTAGGCAAGAAGTGGATTCGTCACCGTGAATCCCCCGAGGACTGGTTTGCCGTGGCGCGCACCGCGCGCAGGGAGAACCCCGAAGCCCTCCAGGGCTTTCACGGGAAGCACCTGGCCTTCCTCATCGACGAGGCCAGCGGTGTACCCGAGGAGGTCTTCGAGGTTGCAGAGGGGGCGCTCTCCACCCCCGGCTCGCTTGTGGTTATGGTGGGGAACCCGACGCGGCGCGAGGGGGCATTTTTCAGGGCCTTTCACTCCGACCGGCCCCACTGGAAGACCCTGCACCTGCCCTCAACCAACTCTTCCCTGGTCGATCCCCAATACTCCGAGCGCATGAAGAAAAGATATGGCGAGGACTCGGATGTGTACCGGGTGCGCGTGAAGGGTGATTTCCCCTCGGCGGAGCCCGATGCGTTGGTCGGGTTGTCGGTGGTCGAGGCTGCGGTGGGCAAACAGGTGGAGATTCAGGCCGACGAGCCGCTCGTCTACGGTGTGGATGTGGCCCGTTTTGGAGATGACGAGACGGTGCTCCTGCGTCGCAGGGGGGTACTTGTCGAAGGGCTCGAAAGCTGGCGCAACCTGGACACGATGCAGACCTCCGCGAAGGTGGCGGCAATGGCGCGAGCGCAGCGCCCCTCGCTGATCTTTGTCGACGTGGTGGGTATCGGGGCAGGGGTTGCCGACCGGCTACGCGAAATGGGGCTGCCTGTCCATCCTGTCAATGTCTCGGAGCGTCCAGCCGATCAGGTCAGGTTTGACGACCTGCGAAGCGAGCTTTGGTGGCGGCTTCGCCAGTGGCTCGAAGGGGGCAACGTGAGCCTGCCGACCGATGATGAGCTTGTGGCGCAGATATCCACCATCAAATACGGACTCACCGGGACGGGGAAGATGAGGATCGAGTCCAAGAGGGATAGAAAGAAACGGGGCTTGGCTTCGCCCGACAGGGCTGACGCCTTGATGATGACCTTTGCCGCAGCCGCCATAATATTGCCTCCCCAGTTTACAAGGGAGCATGGCGCAAACACTTACGAGTCGCGTGACATGATCGACTGGGAGCTGGGATTCTGATGGAACGACAAAAACGTGATGGAGCCAGGGAGCTGGTAGCTTACGTGGCGAAGCGGTTTGAGCGTTACAGCGAGGGGCGTCGCCCCTTTGAGAAACGGTGGGAGGAAGCCTATTACAACACCATAGGCGAGTACCCGCCGGGGATGCAGGGCCGTTTGCGAAAGGGCGAAGCTGCCGGTTCCAAGGTGTTTGTGCGGCTCACACGCCAGCGTGTTCGCGAGGCGTCTCGCCGCATCGAGCCTGTGCTGCGCTCGGTCAAATTCGATCTGGTGAGCCTTGATGGTGGTGACCGCAACGGACTCGCCCAGATGAAAGAAGAGATAAAGCGGATCTTGGCGATGGCGAAGGTGGGCGACCATCTGGCCTCCATGGCGTGGGACGCCGCCTGGTCCGGTACCGGGATAGTCCGGGTGCCGGTGCTGGCCGAATCGGCTTCGGTGGCCTACGGGGTCGATCCCGCTTCCGGTCTCTGGTCGTCGGTTCCTGTGCGTGAAGACCACCCTGGGGTGGAGACGGTGCCGATCTGGTGCTTTTACCCCGACCCCGACGCGCCCTCTATCGAAGAGGGCGAAGGCGTCATCCAGATGCACCGGCTCTACTCACATCAGCTGAGGAGGCTGGGGGCGCGTGCCGGTTTCGACCCGGCGGCGCTAGAGCGGCTGATTGAAAGGGGTGGCGCGGACCATGAGGAGGATTGGGAGCGTTCGCTAAAAAGCGCGGTGGGCCGGGATTCCCTTGGGGGGAGCGATAAATCGGCGCTGCTGGAGTATTGGGGTACGGTTCCGACCCCCTTGCTGGTAAACGCAGGGGTGGATGTGGGCCCGGACCCTGAGATGGATACCGAGGCGGTGGTGATTATCGGCGGCGGCGAGCTGCTAAAGGCCGCCCCCAACCCCTGGCAGCCGGCGTTTCGTCCCTATCTTCGCTTCAGGTGGGAGGTGGTGCCCCATCAGTTCTGGGGGGTTGGCGTGGCCGAGAATATCCGCGACTCCCAGAGGATGGTCAATGGCGCCACCCGTCTTCTTCTCGACAACAAGGCGCTTGCGGGAAACTGCATGTTTGAGGTGGATGTGGAGGCGCTCGTGCCGGGGCAAGATGTGTCAAGCGTCTATCCCGGCAAGAAATGGGTGCTGCGCCCGGGGGCAAAGGGGCCAGCGATAAGGCCGGTGGTCATCCCCGATGTTTCCGGCGTGCTCCTTGAGATGATCCAGCTCTTTGAAAACTATGCCGACGCCGCCAGCGGTGTAACCCCCGGACCCGATGCCAGGAGCGCCGCGCTGGGTACCGCCACGGGTATGTCCATCGCCATGAGCGCCGCCGGGGAGGGGTTCAGGGCGATAGTGAGGCGTATTGACGATGAGGTGGTCGAGCCGTTGATAGAGCGCATCTACCGGTGGCTCATGGAGTATGGCGATTGCGATGGGGTAAAAGGTCCCGCGAGGGTCCGGGCTGTTTCCACGGCGGCCACCCAGGCCAAGGAGATAAGGTCCAAGAGGCTTCTGGACTTCCTCGCGCTGATGACCGGCAAGCTGGGGAACATCCCGGTGGGCGACGATCTTGACCCCAAAACGCTGGCCGGGCGCATTGACATGGAGCGGCTCCTTGACGAGCTGGCCGAGTCCCTGGATGTGCGCGATCTGCTAAAGGAGGTCACAGCTTGCCAAGAGGGGGATGTTGAATGAGCGATGAGCGTAAAAAGCAGGAGAAAATCCTCTCCCATCACGGGGTCGGCAAGGAGGGCCATCCAGTCGAGCAGGCGATATCGGCATTGATGGTTGAGCGTATTGAGCATCTGAGGGAGCGGCTGATGCATGAAAACGATCCGGCTGAGGTTGCCCGACTGCAAGGCGCTGCGGTGGAGCTTCGCCGCTGGGCCGGACTGCATGGGGAGATGCGGACCCGCAGGGAAAATGGCTGGGACCACGACGCTTCGGGTTAGTGCTGTACGAGGTGGTGAAATCGTAACCGCGCCGCCAGAGCTGCTCTCGCAATCCACACCCCTCCCGTGCTACAATCATCAATTGGCTGGAGGTTTAGGCCTGATTGGTTATCTGTTTTCGGGAGGCGTTATGCGCGCATCAAAATTTTTGGCGCTTATGTTGGCGCTGATTATTCCACTTCTGGTGTCGGCCCCGGCTGGCGCGGCCATGGCGGACAGGTGGAGTGAAACCTCTGAGATGAGCGCCGGACCCGAAATCCTGGTCATGCGCAACAGCGGTGATCAGCTTTTTTTCAGGTCGCTATCCGATTCCCCTCCGGTGGACTACGATCTGACCGGCCCGACGCTCAGGGCAATAGTCTCGGAGCCGGGCACCTACGTGGATGATTCCAGCGGCACCCCCCTTTTCCGTGTTTATTTCATAGAAAATGTAAATAACGATATCCACTACAGCGAGGTGGACCTGAGTACGCCGACGCCGACGGTGACCCAGAGTGGGGTGGTTGTGGATGCAGCGCAACTTTCCTTTGTTCCGCGAAATGTAGCCATTACCCAGCAGCACGCGGGAGTCACCAACTGGCTGGCGGTCTCTTCTGACGACAACAGCGTCTACATGCTGCCGGGCCAGACTGCCCCCAACTACGCCGACATCAAGTTGATCGTATTGCAGCCGCCAACGCCCGCCGACCCGGCGAATAAAATCTGCTACATAAACCCGGAGTCGATGGACTTTGACTTCACCGGGCGCTTTTTGGCCTATGATGCGGTGAGCTGTATTGAGGCTGTGGCTACCACCTGCCCGACAACCACCGCCGGGTGCAGCAGCACCCCTTACTCCTCGATAGGCGTCATTGATCTCACCGACTACGATGGCACGACCGGGGAGGTCTTCTACTACCCCTTGGAATCGGATGATCCTGCTACCAGCAGGGCTAACCCGGAATTCAGCTATTCCAATAACTGGACCATGGCCTTGGATGAAGTTACCTCGACGACCAATGAGGTGATGACCTACGACCTGACCCTGGCCACGCCCACTGGTTTGGCGGTCGCCAACACATGGATAGCTGGAGCGGTGCCGACTTACGGCTCGCCAAGCTATTTCGTCGATGATACTGGAATTTTGAGTTTGGGTGACGAGCTCCTCGCCACTGCGGCGTGGAATGACCCGATCAATGAGATATATGCGGTGGAGAATATAGCCCACGCCGGTGGTTCCCCTGCGGCTTCCAGCGCCCTTGTCGCCAGCGATTTCGATTCCCATACGGTCCTGCGGGTTGGCGAGAGATCGATCACTGCCGAACCCCAGCCGCTGGCCCCTCTCGATTTTGGCAGTATTACCGAAGGCGGGGTTACTCCGCCTCTGTTGCTGACGATAAACAATTTGGGCACCAGGAGCTTCACCATAAGCAGCGCAATTCCCACCGATACCAGCCATTATCAGGTTTCTACCGTTTTGCCGATAGAGATTCCTGCAAGGATCAACCCGACCACTCCGGGGACAAATTTTATAGTGGTCAACTATGATCCAGGGACGGTGGTGGGGACCTTCAATGATCAGATACAGATAGTCGCCGATGTGCCGGG
>JAUVAU010000021.1 GCA_030591565.1 Deltaproteobacteria bacterium | reverse complement strand
GAGGACAGCTCCTTCATGACGGTGATGCCATACCGCCCGAATTACTTCCTCTACACTTACAATTGGCACCCGAATAACGAGCCGTGGAAGATGAATGACCCCGGCGGCCGCGATCTGGATTACGACGAGACCAAGTTCCAGCTGAGTTTCAAATTCCCGATCCGTGAGAATATAGGCGGGGTGCCCATTTCCCTCTACGTGGCCTATACGCAGATATCCCTTTGGCAGACCTTCCGTGACGACTCCGCACCTTTTCGCGACACCAATTACGAGCCTGAGGGGTTTGTCATCTACGCCCCCGATTGGCCTCTGTTTCTCGACCTCAAGCTCAGTGGGTTGACTCTGGGCTTTGTGCATCAATCCAACGGCCAGGGGCTTGGTCCGCTGTCGCGCAGCTGGAACCGCCTCTATGCCTCCGTTGGTGTCGAGCGCCCCGACCTGAAGGTTGACCTCAAGGCATGGTACCGCTTCCCCGAGAACAGTGAAGACGATGACAACAAGAATATCGAGAAGTACTACGGTTACGGAGAGCTAAGAGCGGCTTACAATCTGAGAACGGACATTGAGTGGCTGGACAATCAGGTCTACTCGATGATGTGGCGCAACAACCTGCGCACCACAGGCAACAAGGGGGCGATCGAGCTGGGCTGGTCCATGCCCATAGGGTTTTTAAACGGCATGAGAGGCTACGTGCAGTACTTCAACGGCTACGGCGAGAGTCTGCTCGACTACGACCACCCCAACGCCCGGGTGGGAGCGGGGATCATGATTAATGATTGGGCTTGGCGCTGAGTCGCGCAGGGGAGGCGCTCGCCGCTGGGCTTTTACGCTGGGCGCGTGGCCTTTTTTTGATTGGATTGGGTTTATGGTATTTAACTGCTTCCGCTCTCCCTCTTCGAGGGCTGGAGCGGTAAAAGGGGTGGCTCGTCCCACCCACTTTAATCCCCGGACGCCCCACAAGCTGCGCTGATCGTTCATCTCTCTGGGGAGGTCATAAAGCCGCTCGCGTGACGCTCGCTATAAAGTATGACCTCCTGATCCTGCGAGCTGAACTGCTCCGCTTGGACGGGGAAGGGTGAGTCAACTGCATTGGAACGGGTCATGAACTCGGCTTCGCCTCGGACAGCATGAGCCTGATTTAATATCACCCCCCATGATCTCTCCTTCCCTAAAAGTAAAGGCCTCCCCCTATCCTTGCGAACTCTCCTAACTATTACCTTTGCATTCCTTTGTTAATAACCCAAAGACCAACTATAAAGGCTATCATCGATAGCCATCTCACCCATGCAGCTATATCTGCACGCATTAGCGCCAGAGCACCAAGTGACAATACAGTTCCAATTATCATTACCGTAGTTTTCATTGGCATCCACCGTTGTTAGGGCCACCAGGACTGCCAGGGCTGCCAGGACTGCCGAGTTCATTATTGTTGCGGCTATCCTTGTAACGATCAATGCTGTAGTCAATCATCAGGTCATCAACCATATCTGGGAGTAGACCATTGCTTGGTAGGGGCATTTTAATAATTATAACTGCGGCATCTAAGGCCGGGTCATCAGAGTATAAATATACATCTATACTATTAGCGAGAAGTCCAATTCCCCCAAAAATAAGTCCAGCAATTTGACCTTGGGGAGTTAAGGTAGCAACTGAAGTAGCAGAAGCAATACTAGATGCAGTTGTCAAATTATTGAGAAAAACATGAATTGCATTCAATCCCAGCGGATCAATGAAATTCACCGGATCGCCAAGGACGTAGTTGTACAGACTAATATCTCCACCAGCGAAATCAATCGGGTCTTTGGCGGTCCAACGGCCTATGGTGGGATCGTAATCGCGGAAACCGAATCTGACTAAGCCGGTATCTCTGTCATGGAGTCCTCCAGCAAAACCGAAAGGAACTTCAAATGATGGATTCGAGTCAGACAGCACATTCCCGAAGGTATCATATTCGATTTGTTTCACGACTACTCCAGTCGTATCCACCACCGCCCTAAGACTCCCCACCTGAATTAAGTATTACTTCCCCACACTCTTCATTTAAATCTATATGATTGTTTATCAGCTCAAAAACTTTACACATCATTGATGTGTACCTGAGGAGATATAAACCAGCAAAAAAAGCAAAGGCACTAGCATACAAACCTGCCTCTTTTTCTAAGTAAAAGGAAAGTCCAAATAAACCTAAACCAAAGACTATAGAGACATACGACAATACCACTAATACTTGTTTTGACTTTTTGATATGCTGTATATGTTTTATTGTTTTTAACTCAGAAGCAGTAAGGCTAATCATTTTATACTCCGTTAGTCCGTGTTGCATGGATTTGGGTCGCTCGGATTTGGGTTGCTAGGACTTGGATAGCTGTTACCTGTTACATCATTTATAATATCATTTCTTTCATCAATTTCATTACGTATTTGGTTACCAAGAGATTCTCCTGTTTCCAAACCCCACAGAACTCCGTCAGGGAAAGATTGGGGGTCAGGGCTCGCATTTTAACATTTTGTTTCCGCCCCAAGGGCAAAGGATTTTTTCGGCTGGTAAGGAGACGCGCAAGTGAACAGCCGAGGCAGTAGCTCTTACCAATGGGCAAAGGATTTTTTCGGCTGGCAAGGAGACGCACAAGCGAACGACCGAGGCAATAGGTTTACTATGCCGAAGGGTGTGAGCGAGCACGCGACGCAGGCAGTCGTAAAAAGCCGAAGCCCACGAGCAAGCGACGCAGGCAGGCGGACTAAAGCCAAAGCCCGTTATTGTGCTACCAAGTGATCCAGCAGATCAAAAAGCACGGCTTTGAGTTTGCGGCAAGTCTGGGAGGAGACCGACGTCATCTCGTCGGGGGACTGGACGTATTTGCCCTGTGTAATGTCATCGGGGCAGTTCTCGACTATGGCGGCTATCTCTTCTCGCCCCATCTCGATGTGGAACTGGAGGCCGACGACTTTGTCGTTGATGGAGAAGGCCTGGTTTACGCACCCCTCGCTGCTCGCGAGGAGCACCGCGCCCTCGGGCAGGTCATAGGTTTCGCCATGCCAGTGGAAGACTGCGCCAATGTCGGAAAGTCCGGCCAACGGCGAGGCGGTGCCCTCCTTCGTCAATTCAAGGCGGAACCAGCCGATCTCCTTGAAGGGGGTCTTGTAGACCCTGGCGCCCAGGGCAGCGGCGATCAGCTGCGCCCCCAGGCAAATCCCCAGGACCGGCTTGCCCGCTTCCACAAACTCGCGAACGCACCGCTTCTCTTCGGCCAGCCAAGGGTGCTCTTCCCCATCATGGACTCCCATCGGCCCGCCCATGACGATGAGCATGTCCACTTCATCCACCGCCGGGAGCAAGTCATCATTGAAAAGTCGCGTACGGGTCACGCTGTGTCCGCGCTCGGCGGCCCACTGGGCAATGGCGCCAAGCCCCTCGAAGGGTACGTGTTGAAGGTAATGGATATTCATGGGCTGACTATCTTGAAATGGCAGGCCATCTGGCCTGCTGGCTTGACGGAATTTCGGCTGGTCATCTTTCGATCTCCACGTCTACCTCCTTCGCCCCGTCGCCCTCCGAGGGGGTCTTGGGGAGGTGGACTTCGAGCACGCCATCCTTTAGCTCGGCGCTTATGGCCGAGGCGTCCACCCCGGCGGGCAGCGTGAAGGTGCGGCGAAAGGGGCCTTCGGGCCGCTCGATGCGATGGTAGCAACTATTGGTGCCGGTCACGTGGGGGGGGCGCTCGCCCTTGAGGATCAGCGAATCGCCGACCAGCTCAAGGTCCACGGCCTCTTCATCCACTCCGGGGAGTTCGGCGGTGAGGATGAATTTGTTCCCTGCGTCCACTATGTCCACCGGGGGCGTCCAGTTCATGGCCGGGCCGGTTGCCGCCGAACCAAGGTGGAGCTGCTGCTCGTCAAAGAGCCTGTTCATCCGCTCTCTCAGACCGAGGAGTTGCAATAAATCTTTGTCCGTCAATTCGTCGTCGAAGCCCCTACCCATTGCGATACTCCTTACCCGCCCACCTTCAAGGCACGAGGTTTGCTTGTAACCTTTCGTGGCATACTCGTATATAATCGCACAATAAAACCCCAAATGAAAATCGAGGAATCATGCACCGCAAGCTTGATAAAATATTCTACGAGGTACGCAAACCGCTCCTTACCTGGGATGATATCGGGGGATTCGCCGAAGTAAAGGAGTTGGTGCGCGATATGGTCTCACTTCCCCTTAAAAAACCCGAGCAGATGGAAGCCCTGGGCCTGGGGATACCCGCAGGCGTAATGTTGTGGGGACCGCTGGGGGTGGGCATCACCATGCTGGCCGAGGCCGCCGCCACCGACGCTGGCGTGGGCTTCGTCTACATCTCGGGCCAGGAGATGCTTGGGAAGCCCGAGCAGATGGTGAACGCCTTTGACGACGCGATTCACGAAGCGCCCTGCGTCCTCTTCATCTCCGACACCGAATGGCTCTGCCCCCGCGCCGGCTGCTCCTACGAGTGGGGCAAGGATAACTTCAGGGGCATCCCCCCGACCTTCGCCGACAGGGAACTCAGCGAGCTGTTCATACGCCAGATAGACCGGATCATGGGCCACAAGGATGTGATGCTGGTGGGTTCGTGCTACCGCATCGACACGGTGGACCAGGCGATAATCAAGGAAAAGAGGCGTTTTAACCGCAAGATCTTCGTCCACCCCCCCCGCGCCATCGACCGGGAGGGGATGCTGGACATCTACCTCAAAAAGATGCCCAAGCTCGACCCCTCGGTGAACGCCAGGGACCTCGCCGAACTCACCGCCGGTTACGTGGGCTGGGATGCCGAGAGCCTTTGCAAGCGCGCCACCCTGGAGGCGGTCAAGGCCGATAATGATATGGTCAGCCACCAGGATTTTGAAGCGGCGCTCAAAAAGATCGAACCGTGGCTCACCCCCGACATGGTCGATGTCTACCACGAGATAATGGAAAATGACTGCCCCCATCACTACGCCTTCTGAGGCGGAAGAGTTCTTCGCATTTTTAGAGCGGCTCCACGGCCACCGCTGCCCCATGTCGATAATGGGCGCACGGCTTGGCCTCGCCGCAGCCTCACGGGTTGGTCGCCACAGAAAGGGCAACGACCTGAAAGCGCTCTATCGCCACGCCACCTGCGCCATCGACGGCATAATGGCCGCGTTGGGGACGACCCCGGGCAACAGCAACCTGGAGATACGCCCCGAGGGGCTGCACGTGCTGGAAGTTGAGAACCAGGCCAAAAACATCTTCCTGCGGGCGACGCTCACCGAAGAGGCGCTGGCCTTTGGCAAAAAGTATGGCGAGATAAAGCGAGCCGGTGGTAGCCGGGAGGAGCGGGAAAAGGTCCTTGAAGCCCTTGAAGTCATGGACGAAGAGAAGATAGTGGCCCTGGAGATCCTGCCGTGAGCCCCGATCTTGCGAAGTTTTTCCAGGTCATCTGGTATGAGGCGGGGCGCATGTGGTGGTTCACCCTTTTGGGAATCACGCTGGCCGCGCTGATAAAGACCTTCCAGTGGGACCGCCAGGTGCGCGGTTTCGTGGGCAAGTTCGGGATATGGGCGATCCCGGCAGCTACCCTTATCGGGGCGCTGAGTCCGCTCTGCTCCTGCGGCATACTCCCGATAGTCATTCCCATGGCGCTCACCGGCGTGCCACTGGCGCCCCTGATGGCGCTACTGATAACCAGTCCGGTAATGGACCCTGCCTCGTTTTTCCTTACCTGGGGCGGCGTTGGAGCCGATCTGGCGTGGTGGAAACTGGGCGGAGCGCTCTTTTTAGGGATGTCGGCGGGGATGATCACATGGTTTTTTGAGCGTTCAGGCTATTTTTCTGGAAACATTATCAAGCTTTCTCCAGTACATGAAGATAACGGCCAGCTGGCAAGCGCCTATGAGATAGGTTGCCACAACGGCCTGCGCCTGAAAACGATGACGGTGGTGCCCAGGGAGAGCAAGTTCCGCTTCTTCGTGGACCGCTTCATCGATGTGGGCGGGTTTGTGGGGATGTGGGTCGCGATGGCTATTGTGCTGGAGGCGGCGATACACGTTTACGTACCGATCGACTGGGTAGCCAATCTGGTCGGCGTAAAAGGACCCGGCTCGGTGGTGGCGGCGGCAGCAGTTGCCCTGCCCCTGCCTGCGCACCAGATACCGGTTGTGCCCATTTTGGCGGGGTTGCAAGCCAAGGGTATAGCGGTGGGCGCAGACCTTGCATTCCTCATGGCCGGACCGGTTACATCTATTCCGGCGATGGCCGCACTTACGGCGATTTTTTTGCCTAGAGTTGTGGTAACATACATAGCGATAGGGCTTGTGGGTTCGATGCTTCTCGGCTTCGCCCGGATGGCTCTTGGCTGACGGAAAACGATACAAAGGCGAGTTGGCGGGACGGAATCCCGACGTCGCCATGATTTATATCCGATGACAAACAACCAACACGAAGGAGATTGCGATGAAACGCCTTGTTTTGATCCTCGTAATCGCAACCGTCATGGCAATACCTGCCTGGGCGGGAACGGGCCTGATGAAAGACGTAACTGACACCTCGGGCACCGGCGACCCCGGCAACGGCAAGGGCGCGGCTTTCGCCGACGTCGACAATGACGGTGACTGGGACCTCTACATCTCGAACAAGGGCGGCGCCAACCGTCTCATGATAAATGACGGCAAGGGTGTCTTCACCGACGCCACCGGTGAGGCGGGCGAAGGTCTGGACGACGCCGGGTTCGCAATGGGTTCGGTCTTCTTCGACTTTGACAACGACGGCTGGGTCGACCTCTACGTGCCCAAGGGCGGTCGCTATGAGATCGAAGCCAACAGGCTCTTCAAGAACGTGGACGGCAAGTTCGTCGATGTGACTGACAAGGCGGGTGTGGGCTCCAAGGAGTTCACCTACGCAGCAGCCGCGGCCGACTACAATAACGACGGTTTCATCGACCTCTACCTCGCCAACTACGGCGTCGGCGCCAAGAACATCCTCTATCGCAACAACGGCAACGGCACCTTCACCGACGTCACCGACACGGCTGGCGTAGGCGACCGCTCCTGGTCCTGGATGGCCGTGTGGGCCGACGTGAACAACGACGGCGCGCCTGATCTCTACGTGATCAACGGCCGCTACCCCGCCGGTGAGCCGAACACCCTCTACATCAACGACGGCAAGGGAAAATTCACCAGCGAAGGCGTCGCACGCGGCGTCTCCGATTCCAACTGGGGCCTCGGCGCGGCGTTTGCCGACACCGACAGCGATGGCGACCTTGACCTCTTCGTCTCCAACTACGTGGGGGCCAACGGCTACTACGTCAACGACGGCGCCGGCAACTTCCCCCCCGCCGCCCAGGACTCGGGGCTGGCGAACACCGGCTGGGGCAAGGGACCGACCTTTGGCGACATCGACCATGATGGCGACCTTGACCTCTACGAGGGCGACTGCAAGGTGGCCAACCAGCTCTACCGCAACAATGGCGACGGCACCTTCTCCGACATCGCCCAGGACAACGAGGCGGTGATGTGCTCCTCGGTGCGCACCAAGGGCACCAGCTTCGCCGACATCGACAACGACGGCGACCTTGACCTCTACGTGGTCAACTGGGGCGCTCCCAACAAGATGTTCCTCAACACCACCAATGACGCCAACTGGATCAAGGTCCGCCTCTCCGGCACGATCTCCAACTCCATGGCGATAGGTTCACGCGTATGGGTTCGCGAGGGCGAGAGGCTGGTCGGCATGGCTGACCTTCAGACCTCCAGCGGTTTTTGCGCCCAGCCGCCCCAGGAGCTCCACTTCGGAGCCTCCTCAACCAGCGTCTACACCGTGGAAGTTCGCTTCCCCAGCGGCGCACGCAAGATCATCGAAGGCGTCCAGACCGGTCAGACCCTGACGATTGAAGAGCCCGGTGAGGTTGCCGCTAGGTAAGGCACATAAAGCGATAGCTAAAAGAAGGCTGTTTAAAAGCAGCCTTCTTTTTTTGGCTATCCTCCTACTGCTGGCCGGTTGCCAGTCGAGCGGATCCGTCATGGGTACTGCCGTGGGGGCCGTCGGCACGGACACCGGCCCGATTGCCATCGACGGCCTCGTATCGCGAAATGGCCGGGGAGTCTCCGGCGCAACTGTCGAACTGTATACGCTGGACCAATTCATCACCCCCTCGGACAAACAGGAACCCGCCGCGACCACGACTTCGGGCGACGCGGGCCGCTTCATCCTTAAAACCCCTCCGGGGAAATACCTGCTCGTCGCCCGTTCCACTAATGGAGTCTCTGACGGCTCTGGGGGAGGCTTCGCCTTCTTTGGCCGAAACCCCGTGAGAGCGCACTACAACCAGCGCGGCGTCAGCCTGCCCCTGGCCCCGGTTCATCCCGTTGCTGTTTCTAGCGGAGTTGAGGCGATTAGCGGCCAAATACTCATGGACGGCGCTCCGGTAGAGGGGGCGAACGTCTACGTCTATCTGCGCGCCGACAAGGGCTTTCGTGGCCCTCCCTACGTGAAGAGCATGCCCACCGGCCCCGATGGCTCCTTTGAAATAGCTCTTGAACCCGGCAGATATTTTCTGGCGGCGAGACTCCGGCAAGGCTCACGACAAACCGGGCCGCTGGTCTCCGGCGATCTCTTCGGAATCCATCCCTCCCTGCCCCTGGCGCTGCGTGAAGGCGAGCACCTCACGGCGGATTTCGAGGTCGTGAAGATACCGCCGCAGGAGAAGATGTCGCGTTACCTCACCCGTTTCGCCACGCTCACCGGGGTCGTGACAGACAGCGGCGGCACCCCGGCTGCGGGCTTTCGGCCCTGCCTCTATGACAACCCACGCATGCTGAACGAACCCCTGGAGGTGGGCGAACCCACAGGCCCCGATGGCCTCTTCACCCTTGCGACCACGCGGGAGGGGACCTTCTACCTGGGCGCACGCCAGCGGCTCGGCGGCCCCCCACGCAGCGGCGAGATGATCGGGTTTGCCAAGTCCGCGCCGCGCACCGGTTTCAAGTTGACCCAGGGCGACACCACCGACGGGATTACGATACTCATAAGGGCGGTTCCGTGAGACTTGCACGCCCCCTGATGCTTTTGGCTGCGCTTCCGCTGTTCTTTGGTTGCGCCTCGCTTGGCTCGCTCTTCGATGGCGACGCGATAAGGTGGTCGGGGGTGGTCACCCTTGAGGAGACCTTCAGGCTGGAGCGTGGGCAAAAACTGATAATCGAGCCTGGCACCGAGGTGCGGTTCGCCTTCAAGGATGAAGACAATGACGGCTGGGGCGAGATCTCCATCGTGCTGGAAGGCGACCTCCAGGCGCGCGGCACACCCAAAAAGCCGATCATTTTCACCACCGCCGATGGCATGGTGTCGCCCGGCAGGTGGGGCGAGATACGCGTCGATTTTGGTAAAATTTCAGCCTCTTACGTGGTGATAGAGGGTTCCACGCGGGGACTGCACCTGCATTTTGCCGCCGGCAAGATCGAAGACTCGATCTTGCGCTTCAACGTGGATGGCACACGCATCGGCGAGAGCCACATAGAGTTCAACCGCTGCCTCTTCGCCAACAATACAGGCAAGGGGTACAACGCCAGGACCTCCCAAAACGTCGTAAAAAACTCCTGGTTCAGGGACAACCGCCGGGGCATCTTCCTCTTCGAGGGAGACAAGGGGAGCCGCATCACCCGCAACCGGTTCAGCGGCAACGACACGCCCTTTCGCCTGGGCGACTTCTACGTTGGCACCGTCTCCACCACCGGCAACCAGTGGGAGAAAGAACCCTTGGATTTTCGCGCCGAGACCAACACCGACGCCGACCTGAAGAGGAACCCGGCAGCGGGAACGGTGAAGGTCGGACCCGCTGACTGGCCGATGCTCACCAAGGTCTGGCAGACCGAAATGGAGGGGTTCGTCGATGCCGACATAATGGCGGATGAGTTTGGTGTCTACGCAGCCGACTGGTCGGGTAACGTCAAACGGCTGGGATTTCTCGCCGGCAAGGTCATAGCCCAGACCAAGCTGGGCGACACGGTTGACGCAAGACCGTCGCTGACGCGTATCTCCGGCAAAAATTATCTGGCGGTACAAAGCTGGGACAGAAAGCTGGCACTGTTGGATGGCGAGACGCTGGAGGTGCTGGACACCTTCACCGAGGTGGAATCCAACGCCGACGACCACCGCCAGTCCGCGCCGGTTTTCCGTGGCAAGACGCTCTTTGTAGCCACCTGGGCGGGCAACGTCCACGGGTTCAACGTGGAGGATGGCAAACTCTCCAAGGTCTGGACCTACGAGGGCGGTGCTCCCCACCGCGCCGACCTGACAATCTCTGGAGACGGCAAGATCATAGCCCCCTCAAGCGGCGGCGAACTGGCGCTACTTGACCCCGCCACCGGTGAGAAGACTTTCTCCTGGACCGGCGAAGCCCCGCTCCTCTCCGGCGTCGTGGAGCGAGAAGGGCGCTATTACGCGGGCGACAAGAACGGACAGCTGAACGTGATCGACCCCACGACGGGAAGTTTGAGCGCGGCCATCGGGCTTTGCGGCCCCTCCTGGTACGCACAACCGGCGACGCTGAAGGATGCGGTCTACGTCGCCGACGATGGCGGCTGTCTTACCAGGGTCACCCTTGACACCGCCAAGTGGACGAGGAAGCTGGACGGCGGCATACGCTCGGCCCCGGCTCTCATCAACGGATACCTGGCGGTTGCTACCCTTGGCGGTTCGCTCTATATTATCGACCCTAAGGGCGGCCGCGTGCTGGACCGGATAAAATTGGATGAACCGATCCACACCACCCCGGCGGTGCTCGGCGGTCGCTTGTTCATCGGCGGGCGCGACGGTATGGTTCGTGCATTCGATCTGGTGGAACACAAGCGGCCAGAGTGATGCCCCTGACCGGGATGCCGTGCTGCATCCACCCAGGCTGAAATCGAGTAATGAAAGTTATGAGGAGCAATAAAAGTGATTAGAAGAATTCTCTCCATCCTCCTGGTTCTGACCCTCGTCGCCCTTCCCGCGCTTGGCTGCGTGGGCAAGACCCTTATCGTAGGCACCGACTCCACCGCGCGCTCCAGGGTCGTGGCGCAGCTGCTGGCTATCCTCATAAACGAGCGCACCGGAACCACGATTGAGATAGTGGACTACGCAAGTGGCGACGAGCTTTTTAAAGAGATGACCGGCGGCAACGTGGATATGGCGCTGGCCTACGCCTCAAGCGCGCTTACCCGGATGGGCAAGGATGTTCCCGCCGACCCCCAAGCCGCATTCAAGGCGGTCAAGAAGGCTTATCAGGAGGAGCTGAACCTAATCTGGCTGGGTCCCCTGGGCTTTAGCGATGAAGCCAACCCATCCTCCCTCGCTGCGCCCATAGCGCAGAAACACGCCCTGAAAAAATTCCCCGCCCTGCCCCGCCTGATCGCCAAAACAAGTGGACTGCTTCCACTGGAGACGATTCAAAATCTCTCCGAAGCGGAAAATATCGCCAAAGCCGTTCGCGACTTCCTTAAAGACAAAAAGCTCATTTAAATTACCTTGTTGCGCCCATACCACACCAGCGCAGAGTAGTATTCCACTTATTTTTGTGTGTTTGTTGGTGTAAACAACTTGACCAATGTGCACACAGTCGGTTAAGTTTACACATACAACTACTTTATAAATTATCTTTCATACCTCAACACCCGAGGGATAAAAATGAGCAGAGTATACGATGATAACAGTCTAAGTATAGGCAACACGCCTCTGGTGCAGATCAACCGGATATTCAGCGGAATTAACGCACGCTTTTTAGCCAAGATTGAGAGTAGAAACCCCTCCTTTTCAGTTAAGTGCCGTATTGGCGCTTCCATGATAAATACCGCAGAAAAAAAAGGACTCCTGAAGCCCGGGATGTCGGTTGTCGAGCCCACCAGCGGAAACACCGGCATCGCGCTCGGCTACGTCTGCGCGGCCAGGGGCTACAAGCTGATCCTCACGATGCCCGAAACAATGAGCCTTGAGCGCCGAAAAGTGCTCTCAGCCTTTGGCGCCGAGCTGGTGCTCACCCCCGGCAACAAGGGCATGGGCGGAGCCATTGACGAGGCGAACAGAATCACCGACTCCAGGCCAGGCGAATACTTCATGCCCAACCAGTTTGAAAACCCCGCAAACCCCTACGTACACGAGGTGACCACCGGCCCCGAGATATGGGAAGACACCAACGGCGAGATCGACGTGCTCATCTCGGGAGTGGGCACCGGCGGCACCATAACCGGCGTGAGCAACTACATCAAAAACACCAAAAACAAAAAAATCACCTCCGTGGCGGTGGAGCCCTCGGCGAGTCCGGTGCTAAGCGGCGGCGCTCCCGGCCCACACCGCATTCAGGGGATCGGAGCCGGCTTCAAACCCGAAAACCTCAACCTCGACCTGGTTGACGATATCATTCAGGTGGACGACGACGAAGCGATATCCATGACTCGCAGGATGGCCCGTGAAGAGGGTATCCTCTGCGGCATCTCCAGCGGCGCAGCGGTGGCGGCGGCGCTAAAACACGCCACGACCAACGACTGCGAGGGCAAGACTTACGTAATCATCCTCCCCGATTCCGGCGAACGCTACATCATGTCCACGGATGTCTTCGACTTCTAGCGGCAAATCCTATATATAAAAAGGGCCGTTCCAATGGGGCGGCCTTTTTTGATTCAATATTGAATTCTTTGCCGCCGAAAGCTATGGAAACACGACCCAGACGATATATCCTCCACGCCGACATGGACGCCTTTTTTGCGTCGGTCGAGCAGCTTGACCACCCCCAATGGCGCGCTCTTCCGCTGGTGGTCGGGGCCGATCCCAAATCCGGCGCTGGCCGTGGCGTGGTGGCGGCCTGCTCCTACGAGGCGCGCAAGTTCGGCATCCACTCGGCCATGCCCATCTCGCAAGCGTGGAAGCGCTGCCCCGACGCGATATTCGTAAAGCCGAACATGGGGAGATACGCCGAAGTCTCCGCTGAAGTTTTTGAAATATTTGGCCGTTTCACCGATCTGGTCGAGGGGATATCCATCGACGAGGCGTTCCTGGACGTGACCGGCTCCATCGCGCTCTTGGGCGACGCGGTGACGATAGCGCGGGAGATAAAGTCCACGATTCGGGGCGAGACAGGTCTGGTTGCCTCTGTTGGCGTGGCCTCGAACAAGTTCGTGGCCAAGATCGCCTCCGATCTGGACAAGCCCGACGGCCTCGTGGTCGTGGAGCCAGACGAGGTGCGCGCTTTCCTCAACCCTCTCCCCATCACCAGGCTCTGGGGGGTCGGTGAGAAGAGCGGTGCAAAGCTCCTCTCTCGCGGGCTGAGGACCATAGGCGATGTCGCGGCCATAAGCGACATAATGGCCCGATCAATCCTTGGCGATCAGGGGTTGAAGCTGGTCAGTCTGGCTCGCGGGGAGGACGAGCGGGCCGTCCTTCCCCACTCCGCGGTGAAGTCCATAGGGAATGAGGAGACCTTCTCCCGGGATGTGAACGAGCTGGAGAAGATCAAGGCCACCCTGCTCTACCTCAGCGACAAGGTGGCGGCGCGGCTGAGGAAGAAGGGGTTTGAGGCCGCTACCATGACCCTTAAGTTCCGTAACGAGGATTTCAAGACGATTACCAGGTCGGCGACCCTTGAAGCTGCCACCGACTTGACCGATGATATCTATGCCATGGCGCTGGAGCTTTTTTCCCGTACCGGATGGAATGGCAGGGTGAAGATCAGGCTGCTGGGGGTGACGGCTAGCAAACTTGTGCGCAAGACCGATTCCCAGCCAACCCTCTTCGTGGATGAGGCGCGCTTGAAACAGGTGCGGACCGATGAGACGGTGGATGCGATCAGAGCCAGATTCGGCGCCGGGGCGTTAAAGCGCGGCGCAGTCGTGGGCGGTTCCAATAAAAAAGGATACACAAAGTGAACACAGTGGCGACGAAATGAACAAGGGTAGAATCTTCACCCCGCCCAGATTGCTGGGGATATGGCTTGTGCTCTCCTCGGTGGCCGACATCGCGGTGATAATGGCCTCCATGACCGGCCTCTATCACCCGATGCCGATCCCAAGCGAACCGGAGTACTATCAGACCATGGCGCTGGCCGGGCTGATCGGCGCTGCGGGGGTTGGGCTGTTGGAGCATGCGCGGTGGGGGTGGTGGCTTGCGCTCGTCGGCTCGATCATCAGCCTGGGGTTTGGGGGCTATTCCTTCTTTATCAGCCCGCCGCCAAATTTCAAGTGGCTCATCCTCACCGTTGCCCTTATCTACCACGGGGTGATAATGAAGATACTGCTCGCCAAACGGTTCCGGGCATATTTTGACACCCTGCCCAAAAAATTCCCCCGCTGGCTGGTGACGTTGCCCCGAGTGGTGCTCTTTTGCGGCGTGGGGGCGCTGGTGCTGTGGATGGCCCGGGGCGGTTAGCATCAGAAGTGTTTTGAGAGCAGCTCCAGCACGGTCTTGTGAATCAGGCCGTTGGTCGCGAGGATATCGGGGCAGTGGTGGTCGTAGGCTTCACCTTTAAAGCCACTCACGCGCCCGCCCGCCCGCTCGACCAGCAGCCTCCCGGCAGCCACATCCCAGGGTTTCAATCCCACTTCCCAGAAACCATCGAATCTGCCTGCGGCCACGTAGGCCAGATCAAGCGCCGCTGCGCCAAGGCGACGGATGCCCTGGCCCGCTTTGGCCATAGTCTCCAACGCACCGAAGATGTCGCGCTCGTTTGTGCGTATATCGTAGGGGAAGCCCGTCGCAAGGACACAGGAGTCGATGTCGGGTCGGCTGGTTACCATGATGGGGTCGCCATTTAAGGTGGCGGGTCCACCCTCGCTCGCTGCGAAGAGTTCATCGCGCATGGGATCGTAGACGACCCCGGCGACGATCCGGCCCGCTGACTCGAACCCGATTGATACGCAGAAGATCGGTATGGCGTGGGCGTAGTTGGTTGTCCCGTCCAGGGGATCGACGATCCAGAGGTCGCTGCCACTACCCCCGCCCTTGCCCTCTTCCTCGCCGAGGATGGCGGTGCCGGGGGCCAGTCTTTCTATAACGGAGCGGATGATCTGTTCGCACTCGATATCCACCTCGGTGACGAGATCGATATCGCCCTTCTTTTTCACCGAGATGTCGGTGCCGAACTTCTCGCGCTGAAGCTGGCCCGCAGCTTTGGCGGCTTTTATGGCGATCTCCAGCATTGTCTGGCTCATGCTATCCTCGCCTGCCCCGGCCCGGTCCCTTGAAGATCGTGCGCACCAACTCGGAGAGTACGATGGGCGCGACCTTGAAGAGGTTGACCTTCAGAAAGCCGGTGGGCCAGTCAAGCTCGGATTTATCGCATACGGTGGACTCGTCAAGGTCGCTGATCTGGTTGCGTAGCCTTGCGACCTCCGCCTCGCGCTCACTCTCATCCTCTATCTCCAGCGCGGTATCGATGCGCTTCATCATCTCCACCGCCGCGGTGTTTTTGCGCCGGACCAGCTCCGCCTCCGCTTTGCCCACCAAGCCGTAGCGCGCCTTCACGTCATTTAGCCGCACGCCCGCTTCATAGGTGGTGTAGACGATCTCGTCCCGTGTCATCCAGTCGGTTTCATAGTTGAGAAAGTACTTCCAGCTGGGGCTCTCAAGCGCCTGGGCCAGATCGGTGAGCTTGGTGAAGAGCAGCTTGTACCCCCACTTCTCGGGGTGCTCCCACACGGCGCTGCCCGGGTCCACGAAGGGCGCGAGGGGGCTGATGAAGGGATAGAGACGCTGATCTGAGCCGAATTTTTCCAACAGCTCCTCGCAATAATCCACCGTTTCGAGCACCGATTCGGCGTTCTGTTTGGGCAGGCCGGTCATGAAGAAGAGATCGAAGCGGCGGCAGCCCAGCTCCAGCGCGTCGCCGATGAACCTTTCCAGCGACGCATTGTCGAAGGGGCGGCCAAAGGCCTTGCGCACCTCTTCGTCGTGGCTCTCCGGACTGATCTCGATATTGAACTTGGGTATGGCGTCGGCGATCATTTCGAGCAGTTTACGATCCGGCGGGTCAAAAAACTCTATGATCACTTCATTCTTTATCTTCAGCCGCTTGATCTCCGCCAACAACTCGCGGGCGTACTCCTCACCGAGCTGCAACACATCGCCGATGATGAAGATCGGGGCGGAAAGGTAGGTCTCAGCCGTCTTCATATCCTGCGCGACCAGCTTGGGGCTCTTGTAAGCCGGGCGGTCCCTCCCCATCGTGTTATGGAAAAAGTGCGCCCCGCCCCCGCAGGTGCGGCAGTTGTGGATGCAGCCACGGCAGGTGAACACTGCGGTGATCGGGTAGCGTTTCCAGCTCTCGAAGGGCTGGTAGCCCACGAAATCCATGTGCCGTATCGTCTGGCGGATGGCGTGCTCGTAGTTGGTGAAGACGTGGTCCAGGTCATCGGGGCGGTAATCCAACTCATTGACCACCGGCTCGCCGTCACTGCCGCGCCAGGTAAGATTTTGCACCTCGCCCCAGCTCTGCTTACCACTCACGACGCGCTCAACCAGCTCCACCATCGGGGCCTCGGTGGAGTCGCCGCGCATGACAAAATCCACGTAGGGGTGTTCCCTTATAATCTCCTCGTGGAAAAAGCTCGCTGAAAAACCGCCGTAGGCGACGGGCCTGTCGGGGTGGAGCTTCTTGAGGATCTTAGCCACCGCCGCGGCTCCATTGACGTGGGGCAGCCAGTGGAGCGGTATGCCGAAGATGGCGGCGTCGATACCGGCAAGAAATTTCTCCGGATCGAAGTTGGAATCGTTTATCATCTTCATGGCGAGGTTGATTATGCGCACCTCGAACCCGGCCTTGGTGAGATGCTCGGAGATGGAGATCAACCCGATGGGGTACATCTCGAAATTGGGGCCGGGAGGGATGACATCGGAGATCGGCCCGTACACTGCGGGCTTCTTTCTAAAATCGTAAACACTGGGTGCGTGAACGAGCACCAGATCGTACTTGGGCTTCATGATTGGACTGTAAACTCCAAAACGCCGATTATCCGGCTGTGGCAGGTAAAAATAGAGAGTGGATGTATACCAAAAATGTACCCGGGGATAAACCTCGGGGCAGATCGCTGACAAAGCCTGTCTTTTCTCCGATTGACTTCGTCAGGCTAAGAAATGATCCTCGAAATACGACAAGTATTCCTCCGGTCATTTCTTATCACCTTCCTGGTTCTCGAAGAAAATCCAGCCCTTGTCAGCAATCTGTCAGGCTGAGTAGTATATAGACAAACAGTTGCAAGTAGGCAATTTTTCAGCCAACTTCCTTTAGTCTACCTTCGGCAGTGGTGATGTTGCGTTGAACCCTTTTTTCAGTGGATGAAGCAATGGACCCAAAGCGTCAAAAAAAAATCTCAGGGCTGATAAGGGAGCGGTTCGACCGGGTCGCGCACGACTATGACCAGTTCGAGGCCGCCTCCCGTTTTTTCGACCGCCTCACGGGTGAACTGGCGGCGATGGGACCGGAGCTGGCCCACCGGCGGGTGCTCGACATAGGCTGTGGGACGGGCATCTCCACCCGGTTTCTTGAGCGCGAGGTTGGCGAGACCGGCTTTGTGGTGGGGGTGGACCTTTCCCTGGGGATGCTCAAACGGGCCAGGGAGACGATGGGAACCTCGGCGCTGCTCGTGGCCGGTGACGGCTGCGGGGTTGGCGCGCTCTTCGCCCCCGCATTCGACGCGGTATTTTTCAATGCCTCTATTTTTATGCTGCCCGACGCACACAGGGCGCTGGAAGGTGCTCGGAGCGTGCTCTCAAAAGGTGGCTGGGTGCTGGCCTCGGCGCTGGCCTCGGTCATTATCGAACCATTGAACATCACCGTGGCTGACTATCTCGCCCGGATGGGGATGGAGACAGGCAAACACACCCTCAGCCCCTGGGAGCGGGTCGAAGCCTCCTTCAAGACCCTTTTGGACAAGGTGGCTATTCGCACCATTGCGATCGAATTGGATAAAAGTGACTTTGACGGCTTCTACGGGTTGGAGCCGATGTCTGCCGGGCTGATGCCGAGGGTCGCAAAAAGCGAGCGGGAGCAGGCGTTAATCGAGCTTTCCAGCCGCGTCTACGGCGAGGGACACAAGATTGTTCAAAATTGGCACCTTGCGACTGGTGCAAAGTCTGTATAAATGTGTATAATTAAGTGAGGATTGTTAAATTGGGTTTTTCTGCTTTTCATTAAGGACGGGAGTAATAAATGTATCGAAAACACACGGCTGTCTGGTTGCTGGTGATTTTCGTGCTCACCCTTTCGCTGGCTTCCCTTGCGACCGGTGCCGAGAAAAGCGCCGGTGACGAGCAGTATGTTGAGTACACTCAGGGCCAACTCAGCTCGGACCGCGAGAAGCTCAACGGCACAAAGGTGCTGGTAAAAGGTTCCTTCCTCTTCACCGGTAGCGACTTTTGCTACCAGATCAGGAAGACCAAGATCAACACCCGCGATTATCTCTGCTTCGCGCTTGGACCGCTAAACCTGATGCGTTTCTATCTCAAAAAGGACCATCCCCAGGTCAAAGAGCTAATGGGCGTCAAGAAGGGCGCAAAGCTAAGCGCCTACGGCACCTATGATTCCCTTGGCAATGACTACAAATTCATCGTCGTCGACCGTTTTGAAATGGTGAACGGTAAGTGAGTAAAGACGGCCTGACCCATTTTGATGAAAATGGCTTTGCCCGTATGGTCGATGTTACCGACAAAGAGGTGACCGTGCGGCGCGCAGTCGCCTCTTCCTGTATCTGGATGGAGGCCTCGACCCTTGAGCGCATCAAGGGCGGTGGGATCAAGAAGGGCGACGTATTGCAAGTCGCGCGGCTCGCCGGGATCATGGCGGCCAAGAAGACCCCCGACCTCATCCCGCTATGCCACCCCATCACAATCGACGCGGTGAACGTGGATTTTTCCATCGACGAGGGTGACAAACGCATCGACATCGAGGCCACCACCAAGACCGCTTCGCGTACCGGGGTGGAGATGGAGGCGCTGACGGCTGCGACCGTGGCGGCGCTGACGATCTACGACATGTGCAAAGCGATCGACCGCTCCATGATAATCGGCGACACCAAATTGCTGAGAAAAGAGGGCGGGCGCAGCGGTACCTGGATCAGGCCCGAGTAGGGGAAAGTCCAGCCTTGCCCGTACCGATTGAAGCTCTGGCCTACCCTCTTCCCCCTCTCTTTAAATTTTTCACTAGGAGGCTCTCCGAAAAACTCTCCCGAAGCGGGGAACAACGCTAAACTGAAGATTCTAGCCGATGTCGGTCAAACCTCCAACTAAGCCGACGATAAACTGGAAGTCCCGAAGATCATTCGAGGGCTAGGAAGGGAAGAAAAATGACCGCAGGCATACCGATAAGTATTTCGAGGATCATTTTTCGCCCCTGACAACGTCAATCGGAGGATATCCGGGGCTTTTCGGCGAAGCTCCTAGTTCAAACGTCCAACCCCGGACCATAGGCCATGTCATCGGATAAAGTACGTGAAGGCGCGCTGCTCGGCCTCGCCGCCTACCTCATGTGGGGTGTGTTCCCCATCTACTTCAAGCTGGTGGCCGAGGTCACCCCACTTGAGGTGCTGGCCCACCGCATAGTGTGGTCTTTCGTGCTGCTCGTACCGCTTATGCTGTGGAGCAAACAGTGGTCCACCGCGTTGGTAGCTATCAGGCAACCACACACCCTGCTCATCCTCATCGCGACCACCCTCCTCGTCTCCACCAACTGGTTCACCTTCATCTACGCCATTGGTTCGGGCCAGGTGCTTCAATCCAGCATCGGCTATTTCATCAATCCACTTGTGAGCGTTTTGTGCGGCTTCCTCTTCCTGGGTGAAAAAATGACAAAAGCCCAGTGGGCCAGCATCGCGCTGGCGGCGACGGGGGTTGTCATCCAGACCTGGATAGTCGGAGAGTTGCCGCTCATCGCACTCATCCTGGCTTTCTCCTTCGGTCTTTACGGGCTATTACGAAAGGTGGTGAAGGTGGAGTCGCTGGTCGGCCTGCTCATCGAAACTGCACTTTTAAGTCCGGTCGCCCTCGTCTACCTTTTGATGCTCCATAATGAGGGCGGGGCATCTTTTCTAGCCGGTAACTCTTCGATGGATTTTACCCTGGCGCTGTCCGGGGTGGTCACCGCCGTGCCGCTCTTACTTTTTGGTCGGGCGATGAGGAAGCTCAGGCTCAGTACGATGGGGTTCATGCAGTATATCGTGCCCACCGGCCACTTTCTGCTCGCTGTGTTTGTGTATGGCGAAACCTTCTCGATAGCCCACATGGTCAGCTTCCTCTTCATCTGGGGTGCGCTGGCGCTCTACACTCTGGACACCCTGGGGCCCCTGGACAAGCTGAGGTCTTCGGCGAAATCGACAGTTGGCTTTTTTACGTTACCCTCCCTAAAATGAAGGATATCCCTCTTGAAAAGGATGAGCCATGACCAGCGCGCTATTTTCTCCCTGCCTCTTCTCTCCCGGTAAACCGAACGGTCTTGAGCTGGAAAACAGGATCGTGGTCGCACCGATGTGCATGTATTCCGCCGTCGACGGCGAGGCGCAGGACTGGCACCTGATGCACTGGGCCAACCTGCTCAACTCCGGCGCGGGGATGGTGACCATAGAGGCAACCGGGGTCACGCCCGAGGGCAGGATAAGTAACGGCTGCCTTGGACTGTGGGACGACAAAACCGGGCAAGCGTTTGGAGACAAACTCCGCAGGGCAAGATATCTGGCCCCTCCCACACCGGTGTGCGTACAGCTGGCCCACGCAGGGCGCAAGGGCTCCAGCGCCCGCCCCTGGGAGGGCGGAGCTCTGCTTGACGAAGATGGTGGCGGCTGGGAGACCCTCGCACCCTCGGCCATCCCCCACAAGCCGGAGGAGAGAAGCCCGACTGCCCTTGACGGTGCGGGGCTTGAGCGGATTCTCCAGGCATTCGTTTCAGCCGCAAAGAGAGCAGCCCAAGTTGGCGCGGACGCGGTGGAGGTCCACGCGGCCCACGGCTACCTGCTTCACCAGTTTCTTTCCCCGCTTGCCAACCAGCGCGAAGACAACTATGGCGGAACCTTCGAGAACCGCATCCGCTTCCCCCTTGAGGTGGTCCAGGCTGTGCGCGAAGTCTTCAAGGGCGCAGTCGGGGTCCGGGTATCGGCAACCGACTGGGTGGAGGGGGGCTGGACTCCCGAGGAGACCGCCGACTTTTCAGTCAGATTAAAAGAAGCTGGCTGCGAGTATGTCCACGTCTCCGCCGGAGGGGTCTCACCCCTTCAGCGCTTTGAGACCTCGCCCGGCTTCCTCGCGCCCTTCTCGCGGATGGTGAAGCAGAAGAGCGGACTTACCACAACGGTGGTGGGTCTTATTACCGAGCCGGAGCTTGCGCAAAAGATAATCACCGATGGCGACGCCGACCTCGTGGCCCTGGGTCGCGGCTTTCTCTACAACCCCCGCTGGGGATGGAGCGCCGCCGCCGCGCTTGGCGCACAGGTGCAGAGCAGCCATCAATACTGGCGCGGGCCAACCGGCGAGGCCAGACACATCTTCGGCGATGCCGTTAGCGGCGGCCGGTGACGCACCCTTTTCACATGAACGCTACCGACGTTACTTCACTTCGTAATCGAAGCTGTCCAGTATCTTGGTGTCGCCCTTGGCGGCTTTCATCTTGATCTTGTAGACGCCCTTCTTGCCGAGCTCGACGTCGGCCCCATAGCCGCCCTTCATCTCCATCGCCATCGCCTGCTGTTTGGCTCCATCGGGGCCTTCAATCTGGTAACCGACCTTGGCTCCGCCAAGGGGTTTTCCGTCCTTCATCGGATAGGTCATGAGGTGGTGGGACTTCATCTGGGCAGCGCCGCTGCCCATCTTCATCCCCTTCATGCCTTTCATGTCTTTAATCTTGTCCATTTGGGCTTTGTTGTCGATCAGATGGTAGGCCAGCATATGACCACCTGCCATCGACTCGTGGATCATGTCGCCCATCGTTTCGCTATTCATTTTAGAGTGGTCCATCTTGCCATCCGTTTTGCCACTCATCTGGTGCCCTTCCATCTGCTTGGAACCCATGTTCATGGCGGCGGCGGGCATAGCCACCATTGCGGCAACCGCAGCTACCATCACTCCTGTCATAAGCTTCTTCATCTGCTTCTCTCCTTCTCCCCGCATCGCGCAGGGTTTTTGGTTTCGCCTCTCAAAGGCTCATCAATCGTTTATTGCTTCGCAGTTCCTGACCCGGACCAGCTGCTCCACATTGACAACCGAGACTACTCCGGCCCCCCCTCTCTTGGTGTCCGCAACCTCGCAGATCACCTCGACACAGCGCTGGGCGTATTCATCGGGGCAATAAAATTCAAGACGGGAAAGCGTTGAGGAATAACGGCCAAGCATCACGTTCATCTTCACCGAGCTTTCATCCTCATTTGTCGCCCCCACGCAATCCACCTCGGTCACGGCACAATTTTTCATGCCCAGGTCACCAAGTTTATCCAAGGCTTTCGCAGCCTTGTTCGGGGTTATAAACGCCACTATCATCTTCATCACGCAACCTCCTCTTCCCCGTAATCGCCGGCGGGGCCATCTTCAATGTGCCCACGCAGCTCCCACCGCTTCCACATATCGTAGACAGCCGGGATTATCACCAGTGTCAGGATGGTGGAGGAGATGAGACCTCCCACCATCGGTCCGGCTATGCGTTTCATCACCGCCAAGCCGGTCTCGGTGCCGTACATCACCGGCAGCAGGCCTATCAAGGTCGTCGCCACTGTCATCAGCTTGGGCCTCACGCGCTCGGCAGCGCCCGAGATAATGGCTAAATGCAGGTCGCCGGTGGTGCGAAGGGTACCGTCATCCAATCGCCGCTCGTAGATCTCATCCAGATACACAAGCATGACGACGCCGGTCTCAGCCGCCAGCCCCGCCAGCGCGATGAAACCCACTATCACCGCCACCGAGACGTTGTAGTCGAGCAGGTACATGAGCCACACGCCCCCCACCAGCGCGAAGGGCAGACTCGCCATGACGATCATCGCCTCGGCCACGGAGTGAAAGTGGATGTAGAGCAGCAGGAAGATCACCGCCAGGGTGATGGGTATTATCAGCTCAAGGGTTTTGCGCGCTTTTTCCATGTACTCGAATTGTCCCGACCAGACGATCGAGTAGCCCGCGGGCAGCTGGACATTGTTGTCCACAACCACCTGCGCGTTCTTGACGTAGGTGCCCACATCGACCCCTTTGAGGTCAACGTAGACCCAGGCGGTGCGTCGGGCGTTTTCACTCTTGATCCCCGCCGGGCCCTTGTGAACCGAAAGCTCGGCCAGCTGACCGAGCGGCACCTGCGCGCCGGTCGGGGTCGGCACCAGCACCGATTTCAACCTGCCCAGGTCGTCACGCAGCTCCCGGTTGTAGCGCAGGTTGACCGGGTAACGCTCAAGCCCCTCCACGGTGTAGGTGATATTCATCCCGCCGATGGCGCTCATTATCACCTCCTGCACATCCGCCACGGTCAGGCCGTAGCGGGCAATTTGAAGTCTGTCGATATTGAAATCGATGTAGTTGCCGCCGGTCACCCGCTCCGCATAGGCTGAAAGCGTCCCGGGGATATCGCCTACGACGGCTTCAATCCGCTCACCCAGATCGGAGAGCACCTGGAGGTCCGGCCCCATGATCTTGATCCCCACCGGGGTCTTGATGCCGGTGGAGAGCATGTCGATGCGGGTCTTGATCGGCATCGTCCAGGCGTTGGTCAAGCCGGGGAACTGGATGGCGCGGTCAAGGTCGTCCACCAGCTCGTCGGTGGTAATGTAACGCTCTTCGGGCCATACCCATGCCAGCGGCGCTTTGATGAAACCGGGCCAGCCCGAAAAGAACCGGACCACCCCTTTCCTTCGCCACTCGCTCTCCATCTCGCCATCCACCACCTCGGGCCACAGCAGCGTCAGCGGCCCCTTCAGCCAACCGGGCCATGCGGAGAAGAAGCGGTCCACCGCGACCTGCTCATATACGATCTGGGGTTTGAGGACGATGGTCGTCTCGATCATGGAGAGCGGCGCGGGGTCGGTTGCGGTCTCGGCGCGGCCCACTTTGCCCAACGTGTGGTGGACCTCCGGGAATGACTGGATGATCTTGTCGGTCTGCTGCAAAAGCTCCCGCGCCTTGGTCACCGACACACCGGGCAGGGTGGTGGGCATGTAGAGCAGGTCGCCCTCATTTAGCGGCGGCATGAACTCGCTGCCAAGTTGGCTGAGCGGATACCAGGTCGCCCCCACCACCAGCAGGGCGATGAGCACTGTGACCTTCCGCCAGCTCAGCACGAGATGGATGAAGGGCTTGTATATCCAGACAAAAAAGCGGCTGATCGGGTTTTTCCTCTCCTCTACTATCCTCTGGGGCATCAGGCAAACTCCGGCGAAAATCGACACCCCCAGCGCCGCAGTCAGCGCCCAATCGGGCAGGCTGATGCCGTAGAGTCCGCCCGCGATAACCAGCAGCGGCGGTCCCAACATGGCTATGAGCCAGACGCCCACGCGGTTGCGCCGCGTCATCCCCTCCGGCAGCGTCCGGTCGCGCACAAAGAAGGTCATCAATACTGGAATAATGGTGATGGCGAGGATCGAGCTGGCCCCCATCGCGAAGGTCTTCGTGTAGGCGAGCGGTTTAAACATCCTGCCCGACTGCTCTTCAAGCGCAAAAACAGGCAGGAAAGAGACGGTAATGATCAACAGGCTGTAGAAAAGCGCAGGGCCGACCTCCTTGGAGGCGTCCACGATTATCTGCAGGTGGCTCTTCTTTCCCCGGTCCCGCTCAAGGTGCTTATGGGCGTTCTCCACCAGCACGACCGAGGCGTCCACCATCACGCCGATGGCGATGGCGATGCCGCCAAGGCTCATGATGTTGGCGTTGATGCCGAGAAGGTACATGACCATGAAGGAGATCAGGATGCCCACAGGGAGGGTGAATATCGCCACGAAGGCGGAGCGGAAGTGCAGGAGGAAGATGACGCAGATCAGCGCCACCACCATCATCTCCTCGATCAGCTTCCAGGTGAGCGTGTCGATGGCGCGCTCTATCAACCCGGAGCGATCATAGGCTTCCACTATCTCCACCCCTTCGGGCAGGCCGCTCTCCAACTCTTTCAGCTTCTTCTTGACGTTCGCTATAACCTCAAGCGCGTTCTCGCCGTGGCGCATGATCACTATGCCGGCGGCTACCTCGCCCTCGCCGTTCCACTCGGCCACGCCCCGCCTCAGCTCCGGGCCGATGTGGATGTCGGCTATGTTTCCAAGCAATATGGGCGTGCCGGAGGAATCCACCCCCACGGCTATCGCATTAAGATCCTCGATCGACTGGATGTAGCCCAGCCCACGCACCATGAACTCGGCCTCAGCCATCTCTATGAGCTTGCCGCCCACATCGTTATTGGAGCGCTGTATCGCTGCGCGAATCTTCTGGATCGGCAGGTTGTAGGCCCTGAGCTTCACCGGGTCCACTTCCACCTGATACTGCTTGACGTAGCCACCCACCGCGGCCACCTCGGAGACCCCCGGCACGGCGGTCAGCTCGTAGCGCAGGTACCAGTCCTGTATAGACCTCAATTGCTGCAAGTCATGGGTGCCGGTGGTGTCCTTGAGCACGTACTCGTAAATCCAGCCCACCCCGGTACCGTCGGGGCCAAGCGAGGGCGTCACCCCCGGCGGCAACCTGCCGGAGACGAAGTTGAGATATTCCAGCACTCGCGATCGCGCCCAGTAGAGATCGGTCCCATCTTCGAAGATAATGTAGACGAAGCTGAGCCCGAAGAAGGAGTAGCCGCGCACCACCTTGGCGTGGGGCACCGAGAGCATCGCGGTGGTCAGCGGGTAGGTGACCTGATCCTCCACCACCTGGGGGGCCTGGCCCGCATACTCGGTGTAGATGATTACCTGTACGTCGGAGAGGTCAGGTATCGCATCGAGCGACATGTTCATCATCGCCAGTATGCCGCCCACTATGGCGAACAAAGTGGCGAGGAGAACCATGAACTTGTTGTTTATCGACCACTCAATTATGCGTTCAATCATCGCTTTTCTTCTCCCCGGCCTTGTCTACCTCCAGGTCGTCGAAAAAGCTGTCATCGCCTTTGGCCTTGGCGCTAGCACCGTTGGCACCGGCACCGTCAGCCATATCGCCGAAGAAGTCCTCTTCCTTATCACCGGTCTGCCCACTGCCGGACTTGGCCTCCAGCATCTTCTGGATCGCCTCCTTGAGCTTGGATTCGGAGTCGAGGAGGAACTGACCGGAGACGACCACCTCATCGCCGGGGGCCAGCCCGGTCAACACATGGACAGTGCCGTCATCGAGCGAGACGCCAAGGGTCACATCGCGGGGCGAAAACTTGCCATCACCCCTGGTGATGAACACCACGTTGCGCGAACCGCCTCTTATGACCGCCTCGTCGGGTATCACAAGCCCCCGGGCCCCCTCGTCCGCTTCAATGGACACGTCGGCGTACATGCCGGGCTTGAGGTTCAAGCTGGCGTTGTCGAACTCGATCCGGGCGACCACATCGCGGGTCTTCACATTGAGGTAGGGGTCGATGTAGGTGACGCGCCCCTCAAGGGTCACACCGGGTTGGTAGGACATGCGCACCAGCGCCTTTTGACCCTCTTTCACCCAGGGGAGGTCGTGTTCGTAGATGGCGGCTTCAAGCCAGATTTTGCTAAGGTCCGCCACCTCGTAGACGGGGGCGCCCTTCTTGACGAAGTGGCCCTCGCTCACCTTCTTGGCGGTGACGAAGCCGGCAATGGGAGAGCGTATTGTCAGGGTGCGGGTAGCCTCACCCCTCTTCTCCAGCTTGACTATCTCGCGCTCATGGACGCCAAAGTATGCAAGGCGCTTTCTCGCCGAGGCCAGCAGCGTGGAGTCGCCCTTGCCCGAGAGGTTCCTGCGGGCCGCCAGATACTCCTCCTGGGCCGAAACAAGCTCGGGGGAATAGATGTCGAAGAGCGGCTCGCCCTTCTTGACCCTGCGCCCTGTGTAGTCCACATACATCCGCTCCACCCAGCCGCCAAAGCGGGGGTGTACATGGGCGGTGCGCGTCTCGTCATAGGCCACGTTGCCGTAGGTGCGGATGGTGCGGATGAGCGCGGCGGTGCGCACGGGTGCGGTCCTCACCGCCATATTCTGCTGGGTAACGGGGTCGATGCTCACATCCACGCCGCCCACCAGTTCATCGTCGTAGACCGGCACAAGGTCCATACCCATCTTGGATTGACCCGGCTCGTGGTATATCTCGGTGGGGTCCATCGGCGCACGCCAGTAAACTATTTGGCGCTCACCCGTAGTCGCGGCGCTCGGCCCTGCCTGGTCACGTATCGGCGTCAGATCCATTCCACAGATGGGGCAAGCGCCCGGCTCCTCGGCGATGATCCAGGGGTGCATGCCGCAGCTGTAGAGCTGCGCTTCTTCTTCGGTCATGGTTTCGGTCGCAGCTGTGTGGTCATGGTCCGCCGGTGTGACCAGAACAGCTTTATATAGGCCATAGAATCCTGCGGTCGCTGCCGCCAGCGTGACGATGGCGGTTATGGCGACTGCCTTCGTGGCCGATCTCTTTTTGCTTTCCATTATTATTTCTCCCCGGCGGCGGTGATGAACATCGCGCCAGCAGTTTTTTCCAATTCACTAATCGCTATTCCCAGCTCACTCATCCGCCGCGCCCTTTCGAGCTTCGCCTTCAGCAGTTGCAAGGTGGCGGCGATGACCTCAGGAAAGACAACCCGCCCCGCCTCATACCCCTTCATGGACACTTCAAGGGCTGCTTTGGCGGAATCTATGACCGTCTCTTCATAGAGGCCGTATTCTCTTAAAGCTTTGTCGTAGAGCGACCACTTGGCTGTGACCATGGCTACGGTGGAACCCTCCAACTGCGCGATTGCGCTTTTCAACGCGGCTATTTTGAGCCTTATCTCGCCCAGATAGCTGTCGCGGGTTCCATACCAGGGCTTGACGGGAGTACCCACACCAGTACCGCTCCTGGTGGAGGTGGGGAAGGTGCCCGACATTGCTGCGGAGCCTGTCTGCATCGTGTCAACCGCGTCAAAGCGGGTAAGCCCCAGGTCGAAGGCGGGCAGCGCCATCGTCTCGGCCATCTCCAGCATCGCCTCCATCTTTTTGAGTCTGGTCCGCATGAGGGACAATTCCTGGCGGTTCTCCAGGGCGATATTCGCCACTTCGCCGATACCGGGGACTTTCAAGCCATGCCAGAGGGTGAAGGAATCCACGGGTGATCCAATCTTCGTGCCAACAGCCAAGCCAACCCTTGCGACTATTGACGCCTCTAGCGTGCTACGCTTGTTTTTGAGGGTCCCTATCATCTCCTCAAGGGTGCGCTCTTTGACCTGAACCGTGAGCACATTGGAGAAGTTGGACTTGCCCGTCTCGTAGAGGGTCTTGACCACCCTCTCAAGCTTGACGAGCAATGTGAGGTTCTCCCCCTGTATTTCCAGCGCCTGCTCGATGTAGACGAGGTTCCAGTAGTCACTCCTCACGCCGGTCAGAACGTCCCGGACCGTCTTCTCGTAACCGAGCCTCGCCTCCTCCGCACGGGCAGCCGCCACACGCCCCTTGAGCGAGGTGATGGAGGGAAGCGGGAACTTCATCGAGGCGGGTGTGTTGCCCTTCATCGGTCCCACCCCGGTCATGACCCCTTCGGTGAAGGTCAGGTAGGCGCTGAGAATCTCGTCAAGTCTGGCGACCTGGCCGAAACCCTCTATTGCTGCCCGGGCCTTTAGGTGCGCCGCCTCTATGGCGGGACTGCCAGCGAAGGTCGCCGCTTCCAACTCCCCAAGGGTAAAATTACCGGTTAGTACAGGGGGGGCACCGGTTGCATGGTGATAAAATTCAGGGGTTTCCAACCGCCCGAGCTGCCGGGACGTCAGCTTTTCAATACTCTTTAAAGCGTCCGCAAACCCACGGTCCCGTTCAATTGACTGTCCGGGGGCGTCGAGCGCCACGCCGGAGTCGATGGAGGTCGGTGGGGTGTAGTTGTCTATTTCATCAACCATACGGTCGTAGTCGGTGTAACCGACGGCGGCCACCAGTACCGCCATGAGGGCGAATATTATCTGTCTCATTTCTGCACCTCCCCTGCTGCCGCACCGCCCAGCACCACGCCGACCACGCTCTCCATCTTCGCCAGCGTCTTGCCGTAATCGGCCCTGGCCCTGGCGAGACTCAGCCTGAAGTTGTAGAGCGCCGCTTGCGCCTCGATGAAATCGCTGAAAGCGCCAAGCCCCTCGCGGTGCCAGACCTCGGCATTCCCCACCGCTCGCGCAGCCTGGGGCAGCAGCTCATCCCTGTAGAGGGTTATGAGCCTGCGTGCGTTGTTCAGTTTGAAATAAAGGGTGTGCACCAGCCCCTTGGTGCGATTGGTCACCGCGCGCTTGTTGGCCCGTGCGGCGGTGTGACTCGCCCCGGCGGCCTCGATCTTGCCCGAGTTCTTGCCCCACCACAGCGGCAGGCTCATGGCGAACTGCACCCCCACCGCATCGCGTCCGGCGTCTTTAGGTTGGGTGGCGACATCGGGAGTACCGATCCCTGCGTAGAAGAGCCCCAGCTTGAAGTCGGGATAATTCGTGAACCTTGCTTTGTCAAGCGAGGCCTCGGCCACTTTGACCTTGGCCTGGGCCAGCTTTATCTCATCCCGTTTGGTCACGGCCAGCTCAACCAGCTCGTCAAGCCCCTGGGCCAAAGGGGTCACAGCGCCCACCTCAATCCGGCCGATCTCAGCCGTCGGGTTACGGTTTAGAAGCGTATTCAGCCTCGCCGTTTCGGTGAACTCCAGCTCTTCGAGCAGCAGCCCGTCATAGCGCACCTGCGCCGCCTGGGACTGGGCCTTGACCACATCCACAAGCTGCGTTTTTCCGGCACCGCCAGCGGCGTAGGAGGTCTCAGCCACGGTGGAGAGCTGCTCGATAAGGGCCGCCTGCTCCGCTGCGGCCTCAATCGCGCGCCTTATATACCAAAGCTCATGGGCCGACCCCTTCACCGCTGCGCCAAGGGTGTTGACGGTCTTGTCCAGCTTCACCCGCTGCACACCAGCCATCGCCTCGATGACATCGCCCTCGCTGCCAAGCTCGCCTGGAAACGGGACCATCTGGCTCAAGGTCATATTCCAGTCCTGTGGCCCCAGTCTCGTCTCGATGGGTTCGGGGAAATAGGTGACCATGAGCTGCGGGTCGGGATATCTCGTCCTGGCCCTGTACCGCTCGGCAGCCGCCAGCCATTCGCTCTTGGCCGCAGTCACCGAGGGGTTGTGCTCATAGGCGTACCTCGCCAGCTTGGCCGGGGTCGTAGTCTCCTCCAGGCCACACTCCCCCGCGAGGGAGGGGCTGGAAAAGGTCGCTGCCGCCAAAATGGTCGCTGTCAATTTTATCAAGCGATTCATATTAAATTTTACACTCCATTTGCTATTACCGTTTTTTACGAACGCTACGTGCGACGTTTGTTTGAATCCATAAAAACCACATGAATTCCAAACACTTCGTCGTGTATGGACGCTGCAAGACGGTCCACACCGAACCAATGCCGCAATGCATTGCGGCGCTGTTCAGGTGGTTAGCAGAGGAATGTTGCGTTTGATACGTAGAGGGGTGGACCCGAGCGGACAGAGAGGTCCGTTGTGTCCTGGGCGTGAAAGGATTTTGCGGTGTTATCGGGTGAGTCTATGACTAAGGTAGTAACCAGGTCGATCTGGATCGGGAGCTGCGGGGCATGGCCCAAGGTCGCGCCGGGGATGGATTGATAGACAACCTGGGGATTGCAGCCGTCGGTGAGGTCATCCCCCTCGGCCCCATTCCATATGATCCCCATCCATTCCATATCATGGTCGCGGGAATCCGCCGACCCCAGGCCATCCTGGCCCATGGACTCGTGGCTCGTACCGCCCTGTGAGGTGCAGCAGGGGGAGTCGCACGTATTGAAGGCGTGGGCAGTCGTCCCCAACGCGATCAACAAGCACAACAACAGATATGAAATCTTTTTTATCTTCATCATATTTTCCCAGCGTTAACTCCTACTGGGAAAGTAATGAATAATTTTATCATTGTCAAGTAGGTTCATAGGAATTATATTTCACGCAAAACGCCATTGTTGGCTAGGGCACGCTCAACATGGCTGAATTACTCTAGAAAGTGCCGCTGAGCGAAATGGAGTGAATCTCCTGGTGGGTGTGCTGGCGGGTGATCCTGTAGGCGTATTCGATTTCAAATTTCTGATTGTCCCAGCCAAAACCCACCGAGGGATAATCCTCATCGGTGCGGCCATCCCACATCTGGCCTATTCTCAGCGCCAGGCCGGTCTGGCTCGGAGCCCACTCAATACCGAGACTGCCGCCGTTTCCATCCTTGTAATCGTCCTCGAAATATCTGGTGAAGTCGCCAGCGAAGATAAAATCAGTGAGGCCGCTGTAGGAGACCCCAAGGGTGGCGCGCTGCTCAAGTGTCTTGATGGTGTTCGCGAAAAGGTCCTTGCCCACGATGCCTATGCCTATCCCCGAATCGCGAAAGAGCATCATGCCGATATCGCCAACGAACTCGCCATCCCAATCGTCGATTACAGCGTTTTTGCCGTGAACATATCGCACAGTGGTGCCAAAATAGTAGCCCCCAAGGCCTGCGGCAAAGGTCAGGCCAACATCTTCGGTCTCCTGATCGCTGGCCAAACGCGTGTACTGCAACGCCCCGGCAAACTTGGAGGAGCTATTGTCGACCACGGAAACCGACACCGCATCGAACTGATCTTTGTTACGCGTAATATAGGTGACAGCCCCGTAAAGACCGCGTGAAGCGGCTATTCCTGCGGGATTTGCACGCACAGACATGATCGGATCGGGGATAGATGAAACGGCGCCACCGAGCGCCATAGCGCGGGGATGAAACAGCTCTGGAAGCGGATCGCTGGCGGGCGTAGCGGCCACTGAAAAGGTCGGATAAAAAAATAGAAAGGCCAAAGCTGTTAAAAGGGGTTTGCGCTTCATCTTCATATTGCTATAATCCCTCATTCTTTATTCTGGGGGGTACCATGATATCCCATTGGCATGATACTAATCAATCGGCGATTTATCTGTCGTGAACAAGGTGTTGTATGGACAAGAAAACAAGAGCGCAGTTCAAAAAACTATTGCAAACGCGGCTCGATGATCTACTCGACGAGGCGCGCACCACGGTCAGCGACCTGATTGAGGGCGAGGATAACTTCCCCGACCCCACCGATCGGGCCACCGCCGAATCCGACCGCAACTTCCTGCTTCGCATCCGCGACCGCGAACGCAAGCTGATCGCCAAGATACGTGAAGCGCTCGAAAGAGTAGACGAGGGCACCTTTGGCGAGTGCGACAACTGCGGCGACGACATCGGGGTCAAGAGACTCAAGGCGCGCCCCGTCACGACGCTGTGCATCGACTGCAAGACCGAGATGGAGAGCATCGAGAAAAGCAACAGCTGATCCAACCGACCGAGGGAGCCATTAGGAGGCTCTCCGAAAAACTCTCCCGAAGCGGGGAGTAACGCTAATCCGGGCTAAACCGGAGATTTTAGCCGATGTCGGGCAAACCTCCAACCAAGCCGACGATAAACTGGAAACCCCGAAGATCATTCGAGGAGTAGGAAGGGAAGAAAAATGACCGCAGGCATACTGATAAGTATTTCGAGGATCATTTTTCGCCCCCGACAACGTCAATCGGAGGATATCCGGGGTTTTTCGGCGAAGCTCTTAGTATGGGCCGGCCCTGCACCAAGTCAGGACGGCCACGGGGCCTAAAGGCATGAGCCACTTTAAAACCGCCGACCGAGCAGCCGACAGAGCCGATAGCCCCATGCGCAAAATAATTCCAGCGTTCCTCATAATAGCCCTGACCTTCCTGACGGGCTTCGTACCCCTGCCCGACAAGGTGCTGGACAGGTGCGCTCGCAAGACCGTCTCGGGTCCGGCGTCCTTTCGTGCAGCGCTAAACGGCAGACCCGGCATTCTGGAGGTCCTCTGGCCCGGCGCACATCGTTTCATCCCCGATTATGGTGAAGTAATGGTAGACCCCGGCCCCGGCCTCGCAGCCACGACCCCGGGCGGAGATCAGGCGCTCTGGCGTCTGCTGGACTTTTACAGCGGGCTGACCGGCGACGACCTCGCCGATATCCTCAGACTTTCCGGCGTGGACATGAACAGGAGGGGCTGGGTGCGCCTGGATGAAGGCGGCGACCGGCTGGGCGTCACCATCGGCGCGCTGGGCGAGACTGAACCCGCCATGCCCCAGGCGATCATCGACAACGTCTCTTTCAGGCTGGTGTCCGTGAGGATGCCCGACGGCTCCCAGGCCGACGCCGGACCAACCACCGAGTCAGGCTGGCCCGGATGGATAAGCCTTGGCGGCTCCGATCTGCTTCAACTCATCTCCGGCCCCCGTCAGCCCACCCTGCCCGATAGTGCAAGCGACCCGACGGCGGTAGGTCCCGATTGGTGGCGCAGCCTCATGGTGGAGCCGGAAGAAGAGGGCGAAGGCGAAGAATTGAATAAAGAAGGACAGGGGCTGGCGCAATAGATGAGCCTCTATGCCCACATCGCCCTGCCCCTGCCAGTCAGAAACACCTTTACCTACCGCATCCCCAAACATCTAACCAAGTTTGCCAATCCTGGAAGCCGCGCCCTGGTCGAGGTGGGCAACCGGATCGTCGTCGGGGTAATCCTCTCCACCGCCGACAGGACCGAGTACCCTGATTCCAGGGTCAAAAATCTGCTTGAAGTACTCGATCCCGAGCCCGCGCTCACCCCCGACCTGATCGCGCTCTCCAAATGGATGTCCGCCTACTATCACCACCCGATCGGCGAAACCTTCGCAGCGGTCGCACCCTCTTCAAGGCGCGCAACGCATCGTGTCGCCTACTCGCCACTCCCCAAGACCACACCACCCGACCACGCCGACCCGGCGGCCAAACTCTTCGGGAAGATCGCCGCCAGGCAAACGTTACCCTTGGCCTCGGTAGCGCGCTCGGAGTTGAAGGCGCTTGAGGGACTGTTGTCCGGGGGTAAGCTCGAACGGCGCTGGCAAACCGACCTGCCCACATCTTTTTCCCAAAACTGGGCCACTCTCACTGACAACGCCCCGCCCCACCAAACCCTGGGGGGCAACAGCTTCAAACTCGCGATGCTTTTAAGAGAGCTGGAGCAGGGGCCAAAATCGGTGACCGACCTGAAGAACCGGGCAATCGCCCCGGATACGATAAAGCGGGCAGCCGGGAAAAACTGGATCACCCTGGAGGCGACACCTCCCGCGCCAAAATCATCCGCAGAGCTCGGCTACGGTGGTGAACCGCCCAAAGAGTTGACCGACCGGCAAAGCGAGTGCGTCAAAGAGATCGCCGATAGCGTCGCCTCAGGCAAATTCAACTCGATCCTGCTCCTCGGCACCACCGGCAGCGGCAAGACCGAGGTCTACATAAACGCGGTCACGAAAGCACTTCGGCTGGGACACACCGCGCTGGTGCTGGCCCCCGAGATCACCCTGACCCCCCAGCTGGTGGGCAGGTTCGGCGACCGGCTCGGCGAAGGGTTGGCGGTGCTCCATAGCGGGCTGGGCGAGAGGGAGCGCTCCCTCCAATGGGAGGCCGTGCGTAGCGGCCGCGCCAGGGTGGTCGTGGGCACCCGTTCGGCTATCTTCGCGCCGCTCAAAAGGCTGGGGCTGATCATCGTGGACGAGGCCCATGACCAGAGCTACAAGCAGGACGAGGGGCTTAAATACAACGCCAAACACGCTGCGCTTTGGCTGGCTAACAAAAATGGCGCGACCGTCGTTCTGGGTTCGGCCACCCCCGACGTGGAGGACTACGCCCAGGCGACCTCGGGGCGCTACACCCTCCTCACCCTGCCCGACCGTGTGGGCGACGCGGAGGAGCCGGAAATAAAGCTGGTGGACATACGCAATGAGGAGCGCAGGCTGGGGCGTCAGGTGCTGATAGGCGAGCAGCTTAAAAAGGCGATCACCCGCTGCCTGGAGGCCGGAGAGCAAGCGCTCGTCTTCCACAACCGTAGGGGCATAAGCCCCGCGCTCTACTGCACCGGGTGCAGCGAACCGATGCGGTGCCGCCACTGCTCGGTGGCGCTGACGCTGCACAAGAGCAGGGGCGGCGGAAAGCTCGTCTGCCACTACTGCGGAGCCACGCGTCCAAGACCGGAGCTGTGTCCCGAGTGCGAAACCGGCGAGCTGGTGGAGGTCGGGGCCGGCACCCAGAAGATAGAGGAGCTGATATCGGGGCTGTGGCCCAACGCGCGCGTCTCCCGGCTGGATCGCGACTCGGCCAGGGGGCCGGGCGGCGGGCTGGAAGTCCTGAGTGACTTTGCCGATGGCAAGGCCGACATCCTCGTGGGCACCCAGATGGTCGCCAAGGGTCACCACTTTCCCAAGCTGACCGTGGCGGGTGTGGTCTCGGCCGACGACTCCCTTCACCTGCCCGACTTTCGGGCCTCGGAGCGCACCTACCAGACGCTGAGCCAGGTGGCGGGCCGCACGGGACGGGGAGAGTCCAGGGGAACCGTATACATCCAGACCCGCAACCCCCACCACCCCGTCCTCCAGGCCGTGGCCGAGGGGGATTACAAAAAATTCGCCACCGCAGAGCTGGAAGAGCGAGAGGAGGTGGGCTACCCTCCCTACCGCAGGGGCGCTGTGATCCGCATCGCTTCCATAAACAAGAGCGAGTGCGCCGCCACGGCCTCAAGGGTGGGGGCATGGCTTTCGAGCAGGGGTGCAAAAACAGGCGTGGACGTGCTGGGGCCCGCCCCGGCCCCCATCGAACGAGTTCGCAACTCTTACAGATACCAGCTGCTCCTGAGGGCTCCCGGCCCGGAGCCTTCCGCGCTTCAATCACTTATCAGGGCGTTTATCTCCGAGGGTCCCTTCTCACCCTCCAAAGGGGTGTCGGTTACCATTGACATCGACCCCCTGCGCCTCATGTGAAGCGGAAAAACGAGGCTCTTGCGAAAAACTCTCCCGAAGCGGGGAGTAACGCTAAACCGGAGATTTTAGCCGATGCCGGGGAAACTATTAACTAAGCCGACGATAAACTGGAAACACCGAAGATTCTTCGAGAGGCAGGAAGGGAAGAAAAATGACCGCAGGCATACTGGCAGGTATTTCGAGGATCATTTTTCGCCCCTGACAACGTCAATCGGAGGATATCCGGGATTTTTCATCAGCATCGAAAAACCCGCTTACCCTCTTGCATTACTCTTCCAGTGCGGCTAATGTACCGCCCTCGCAGCGTGGAACGTCAACATCCGGACGAAGGGGGAAATTCGGTGGATACGGCTCGCGTCAAATGGGCCCTGGCCCTGAGGGCCACAAAGAGCATTGGCGACAGGACCTTCAAACTCCTGGTCGATCACTTTGGCAGCCCCGAAGAGGTACTGACAGCAGGCTCGACCGGACTCATCGAAGCGCTGGGCGACACCAGGCGCGCAAGAGAGCTGGCCGGAGCAAGACCCGACCTGGACAGCGCCGAACGATTGCTGGAGAGCGTAGCCGGAATAGGAGTCAAGGTCATCCACTACGGTGGCCCTGGGTACCCTGAGCAATTGGCCGCAATCTACGATCCGCCGGCGGGGCTCTACGTGAACGGCCAAATTGACAGAAGCGACTGCGCCACGCGGGGCGGAATCGCCATCGTGGGCAGCCGCAAGGCCTCGCCCCACGGCGCGAAGTGCGCCCGCCACCTCGCCCGGGGCCTCGCCCTGGAGGGGTTCACCATAGTGAGCGGGCTGGCCCAGGGGATAGACACCTGCTCCCACGTCGGAGCGCTCGAAGGCAAGGGCATCACACTGGCGGTGCTGGGTTCGGGCATAGATGTCATATACCCGTACAGGAACAGGGACCTGGCCGCCCGGATCGTCGCCGAAGGGGGCGCACTGATAAGCGAACACCCGCCGGGGACGAGGCCGGATGCGAGGTTTTTCCCGCGTCGCAACAGGATCATCAGCGGCTTGAGTTTGGGTGTGGTGGTGGTCGAGGCCACGCGCAAGAGCGGCTCGCTCATTACCGCATCCACCGCGCTCGATCAGGGCCGGGAGGTCTTTGCGGTGCCGGGCATCGCCGGTTCCGCCCTCTCCGAAGGGGTGAACAACCTGCTGAGGCAGGGCGCAGCGCTGGCAGAGAAACCGGAAGACATCCTTCGCGAGCTTGGCTTTGAGTCGCTTGCGCAAGAGACAAAGGGCAAAAAAGGTAAAAAAAACAAACCCGTCGGCGCGGATGCCGATCGGGTATTATTGAATCTGGAAAAATCGCCACAGCACATTGATCTCATTTCGCAAAAGTGCGGGCTGGGTGTGCTGAGGACCGGGGCGGCATTGATGGAACTGGTGCTGGCCGGTCGAGCCGAGGAATGGGCTGGAAAGCGGTTCCGGCTTTCAGGCGATTGATTAACAGCATAAAACCGGCAACATTAAACCGGCAACATTAAACCCGCTCAACGCAGCAGGTGGAATTGAACATGGCAAAATCGCTCCTTATAGTAGAAAGCCCCGCAAAGGCCAGAACCCTGAAGCGCTACCTCGGCAAGGATTTTGAGGTCGAGGCGTCTGTGGGCCACATAAAAGATCTGCCCAAGAGCGACCTGGGCGTCGATATCGAAAATGGCTTTGAGCCAAAGTATGGGGTAATTCGCGGCAAGGCCAAGGTCATCAAGGTGCTCAAACAAGCCGCCGCCGCTGCCGATCACATCTACCTCGCACCTGACCCGGACCGCGAGGGCGAGGCTATCGCCTGGCACATCGCCGAAGAGATTCGCCCCAAGAAGGGCGAAAAAAGCATAAGCCGCGTGATGATCACCGAGATCACCAAAAGCGGCGTAAAAAAGGCCCTTGAGAATCCAACCGAGATCAATCTGGACCGCTACAACGCACAGCAGGCCCGCCGCATTCT
>JAUVAU010000003.1 GCA_030591565.1 Deltaproteobacteria bacterium | reverse complement strand
CCCCTGGCGCGCACCTCCGCCGGCTTTGGCGATATCTACATAAGCCCGCTGCACGCGGCCATGTTGGCGGCGGCTATCGCAAATGGCGGCGTCATGATGAAGCCCTATGTGGTGGACTCGGTAAGCGACGCAGAGGGCAACCTCCTCTTCGCAAACGCTCCCCAGCCCCTTGGCCGGAGTGTGGAGGAGTCGGTAGCCGATACGCTGGCCTCTATGATGGAGAAGACGATACGAAAGGGCACCTCCACCAAGATATTCCACCGCCATGCCCGAAAGCTGGTGAAAAGAATTGGCGTTGCCGGAAAGACCGGCAGCCTCACCGGCGACGACCCGCCGGGCCGCTATGAGTGGTTCGTGGGTTTCGCCCCCACGGAAAAGCCGACCATAGCGGTGGCGGCGTTGGTGGTAAATCAGGGTGACCTGTGGCATATAAAGGGTACATACACAGCAGCGGCAGTCCTGAACGAATATTTCGGGCTGTAGCCGCACGAGCTATAGTTCAACCAGGTAGTTGAAAAAAGGAGTCGATCGTGGAAAACGAAGATGTGGTTGTATACGACGTTGAAGAAGCCGCAGTCGAGGTGGCCAAGCGTGTGGACCAGGAATTGGATATTGTGGAAGAGGTCCTGGAAGCGGAATTTCTATTCAACGCCGCGATGGGTTTCTATGAGATCCCCGAAGATGAAGAGGGTCAGGAGTTTCTCGCCGAAGTCCGCCGTCTGCGTAGCGAGTACTCCGACTTCTTCCCCGCCGTTGACGACAAGGTCGATGACTACGAAGAGCTGGAAGACCGGCTGGTCGAGTTTATCGGCAAGCTGGTTGAGGTCGATGAGGGAACGATAGAGAAGATCCTGGACGAGCACATCCTGTATCTGGAAGAGAAGGGCATCCTGGAGCCGGTGGAGGTTTAGCTGGTAGAAAGCCAGAAACGGCTGTTAGAAATCCGGAAACGGCTGGTCAGACGGACCTTCCGGTGAGTGACCACAGCGCCTTGTCCAGATTGTCTTCGCCGTCTTCTTCGATCAGTTGATCCAAAATTGATTTGGCGCGTTCCCGGTAGAGGGGGCGCGCCAGGTCGCCCAGCACCTGCATGGTCCCGCTCCTTCGCCCCACCTCGAACAATCTCTTTTCATACTTGTCCAAAGCCCTGTAGCGGTCGCAGATCGCAAGCAGCCGCTCCTTTTCATTTGCCACATCCCCTTCCAGTTCTCCAAGGAGGTTGAGGATGTGGTCGCTGGCAAGTCTGGTGCGGGTAACCACAAGCTGGGCCACGAAGCTCCTTATCTCGTCCACGATATCCTCATCGCTCGCCCTGGTGAGGGTGCCGTCGGCGAAGGTCGATGATATTTTCATCTTGGGGTGCAGACATAGGGTTCTTAGCCGCACGAAATGCGGGTCGATCAGGCTAATCGCTTTTGCCGTATCGCGTGCGTGCCCCTCGCTCATCTCGCGTCCGCCGATCCCCGGCATTACGTATTCGCTAAGCTCGATGCCGGCCTCCACCACGCGCCTTCCGGCTTTTACGTGGGTGTCAAAATCCACCCCCTTTTCAATGAGCTTCAAGAGCGGGTCATGGGCTGTCTCCATGCCGATGTGGATGCGGTTCAGCCCCAGCTCCCTGTAGCTCTTGAGCAGATCGAGGTCGCGGTGGGAGATCGTCCTTGAGCGTGCGTAGGTGGTGATCCTGGTTATCTGGGGCAGCCGCTTTTTGAGATGCTCAAGCACGGCGAGGATATACGCGGGTTTGGCCGAGAGCGAGTCGCCGTCCTGCAAAAACAGCGTGGCGTCACCGCCGCCGATGGCGTTGGCGACCATCCACTCGTGGCTGCTCGATGGCCGCATCATGGGACCAGCCGAGAGCAGTCGCTCGCGGATACGGGCCATAGAGTCGATGTCGGCCAGCACTTCGGCCAACTCTCGAATCTGGAAGCGCTCCCTCTTATATGTAGTACAAAAGGTACAGCGGTTCCAGGGGCAGCCCCGTGTCAGCCGTACAAGATAGCTCCCCGCTTCGCTTGGCGGGCGGATCGGCCCCGTCTCGAACCCTTCTTCAATATAGGTCATGAACTTTCCCGTGAGATAAGGGCCGCTCCCAGCGCCCCGACAAACTGCGCGTGTGGCGGCACCTTCACCGTTGCGCCGGTCTTTTTTTCCATTATGCTGGCGACAATCGGGAAGGCCTCGACGACCCCGCCGGTCAGCACGATGGTGTCGCCAAGCGTCCCCATCTCCACGACCCTCGCCACCACCGAGTTGAATATACCCTTGCAGATGTCGGCCGGTTCGGTGCCTTCCCGTATCAGCTTTATCACTTCGGTTGCCGAAAACACGGTGCAGTAGGAGGAGAGGACCATATCCTTGGTGGCTTGCTCTGCCAGCGATTCCAGCTCGTCGAGACTGATGTCGAGCCGCCGGGCGATCTCCTCGATGAACGCGCCGGTGCCCGCTGCGCATTTGCGATTCATCGTGAAGTGGTCCACCGCGCCGTTCTCATCAATATGGATGATCTTGTTGTCCTGGCCCCCTATGTCTATCACCTGGCAGCGCTCCTGAAAATAATAATGGGCGCCCTTGGCGTGACAGGTGATTTCCGTAATGTTCGACTGTGCGCCCTCGACATTGCGTCGGCCATACCCGGTGGCGGTGATGTGGCGCGGCTCGGCGTCGATCTTCGCCAAAAGCTCATCCAACGCTGTCTTCGCGGCCAGCTCAAAACTCATTCCGGTTCTGGCTAGGCCGCGTCCCATCACGTTGCCATCCCCATCCACGGCGACGGCTTTTGCCCAGGTGGAGCCCACGTCCACTCCACAATAATAGCTGTTCATCCCATACTCCCGAGTTCACGGTCCAAAAAAATTGTCCGAAAAATTGTCACATTCGCAATTGCGTATTACTTTACCCTTATCTGCAACCAAGTGAATGCACCGGACCTAAAACGGGCCCGGTAACCCGATTGTGAGGTATGACATGGATATGGGCAAGATTATTACATCGACTGTCGCTGCAATTGCACTCCTGGTAATCCCGGCCGGCAATGTCGCCGCCCTGGAGCTGGAAGGAGTCAAAGTCGCCGAAACGGTGGAGATAGCAGGCGCCCAGGTGGCGCTAAATGGCGCGGGGGTTCGCACCAAGTTTATCTTCGACGTCTATGTGGGCTCGCTATACCTCACCACAAAGACCGATCAGCAGGCGGTAGCGATAAACGCAGATGAACCAAAGCGGATCGACATGGACTTTGTCCGCGACGTGGCCGCCAAAAAAATTGTGGATGCTTTCAGGGAAGGCTTTGAAAAGAACACCCCCGAGATGGATGAACCATTAAAGGAGAAAGTTGAGAAGTTCCTCTCCTGGTTCTCCGCCGAGCTGGAAGAGGGCCATACAGTCTCGCTCACCTACACCCCCGGCGCAGGGACTGCGGTGGTTATAAACGGCGTCGGCGCGGGCACGGTGGAGGGCGTTGACTTCATGAAAGCGCTCTGGGCCATCTGGCTTGGGGACCACCCCGCCGACAAAGACCTGAAAAAGGGAATGCTCGGGGCCAAGTGAAAGAGGGGGGTTCCATACATCGGGGCCCAAGCTGGAGATTGCATGGCGTGAATACGCGTGGTGGCGATCAAGAAAGAGGTCTACCGTCGCTATCGGAACCGTTCCATTCAAGCCAGCTGGAAGGGCTTGTCCCGTAAAGGTCCAAATATTAAGCTGTTTTGATGTTTAGGAAGGTGTTTTGTCTCGGATATTACGGGCTGGATCGAGGCCGAACCGAGGCTGAACCGAGGCTGAATCGGGACAGTCAGGGGCGGCAGAACGGCACCAAATAGCAATGTGGCTTTTTTCACTAACGGTGCGTCTTTTTGCTTTCTGCCAAAGCCCCTCATTTAGGGGCAAAATACCCTTGACACCCTTTTTTTACGAAGCGTATGCTGTGGGCCGCCAACCCCTAACGTGCCGCTTCATGGGTACTGTTGGTGTGATGGTTCCGAAGTTGATTTTATCCCGGCACACGCCAGCAGGGTGGGGTACGGGTTGAGGTTTTTAAAGCGGGAAACGGCATGGGTTAATGGTCCGGCCAGGCGCACGGCGAAGCCAATGCAGGCCACGGCGGTTGAGACTACCATCCTGAATTTTCCCCATCAGTTGTTCGCTTCCGATTTTGTAAGCGGCAGGGTGCTCTTGGTGCATACGGATTTAAATACGTGCACCCAGTCGTTTTCAGTTCAATGAAACGCGGGCCGTTTGGCCCACACGTACCCATTTTGACGGCTAACTGAAGCCGCAAATTGCCAAGGGAGGAAAATGATGGCGAAGCTGGAACCTAAAAACGTCCCTTCAGACCTTGAAATTGCCCAGGGTCACAAGATGGAGCACATCAAGGCGATTGCCGACAAGGCAGGTCTTCTTGAGAGCGAGCTTGAGTATTACGGCAACTACAAAGCCAAAATCAATTTCGCTGCAGTGCTCAAAAGACTTAAAGACAAGCCCGACGCCAAGTTGATTGACGTCACGGCCTGTACGCCCACGCCGCTGGGCGAAGGCAAGACGGTTACCTCCATCGGCCTCAATGAAGGCATGAACCGCATCGGCAAGAACTCCATGCTCTGCCTGCGCGAGCCCAGCCTGGGTCCGGTGTTCGGCATCAAGGGTGGCGCTGCCGGCGGCGGTTACTCCCAGATCGTCCCGATGGAAGATCTGAACCTGCACTTCACTGGCGACATTCACGCCGTCTCCATCACCCACAACCTCTGCTCTGCCGCGCTCGACACGCACCTGATGCACGGCAACAAGCTCAACATCGACCCTGCCACCATCCAGTGGCGTCGCGTTGTTGACCTCAATGACCGTTCGATGCGTAGCATCATCAACGGTCTTGGCGGTCCCCTAAATGGTATCCCGCGCGAAACCGGTTTTGATATCGCCGTGGCTTCCGAAGTCATGGCGATTCTTGCGCTGGCCTCCGATCTTAAAGATCTGCGCGCACGCATGGGTCGCATCCTCCTGGCCTACAACTACGATGGTGAGCCCGTAACCGCCGAAGATCTCAAAGTCGCAGGCGCGATGACCGTTCTGATGAAGGACGCTTTGAAGCCCACCCTGATTCAGTCGCTCGAAGGCAACCCGACCATTATCCACGCCGGCCCCTTTGCCAACATCGCCCACGGCAACAACTCGATCATCGCCGACAAGCTTGGCCTCAAACTTGGCGACTACGTTATCACCGAGTCCGGCTTCGCCGCCGACATGGGTGCAGAGAAGTTCCTCAACATCACCTGTCGTTACGGTGGATTTAGCCCCGACTGCATCGTCATAACCGCCACCGTGCGTGCGCTCAAGATGCATGGCATGCCCTACGAGGAGATCGCCAAGTACACTCCCAAGGAACTTGCCAAGGAGCTGATGAACGAGCACAACGAATACCTCGACAAGGGTATCGAAAACCTCGAAGCCCACATCGAGAACATGCGCAAGTTTGGTGTGCCGGTTGTCAACACGATCAACTGTTTCGCCTTTGACCGCGACCACGAAGTCGCGATGATCAAAAAACGCGCCGAAGCGTGTGGCGCCTCTGCCTCTGTGCCGATTGATGTCTGGATGCATGGCGGAGCCGGTTCCGAAGAAGCCGCCCAGGCAGTCGTGGATGCTTGCGAAGAGCCCAAAGACTTCAAGTTCCTCTATCCCGACGAATTCTCCATCAAGCAGAAGATCGAGAAGATCGCCATCGATATCTACGGAGCCGACGGTGTGGACTACATGCCCGAAGCCGAGAAGAAGATCGCATCGTTTACCAAGCTGGGTTACGACAAGTTGCCCATCTGCATGGCGAAGACTCACCTGTCGCTCAGCCACGATCTCACGCTCAAGGGTCGCCCCAAGGGTTTCCGTGTGCCGATCCGCGACATCCGCGCAAGCCTGGGTGCTGGTTTTCTCTACCCGCTGCTCGGCGAGATGCGCACCATGCCGGGGCTCAGTGCCGACCCGGCGTACCAGTATATGGACATTGATGATGACGGAAAGATCAAAGGCCTCTTCTAGGCCATCATCAATTAACGTTTAGACCAGGTAGCTCAATTAATCCGGAGGGGGAAGAACCTGCTTCCCCCTCCCGGATTTTTTATAGGCTTCCCACACAGGGGAAGAGGATTTGCCCGAAAAGAAATACACCGTCGTATTCGAGCCGGACAATGTCGCGATAGACGTCTTTAATGAAGGTGAAAACCTTTTGCGCGTCGCGATAGTAGCCGGTGTGCATATAAATGCGTCCTGTGGCGGTGCGGGTACTTGCGGAAAATGCAAGATCAAGCTTCTGGAAGGCGAGGTTGACTCCGAGCGTAGCTCCAAGCTCAGCGATGAGCAGTGGGACGAGGGATTCAAGCTGGCCTGCCGCACGAATATCAAGTCGGACCTGCGCGTCGAGATTCCCATCGAATCCCGGCATGAAAAAGGAGTGCTCACAAGACAGGGCGCCGGGCAGGTAGACCATGTAATAAGTCAGGCAAAGTGGGGCGCCGAGTATGAAAATGTGGCGCCCGAGCCGATAGTCGCAAAATACTACGTCGAGATGAGCCCTCCGAGTGAGGATGACAATATCTCCGACATGGCGCGTGTGGGCCAGGCGCTAAAACGCGACTATGACATACCCAAGGTGACGGCCGACCTGACGATCCTGAAGGATCTGTCAACCCTCTTGAGGCAAGAGGATTGGAAAGCCACCATTTCGGTCTGCCGCTTTAAAGAGCCGTCCAGGATATTAAAGGTAGAACCGGGCGATACCCGGGAGAAAGCGCTCATACTGGCAGTGGACGTTGGAACCACAACGATACACGCCAAACTGCTCGACGCGATGACCGGCAAGGAGTTGGCCTTCTCGGCCGACTACAACGCCCAGATGTCCATGGGCGAAGATGTCATCAGCCGCATGGTCAATGCCGCCAAGAAGGGCGGACTTGAGACGCTGCAAAAACGAGTGGTCAAGACGATCAACACAGTTATTGACGAGGTCTTTGAAAAAGCCGGTGGTGACCGCGAGAACCTTACACACATGGTTTTCGGCGGCAACACAACGATGACGCAGCTGCTTTTGGGGCTGAACCCGAAATATATACGAGAAGCCCCCTACGTGCCGGTGGCGAACCTTTACACCACCCTCACGGCTTCCCAGCTCGGCGTCGCGGTTCCCGACCACGTCTCGGCATACATCATGCCCTGCGTCGCCTCCTACGTTGGTGGCGATATAACCGCCGGGGTGTTGGCGACCGAGATACATCTGAAGCAAGAGCTGACGCTCTTCATGGATGTGGGCACCAACGGCGAAATAATAATAGGTAATAAGGACTGGATGGTCTCGGCCTCGGCCTCGGCCGGCCCGGCGTTCGAGGGTGGCGGTGTCAAGTTCGGCATGCGCGCCTCCTTTGGAGCCATCGAGCAGGTAAGGGTCAGCCCGATGGACTACGAGCCGATGATAATGACCATCGGCCAGGTAAAGCCGAAAGGGATATGCGGCTCGGGTATGATTGATTGTATAGCCGAGTTGCAGATGTCGGGTGTGATAAGCCAGAATGGCAAGTTCAACCGCGAGCTGGCTGAAGAGACCTGGCGGGTACGAGAGGGTGAAGGCGGCTGGGAATATGTCCTGTGCCGAGCTGAAGATACCCAACTTGATGAGGACCTGGCGATAACCGAGCCCGACATCGACAACCTCATGCGCACAAAGGCGTCGATCTACTCAGCCTGCGCGGTGCTGCTAAAGAGCGTAGGCTTACAGTTTTCCGACCTTGAGAAGATAATCATCGCCGGTGGTTTCGGACAATTCATCGACGTTGAAAAGGCGATGACCATAGGGCTGCTCCCCGAAGCGGACCCCGAAATAGTCGAGTACGGCGGCAACACCAGCCTTGAAGGTTGCAGACTCGCCAGCTTGTACCGCGACAAGGTAGAGGAAGCCGAAGTGATCGGTTCGATGATTACAAACATTGAGCTCTCCACTTCAAACATGTACATGGACGAATACGTGGCGGCGCTGTTTTTGCCACACACCAGACTGGAAGAGTTCCCCATCCGCGTCAAGCGGCTCGAAGAGATGCACGAAGCCGTGGCAAAAGGGAAATTAGAAAGCTAGCAAGGTAACTAATTTTGGGATTGAACATAGCAGTTGCAGGTAAAGGCGGCACCGGCAAGACGACCATAACGGGACTGATTATTCGCCACCTTGTCAAAAAGGGCGAGGGCAGGGTGCTTGCGGTGGACGCCGATGCGAACATGAATCTGAACGAAGTGCTGGGCGTAGGTGTTCACCAGACGATCGGCGAGATTCGCGAAGGACTTGGCGCCACCCCCGTCGGGATGACCAAGGATGCCTTCATCAACTACAAGACCCAGGAGTGTCTGATCGAGGCCGAGGGCTACGATCTCATATGCATGGGCAGGCCCGAGGGCGCAGGCTGCTACTGCTACGCCAACACATTGTGTAAGAAATACGTTGATGAAATAGTCGACGGCTATAAGTACACCATATTGGACAATGAAGCGGGGATGGAGCACCTGTCCCGGCGCACCACGCACAACATGGACATCATGTTCGCCGTGACCGACTCCTCGTTTCGCGGCATCCAGGCAGCGGGGCGCATACGCGACCTTGTCAAAGAGCTGAAGCTGGACATTAAAAAACTTGCGCTCATCGTCAACCGCGTCCCCGACGGGTTGGCCGACGAGACCAGGGCTGAAATAGATAAGTTGGGGCTCGAACTGGCCGGTGTGGTGCCCAATGACGAATTGGTTTATAGCTACGATCTTGAAGGGAGACCCACCGCAGAACTTCCCGACGAGAGCGAAGCGGTGAAAGCGGTATCGGAGATAATGGAAAAATATTTGGCTGGGGAGGAGTAGACCGGCAGTACGATTCCCCAAAGTTTTTTTAATGTCAATTGTAGTAGTTATATTTCGCCAAACGGACGAAAGGAGAAGGCAACATGGCATTTCAATTCCCGAAAGACACTTACTCCGGGTCTATCCTGGAAATCGCTGTGGGAAGCGGAGACGGTATTGCAAAAGTAGGTGGTCAGAACGTGATGCCCCTTTGTAACTTCGAAGGTGACGTGCCCAACAGGGCTCTTGTCGCCATGGAAGTTTATGACAACGTGGCAGCCACTGAGTCGTGGACGGCAGAAGCCAAAGCGCCCTTTGCCGATGTTATCGGCGACCCCGTAGCATGGGCCAAAAAGTGCCAGGACGAATATGGCGCTGAGATGATCTGCCTGCAGTTGGCGTCAACCGACCCCAACGACATGGACACCGGCGCGGACGAAGCTGCCGCACTGGTCAAGAAAGTCGCCGAGGCCATCAGCGTACCTCTAGTAGTATGGGGTAGCGAAAGTGCTGAAAAAGACGCCGAAGTTCTCTCCAAAGTGGCTGAAGTTTGCGACGGGATGAACCTCATCCTTGGCCCCGCCACTGAAGACAACTACAAGAAGATCGGTGGCGCCGCCATCGGTTACGGTCACACCGTGGTCGCCCAGACCCCCATTGACGTCAACATGGCCAAACAGCTCAACATCCTGCTTGGCAACCTGGGCGTTCCCGCGAACAAGATCATCATGGATCCCTCCACCGGCGCCCTTGGCTACGGTATCGAGTACACCTACTCGGTCATGGAGCGTATCCGCCTTACCGCGCTAAAGCAGGGTGACGAAAAAATGCAGCTACCCCTGATCTGCGACGTCGCCAAGTACGCCTGGAAGACCCGCGAAGCCGGTATCTCCGAAAAAGAAGAACCTGGATTCGGCGACCTCAAGACCCGTGGCATCCTCTGGGAAATCGTCACAGCGTCTGATCTTCTGGTCTCTGGAGCTGACATCCTCATCCTGCGCCATCCTGAGTCGGTGCGGGTAATCAAAAAGGTAATTGACGACGTAATGGCCTAGTCACTGGCCTTACCGCAATATCCCACTAAGGGAGGTTTAAGGAATGGCAAAACTTCGTGAAATTCAGGACATCACAATTTGTGAGTCCACCGCAGAAATGCTTACCAAGGGACGCAAAGAGGGTGTTTCCACCTCTTTTGACCGTGCCGACGAGATGAAACCCTGCCCCATCGGGGCGCAGCAGGCCTGTTGCAAACACTGCTTCATGGGCCCCTGCCGCCTCTCCGCCAAGGCCCCTTACGAGAAGGTCGGCGTTTGCGGCGCAAACATCGACACTTTCCAGGCCCGTGGCTTTGCCCGCGCAATTGCCGCAGGAACCGCAGCCCATTCGGACCACGGTCGCGAGATGGCAGAGCTGTTCCTCTCCGTGGCCAAGGGCGAGAACTCTGACTTCGAGATCAAGGACGAGAAGAAGATGATGGTCTTCGCGGGCCAGATGGGCATCGAGACCGAGGGCAAGGACAACCAGCAGGTCGGCATTGAGCTGGGCGAGGCTTGCCTGGCGCAGTTTGGCCAGCAGGCTGGTCACGTAAAAGGGCTGGAGTTGGCGCCCCCCAAGCGCTTCGAGTTGTGGAAGGAAAAAGGCTACCTGCCCCGCGGCGTCGACCGCGAAGTGGTCGAGATGATGCACCGCACCCACATGGGCGTGGACCAGGAATACTACAACATCATGCAGGGCGCCATCCGCTGCTCACTGGCCGACGGCTGGGGCGGCTCGCTGATCTCCACCGAGCTTTCCGACATAATGTTCGGCACCCCCAAGCCGATTGCCGCCGAGATGGACCTCGGCGTCTTTGAAAAAGATCAGGTCAACGTGATCGTCCACGGCCATGAGCCCCAGCTTCTGGACATGATGGTGCGCCTGGCCGACGACAAAAAGCTGCTCGCCAAGGCCAAGGCCGCTGGCGCCGCCGGCATCAATCTGGTGGGCATGTGCTGTTCGGGCAACGAGATGCTCATTCGCAACGGCATCCCCCACGCCGGTAACTTCATGCAGTGCGATACTGCGATTATCACCGGCGCGGTGGACGTGATGATGGTGGACGTGCAGTGCATCATGGCTAGCTTGGCCGAGTTGTCCAAGTGCTACCACACCAAGTTTGTCACCACCAACTACCGCTGCCACATCGACGGTGCCGAGCATGTCGAGTTCCACGGTGAGCACGACGCTCGCGCAGCAGGTATCGAGTTGATGGAAATCGGCATCAACAACTTCAAAAACCGCGGCGACAAGGTACAGATACCGTCCACGAAGACGAAAATGATTGGCGGTTTCAGTCACGAGACGATCAACTACATGCTGGGCGGCTCCTTTCGCGGCTCCTACACCCCGCTAAACGAGAACATCATCAACGGTCGCATCCGCGGCGTGGCTGGCGTAGTGGGTTGTACCAACCCCCGCGTCAAGCACGACTGGGTGCATGTCGAGCTGGTGAAAGAGCTGCTGAAAAACGACGTGCTGGTAGTCCAGACCGGTTGCTCGGCGATCTCGCTGGCCAAGGCCGGCTTCATGGATCCGGCGATCGCCAAGAAGTACTGCGGCCCAGGTCTGGCCGAAGTCTGCGAAACCGTCGGCATGCCGCCGGTGCTGCACTCTGGCTCCTGCGTGGACAACAGCCGCATCCTGATTGCTCTGTCCGAGATGGTCAAGACGGGTGGGCTGGGCGACGATATCTCCGACCTGCCGGTTGCAGGTGCAGCGCCCGAGTACATGAGCGAAAAGGCGATCTCCATCGGCCAGTACTTCGTATCAAGCGGCGTCTACACCGTCTTCGGCGTTACCTTCCCGGTCACCGAGGGTACGAAGTTTGCCGATTACCTGTTTGGCGGCATGGAAGAGGACCTGGGCGCAACCTGGGCCTTCGAGCCCGATCCTTACAAAATGGCCAAAATGATGATCGATCACATTAACAAAAAGCGCGAAGCGCTGGGCATCATGGAAAAGAAAGAGCGCGTGCTCTTCGACATGGAAGCCCGTCGCCAGCTGGAACTTTAAAGAGGGAGGCTAGAACAGAATGTCCAAAATTATCCTTTCAGGAGCCATCCGCGGTGGGCACGAAGTCTACGCTCGCGTGGAAGGGAAAGTAAACGACGCCATAGCCAAGTTCGGCGCGGACAAGGAAGTCAAGTTTCCCAACACCGGTTACTACCTGCCCGTCATCTACGGCATACTGGGCATGAAGGTAGAAACCCTGGGCGACATGTTGCCCGTCCTCGCCAGATGCAAAGAGCTGCTACCCCCCTTGGTAAAGGACAACCTCTGGGTTCCCTACCTGGGCCACGGCCTGGACGCCGGTATGCAGACTCTTTTCTGCTTCGACATGGAAGAAGCACTGAAGTACCTTGAAGATCCGATCCCCTACTGCCTGGGCGAAGACCCCACCGAAGACAACCTTTGGATGGGTGCCGCCGATGACGTCATCATGCGTAAGCGCGGCGTCGAGTTCGTTGACGGTTCCGCTCCGGGTTTCGCCGCCGTCGTGGGTGCTGCCCCCGATAGCAAGACCGCGGCGTCGATCGCCAAAGAGCTCCAGGAAAAAGGCATCTACGTCTTCATTGCGGGCAATGACAACGGCACCAGCTTTTCCGAGCAGCTGGCGGAAGAAGACGTTCAGGTCGGTTGGCCTACCCGTCTGGTGCCCTTTGGCCGCGACACCTCGGCCGCGATCCACGCGGTCGGTTTCGCAACACGCGCAGCCATGGCATTTGGCGGCGTGGAGCCGGGCGACTTTGCCGGTATCCTCAAATACAACCAGTACCGCGTCTTCGCCTTCGTGGTGGCGCTGGGTAAAGTTACCGACGAATGGTATGCAGCTGCAGCCGGTGTCATCAACTATGGTTTTCCGACCATCGCTGATTCCGACATCCCGGAAGTCCTGCCCACCGGTGTTTGCACCTACGAGCACGTCGTCTCCAACATCGCCCACGACCAGATCGTCGCCAAGGCGATCGAAGTTCGCGGCCTCAAGATTCAGATCACCAAGATCGACATCCCCGTGTCGCACTCTCCCGCCTTCGAAGGCGAGCGTATCAGCCGCGACCAGATGCATGTCGAGCTAGCCGGACCCAAGGCAGAGGGCTTCGAGTTCTGCCGTACCCTGGAACTCGATGAAGTGGAAGATGGCAAGTTTGAAGTGGTCGGACCCGATCTCTCCGATATGGAAGAGGGCAAAGTCTATCCTCTCGCCATCTGGGTTGAAGTCGCCGGTCGCAACATGCAGCCTGACTTCGAGCCGATCCTTGAGCGCCAGATTCACCATCTGCTAAACGGCGCAGAGGGCGTGCTGCACATCGGTCAGCGCGACATCCTGTGGATGCGTATCTCCAAGAAGTCTTTTGGAGCGGGATTCAGCCTCAAGCATTTCGGCACCGTCCTGCACGCGAAGTTCCACAACGAGTTTGGCAAGATCGTGGACAAGGTCCAGGTGACCATGTACACCGATCCCGCCAAAGTCACCGAGCTTATGGAAAAAGCCCGTGCAACCTACAAAGAGCGCGAAGAGCGTTTGGGCTCCATGACCGATGAGAATATTGACACCTACTACAGCTGCACACTGTGCCAGTCCTTCGCTCCCGATCACGTCTGCGTGATCACCCCCGAGCGTCCCGGCCTGTGCGGTGCGTACAACTGGCTCGACGGCAAAGCGGCGTATGAAATTACGCCCACCGGCCCCAACCAGCCCATCGAAAAAGGCGAAGTCCTTGATGAGACCCTGGGCAAGTGGACTGGCGTCAACCAGTTCGTCTACACCAACTCTCATGAGGCGGTGCCGGAATTCAGCGCCTACTCACTGATGGTCGACCCGATGACCTCCTGTGGTTGCTTCGAGGCCATAACCGTCCTCATGCCCATGGCCAACGCCGTCATGGTCGTTGACCGTGACTTCGCGGGCATGACTCCTTGCGGAATGCCCTTTTCCACCCTCGCCGGTTCTTGCGGCGGCGGCGCGCAGACCCCCGGGTTTGTGGGCATCTCCAAGTTCTACATCGGCTCCAAGAAGTTCATCAGCGCCGAAGGCGGCATCCTGCGCGTAGCGTGGCTGCCCAAGGGTCTGAAGGAAGCGATGAAGGAAGTGATCGAAACTCGCGGCGCCGAAATGGGCTGCCCCGACCTCTACGAAAAGATCGCTACCGAAGAGGACGGAGTCACCGAAGAAGAGGTGATGGAATTCATGCAGAAGGTCGGACATCCCGCCCTTGAGATGGACTCCATGTTCTAAATTAAATCGTGCCGGCGTCGGGAGGGCAACGAAACCCCCTCCCGGCGCACTATTTAACGGCACGGCAACGGATATTTTTAAATTTTAGTATTTTGACGAAAGGAGTATCGGGTCATGGCACTTTCCGGAATTCAGATTTATAAAATGCTGCCGCAGACCAACTGCAAAGACTGCGGCGATCCGACCTGCCTGGCGTTTGCCATGAAATTGGCCGCAGGTAAGGCGGAACTAAGCCAGTGTCCACACGTCTCTGACGAGGCGCAAGCGGAACTGGCGGAAGCCAGCGCCCCTCCGATCCGCGTTGTTACGCTGGGTCAGGGCGATGCAGGCTTCAAAGTAGGTGGTGAAACTGTCAAGTATCGCCATGAAAAAACCTTCGTGAACGCCGCCGGCATCCTGGTCGCTCTGACCAATGAAGATGATGACGCCAAGGTGGACGCGGAGCTGAAAAACCTGGCGGATGTCTCCTTCGAGCGCGTTGGTTTCACTCTCGAAGGCAACGGCGTTTTCTGCTGGGACAAAAAAGGCGACAAGGATTCCTTCCTTGCGCTGGTCAACAAAGTCGCCGCAGCTACTGAAAAGGGGATCGTCGTCTCCTCGGCTGACCTTGACACCCTGAAAGCCGCCGGCGAAGCCCTCAAGGGCAAGAAATTCGCCCTGCACGCCGCCACCGCGGACACCGCTGACGATTTCGTCGCGATGGCCAAAGAGTATGGCTGCACCATCGTCGCCAAGGGTGACACCCTCGAAGATCTCGCCGCAGTTGGCGAAAAATTCGTAGCCGCCGGTATCAAGGAAGCTATCCTCGATCCCGGTTGGACCGGCATCCGCGATGCAGTCACCAGCAACATCGCCATTCGCCGCGCAGCGCTGGACAAGAAGGCCCGTGAGTTGGGTTTCCCGACCATCGCTTTCCCCTGCGCGATGAGCGAAGATCTTCTTGAAGAAGCGGCCTACGCCAACATCGTGTTGGCCAAGTACGCCGGTCTGGTCGTCGTCTCCACCCTTGACGCGGCGTTCATGCTGCCCACCACCGTCAACCGTCTCAACGTCTACACCGATCCGCAGCGCCCCATGACGATGGACCAGGGTATCTACGACATCAACAACCCCACCGCCGACAGCCCGGTGATCATCACCACCAACTTCGCCCTGACCTACTTCGTCGTCAGCGCCGAGGTGGAGGCCAGCCGCGTACCCACAAGGCTGCTGATCATGGACACCGACGGTATGAGTGTTCTGACCGCGTGGTCTGCCGGTAAGTTTGTCGCCGACGCCATGGCCCCCTTCGTCAAGAAGTCGGGCATCTCCGATGTCGTCAACCACAAGAAGATCATCATCCCCGGTTACGTTGCACAGCTTTCCGGTGAATTCGAGGAAGAACTGGGAGCTGAGTACGAAGTCATCATTGGTCCCCGCGAAGCGGCTGACCTCCCCAAATTCCTCAAAGGTCTCTAGAGGGTTAATATGGGCGGCTCGCGCTAACAGGCGGGTCGCCCTTATCTTTTCGTATGGAATGGCTAAGCCGGTCCATATATACCAATGGAGGAAACATGAAAATATATACGATTGCCGAATCAATCAACATCATGTCCAAGACGATCGGCCCGGCCATTCGCGAGCGCAACAAAGCTCCGATCCAGCAGATGATGGAAGAGGAACTGGCCGCCGGCGCAGATATGATCGACCTCAACCTCGGACCCGCCCGCAAGGCCGGCGACGAGATGATGAAGTGGTTGGTCGAGACCGTGCAGGAAGTCAAAAGCGACGTGCGTCTGGCGCTTGATTCCACCAACAGTGTTGCCGTTGAAGCAGGACTCAAGGTCTGCAACGAGCGCGCGCTGGTCAACTCCATCGACGCCAACCCTGCATACATGGCGGCGCGCCTTCCCCTGGTCAAGAATTATGACGCCGACTTCGTGGCGCTGACCATGAGCGAAGAGGGCATTCCGCGTGACGCCAACGAGCGCGCAGTGGCGCTCTCCACCATCATGATCGCCGCCGACGAGCTTGGCATCGACCATGCCCGCTACTGGGTTGACCCCATCGTACTGCCCGTCTCGGTTGACATCAACCAGGTCAAATCCTACATGGAGTTTCTGCCCATGGTTTGCGAGATCGTCCCCGGCGCGACCAACACCTGCGGCCTGTCCAACGTCTCCAACGGAGCCCCCGACGAGCTGCGCCCCATCCTCAACCAGGTCTATCTGATGATGCTCTTCAACCTGGGTCAGGAATCGGCCATCGTCGACGCCTACGACAAAGACATGATGGATCTTTGCCAGGGCAAGTTGGTGGAAGACACCGCTTTCATCAAGAAGATGCAGGATGGCGAAGCAGTCACCGCCACCACCGATCGCGAAATAGTCCTTGAGAAGACCTTTAAGGCCCTCAACGGCGACGTCCTCTACAGCCACAGCTGGCTCGAAGACTAAGCGATTTAAAGCGACAAATAAAAAGGGCCGATCCCATATGGGGTTGGCCCTTTTTTATTCTTCCTAAGGTAATAGCAGGGGCGTGAGCCTGCGGTAGTTCGCTTAGCCGGTGGGCAACCTGACCCGGAAGACGCTGCCGCCTTGTGCGCGATTTTCCGCCGAGATTGAACCCCCGGACCGCTCCACGATGCGCCTGCTCACAGCCAGGCCCAGGCCGGTGCCCTTGCCGGTGCCCTTGCTGGTGGTGAAGTAGGGCTCAAAAATCTTGTCCAGATTCCCCCCCTCTATTCCCGGCCCCTCGTCCCATATCTCTATCGCGACCCAGTCGTCTTCTATGTGGACGTCAATGCCCGCCACTCCGCTTCCCCCCATGGAGTTTGCGGCGTTCAGGAGGAGGTTCAAGAGGACTTGCTTTAGGCCATCGGTGTCAATGGAAAGCGGTGGGATTAATTCGGGCCAGTTCGTGCGAAGCTCGATTCCCTTGAAGGCGGGGTGGTGTTTTAGTCCCCGGAGTATCCCCTCGGTGGTCGGCCTTAAATCAACCGGGCCGTCATCCGATTCTGCGGGCCTGCTTAAATTTAGAAGATCGCGTACTATGCGCCTGCACCGTTTGCACTCCTGCTCGATCAGTTGTGCGTCCTCAAGAAGGTCCGGGCTGTCCTCAAGTTGCTCGCAAAGCATCTCGGCTGTACCCAGAATCACGCCTATCGGGTTGTCTATCTCATGGGAGATCGCCGAGGCGGTGCGCCCGACGGCGGCCATCCTTTCGAGCGCCATCAATTCATTTTGAAGAGCTTGCAGTTCATTGTAGGCGTTTTGCAGATCCTCGTTGCGTTCTTCAAGCTGGTCGGTCTGGGTCTGGAGTTTTTGGGCCATGTCGTTGAAGCTGGCGGAGAGTTCGGCGATTTCGCCAGTGCCGTAATCGGTGACGCGGGAAGCAAGGTCGCCATCACGTATGGAGATGGCGGCGGCCGTTAGCTTTTTTACCGGTTTCACAATCACGGCTGCAACCCTGAAGGCTATTAACGCACCCAGAACCAGCAGGACGACAAGGCTTGTACCGAAGGCGAAGCGTAGCGTGCGTATGCGCTCGATCACCGGATTCTCCCTGACCGTTATCCTCAGGAAAACCGGGGGAGACGAGGGTCGGGCGGAGAGCGGGACCACCAACTCGAGCGCGCGGCCAGTGTCTTCGTCGATGTAGTTTGATTTGCTGTCGGGAGAGGTCAGCCGAAGGGGCTCGAATGGGGGTATCCCGGCATCCTTGGGGTAGCGGGCCAGCACTGTTCCTCGCGGGCTGAGCAGCGCCATGGAGCTTAGCGAAGGTAGCCCCGCGGCCAGCTCGGAGAGGCGCTGGTTGAGTACCGGGTCGTCGGTTTCCCTGTTTGACTCGCCGTAGGCTCGCAAAACCTGGGGAGCAGCCAGGTTGGCGAAGGAGAGGCTTTCGCGCTCGAAGCCGCTCCTTATCTGCCTTGTTTCTACGCCCAGGACAACCACCGCGTTGCCCGCGAGCACCGCCGCCAACAGTGCTGTTACGACAAGCCAAAGCCGTGTCTGAATGCTCACGTGGGTTCCGTCCCTTTTTGTGGGTCGCCAGCCTCTTTCAACAGTTTGGCGAAGAGCTTCCTCCGCCCGCTCGCACGCCCCACCAGCATACCATCCTCTTCGCGACACCAAGCGCCTTCCATGAAGAGCATCATCGTTATTCCCAAGGTCAGCGAGATCGAACCAACCCACAGTAGCGGCTGGCCGGGGTCCCGGGTTATCTGAATTCCGACGAAAGGTTTCTCCTCGGCGTCAGCCCCCCAGGCGGTTATAAATACCCTGTGGCCCATTACCACTGCCGGTTCATTGACCGCCAGCGTGTTGGTTGAGATAAGTGCGCCATCGGTTGCGTAGAAGGAGACGAGCGCCTCGCCGCGCTTTTCGTCGCCCTTCCAACCCAGCGGCCTGAGAAGGATGGGTGCGCCCTCTTCTTTGCCTTTGGAGAAGGGGCCAAGCGTCGCAGCGCCGCGCTTGATGTAATAGTCCATATCGAAGGAGTCCAGGTCCAGATTCTCAGCCATCGCCATGTAGTCGGTACCCTCGATGGGGAAGTAGCTCGACTCACGCGTGGAGACCTCCGCGCTTTGTTTGTCGGGTAGGAGCACTTGTAGCTTGATCCTAAGGGGACGGTGGTAGGTGGTGTTGAACTCCCGAACGCTGATGGCGAAGGGCAGCGTTATCTCTCTGCGCTCCTTCCAGCTGAAAAATTCCTCGTTAATGCTCCCCACGTGGATATTTTTGGTGACGATGAAGCCGCCTTCGGTGCCCCAGAGCGCCCCGGCGAAGATCAATATGGGGGCGAGGTGGACCAGGGGGAAGGCCAAAAAGGTGAATGTGCGCCTCCGGGCGGAGATGGGGTCGGTGTCTTTGATGGTGAAGCCATTGTCTTTTAGAAAGGTCAGCGTCCGGCTGCGCTCAACTATCAACGCGTGTCCACCAGCCTTGCCACGGGCAAAAGCATTTAAAAAGCCGTCGATGCTGCGGCCAAGGGCACAGGCAAGAAGGTTCAGGCAGAAAAGCGCCAGCAGCCCCCGATAGGGGTAGCTGGTGTAGAAGGAATCCAGTCCGAGCCAGACAAGCATCTTCCCAGCCGCCCCGTAGTCCCCAAGGTACTGCTCAGGGGGCAACCCTTGTGGCAAAAGCTCCAGCGAACCCACGGCCGCAAAAGCGGCCAACAGCAGGATCAACCAAAGCGCAAGCTTCACGGAGCCCAGCTTGGAGAGCAGTTTTTTCGATGAGGACGACAGGATAACCCTCTCCTTCAAAGGACCCGTAGCGAGCCATTGAGTGCAAGTTGCAGGATTGGGACGATTTTAAGGTCCGGGCAGGATTGGCGCAACTATCAAATATACGAAGGGATTTGCAAAGTGATACATACCGGCCTCGCGAAGAAGGGAGTTGTCAGCCCTTCCAGTGGCACATGTTACATATGGACGCCGCTTCGGCGACTCTTAACCGGTGCGGTCTGCCCTCCGGGTCGTAATGGGGATCGTGGCAGGTGACGCAGGTAACTTCACCTGTTTTGGACAGCGGCAGGGAGGGGTTGACGTCGATTACCTCCGAAGGTTTGGCGAGGTGGCTCTTTCCCATGGGGTGTGGTTTTACATCGTGACAGTGCAAACACACCATTAGCGACACAGCCATTAGCGTGGATTGGCCCATGCCCTCAACCGGCCTGGTCTCGTGGCAGTGGGTGCAGGTGTCCGGGTTGGGGGTGTGGGGGGTGGACTGTGAGTATTCGCTCTGGTCATGGCAATTCCAGCAAAGGGCCGTGTTGTAGGTTTTGGCGTCGTACTGGCGAACTGTCATGGAAAACTCTTCAATGTCGCACTGATTGTTGTGGCAGGTGTAGCAGCTGATACGCTCCTCTTCGTCCAGTGGGAGGTCGGCTCCCGATTCTGCCAGCCTCGCGGACATGGCTTCGGGCAGATCCAGGCCAGTGGGGTGGTGACCACGATCGGTTACGTGGCAGGAGATACACATTATATTGATATCCCCGCGGTATCTGAGCATGAAACCGGGCACCCTTATGGAGGCCTCGGTAGATTCCGCGTGGCAGGCAGTACAAGCGAAGAAATCGGGCTTATGTGGGTTTTCGCCCTTGCCGCGTTCCATGAACTCGACAAAGGGGGTGAGGATATAATGGGTGGTGTCAATCGTGCCGTGGGGCTGGTGGCAGGTTACGCAGGTCCAGTTACCGTCCTTGTCCAGTTTTAGCTCTTTTGGTATCTCCAGGTTGGGGTCGATGTTGCGTGGATGGTTTTTCTCCACCGCGCCATGGCAGAAGTCACAGAGCTTCACCACCTTGGTGCGTACCGTCGATGCCCCATCTTCAGGCCCGGTGGGAACGCTGAGGTGGCAAAAGGTGCAGCGTTTGTCGCCGCGTCTGGCAGAGTGGGGGTTGGTCCGCACATTTTCGGAGCCGTGGCAGCTGGCGCAGAAAGAGGCGCGGCCACTGAGGTATCCGCTGCCCGCGTCGCTAAGGAACTTGTGGTCGATGTCTCCGCCGTGGAGTTTGTGACATGTGCGGCAAAGCATCTTTCCCTCACGGCTAAGCGCGAACCCCTCGGGTATGTTGATCATGGGGATCATGTCGATGGGGTGGATGTTTTCCGCTGCCGAGTGGCATTCATCGCAGTCGTTTATCTCGCCGGGGTCGGCCTCGGAGCCGCCGATGTGGCAGTCATAGCAGTCAAGCTCTTCGGCGTGGGGACCGGAAACCGGCGCCAGCTCAGCGAAGGAAGCTGGAACTGCAAGGAAGAGCAGGAGCGCAATGAGGACCGGGACTTTCCAGTGAAGGCGCATTGGGCAGTGAAAGCTCATTTGGAAACCTGACTGAGTTTGGTCAACAGCATAACGACTTCCATGCGGGCCCGCTGGTCCTGCTGCTCGGGAAAGCGCGCGAGGTTCTCCAGCAAAACGTTTTTTGCCTGGTCATTTTCGCCAAGAGAGATCAAGGTCTTGGCCATATCTATGCGCATCCAGTAGGTCTCGGGATTGTTGGGCTGGAAGCCAAGTATCTCGTTGTATATGAGGACAGCCTCTTCGGGCTTGCCAAGATCGCCCATCAGCTTTGCTTCAAGTCGCCTGCCCGCCAGATAACGGGGAGCCAGGTCGCGCAGCTTTATGAGCCTGCGTAGCGCCTTTTCCGGCTCGCCGGCTCGTTGCAGCACCAGCGCCTCGTTAAAAGCGGTGACCCGGGTGAAGACGCTCCTGAGGTTGAAGCGGGCCTCGGTCAGGGTGGCGTCGTGCTCAAGCGCACGTTTGAAGTTGACCACGGCGCGGTTGTATTGATCGAGATAGTAGTAGGCGATGCCAATGGAGTTGTAGACGTTGCCCAGCTTGCCGAAATCCGGGTAGACTTCGATAAATTTTTCAAGCGCCCACAGGGCCTTTGTGTAGTCGCCGCCTTTGAGATGAAGTTGCCCCATGAAGTAGTAGCCTTGCAACAAATCCTTGGCGCGCTCGTCGGGGGGATTCCTGATGAGAATTTCACTCAGGGAGGTATAGGCATCGACGGCCTCGGCATAGCCGTGCATCGTTGTTTCAAACGATTCCTGGTAGATTCTTCCAAGGGCGAGCCAGGGGTGGGGAAAGTCGGGGTCTTTTTCGGCCGAGAGGGCGAAGTGTTCTACTGCCGCTTCGATGTTGCCTGATCTGAAGTCCCATAACCCCTTCTTGTAAAGGGTTCGAGCTTCTTTACGGTTTCCAGCATAACCCGTAGAGGCGAAAACGACCGCAAGCGCCAATACGAGAGCGACTGTTGCAATCTTCCTTGGCATGCTTCCCCAGATACACCCAAATACATTTACGAATGAAGACAAAAATGCTAATCAATTCAATATGTAAGACGCTTATAAAATTATCGGGCTTTTTCCGGTTAACGTCCAGAATATAATTATTTCTGTACATTATCGATTGGTCATTTTAGCCGCAAACTGTCACTTTAAGATGATATTTCCACAGCTGGGATAAAATAAAAAAGGCCCATCCGGGAAAACATATCCGAATGGGCCTTTTGTACAAGCAGTTTTATGGTGGATTTACATCATTCCGCCCATGCCACCCATTCCGCCCATGCCGCCCATTCCACCCATGTCGGGTGCAGCAGCAGCTTCCTGGGGGATTTCAGCGATCATCACTTCGGTGGTCAGCAGCAGGCCAGCCACGCTTGCGGCGTTCTGCAGAGCGGTGCGGGTGACCTTTGTGGGGTCGATGATGCCCGCCTTGATCATGTCCACGTACTCTTCCTTGTAAGCGTCGAAGCCGTCGGTGGCCTTGGGCATGGCCTTGACTTCGTTAGCCACAACGGAGGGCTCGAGACCGGCGTTGGCCACGATCTGGCGTAGCGGCTCTTCCAGGGAGCGGGAGACGATCTTCGCGCCTACCATCTGGTCATCATGCAGGTCGATTTTCTCGACCGTCTTGATGCAGCGAAGCAGGGCGACGCCGCCGCCTGCCACTATGCCCTCTTCAACCGCAGCGCGGGTGGCGTGCAGTGCGTCTTCCACGCGAGCCTTTTTCTCTTTCATCTCGGCTTCGGTGGCTGCGCCGACGTTGATGACTGCCACGCCGCCGACCAGCTTGGCCAGACGTTCCTGGAGCTTTTCGCGATCGTAGTCCGAAGAGGACTCTTCAGCCTGGGCGCGAATCTGGCCCACGCGGGCCTGGATCGACTCGTGGGAACCGGCGCCGTCGATGATGGTGGTGGTGTCTTTGTCGATGCGAATGGTCTTGGCCTGACCAAGATCGGTAAGTTCGGCGCCTTCAAGCTTGAGGCCGATCTCTTCGCTGATGACCTTGCCGCCGGTCAGGGTGGCGATATCTTCGAGCATCGCTTTTCTGCGGTCGCCAAAGCCGGGGGCCTTGACGGCGGCGACGTTGATCGTGCCGCGCAGCTTGTTGACCACCAGGGTGGCCAGGGCTTCGCCGTCGATGTCTTCGGCGACGATGATGAAGGGCTTGCCGGTGTTCGCGATCTTTTCAAGCACTGGCAGCAGGTCCTTCATGGTGCTGATCTTCTTGTCGCAGATCAGTACGAAGGCGTCTTTCAGCTCGGTTTCCATCTTCTCGGGGTTGGTGATGAAGTAGGGGCTGATGTAGCCGCGGTCGAACTGCATGCCCTCGACTACGTCAAGGGTGGTTTCCATCCCCTTGGCTTCTTCGACGGTGATGACGCCCTCTTTGCCGACCTTGTCCATCGCCTCGGAGATGATGTCGCCGATGGCGGCGTCGGAGTTGGCCGAGATGGTGCCGACCTGTGCGATCTCTTTCTGGCCTTTGACTTCCTTGCTCATGGAGTGGAGCTTTTCCACGCAGATAATCACGGCGGCGTCGATTCCACGCTTGATGTCCATGGGGTCATGTCCGGCGGCCACGAGGCGTGAGCCTTCGCGGAAGATCGCCTGGGCCAGCACGGTGGCGGTGGTGGTGCCGTCGCCGGCCACATCGGAGGTCTTGGAGGCGACTTCCTTCACCATCTGCGCGCCCATGTTCTCAAACTTGTCCTTGAGCTCGATCTCTTTAGCAACGGAGACGCCGTCCTTGGTGACGGTGGGGCTTCCCCAGCTCTTTTCGATGATGACGTTACGGCCCTTGGGGCCCAGTGTTACTTTTACAGCGTCGGCCAGAGCGTCAACCCCCTTTTGCATGGAGTTGCGGGCCTCCTGTGAATATCTGATTTCCTTGACAGCCATGATTGGTCTTTGCCTCCCTATTACATCAAGTTTTAATATTTATGATTATTCGATTATGCCGACGATATCGTCTTCGCGCATGATCAGCAGCTCTTCGCCTTCAACCTTGATCTCGGTCCCGGCGTACTTGGAGAAGAGGATGTTGTCCCCCGCTTTGACATCCATGGGCTGGGGCTTGCCGTCGTCGCCTTTGCGGCCGGGGCCTACGGCGACGATTTCACCCTTTTGGGGCTTTTCCTTGGCGGTGTCGGGGATGATGAGACCGCTGGCAGTGGTCTGCTCTTCTTCCATGCGCTTGACGATCACGCGATCTTGTAGGGGCCTAATTTTCATTTTTCGCTTTCCTCCTCGGATTGGATCAAAAACTATTGTGGTTGTTTGCTTTTTTGAAAATCATCGAGAATTGTTCGCTCGGAAGCGGGAAGATAACCACCAACCGTTGTAACGTCAATAGATGTAGCGAAAAAAAGTGTGGTTTTTTAGGGGCTTGTTGAAAAACCCCGGATATCCTCCGATTGACGTTGTCAGGGGCGAAAAATGATCCTCGAAATACTTATAGGTATGCCTGCGGTCATTTTTCTTCCCTTCCTAGCCCTCAAATGATCTTCGGGGTTTCCTGTTTATCGTCGGCTTGGTTGGAGGTTTGCCCGACATCGGCTAAAATCTTCAGTCTAGCGTTGTTCCCCGCTTCGGGAGAGTTTTTCGGAGAGCCTCCTGGGTTTAAAGGTCGATTGGCTACCGGTTTAGCCAGCTCTCAAGGTTGGAGCGGATGAACTCCATCGATTCCGCGTGGGCCTCATTGCCCTTGCCGCTGAGCCGAATGGGGTCGCCGATAGCGAATTTTACCGGTAGTTTCGGGTCCATCGGCCCAAAATCCTTGAACTTCTCACCCCTTCTCTGCCCCCATGCGTCGGTTTTGAGCGCGATGGGGACCAGCACAACTCCGGCCCTGGCGGCCAGCTTTGCCCCGATGGAGTTGAACTTTTCGGCGTCAAAATAGAGCGAGCGGGTGGTCTGGGGGAAGACGACGATGCTGGTGCCCTCGCCAAGTTTCTTTTTGCCCCCCTGCAATACCGCCATCAGGTCATCCCTGGGGTTGTCGCGTCCCACCGTGATCGGATCGCGTGAGCGCATGATGGGGCCAAAGACCGGGTAGTCCATCAGGGATTCCTTGATAACAAAGGTCATTTCGCCACGGCAGGCCAGGACGGCGGGGAGGATAAAGGTCTCCAGCGTGCTCATGTGGTTGGCTACGTAGACCACCGGGCCATCGAGTTTTCGTAAGTTGCCCAGGCCGGTTATCTCGAACTTGACCCCGATTTTTTCCATAAACCTGAATACGGCAAAGGAGCTTCTTACCCAGGCGGAGTGATCGTAGTTGCCGCGCTGGGCAAGTTTGGAGCTTGGCCTGACGATCGCGAGGAGCATTATCGCGTAAAAATACAAGTTCCCGAAGAGCCGGAAAAGCCAGGAGGTTTTTGTCTGCTTTGGCGTGCGGTAGCTGTCCATATCGGCGAACGGCACATCGCCATATTCTTCAAACATCTTGCGGTGTTCCTTTTCCTTCGCCCATAGCAGGTATGTCCAAAGGATGAAAAAAGTGCAAACGGAAAGGACCAGGGTGGCGGTTCTTCCCAGAGCGTTGTCGGTGATGAGGTTGAACGCGGGTTCAAACTTTTCGGTGATCGTCGCCGGACCCTCGCCCGGCGCAAACCCCCTGCGTCTGTTTCGCTTGCAATCGAGGACAAAGGTCAGTTGCCAAGCGTTGTCGCGAATGTAGCAGCCAGTCTTATACCACCATCTGAGCCAGCCGAACATGCCGCCACGCGCAGTTATTTCATGGGCAAGCCTCAAAAAGGGCTCAAGGTCCATTTTTTCGGCTTTATTTTGCGCTCTGTACGCCTTGGAGGCCTGCTTGAAAAAGAGCGGGAAGTCGATATGTACGAAGCAGCGCAGAAAAGAATTTAGAAGCTGTCTGGGTGCAAGCCCCTCGGACTCGAACCTTCGCGCCGAGGTGGTCAGCCTGCCGGGAAGATTCACCCATAACCCCGTCTCGGCCACTTTCAGGGCGAAGCGGACATCCTCCATGAACTCCAGTGTCTCGTCAAACCCCCCGAGGTGGCCGAAAAACTCCGCGTCCACCCAAAAACCCTGGTCGCCGTTGATCGAGTCGGGGCGGTTCAGACGTGTCTTGGCCTCGTAGAAGTAGTAGGCCCCGTCGCGCTCCGGCCCGTGGTCGCCAAAGGTCAAGCCGAAGTGGCCTGCCACCGGTTTGCCGGGGTTTAGCTCACGTGCGCGCACGATCTCGCTAAAGGCAGCCGCGAGCAGTTGGTCAGAGTCGATTCTCGTGTCGGCGTGGAGGAAGAGCAGCTCTGACCCCCGCGCCTTGGCCACGCCCGTATTCATCTGCACCGCGCGCCCAGCGGTGGAATTCAGCCAGCGCAGCGGTATGGAGTGGGCTTGAGACACGCTTGAAAATATTTCGCTGGTGCGGTCAGTGCTGCCGCCGTCAACCACTATGATTTCAATTAGAATGTCACGTTGTGACACGAGGTCGCCCAGCAGCCCTTCAAGGGAGTGCTCCTCGTTCAGCGTGGGGATGATTACAGTAATATTGGCAGTAGTATTGGGGGAAATATTGGGGTTCACGATAGCCTCAAAGGCGCGCCCGGGCTCACCCTCGCCGCGCGCAACAACGCCTTGTAGTACGCGTTAAATCCAAAGCACGTGAACTCTAGCAGAGGGGGCATCAGAAGGAAAACACAAACGACCTGCCTACAATATTGTAATTATCAGATTGCTGGCAAAACCTGTCTTTTCTCCGATTGACTTCGTCAGGCTAAGAAATGATCCTCGAAATACGTCAGGGTATTCCTCCGGTTATTTCTTATCACCTTCCTCGTTCTCAAAGAAAATCCAGCCCTTGTCAGCAATCTGTCAGGCTGGGTAAGCAGACAGGCAGTCGCAAGTAGACAATTTTCCAGCCAACCTCCTTTTGTCCACCTTTGGAACAGCCTGTGATTACAATATTGTAATTACTGCGCATCACGGCTACAATTACGCGCTTAATCTATCTGGAGGCGACAAATGAGTAGCAAGCAGACAAAGGTGGCGTTGGAGACGAAGATTCTTGAGCTTTCGACCCTGACGGAGATAAGCCGCGCGCTGGCCACGGCCCTGGGGTACAAGGCGGTGCTTGAGCGCATCCTGGAGATCATCGGGGAAAATCTTGGCATGAAGCGCGGCACCGTGGCGCTGGCGTCCAGGTTTTCCGAGGATATCCGCATCGAGGCGTCCTACGGGCTGAGCCAGGCCGAGATTAAGCGGGGGCGCTACAAGATGGGCCAGGGCGTGACCGGGCGGGTGGTGTCCACCGGAGAGCCGATGGTTGTGCCCGACATCGGTGAGGAGCCGCTCTTTCTCGATCTGACCAAGAGCCGGGGCGATATCAGTAAGAAAAACATATCATTCATCTGCGTGCCGATCCGCGCCGGTGAAGAGGTGGTGGGGGCGCTGTCGGTGGATATGTTATTCAGCCCCGACATCAGCTTCGACGAGGACGTTCGCCTCCTGGAGATCATAGCGTCCATGATCGGCCAGGCGGTCAAGATTCGTCGCATGGCCGAGGATGAGCGCCAGAAGCTGGTGGCTGAAAAAGAGCGGCTCCAGGAAAAATTGAACACCCGCTACAACATCACCAACATCATCGGCAACTCCAAGGCGATGCACCATGTTTTTTCCATGATCGCCCAGGTCGCCAAATCCAACGCGACGGTCATGATCCGGGGGGAGTCGGGCACCGGTAAAGAGCTTGTCGCCAACGCCATCCACTACTCCAGCCCCCGCGCCCCCAAGCCGCTGATAAAGGTCAACTGTTCTGCAATACCCGAGACGCTGATCGAGAGCGAGCTTTTCGGCCACGAAAAAGGGGCATTCACCGGGGCGACCGAGGCGCGCCAGGGGCGCTTTGAGCTGGCCAGCGGGGGGACGATCTTTCTTGACGAGATCGGCGACCTGAACCTCGCCATGCAGGTGAAGCTCCTGAGGGTGTTGCAGGAAAAGGAGTTTGAGCGGGTCGGGGGGGTGAAGACGATCAAGACCAATATCAGGGTCATCGCCGCCACCAATCGTAACCTTGAAGAGCTGATGAGGGGCGAGGGCTTTCGCGAAGACCTCTACTACCGCTTGAACGTCTTCCCCATCTATCTGCCCTCGTTACGAGAACGCCGGACCGATATCCTGCTGCTTGGCGAGCATTTCCTTGAAAAGTACGCGGCTGAAAACGATAAGGACATAAAGCGTATCACCACGCCCGCCATCGACATGTTGATGAGCTACCACTGGCCGGGCAACGTGCGCGAGCTTGAAAACTGCATTGAGCGCGCGGTGCTCCTGTGCGACAGCTCTGCCATCCACTCCTACCACCTGCCGCCGACGCTGCAAACGGCCGAGGCCACCCTTAGCGGAGTGGAGCTGTCGCTTTCCGATGCGGTGGAGCGGTTTGAGAGCGACCTGATAGTGGACGCCCTGAAGGCTACCAGGGGCAATGTGCGCAAGGCTGCCGAGAATCTGGGTTCCACGTCCAGGATTTTGGGTTACAAGGTCACGAAATATGGGCTGGAGCCAAAGAGATACCGCTGACGCCGTCAATCGGAGAAAAGACAGGCTTTGTCAGCGATCTGTGACGCTCAAGGGGTGAATATCTCTACCTCTACCTTGGGGAGCCTCTTAGCAAAAGGCGCGATGAGGACGCGGTGCGCCTGGCGAAGGGCAAAGTCGTTTCCCGCCAGCAGCTTTACCCCGGAGAGGGTCATCATCACCGACGTGCGTCCGATCTTGGATTTTACGCCGGGGATGAAGTGCGCAGGGCCCGAGAGCTTTCGCAGGGTAAGCAGCGCAAGGCCGAGCGCCAGTAAACAGAATTTGCGTATCCCGCCCTGATCCGGGGGGATCATGGTGATGTACTTGAAAGCGTTATCCAGGTGGGCCGCGCAAAGGTCGGTCAGCCCGGCCATCCCCTCAACGAACACCTCCTCCTGCCGCGCCTGGGCCACGAGGTCGGTGCAATCCTCCATCCCCCTGAACGCCGAGCGGGGCAGCCAGCATGCGCCCCGTCTCCTGTCATCCCACACATCTTTAAGGATGTTGGTCATCTGCAGCCCTTGTCCAAAGGAGCGGCCAAGGGGTATGAGCTGCTCCCCATGGGCGGCGATGCGGGGGTCGTGATCGCAAAAGATCTCGGTCAGCATCTCACCCACCACCCCGGCCACGTAGTAGCAGTAGCGGTCCATCTCGGGCTGGTCGCGCAGCCCCCTCAAACTCTGGGTGTTTTGGAACGTCTCCATCCCCTCGGCCATCAGCGCCACGCATTTTGATATCGCCCCGCGTCGCACCGGTTGAAGCTCGTGGGTGACCCTCAGGACGCGCGCGCTCTTTTCCATCAACTCTTTTTCAGCTTTGGGGATATTGGTGGAGAGCAGCGGTGCGGCTTGGGCTGCGAAGAGCTCCGGGTCCAGCTCCCCCTCGACGGATTGGACCAGCCTTGAAAAAAGCTCCTGCTTTTTCCCCAGCGCCATGGAGGGGTCATCCTCAATCGTGTCGGCGATCCGGCACACCAGGTAGGCGTTGCCCACGGCTGCCGCAATGTCGGGGGGCAGCAGTGGAATGGTCAACGCGAAGGTGCGCGAGACGTGCTGAAGCATCCGCTGTTGAAAAGCTGTGTCGGTCTCCTGGTGCGTCATCCGGTACAGGGTACTCCGTTTGGATCAATGTTGACGGGCTAATCATCCTAATCGTTCACCACCAAGGGGTGCAACGGCAAACCCGCCCCACGTAAATATTAAGAAGACGCTTAGCAGCGGTGGTGGCTGAGCGTAAGGGCGAGTAGAATTGCCGATGTGGGTTGAAAAACGGTTTGCCGCTGGAAATACCTGTTTTGGTGTAGAATCCATGTTTAGTACAATTGTTTTGACGATTGTTTAGGGATGTGACTTTTTCCTTCCCCCCACATCAAAGTGAAGTATCTGGTTAATCACAAAAATTTGAAGGGGAGTAAAATGGGACGTTTCCTTATCGATTTTTCCATCCGCCACCCGAAAGTGGTAATCATGCTGGCGTTGGCGCTCACCGTGCTGACCTTGCTGAGGGTGGGCAACATCCGCGTCGACACCGACCCGGAGAATATGCTCGGCGAAGATGAGCAGGTGCGTGTCTTCCATAACGAGGTGAAGGAGAGCTTCGAGCTCTCTGACATGATAATCCTCGGCGTCATCAACGAGGAGGACCCCAATGGTGTCTTCAACCCCGCGACGTTGGGGAAGGTCTATCGCATCACCGAGGGTTTGAAAAAAGTTGAAGGCGTGGTGGTGCGCGACCTTATGGCGCCCTCCACTGTGGATGACATACTGCAGGCGGGTCCCGGCACGGTGCGCTTCAAGTACCTGATGGAGGCCCCCCCGGAGACAAATGAGGAGGCGGAGCATATACGCTCGCGCATCCTGGCGAACCCCATGTTCAACGGGACGCTTGTTAGCGAAGACGGTCGCGCGCTGGCCATATACGTCCCCATCGAGCATAAAGAGATCGCCCACAGGGTCAGCGGCGATATCCAGAAACTGATTGATGCGGAAGTCTCCGGCGAGGAGCAGTACCACATAACCGGGTTGCCGGTGGCCGAAGACACCTTTGGCGTCGAGATGTTCCAGCAGATGGGCATCTCCGCACCGCTTGCGGGGCTCTTGATATTCCTGCTGATGCTCTTCTTCTTCAAATCGTTCATCCTCGTCATCTCACCCATGATGGTGGCGATGCTCACCGTCGCGATGACGATGGGCACGCTGATCTCCCTGGGGTTCACCGTCCACATAATGAGCTCCATGATACCGATCTTCCTCATGCCCATAGCGGTGGTGGACTCGGTGCACATCCTCTCGGTTTTCTTTGACCACTACCAGACCTACCGGGACAGAGCAAAAACCCTTCGAGCCGTGATGGACGAGCTCTTCATGCCCATGCTCTATACCTCGGTGACGACGATGGCCGGTTTCGCCAGCCTCGCGCTCACGCCCATTCCGCCCGTGCAGGTCTTTGGCCTCTTCGTGGCGTTTGGGGTCGGGCTGGCCTGGTTGCTCACCATCATGCTGGTCCCGGCATATATCATGCTCTTCATACCCGAGAAGAAGCTGGAGAACTTCGGCGCGAGCGCCCAGGACGAGTGCGGACGCGCAGGCGGCACGCCGTTGGCGCGGCTGGTCAGGTGGTCTGGTGGCCTCACCCAGGGTTACGCCAAGGTGCTGATCATCATTACGGTCGCGGTCATTGCAGTGTCGGCTTTTGGGATAACCAAGATAAAAATCAACGACAACCCGGTCAAATGGTTCAACACCGAACACCCGATCCGCGTTGCCGACAGGGTGCTGAACAGCCACTTTGGCGGCACCTACGGCGCATATCTCGTGCTGGGGCCAGGTAGTGAAGAGGGTGGTAGTGCTAACGCTGCGGAGGGTGAGCTCAAGCCCTTGGCCCTCTATCTTGAAACCAAGTCCAAACATGAGGGGTCTCCGGCGGTCGCCACTGCCGCGACGATCCTCCTGGGCGAACTTAACGATATGGCGGCAGCCGGTGTGGAGGCCCGTGTGTGGGGTGAACACGAAAAGGTCTTCTCCACATTGCAGTCACGGCTCGAAGAGCTGACCGACAAGGTGGATCAGGAGGACTACGATCTCCTCGACGAGCTGGACCTGCTCTCCGACGAGGTTGAGGATTTTCGCCTCGGGTTGCATCTCTTCAAGTCGCCCGAGGTTCTTGCCTACGTGGAGAAGCTCCAGGCCTACATGGGGTCGATGGAGCTGGTGGGCAAATCCAACTCGCTGGCCGACATGGTCAAAAAAGTACACATGGAGCTATACGAGGGCAAGCCGGAAGCCTACCGCATACCCGATACCCCGGCGGCGGTGGCCCAGTCGATCCTCTCCTTCCAGTCCAGCCACGACCCCGACGACGTGTGGCATCTGGTTACGCCCGATTACCGCAAGCTCAACATCTGGGTCCAGCTGAAATCGGGCGACAACACGGACATGGAAGAGGTCGTCTCCAAGGTGGACGCCTTCGTCGTGCAAAACCCGCCCCCCGCAGGGCTGACCTACGCCTGGGCGGGGCTGACCTACCTCAACGTGGTGTGGCAGGATAAGATGGTGACCGGGATGCTTGAGAGTCTGCTGGGCAGCTTCTTCATCGTGCTCATCCTGATGTCGGTGCTCTTTCGCTCGCTTCTGTGGGGCGTGCTGAGCATGATCCCGCTGTCGGTGACGATCGCATTCATCTATGGACTGATAGGGATGGTGGGCAAGGACTACGATATGCCGGTGGCGATCCTCTCCAGCTTGACCTTGGGGATGTCGATCGATTTTGCCATCCACTACATCCAGCGGGCGCGTGAGCTGACCAGCGAGCACAACTCCTGGCCCCGCGCGGCGCTGGAGATGGCGGAAGCGCCAGCAAGAGCGATTGCCCGCAACGCGGTAGTTATCGCCGTGGGCTTCTTGCCGCTGCTGCTCTCCACCCTGGTCCCCTACCGCACTGTGGGGCTCTTCCTGGCGCTGATAATGGGCATTTCCGGAATCGGAACCCTTATAATACTTCCTTCACTCATCCGCATAATGGCCGGGCTGCTCTTTAAAAAGACGGTCGATAAGGATGGTGTTGCGTGCGAAATAAAAGGAGAAGCGTGATGAAAAAACAGCTGATTTATATGATGACGGCTTGCGCCCTGGTGGTAATGGCGGCTGGTGGCGTGTTGGCTGCCGACGACGTGAACACCATCGTGGGAAAGGCCAATAACGCCTCCTACTATGGCGGCGACGACGGCAAGGCGCGGGTCAAGATGGTGATGACGTCGGCTTCCGGCAGCGAGCGCAGCCGCGAGTTCACGATCCTTCGCAAAGACAAGACCGACGGGGGCGACCAGCTCTTCTACATCTACTTCCACAAACCCGGCGACGTTAAGAAGACCGTTTTCCTGGTCCACAAAAAGGTGGATGGCGACGACGACCGCTGGCTCTATCTGCCTGCGCTCGATCTGGTGAAGAGGATCGCGGCGTCGGACAAGCGCACCAGCTTCGTGGGTTCCCATTTCTTCTACGAAGATGTATCCGGGCGCAACCTCACCGAGGATGAGCACGTGCTTGAGGAGACCACGGAGGATAGCTACGTTATCTCCAATACCCCCAAGGACCCCGGTTCGGTGGAGTTCTCCTCCTACAAGATGTGGGTCGACAAGCAGACCTACCTGCCGATGAAGGCGGAGTATCTTGACAAGCAGGGAGAGCTGTACCGGGTGGTCGAGGCGCTTGAAGTTGAAGAGGTGGGCGGTATCCCCACGGTTACCAAAGCGCGGGTCAAGGATATCCCCAGCGGGGGGGCGACGGTGATGAATTTCTCCGGTGTTAAATATGACGTGGGGCTGGACGAGTCGATCTTTACCGAGCGCTATTTACGAAAGCCTCCGCGTAAATATATCCGCCGATAGTGGTAGCTTGTTGAAAAACCCCGGATATCCTCCGATTGACGTTGTCGGGGGGCGAAAAATGATCCTCGAAATACTTATAGGTATGCCTGCGGTCATTTTTCTTCCCTTCCTAGCCCTCGAAGTATCTTCGGGGTTTCCAGTTTATCTTCAGCTTAGTTGGAGGTTTGCCCAACATCGGCTAACATCTCCGGTTTAGCCCTGTTTAGCGTTACCCCTCCCGCTTCGGGAGAGTTTTTCAACAGCCGCAGGTAGTGATTTCAATAATTACTTGGGCCAAATACCGAGTAATGGTAACGGGAGCAAATTTGATGAGACGAATACTCTTTAGTTCACTGGCGCTGCTGCTGGTTTTTTCACACCAGGCGCTGGCCGAGGAGCTGTCCATTAGCGGCTTTCTTGAGGTGGGGGCGGCTTCTCGCGTCGTGGAGGACGATCACGCCGAAGATGACTTCCTCATGGGGGAGTCGCGGTTTCAGCTCGACCTGATGCATGAAGCGGATGTGGGCACGATGCAGTTTCGCGGCGATTTCCTCTTCGACGGAGTGGAGGGCGACTCCGAGCTGGACATAAGGGAGGCCAACATCCTTGCTACTCCGCTCGACAGCGTGGACCTGAAGATCGGCAGGCAGGTGTTGACCTGGGGCACCGGCGATCTGGTCTTCCTGAACGATCTCTTCCCCAAGGACTGGCAGAGCTTCTTCATAGGCCGCGATGATGAGTACCTGAAAAAGCCCTCCAACGCGGTGCGGGGAACCTGGTTTGGCGATGTGGTGAGCGTGGATATGGCCTGGGTGCCGATCTTCGATTCAGATGGCTATATCTCCGGCGAGCGGCTCTCCTACTGGGGCGGGATGGGCACGGTTGGGCCAATGGATTCAACCACTCCGATTAGCCCCGACGAGCCGGACCATACCCTCGGCAACTCCGAGATATCGGCGCGGGTTTATTCCGACATCGGTGGTTGGGAGTGGGCGCTCTACGGCTACAGGGGACGCTACGGACAACCCCTCGGTATGGACGCGGCGACCTCCCGGCTCTACTTCCCCCGGCTGGCCTCCGGCGGCGCAAGCCTTCGCGGCTCGATCCTGGGCGGAGTGGCTAACTTCGAGACCTCCTACTACCGCAGTATGGATGACCCCGACGGCGACAACCCCTATGTGGTCAACTCCGAGGCGAGGGTGCTGGCGGGTTACAGCCATGAGCTGATAACCAACCACAACCTGGGTGTGCAGCTCTACCTTGAGAGAGTGATGGATTGGGATTCCACTGCCGAAGATGGTGGAGGGCTGGACCGGGACGAGGACAGGGTGTGGGTCACGGTAAGATATATGGCGATGTTCATGCAGCAAAACCTCATCTGCTCGCTCTTCGCCTTCATCTCTCCCACCGACGAGGACGTGTATCTGCGTCCCAAGGTTACCTACAAGGCGAGCGACAATATCAAATTTACCGTGGGCGGCAATGTGTTCATCGGGGATGAGGATACCTTCTTCGGGCAATTTGAGAATGACACCAACGTCTACGCCCGCGTGAAGTACAGTTTTTGATTGGATGGTTCACCCCAACGGAAGGTCTGGTATACTCTAGGAGGCTCTGACGAAAAACTCTCCCGAAGCGGAGGGGGTAACACTAAACAGGGCTAAACAGGGCTAAACCGGGCCAAACTGGAGATTTTAGCTGATGTTGGGCAAACCTCCAGCTAAGCTGACGATAAACTGGAAGCCCCGAAGATCATTCGAGGACTAGGAAGGGAAGAAAAATGACCACAGGCATACTGATAGGTATTTCGAGGATCATTTTTCGCCCCTGACAACGTCAATCGGAGGATATCCGGGGTTTTTCAACAAGCTACTAGTTGTTGACACGGGTAAAATACGTGGAATACTAAAACCGTGGCTTTACCAACCGACAGACACCAGGAGGGAACCATGAAGATTCGCAAAGTTGTCCGTACCAAACGCGGCATGTGCAAGTGCGCTAGCTCCTGCTAGTCGAAAAGTTGGCGATGGGGAGGGCCTCTAAAGGTTCTCCCCATTTCCTTGTCCTGTTTCCGAGGAGGGCAGTGAGTGGATACCCAGTTTCGCAAAGATATCTGTCGAAGGTTTTGCCGATACTTCAAGGCTGAGAAGTTCGACGACCCCGGCTGCGGCGCGTTGGCCCCGCTGCTGGAACATATCTCCAGGACCGGCTGGGATGAGCTGTACGCCCTGGAATTCAACCCGGCTTATCCACTCTACGCAATCCACGGCGACGACCCCCGCCTCGTTGAAATTTGTGAGAAGTGTTCCTACCCCCCGCTGGATTGCGATTTTAGAAATCCAGAGGTCTCCAACGATGATTGCGCACCCTGCGGAGCGCTCTGTGGTATCGCGGGGCTCATCAGCACCGGGCGCTGGTAACCGATGAATCAATCACCCAACCCTCCTGCCCCTCGTGACCCCTCCAAAAAATTCATACGTCTCGCCGACAGGGCGCTGCTGCGCCGCCTGGAGGAGCCTTGCCTCTATGACGCGCTTGGTGACGAGCTTTACGAGCTGAACGATGAAGCGCTGGAAGGACTCGGGCGCTGCCTTGGCGATATGACCGTGGCCCAGGCGGACCTTGAAGCGGAGTTTCTGGAGTACTGCCTGGAAGAAGGGCTGCTCCAACTCCACGACCAACCACAGCCCCTACATAAGGGGCCTGGACCAAACGAGCTGGTACTCCTCCCCTCTCTGCGCTACCTGGAGTTGCAGGTGAGCTGGCGCTGTAACCTCAAATGCAGCCACTGCTACCTTGGCAAAGCCAGACCGGTGGACCTTGACCCCGCCCAGGTGGAGAGGGTGTGCGATGAGTTTGAGCAGCTGGGCGGGCTGCGCCTGCTCGTGAGCGGTGGTGAGCCGCTGACCCACCCACGGTGGGAGGAAATCAACGAGATACTGGCCGCCAGGAGTTTTCGCAAGGTTCTCCTGACCAACGGTTTGCTGCTCGACGGGAAGACACTCAGGGGGCTGGGGGTGGATGAGGTTCAGATAAGTCTCGATGGGATGCGTGCGGGGCACGAAGCCCTACGGGGCGGTGCGACCTTCGGTCCTGCGGTAAAAGCTGCGGAGGTGGTGGCGGGGTCGGGCCGGGACCTCTCCATCGCGACCATGGCCCACCCCGGCAACCTCGGTGAGCTGGAAGAGCTGGGCGAGCTGGTGCGCCGCCTGGATGCGCGTGAGTGGAGCATCGACGTGCCCTGTCCAAGCGGCAGACTGGAAGGCGGTTCTGCCGTGGAGGGCGTCACCGCTGCGCAGGGGGCGGCTGCCATATCCCGCGGCTTTGGCGGGGCCTACCACGGCGGAAGCGACGGGATGGCTTGCGGGCTACACCTAGCGACCGTGGGCGCTGATGGTACGGTGGCCCAGTGCGGCTTCTATTTCGACAAGCCGCTGGGCAAAATAGGTGAAGGGCTCGCAACATGCTGGCAGGCGAGAAAACCGGTCGTCCTGAAAGAGGTGGAGGGGTGCAACCGGTGCCCCGAAGCTGAGGAGTGCGGGGGAGGGTGCCGCTTTCGCGCCCCTGACCCCTGTAAGCCCGACCCGGTAATGTGCGCGCTGTACAATGTGGACGGGCGACACGAACCCCCGAGCTGATCAGCCCCTACCCGCCAGGAAGACCAGGGTCTTCTCAGCCACTCTCTGTCCATAAAGCTCTGCGGTTTCGATGTCACCCGGCGCGGGCGCCTCGGGTGGGTTGACCTGAAAGCTCGCCGACATCGGGCCGATAAAGGAACCCGCACGGTTGGTCACGTTGGGGCCGGGGCCTTCGATATGGTTCATCGAGTCCATGTCGCTTTGGGCGGGGAGCATGCCCAGCCCCACGAAGATCATCCCGTGCTGCATGGCGAAGACCACGAGGCCCTGCAGGGTGTTCAGCTTGTCGCCGCTAAAGGAGCTGGAGTTGGTGAACGCCCCGGCGATCTTGTCGCGCCAGGCCAGGGTGAACCATTTTGCCGCCGAGGCCTCCATGAACTGCTTCATCCCTGCCGAGATGTTGCCCATGTAGGTGGCGGTGCCGAAGATCAGTGCGTCGTAGCCGTCCAGCTCATCAAGTTTGCCCGACGCTTCTTCGGCGGTAAAAAGGGTGGCATCCATGCCATCGACCGATGTTGCCCCCCTGGCGACCGCTTCGGCCTGGAGTTTGGTGTGTCCGAACTGCGAGTGGTAGATAACCGCTAAATTCGCCATTTGTTTCCCCTTTTTTCTAGTGCTCGTCTGGACTATTAAAGTATACCTGACCAATATCCACATAGTTGTAATAGCCGCCTATCCGAAGATCGAACGCGCCTGGAAGAGAGGGACTCATGACCGATACATACACCAAGGCTGCCCAAGAGATATTCAAAAGAGTCAACTTCATGGCGCATCTGAATGTGCAACTGGATGAGGTGACGCAGGATACCGCCCGGATGTCGTTCATCGTCGATGAGACCCACGGCAATTACATGGGTGGGCTGCACGGGGGCGCGGTGGCCGCCGTGGTGGACACGGTGGTGTTTTTCCCGGGCTGTCTGCTGCCCTCGGGGCGAAAACTCACGACCGAGGGGGTGGAGATTCATTTCTTCCGCCCGGCGGCGATGGGGGAGCGGATCACTGTGGATGCCAGGGTGATCCGCAACGGCAAGAAGATCGTCAACGTCGAAGCGCGGGCGGACAACGCAGAGGGCAAGCAGATAGCCCACGCGCTGGTCACTCTATTTGATATGGAGGGGTGAGCTTGCCCTGATCGCGGCGTGCACGGCTATGAAAATCTATAGGTGTGTGCAGATGTTTTTCCTCCGGGTATAATCGTCCACTCGGGAACCCATTCAAAATTTATTGGAGCTAGGGAATTTAGTATGCAAACGAATGACTTCATGCGCATCGCCGAGGTGGTCTCCTCCACCGTGGGCGAGGGCTTTTTTCGCAGCCTCGCCAACAGCCTCGTCGATGTTCTTGGTTCTGACTACGCCTTTATCGCCGAGCTGGACGACTCGGGAAGTTCTCTCACAACCATCGCTTTAAGCGTGGGTGGGGAGATCGTGGAGAACGTCGAGTATGCGGTTGCGAACACCCCTTGCCAGGATGTGGTCAGTCGGGGCGTGTTCGCATATGCCTCAGCGGTGCGCGCGCACTTTAGTGGGAACGAGTTTTTTGACAAGATGGGTGTCGAGGCTTTTGTCGGCGCTCCGCTTGAAGACTCCCAGGGCAATACGCTTGGCGTGGTGACCGTCATGTACAAGCGCGAGATTGAAGATGTTGAAGAGATAAAATCCACGCTGCGGATATTTGCCCTGCGTGCCGTTGCCGAGATTGAGCGTATGCGGGTTGAGGAAAAACTCAGGCAGAGCGAGCGGCGCATCGCCGACCTCATCCGACGTCTCCCCAGCGGCATTCAGGAGTGTGACGCACAGGGGACGATAACGTTTATGAGCCAGACCTTCGAGAAGATGATGGGCTACGAGCCGGGCGAGGGGTTGGGTAAAAAACTCTGGGATTTGATGTTTGATGATGAGAAGACCAGGAATCTTCCCCAATACCTTGAATATCTGGTCGCCGAGCAGCCTGCTCCAATATCCTGGATCGCCCAAAATACCACAAAGGATGGTCGCGTACTTGACGTGCAGGTGGACTGGGACTACATGCGCGACGGGGAGGGTAATGTAACCGGGTTCGCCAGCATCATCTCCGACATAACCGACCGTGTAAGGGTCGAAAATGAACGCAAGGAGCTTGAAGCGCAGCTACGCCAATCTGAAAAGCTCAATGCGCTCGGCACCCTTGCCGGGGGTATTGCCCACGATTTCAACAACATCCTCGCCGCCATCCTGGGCTATTCAGAGTTGACCTTGCTCGAGCTCCCTTCAGGGACGAGAGGCCACGATAACGTCACGAACATCTTCAACGCCGGACAGCGGGCCAAGGAAGTTATTGCGCGCATTCTGGCTTTTAGCCGCAAGGCGGTCGAGCGGCGAAAGCCCGTTCCCATCAATACTATCGTCTGGGAGACAGAGCAGCTGCTGCGCGCCACTCTTCCCCCCAATGTCCAGCTGCTTGCCGAGTTGCCTGAAAAGTCGCCCTGCATCTTCGCCGACCCGGCGCAGATACAACAGGTGCTGGTCAACCTGTGCACGAATGCTTACCAGTCGATGGGAGAAGAGGGGGGAGAGATAACCGTGTCGCTCGGGACGGTGCAGATTATGAAGGCTGGAGCGGGTGAGACGAGCGATTACGTGCGGCTTGTCGTGCGCGACAACGGGTCGGGGATCGACGAAGAAATACGCGCGAGGGTGTTCGAGCCATACTTCACTACCAAGGGGGTGGGAGAGGGAAGCGGCCTCGGGTTGGCCGTTGTCCACGGCATAGTGTCCGCACATGAGGGCAGCATATCGGTGGAGAGCGCACCCGGAGGGGGCACCGAGTTCCGAATCTTCTTTCCCAGCCACGGGGGTGAGTGTGAGGCGACGAAGCAGATTGAAGAGTTTGAAAACGGCAGTGGTGAGCGGGTGTTCTTCGTAGATGATGAGCCGATGCTCGCCGAACTGGCCAAGCTGTCACTGGTGAGCCTGGGGTATACTCCCGAAGTGTTCACCGACCCCGCAGTCGCGCTGGAAAGGTTCGGCAACGCGCCCCTTGAGTTCGATATCGTCGTGACCGACCTTGCGATGCCGGTCATCGCCGGGAATGAGCTGATGAACAGGGTAAGGGCGATACGCAGCGATATCCCGATCATCGTATGCACAGGCCGCAGCGACGACCTGAACAAGGAGGGGGCAAAGCTTGACCTCACCACCCTGCTCCACAAACCCTGGACACGATCGGAGCTGTCAAGGGTGCTGCGCGAAGCGCTGGAAAAGTGCAGCTAGGAGGCTCTCCGAAAAACTCTCCCGAAGCGGGGAATAACGCTGAACTAGAAATTTTAGCCGCTGCCGGACAAACCCCTAACTAAGCCAACGATAAACTGGAAACCCCGAATATTATTTGAGAATTAGGAAGGGAAGAAAAATGACCGCAGGCATACTGATAGTATTTCGAGGATCATTTTTCGCCCCTGACAACATCAATCGGAGGATATCCGGGGTTTTTCAACAAGTCCTAGGGCAGTAAGCTGCCGGACCTCTCAAGCATATGTTGCCGCCACGCGGAAATACTCACTGAGCCGCCGCCCTCGCCGCCTGTGGCGAATAGACAAAAAAACGGGGGCTCCGGCATTGCGCCCAAGCCCCCGTTTTTATCCTTATGGCACCTCTCCTACGGGGTGGGTGAATAATAATGTCCCGCCGCCCAGTGATACATTCCCGATGCCGTTATGGTGTCTCCGCCGCTGACGGAGGACGCCACCCCGCCGGCGATGTTAGAATCTCCTCCATTAATGGATGACTCCTGACCGGTGGCTTGGTTATCAGTTCCGCCGCTAATGGAAGAACCCCAACCGATTGCGTCATTTGAATTCCCGCCGCTGACGGAGGAATACAGGCCTTCGGCATCGTTTATATTTCCGCCGCTGACGGAGGAATACTCACCGATGGCATCGTTGCCGTATCCGCCGCTGACGGAGGAATAATCGCCGCTGGCGGTGTTGCTGTTTCCGCCGCTGACGGAGGAATACTGGCCGCTGGCGGTGTTGTTATCTCCGCCGCTGACGGAGGAAAAATGGTTGGTGGCGTCGTTACCCGCACCACCAGTAACGGAGGAATAATGGCCGCTGGCATCGTTCACAATACCGCCGCTGACGGAGGAATAATGGCCGCTGGCGGTGTTTTGATTTCCGCCGCTGACTGAAGCGTAGAAACCTGAAACAGCATTCCGATATCCTGCTACCAGCCCACCATAGCTGGAGTAATTATGTTCGATACCCACCACCAGATTGTGGGAGCCCGATTTGTCGCTTCCTGTATCCCTTGCCTCGTCGTAGCCGATGATCAGGTTGCCAAAGCCGTTCACCGTGTCGGTGGAGCCGAGGCCGTTGACCACGTGCAGGTTGGCCCCGGTTATGGTCACGTCGTTATCGACGCGGGAGAAATGGGTGAGCAGGGCCTCCAAATCCGCCAGTCGGGTTTCCTGTAGGTCAACCTGTGCCTGGAGGAGGGGGATGGGGTTGTCGATGCAGGTCCAGCTTGTACCGTCGAATTGGATAAGTTGGTCTGTCGCACAGCTCAGGTCTGCCAGGGTGTCGGAGTGAAGGGCGGTATCGACAACATGGTCTGCAAGTCGCGTGTCATTGTCGTTTACCTCTGTCTCAAGGGCGGTGAAGTTCCCGTTCACCTCGGCTGCGCTGGCGGTTCCACCCGAGACCATCTGGGTAAGGGGGGCGACCTGGCCCGCGAAGCTGATGGAGGCGGTTATCAGTGTGATAAGGCATATAAGCATCAATTTTGTTTTCATTTGTTTACTCCCAAGTGTTATTGTCCCAGGTTCCCGAATCCCACACCAGCGTCGTGCCTGTTGTTGTGCTGGAGGAGCTTGAACTGCCACCTCCACAGGCTGTCAGCAGTAACATTAGAGCCAGTGAGATTGCCATCAAGGCCAAAAAGCTTTTTGTACCCATTTGAATTCCTTCCTTTTGCGTGGTGGATGAAGCAGCTGTAGCCGAATTGTAGTTGAAGATTTTGAAATCTCCCCCAAAGTTCACGTTTTCACAATAGCACACCGCCGTCATCATGTCACCGAGCCCCGTTTATCATTCTGTAATCGACCGAGGTTGGGCCAGCCCTCAGCTTCCCCTATTGACAAGAGATACAGCGGTGGCATATCGTGCATATGCACAGGCATTTCTCCAGGGATTCCAAACGTAGAGCAGTTTGTGGAACCGGGAGGAAGATGTGCGGCGCTGCAAGGGTAGTCCTTCTGACTTCAGATGGCAGGGAAACTGCCGGGGTATTTAAAATATGTCGCCTCGTCCTAAAAAACCGAGAAGATGTTCCTGGCGCTTTCGTGGGGATGTGGAGTCGATCTTCAAACCCGCCGGGGTGCCGAGCAAGGGGTTGGAACAGATCTTTCTGGCTTACGATGAGCTTGAGACGCTGGGCCTCTGCGACGGGGAGGAGGAGCTTACCCAGGAGGAGGCGGGAGAACGTATGGGGGTCTCGCGGGGGACGGTGCAGCGCCTGCTGACAAGCGCCCGCTCCAAGGTTGCCGACGCTCTTGTGAATGGCAAGATGATTATCGTGGAGCCCCACCAAGACCCTTGATCGCTGAGAAGGGCTGCCTTTTTTCCGATTGACTTCGGCAGGCTAAGAAATGATCCTCGAAATACGTCAAGCCTGCAGACGTAACCGAGCAGCTATAGTCAACCAGCTATAATTTGGGCCTTCTCTCCCAAATGATTTTGTCCGGTGGCTACTCCATCGCTTGCCGGGTTTTCTTCCACACCTCGCCGATGGCGTCGGGCAACGCCCCCTGGGCAAACTCGACGACGGTCAAGGCTTCAAGCTGGGCACCCACGACAGCGGGATCATAGGGTATCTTCCCCACGAATTGAATCCCCGTCTCCGCGCACTCTGCTTCAATCTGGGCGGAAAGGTCGGGGTTTATCTCCCATTTGTTGATGCAGAGCGCCGTGGGGATTTTGAAATTACGCGCCAACTCCGACACTCTGCGCAGGTCGTGGATGGCCGTCACTGTGGGTTCCGCGACAATAAGGACCTGGTCCGCACCGGTGATGGAGGCGATGACTGCACATCCGATCCCCGGAGAACCATCTACGATAATCAACTCCAACCCCTCTCGCTCGGCCAGCTGCTTTGCCTGCTCTCGCAGGAGGGCGACCATTTTCCCGCTATTTTCGCCGCCCACCCCCAGTTTGCCGTGTATCATGGGGCCGTGTCGGGTGGCGCTGATGAACCACTCGCCGCTGACGGCGTCCTCCATCGATATCGCCTCGACGGGGCAGGAAAGAGCGCAGACGCCGCATCCCTCGCAGGATATCTCGTCAATTGTGTAAACGTCTCCCTGTTTCACCTCGACCGCGTCAAACCGGCAAACTTCCATACAGACGCCGCACCCGGTGCAATTTTCACCGTCGAGTTGCGCGACCTTTCCGCCGATGAACTCTTCCCGCTTTTCCACCGTCGGGGTCAGAACCAGATGAAGGTCCGCAGCGTCAACGTCGCAGTCGACCATGAGTTTTTGCTTTGCCAAAGCGGCGAATGAGGCGACGATGCTGGTCTTGCCCGTGCCCCCTTTGCCGCTGATGATTACCAGTTCTTTCATGGCGAAACCACCTCCATCGTCTCTATGAGCTTGTTGAAAAACCCCGGATATCCTCCGATTGACGTTGTCAGGGGCGAAAAATGATCCTCGAAATACCTATCAGTATGCCTGCGGTCATTTTTCTTCCCTTCCTAATCCTCGAATGATCTTCGGGGTTTCCAGTTTATCGTCGGCTTAGCCAGGCGTTTGCCCAGTCATCGGTCAAAAGCTCCGGTTTAGCCCGGTTTAGCCCGGTTTAGTCCTGTTTAGTGTTACCCCCCCCCGCGTCGGGAGAGTTTTTCGTCAGAGCCGCCTATGCCGCCCACATGAAGGTGGTGAGCGATGGAGTCGTAAAATTCAATGAATTTATTTTCCAACTCGGGCATAACCTCCACGGCGAGTTGTCCGACGGAGTAGGCCTCGGCGATCCGCCGGTCTTCGTTGATTTCGAGCAGGAGGGGGATGCCCTCCTCTTCGCAATAGGTGTGTACCCTGTCGTCCCCGATGCCGTGGCGGTTGACGGCCACCGCAAAGGGAATCTCCAGTGCGCGAACCATCTCCACCGCAATTTCGAGGTCGTTGAGACCAAACGGGGTCGGTTCCGTCACTAACAGCACGAAGTCCGATTCCTGAATCGTCTCAATGACCTGGCAGGAGGTCCCCGGCGGCGCATCGAGAATGATTATTTCAGCCTCACTTGCCTGTCGCTTGACCTCTTTGATCAGCGGCGGGGTGTTGACTTCTCCGACGTTGAGAATGCCCTGCGTGAAGCTGAAACCCTTCGCCGTTCCATGCTCTACTATTCCAATTTCGCGATCTACTTCCGAGATGGCTTTTTCAGGACAAAAGAGCATGCAGCCGCCGCAGCTGTGGCAGAGATTGTCGAAGACCAGAACGTTCCCCCCCAACACCGCTATGGCGGCGAAGGCGCAGACCTCGGCGCATTTTCCGCAGCCGGTGCATTTCTCCATATCGACGCGGGGAACCGGCACGGTAACCTTTGACGATTTCTCGAAGGAGGGCTGGATGAAGAGGTGACAGTTGGGCTCCTCCACATCACAGTCCAGCAATGCGACCCGGTGTCCGGTGCGTGTGAGAGAGAGCGCCAGATTGGTGGCTACGGTCGTCTTCCCCGTCCCTCCTTTTCCGCTCGCGATGGTGATTTTCATAAACTCGCTTTCTGTTTTGAGTGTGTCTCTTACCCAGAGAGATCAGGCAGAGAGGGCAGGGAGAAAGAGGGCAGGGATCAACCCTGCGCCTCCTCCTGCTCTGAAGATAGCCGCGCCATGGTTTGACGCAGCATCTCCACTTCACTTCGGAGCGATTCCAGCCGCGCCTTCATCGCCTCCAATTCAGTTTGCCCCTCCACTGTGGGTGCGGCGAAGCCGGCACCTCCCCCGCGATTGCGGAGCATGGCGCCCTGGCCTCCCATACATTGGCCGCGCCCCCTCCCGTTGCCGCGCCCCATTCCGGCCCCCATTCCAACACTTCTCGGTCCTGTTCCATCTCCAAAAGGCATCTTGCACCTCCTCTTGTGGTCGATCTTCTCAACCGCCACAGTGTTTAACCATGACCCCCGCAGACGTCATTTTCGCTGATGGGACGAACTTCGCCTTTGAGATACAGTTCCACAACGTCTCCCACCGTATCGCCCGCGCCCACCAGAACATCAATACCTACAGATTTAAAACCCATGAGCGGGCGCATGCCGATGCCGCCAACGACGATGGAGGTCGCACCCTCTTTCTGCAGGAGATTGACGGGCACGAGGCACCCGCCTTCGCTGTGTTCGACATTTGATACGACTCGGCACTGGCTGACCGCTCCATCTTCGAGGTGGATCATGGTAAACACGTCACACCGTCCGAAATGTCCCGAACGGGCGGCCTCCAACCCACCGGGAGCCATGGAAGGAATTGCCAAAACACTCTGATTCATCATAAATTTTCTCCGTATATTGTGTTGATAAGACTATTTTACATAGATGGTTTTATACGTGACCCGGACTGGAAGGCGCGCTTGCCACTTCCAGCTCATCGCCTTGCATCGCTTCAAGAGCCTGGGCCGCAGTGGTACCCTTCGCGCCGTGGTATATCTTGATTCCAGCGGCACTTAGCGCCTGGAAGGCCTTGGGGCCGGTTGCGCCTGTGACGACGACCTCCGCGCCACGATCCGCCACGGCCTGCGCGGCACGGATGCCCGCGCCCTGCATGGCGTTACGCGCTTCGGAATTGTCAAAGGCATCCCAGCTATCGGCCTCGTCATCATAAAAAAGAATCCAATAGGCCCTCCCGAAACGCTCATCCACCGAGTCGTTTGGAGTTGCCCCCATTGCGGTAATTGCAATTTTCATCTAACCACTCCCATCTCACGTTTTGTGTATAAGCACAGTATGCCCCCGGTATTCCCCTGTGTCAACAGTGAAATGGTACAGCGTATTGCCCTTAATACGTAGTAAATTTGGAATTTTGAGTGTTTAGGATATGTTAGCTGCTCTTCCCCATTAAGATGGGGGGCAAATTATATATTTTGAGCAAACTAAATCAGAACGTGAGCGGCTCCAACGTCAGTGCTTTGCCACGCAATCTTTTTTCTGCATAAGGAAGCACATCTTCGCTCGGCCAGAGTCCACTCATGATCGCATCGGCATAGCCGGAGTTGAGCCCAGCCCTGTGCATTGTCTGCCGGGTATCCCCGCAGGGATAGGCCAGCCGACGCCAGTGGGCCTGTAGTTGTGCTGCTGCGTGGTCAAGCAACATGTACCAGCCATCCCGGGTGCCGTCATTGGCCGGCATGCCGATCACCCCGGCATTGAGCCAGACCTTTTCCCCGACCATTTGACCAAAGGGGATTCCACAGTGCCCTGCGATCACCCCATCTGTCCCGTCTTCCAGGGCGTCAAACTCCAGCTGTTTTTCCGCCCCGGGTGATGAGGCGAAGAGAAAGCGGTTGAGCTGGGTGACGCCGCCATGGACCACTGTGAACTTACGAGCGCCGAACTCAAAGACCAGCCGGTGCGGCAGCTCGCCCATCCAGCCCCTGTCTTGCGCGCTGATTTTACTGTCTGCATATTGGTACCAGTCCACCGAAAGGGCCGCGCAGGTGCCCCCCTCGTCAAAGCCGCAGCCACAGTCGATGGCGCGCTCGGCCAGCGACTTTTCGCAGTTTCCCATTACCACGTGCACTCCCCAATCGCGGATCAGTTCGACCGTCTGTTCCGGTTCGGCACAGTAGGCGACAAGATCGCCTGTGCAGATGATCCGCTCCGGCGGGATACCCAGCCGGTTGGCTTCCTTGCGCAACGCGGTCGTCGCAGCCAGGTTGCTGTAGGCCCCGCCGAAGACCAGGACCGGCCCCTCCAGTCGGCCAAGATCGCGGACCTTGGTCCGGCTCATTTCACTGCTCCCGCTACTCCGGCTGCTCCCGTTGCTCTTGGTCGAGAGAGGCGTCCCCCCAGCCAGAAGGAGAGGGTGCCGCCGCCAAGCACTGCGATACAGATATAGAGGAGCTTGGTGTATTTGTGGATGTCGCCGAGCATGGCGGAGTAACCGCTGGATTCGGTGAAGTAGAGCAGCGCACCGACCAGGGCCAGAACAAAGCTCAGCAGGTAGCTCCACACCGGGATGTCGCTGCGGTTGCCCCAGAGGGAAAAAAAGATCACGGGAGCCAGATACATTGAGACCGTACCGCTAACGGCGACGGCGCTGAAAAGGTCCTTGTTGCCGAGGAAGAGCAGAAACAGCCCGAGCAGCATAAAGGCTACCATCACCAGCCGACCGTTTCGCAGCGTCGTCTTCACCATTCCCATGTCGTAGGCGATCAATTTGGCTGAGCTGGAGAGGGTGCTGTCGAGGGTCGACATGGCCGAAATAATCAGACAGCTGCTGAAGACGAGCATCGGCACTTCACCGAGCAGCCGCTCAAGGGTCGCGTTCAGGGCTTCGCCACCCACGGCGTTTGCCCCCGCCAGGACGCCCAGACAACCGAAGAGCAAGATGCAGATGAAGCTGATCCAGCAGGCGTGCAGAAAACTACGTCGGGTTGTCTCCCGGTCGGCCAGGAAGCCACGGTCCATCATCACCGGGTCGTGCATCGGGTAGCTCCAGACCTGCAACAGCGCGACTATCATCAACACCGGTCCGGGCTCGCTGGCATCGAACGATACGGACCAGAGATCGCCAAGGGCGATGGTTTGGCTGCCTATCACCATCACCAGCAGCATCGCCAGGGTTCCGAGAAAGAGAACCATCTGGAACAGATCGGTGCGAAGCGAAGCGTGCAGGCCACCGAGCATCGAGTAAAACAGGGTGACCGCGGCAAAGGCGAGGATCACCAGGGTGTAGGTTTGCGAACCGGCTTCGCCGAAGAGGATGCCGATCACCAGCAGGTTGGCGAACACCTCGCTGATCAACCTCACGCCGACGACAAAATTATAGCAGCTGGTCCCGGCTCGACCGAAACGGGCGAACAAGAACGCCTGGACGCTATTGAAACCCTGCTCGAAGCGTAAATGATCGACAATGCGGCCACCGGTCAAAAAGGAAAAATAGTAGAAGGCGTAAGCCAGCGTTCCCCAGATACCGTAATAAAATCCGAGGATTGCCGCATTAAGCAGCGAACGGGCAAAAATCCAGGTTGTGACCTGCGAGAATACCAGGGTCAACAATCCCGGTTGTGCGCCGGTCGCACTCAGCCCCTTGAAAAAGGTGCCTTCCGTTCGCGCCTTCGGTGACAATATAATCGACGTAATGGCTACAAAGCCCGCCAGCACGGGTAACACGTAAACCATGAAAAGCTCTCTTTCTTGTTGGTCGTGATTGAAGATTGACTCGCATCAGCGCGAACTGACGCCGTATATCTACCCGGTCTCAATGGTTGCGATATTCCTCTTTATGGTGCGGTGGCGGCCTCGGCAAAACCGGCCAGCGCGGTCGAGACTTTCCCCAACACAGCGTCGCACCCCTCCAGCGAATGCCGCCCTTTCAGGTATTCCGTATCATTGTAGGCGAGCCACACGCCCCCAGCCTCGTCTTCCCAGATCAGGGCCTTTTGGGGTAGATCGATCCCGACGGCTTGCCCGCACTGCATCAGCGGCGTCCCGACTTTAGGATTCCCGAATATCAATAGTTCCGTCGGGCGCAGCTCCAGTTGAGCGTTCTTGGCTGCTTCGGAGTGTTGGACCCTGGCGATGATGTTCATCCCCCTCTCGGTCAGAATCGTACTCAGACGTTCGGCGGTCGTAGCCACGTCGTGGGCGCTTTTTACTCGAACCAATCCGTCGGCTGCGTGGGAGACAGATACGCACAACATCGTGACCATGGTTAAGGCGGTAATTGTCTTCAACATTTTTTCTCCTCTTTATCGGAAACAGGTAAAGGACTCGCGCCTGGTCTTGGACTGGTATTTCAAGTGCGCCGCAAGCCCGTCGGCTGACAGTCATAGGTTGCTTTTTATGAACCATCTACCTGCCACACAATGCGTTGTGGCTCTTCGAGACAAGATGGGATGCACAGCTTTCCCACTCGAATTTGAGTGTACAAGGGTAGTCTGTGCACCCCTGTTTGTCTCCGCCATAATTAAGGTGTTCATGGCCGGGATACTGGTATGGTTTCGTGATGCTCAGACAGGTCCGGCTTTGCCATCGGTCATGCAGTGTCCGCACGTGCAATCGGCGTCACAGGAGCATTTGCCATCTACGTTGCCACTGCAATCACATTTGGCCTGGCTGCATTTGCACTTGGAGGAGTCGCCGCTCGCACAGGCGCAGTTCGCGTCGCCGCACTTGCAGTCCGTTGCGCAGGAGCATTTGGAGGAGTCGCCGCTTGCGCAGGCGCAGTTCGCATCACCGCACTGGCATGACGCCGTCCCCTTTTTCGACATAGTCTCACAACCATTCCCGGCGGAAGTTGCACTTGACGCCACACCGGCGGCTACGAAAATAGATAAAATAGCGATAATCAGAATTTTTACTTTCATGGTTATCTCCTGTCTCGAAAATGAGTTTGGAACGGTGAAGCTACCTCTATTTATGCTTGTCGTGCTGGTGGTCCGTGTCGGTCAGGATGTAGTCGTTCCCTTTTTCCATGCCGTGGCAGTTAAGACACCCACCTACTGTGCCTTCCTTCAAGGTCGTGCCATCCGGGCCGTATTTCGCCCACCACCAGTCGCCGCCGTCGGGGTTGTAGCCCTTCGATTTCACCATTACAGTGATCGCGGCCAGCTCCTTGGTCGGCTTGTAGTTCTCTTTTACGATCACCGCACCCTCGGGCATGGGGCGCTTGTTGTATTTTGCCGCATGGCCGGCCGGTCCGTTCACGTAGGTAGTCAGGAGCATCCCGTGGGGTTCGCGGCCTTTATACAAGGCGCTCTTGCCCGGCCACATCGTCCACGATTGATATGACTGCTCCTGCATCCAACTCCAAACGGACGCGCCCGTCAGCTCCGAAGGCCCCGCTTGTGCCGTTTTATGTTGCGAGGCCGCACAGCCCCACACAACCAAGAGCGCACCCACCACCAACGTACCTAAAATCTTGCGTGTCATAGCATTCTCCTTCTGTAGTTAACTTCGAATAGTGCATTTTGATTTCCCCTGGCATTGTCAACAGCCTGAGTTGCCGCCCTGGGCAGCTGGTCGCAAATTCGGAGGCCTCCTTTCCTCAGCGTGTTTTTTCCGATATATAACCGATCTGTCGTTCAATAAAATATTTCCTTACACCTGCCCCGACCCGGGCAGGTGATTGGAGCGTTATTCGAGTCGTTGATGTCAGTGTCGGCGGCGAGGCGGCACTTGAGCGAGTGGCGGGTTTTGCATGCAGTCCGAACGCTTAGGTAGTTGTTGGCAGTAGTTCCAATTTTCATATATGGTGCCTACCATGGATAATCAGGAGTCCTCCAGCAGCGCACCCCAAATCACCCCGGCAGGAGCCATTGTCGCCGAAGCCGATATCGAGCGGTGGGCGACCGAGTACGCGGATGCTCTCTTCCGGTACGCCATGTCAAGGGTGGGCAACCGTGAGGTGGCCCTGGAGCTGGTGCAGGAGACCTTCCTTGCCGTGGTGAAGGGCGCTGAGTTCAATGGACGCTCCAGCCCGAAGACATGGCTCATAGGCATCCTGCGTCACAAGATCGTAGATCATTTTCGACGGGTAGCCCGGTCCCCGGACAGCCCGGTTGCAGACCCGGAGGCGGAGCTGTTCGCCGAGAATGGTCAGTGGCTCGCGCCACCGGGAGCATGGCCCTTCGACCCCAGCAGGGCGCTGGACCGTAAACAGTTCCGAAAAGCGCTTCAGCTTTGCCTTCAGGGGCTCCAGGCCAAGCGGGCAAGCATCTTCGTTCTTCGCGAGATGGAGGGGCTGAGCACCGAGGAACTCTGTAAGGAATTCGAGACTACGACGACCAATGTATGGGTGATACTCCACCGAGCGCGCCTGGCTCTACGGGCCTGTCTGGAACGAAGTGGGTTTGTCCACGGAAAGGAATTGGGATGATGCTTCAGTGTCGCGAAGCGGCCCGTCAAGTATCCAAAGGCCTGGATGCGCCGCTACCGCTGAAAGAGCGGTTGTCGCTGGCGTTCCACCTCTGGCTTTGCCCCCGCTGTACAGAATATCAGCGGCAACTGCTGGCGTTGCGCGCCATGCTCGGCGAGGAGCTGGAAAAATTGCTGCACCCAAGCGGTGATAGTGACGACAGCCTGACCGCCAAGGAAAAGGAATACCTGTTGCAACCCCTGACCCGGAGTGGAGGGTAGCAAAGCAGCCCTATGACTCCCACGGGCTCTGACGGTTCACAGTATTTGTAGTCACAGTCAGTTCCGATTCTCTGCACTTGTTGCTTTCCCCGGTTTATGCTCAATTCTACAAAGTTTCCCATCGTCTTGATATTATTGGATGGTTTAAAACGATACCGTTAATCCGAAAAGAGAGGGGAGCCGCTGGGCTCCCCTCAATCATTTCGATGAAAAGATGTCGCTACTTCGTGACGCACACACCGGCTTTGTTATCCCAGCTACAGGTTGCGTTGGCCCTGCAGGAGGTGCGGTCCTCGAAGACGGAGCAGTCCACCGCCTGGCAGGCGGGGTCGGCGGTGTCGATCAGCCCGTTGCAGTCGTCATCGATCCCGTTGTCGCATACTTCCGCCGCGTCCGGATTGACGAGCGGGTCGGCGTCGTCGCAGTCAAAGGGTTCGCAATCGACGAAATAGCCGTCGCTATCCCCGTCGGTACAGGCGGGGCCGCTGCCTACGGCGTCTTCGGCATTATTCTTGGCTGATTTCGCCAATGCCAGTGCGTTGCCCAGTTCCGTGCCGACTTCTGAGGGATTGTGGAAGCCCATGCTGTTCTCGGAGACCACCAGGTTTTCCCACCGCACGTGGGCTGCCCGATGGTCCTCTGTCGCGGCTTCCAGCAGATCCGTATCCACTGCGCCACCCGCCGCGAGGGCGTCTTTGGCGGCCTTGATGGCTGCCAGGCTCTCCACCAGGGCGGTCTCGACTGCCAGCGCGTCGTCGTAGATGCCGTCCTGAATGCGTGTCGCCTTGTCCTTCATCCGGGAGAGTTTGCCTCCGTGGCACTCGCCGCAGGGAGAGATGATCCCGGTGCGGTCCACTTCCACGCCGAAGGTGGTCGCGAAGGCCTCCGCCGGCACCAGATCCATGTACTTATTGGGGGATGCGATCCAGTGGCTGGTGAAGGTGGTGCCATCGCTGATCTTGGTGACCTTGGGCATGTGACAGACGAAGCACGCTGCATCGTTGCCGTAGTGGCGGCTGCCCCAATAGGTCTCCGCCTCCGGGTGCTGGCTCTTGATGAGCTCCTCCTCAATGGGGTAAGGCGTGAGGAAGCTCACCCCGTTGCCGGGTGCGTTGGGGCTTGAGAGTCCGCCTGTTCCGTGGACCCAGTCCTGCACGTACTTGCGATCGCTATAATCCCCCCAGCCGGGGAAGTTGTTGGCGTAGACCGTCTCAAGGTCGGCCGCTTTGGCCCAGGAGAAGAAGTCACGGTCAATCTTGTCCAGCGGGCTGTTGCCGCAGACGTACTCCACATGGCACTGGGCGCAGAGCGCGATCCCCTCGTCCATGGTCAGGGCGGTGTCGCCGTCGAAGGCGATCGGGCTGCCCGGCTCATATGGATTGATGCCGTTGTTTTCAATAGCGTAGATGAGCGACTTGCGGATCAGGCGAAAGCCGGTGGGCCTGCCCTCGCTGTCCTGATTGGCTTTGTGCGGGTCGTGGCAGTGGTTGCAGCCGTTGCCGGAGAGCCGGGTCGGGGAATTGGCGGACAGTTCATTGACCGTCAGCGCGTAGACGGCTGCCCAGGTCCAGATGCCGTTGTTCTCAGCGCCGGGGTAGTCGAAGCTGGAATACATGGTCCCGTTGGGCAGGGTCACCAGGACCCGGGCCTCGTGGGTGTAGGGGTAGGGCGCATCCCGGGCCGTATACATGGAAACCGTGGTGCCCTTGGGCACGGTGACCGCCTCAGCCATGTGTCCGGCGTGTACGGTGACGTCGTTCAGTATCTCGCGGGTCTGGCCCGAGTCCCAGTAATAGGCCAGTTTGGTGGATTTGCACTGCAAGCAGGTGTCTTTCTTGCCTCGGGTAATGTCGTAGTGGTCCTGAATCATAACGTTGTGGGAGCGCTCTTCGTTGTACTCACGAGTGAACCCGTAGCCGTCGATGATGTCATTGTAGTGGGCGAAGTCGTTGAGCTTGTTCCACAGATACGTCATCCCGCCGGGCAGGGGGTTGACCGCGTCCGGGCCGGGGGAGCCGCCATAGGTGGTCTTCCAGTCATCCCCATAGATGTAGGTTCCATACTGGTCGGGGTGACATCCGGCGCACACCTCCAGGTCGAAATGGACGGTGGTCTTCTTCGTCATGTCGCCACCGTGGTTGCCCGCCCCTTCGTGGCATGTTTCACAAACAAGGCCGCTATGGGATGATGCGCCAAGGTCGGCGACCCGCTCGGTGTGGCAGTCAGCACACTCCTCATTTAGCGCCTGCGCAGTCGCGCCCAGGGCCAGTGTTGCCGCCATTGCCACTAAACCAATCAGAATTTTGTGTCGCATCCAACTCTCCTTCTTGAAAAAGATTCCACAAGAGAAATAATTCACATCCTTAGTCGTGCCTTCATACCATCCGGGTAGTCACCTCCATTTTTTGTATTAAGGCGTTCGGGGTAAGCGATGTCAGGGGGAGGGTCGACTCATCGATAGTGCTGGAAACCTGTCTCCCCGCTCCACCTCATTTACCGGGAAGGTAGCGCAGCAGTGGGTGGTGACAAGGGGGTGTTTGATAAATATTTCCCCCTGCCTTCCTCGTTACCCCCGCTCGCCTCCTGGTCGTAGCGGTGTTACTGGTGTCGGCACTCATCTCAAAGCGTGCTGCCTTGCAAACTTGCAGAAATGCCGTATGGTCATCTCGAACATTAAATCTCAAGGGAGGAAAAGAGATGGCTACTCAAGTTGCCAGTGCTACAGCCCAGGTTTCAGCGGGTAAGATATTGATAAACACCACAGGATCAATTCATGAAATTAATATCAACGCGCCTTTCTACTTTCAGCAATAATATTTCGGCGATACACCGATATGAAACCGCCACCTCTGAAGGATGTTTACCATGAGCGATAGTAGCTGTCTGTGCGAGAAAATAGCTGGGCCGGAGGTGGCGCTGCATCCCAATTGTTTCGGGCAGACATGGTTATTCAAAGGAGTTCCTGCAGAAGCGAGAGCGGGGCTAGCTTCACAACTCATTCGTCGCAAGCTTGGGGAGGGCGAGATTCTCTTTCATCAGGGAGAAGAAGCGGATTCCATGTACCTCTTGAAGATGGGTTCCGTGAAGCTGTGGAAAACCACCGAGGACGGTCGCACGCTCACCTTGGACATTCGCAAGGCGGGTGACCTGCTGGGCGAAAACGTCCTCATAGAAGAATCCGGCGAGTATCCTGTAACGGCTACCTGTCTGGAACCTACCATGGCTTGCGGGATCGACCGTGGTACTTTTGAGGGCATGGTGTCAGCTTTCCCAGCGGTCGGCCTCACCGTTATCCGCAATCTGTCAAAGCGCATAGATTACCTGACTGGCAAATTGGGAGCACTTTCGGAGCCGAGCATTGAAGAGCGGCTCTACAAAGTACTGGTCAACGTGGCCGAACAGGTGGGGACTCCCGTGCCGGGTGGCTGGAGTATCGCATTTCCATTGACCCATGAAGAGATCGGTTTCCTTGTCGGAGCACACCGAGTCAGCATTACAAAAGCAATGAAAAAGCTTAAAGACCTCGGCAAGGTGAAGAGCCACGGGAAACATCTCTTTGTTACCCGTGCTGAGACTTGACCACTATCCCTTTGCTTCCTGCCAATCCAATAAAAGACAAATACGCCATCCTGTAGCCTTGGCTACAAAACCTAGCCCCTTAAGTGAGTATCGTTCTGGAAAAGGTTGGGACAATCCGACCGATTTTAGAGAGGGAGGAATGACAATGAAGGTTTTAGGCGTTTCGGGAAGCCCGGTTAAAAACAGCAACACGGACCGCGCCGTAAAGGCCGTATTAGAGGCCTCCGGCGCAGAGACTGAATTCATCAAGCTTAAGGATTACACGGTCGCGCCTTGCCAGGCATGCTTGGGCTGCGTGGAAACAAACGTGTGCGTCATCAAAGACGATGGCATTGAATTGGCCGAAAAAGTCAAGGGCGCGGATGCCCTGGTAATAGGCGGATTCACGCCCTATTCAACTCTGGATTCCAGGACGAAGGCGTTCATTGAAAGGCTCTACCCCTTGCGTCATAAACATGGCTTTTTGGTTGGGAAAGCTGCCGCTTGTGTAATCACTACGGCCGTACCGCGAGGAGCTGAAGGGTTGCCGCCGGCAGGCGATATGGGTGTGAACGCAATACAATTCTTCGCCATGGAAGAGGGCATGGACTATATGGGCGATGTTATGCTCGATGAAAACGTCCCTTGCGTCAAGTGCGGCTATGGGGATGAGTGCTCCATGAGCGCCGTCAAAATGCTATATGGTGCTGACGCCACAGTTGAGTCCGTGGGCATTCGCTGCCTTGAAGACCAGGAGACAGCGCTCAGGGGGGCCACTGAACTTGGACAGAAGATAGGTTCGGCGTTAACAGCCAAACTTTCGGACAAGGAGTAAATGCGGCTGGAATTCACCATGAGGGAGATGCTTTGAAAATTATTGGATGCCAGGTGTTTCAATCAGAAGTTGAAGAAGTTCTGGGGGCCAAGGCCAATGACGTTGACTGGCTTTCCCCAGGTCTTCATGCGGATTTGGGTTTGCTTAAAAGCGCTCTGGATAAGGCAGTGGCCGGGGCGGACGGTGTGACCTGTCTCTACGGAGCTTGCCATCCGCAAATTGACGATTTACTGGCAGAGCATGAGGGGAGTCGGCTACCGGGAAAAGATTGCATAGCGGCTTTTCTCGATGATAAGGAACGCCGGAAGCTGGAGGACAACAAGGCTTTCGTCATGACTCCGGGGTGGCTAAAGCACTGGCGCGAAATTTTTCAGGATGCGCTGTCTTGGGATGAGGTGGATGCACGCCAGAACTTCGGTTTCTACGACACCGTGGTGATTCTTGATTTTGGCCTCGAACCCATTGACGATATGGCCGTCCTGGAATTTTTTGAGTTTATCCAGACTCCCGTGGAAATAATCCAATGCAAACTTGATTATTTCAGGAAGAACATTGAACAGCTCATGGGCTGATTATCGGTCCTCGTGAACCACCTTGCACCCCCTCACTCCGCCCGGGAGGCGAGGGGCACGTCGGCGGCGGTTGAGATTTCAATCGTTAAAGCACGGACAAGGTCCCGATCCAAAGCGCTAATGGAATTTACTCCGCAGAGGCGGCACATTTTTGCGATTTCATTAGTGGAAACCCGAAGGAGGTTCTCCACTTCGCGTGCGCGGGTGTCCACAGTGAGGCGGCGACGCAAAGTCGGGTCCTGGGTCGTAATCCCGGTGGGGCAGCTACCCGATTCACAGGAGCGGCAGTAGACGCAGCCCAGGGCGAACTTGGCGAACCCGGCGGTGTAGATGGCGTCGGCTCCCAGCGCAAGCACCTTTGCAAAGTCCGCCGGGCCCTTCAGTCCTCCCGCGGCGATGAGCGTGAAGCGGTCGCGCACGCCCTTTGCCTCCAGGTATCGCACCGTGCGCGTCAGCAGGTACACCAGCTCACTTTACGAAAAGGAACGGTTTTGACAAACTCCAGACATGTGTGTGTGACGAGCTAAATCTTTCAATTGCTGCTCTTGCGATCCAGGAATGAACAGGCGTCTGGCATGCTGGTTTTTGCTTTTCTTCAATGACTGCAAGTCACTGCCGATTTTAGGCGCTAACGGGTAGCCGAACAGTAAAAAGTGTTCCGTCTCCAAGCTGACTCTCGACCTCAATGGTTCCACCATGGTTTTCCACTATGCCATAGGACACCGAGAGGCCCAGCCCCGTCCCTTTGTTCTCCTTCGTGGTAAAAAACGGGTCGAATATCTTACCCAGATGCTCGGAGGGTATCCCCTTGCCGTTATCGCGTACCTGGATGCATATGTGTGATGTGTCCGCTCGGGTCGTAATCGAGATTTCACCCTTTTCAGCTATTGACTGTCCGGCGTTTAGCAAGATGTTGATGAAGACCTGTTCAAGCTGGTTGGTGTCAACCATCACTTTGGGCAACGTTTTGTCATAGTGCGTGTGAATGGTGATGTCGTGGAAGATTGATTGCGTCCCGATGAGAGCAAGAGTGCTTTCCATTATTTGGTTGATGTCGTAGTAGACCATCTCCGGCACCGATACACGTGAGAAATCCAACAGTCCTTTGACTATGCGTGCACAGCGTTGGCTTTCGTGGACGATCGATTCCATATCCTCCCGGTGGTGTGGGTCTAGCGGGGCTTCTTTTTCGATCAAAGAGGAGAGGACCAGTATCCCGGTGAGGGGGTTGTTGAGTTCATGGGCGATACCGGCGATGATCTCGCCGAGCGATGCTAATTTTTCCGCCTGGATTATTTGGGCTTGCATGTGCGCCAGCTCGCGTGTGCGCTTTTCTACTTTGGATTCCAGTGTGTGGGCCCATGTTTCAAGTTCCGATTTGGACACGTTTAGATTGTCGGTCATCTTGTTGAAGGCAACCGCCAACGCCCCTATCTCGTCGTTACTCTTTGCTGTTAGCCTTGTTCCAAATTCCAGCGCGCCGACTCTTCTGGTGTGTTCCAAAATATTTTTGATGGGGCGGCTCACTTGCCGCTGGATCATAAGGGTTATGGAGGCTCCGATGGCGAAGAGCATGGCAAGAGTTAGCAACACCAGCCGTTGTGCGTATTGGGTGGTCTTGATGCGCATGGATTCAAGGGATACGACAGTGTCCAGCACTCCGAGGATATTCAGGTCGGGAGGGTGAAAGTGGCACGGCGCCGTGTAGCAGCTCTCCTGATTGTAGATGGCCTTTGTTATGCCTAGCAGTTCAACTTCTTCGGCGCTATTGAACACCCGGCTCCTGTTCATTGGCGAAGCATGTTCCAGCGGGTTTGTGGCGGCGTGGCATATATCGCAGGGGGCGGCGGTCTTGTCGAGGTTGCCCCCCACCTCTTTGCTATTGGTGGAGAAGATGATCTTGCCATCTTTTGTAATCATGCGGATGTACTCGATGCCTTCCTGGCGACCCGCCTCCTGGATCATCTGGTAGACCCGCTCTCGGTTATTTTCCAACATCTGGTAATGGGTGGTCTTGATAATCGTCTCGCTGACGTTATCGGCGGAGGTGACCGCCTCTTCATAGAGCAACTTTTTGATGGCGTTGACGTTTAGATAGGCAAAGGGGATCATCGCCAGGATCAATAGAGTGCTGATTGCCAGGGTGAGTTTAGCGATCAGGTTCAATGGCCCACCCCCAAAGAAACCGACAACAATGCTCCTGCCGGGATACCCACTGGCCTACTCAACACTCAGAGGATTTGGGGAGCGCGTCATCTTCTTGAACGTCTCCCTGTCGTTGGTCGGGCAAATCGTTTGCGGTGGGCCGGATGCTGTGTTTTCGCAGGAGCGATTGAAAGTTTTGCCTCAACATACCAGTTTGCGCCGCCGCATTGGTCACGTTCCAGTTGTTACGGTCAAGCGCGGCCAAAACAAAAGCTTTCTCGGCGGGCAGGACCGCCTGCTCTCTCACTGCCTTTTTGAGCTGTTTGAGATCCTCGGCCGTTTTTGGCGTGGTGTCTACCGCATCGCCCTGAAGTTCGAGGTCAATCTTTTGTATCTGCGTACCGCAGCACAAGACGACCGCCCTTTCGACCAGGTTTTCCAATTCGCGCACGTTGCCTGGAAAGTCGTAGGCCTCCAGGTGTGCCAGCGCGGCGGCTGAAAAGCTCTCGATTGGCTTGGCCATTTTCTCAGCGTACTTGGCAAGAAAAGAACTAGCCAGAAGCCCCAGGTCGCCTTCCCTCTCCCGTAGCGGCGGTAGATTGATTGGGATGATATTGAGCCTGAAGAAGAGGTCTTCCCTGAATCTTTTTTGGGCCACGAGTGTTTTAATATCTCGGTTTGTCGCAGCGATGAGCCGAATGTCGGTGGGGACGCTTTTGGTGCTGCCTATAGGTAGGACTTCGCGCTCTTGCAATGCACGAAGGAGCTTGGCCTGGACCGATAGGCTCAGGTTGGAAATTTCATCGAGAAAGAGGGTACCCCCGTCAGCAACCTTGAAGAGTCCGATTTTTGTACTGATAGCACCAGTGAACGATCCCTTGACGTGGCCAAAAAGTTCGCTCTCCAGCAGATTTTCGGCAAGCGCTGCGCAATCAACAGCTACAAAGGGGCGGTTGCGCCGAAGGCTGCAGTTGTGAGTTGCCCGGGCGACAAGCTCTTTGCCTGTTCCGCTGCCACCGCTAATAAGCACGGTGGAGTCAGTGGGCGCCACGTGACGAATTCTGTGGTAGACCAACTGCATTGCGGCGCTTTGCCCTATAATTTTTTCAAAGTGCGTCAGGTGTTCGTCTTCTTGTGTATCCAGTGCTCTGGCGGCGCGCCATTTCAACACTTTTTTTACAGTGCCAAGTATCTGCTCCGGTGTGAATGGCTTTGCGATGTAGTCGAAAGCGCCACATTTCATGGCCTCGACGGCGGTATCGACCGTGGCATACCCGGTGATCATGATCACCGGCAAATTGGGTTGAAGCACCTGAATCGCTTTTAGAACCTCAATACCGTTCATGCCCGGCATCTTCAGGTCAGTTATTGCCAGGTCGTAAGCGTTGCCCTGCAGTTCCGCCAGCGCCATGGCTCCGGATGCAAATGTTTCGACACTAAACTCTGGATCGCTGAGAATGCGGCAAATGCTTTTGCGTACTACGTCCTCATCATCTACGACAAGTATTTTGCTACCCATGAGATTTTTCCCAAAAATGGATGAAAAATGTAATAAAAGCAAAAAAGCAACACCAGAAAAATACGACCATCAATTACGTCACCAATACTTTTAGCATAAATGCCCCTTCTTGCAAGTCTCCCCTGAAGTTTACGTGGATTATTCATCCGTTTGTCACATGAACAAATAAAGTATTCAGGGGGATGTTCTATATCAACACCTTGAAAATAAGTGAAATACGCTGCTTTCTGCTCTTCCACTCCTCTGTGTCTTTCCGTTGGGTGCATAAGTTTATTATGCGTTTCCAGCGTTAATTGCAAATTCATCTTACAGCTATCATTTTTAAATATCCTAGAATAACAGCTAGTTAGCTTGATAGAGCCCCCATAGTCCAGTTTTGTTTTGACGTGGCATGACTGATGCACTCCTCCAAGGGCGGAAGGCCGAAGGCTGATGCAAAGCGGCAAAAGGAGGAGGTCATGACTAGGAAGTGTTTCATGTACATCGGGTGCGCAATTGTTTGGATGTTCACTGTGCAGATGGCGATGGCCGCAGCAGGGGCACCCCCTGGAGAAGGGATGGGGTTGTGGACGGTCGTCTTCTTGGGTTTCGGTGCCTTCATCATCATGATGCAGGTGGTGCCGGCGTTTGTACTGCTCTCCATGATGCTCGTGGGCTTGTTCAAAAAGCCTGCTGAGGAAGATACCGGCGCGGTCCCTACGGACAGTGCGCGTTAAGGCTTTGGCAGGCCACTTTGTGCCCAACCCCTGCTCGCCCCAAAGCAGGGGTGAATAACTGTGAATAGCTGTGTGTGTTCAATGCCCTTAACCGTGTTCGAGGGAGGGTGACTACGATGCTGGCGCTCTTGATAGCCGACGATGATGTTTCATCGCGGATGAAGTTAAGCGGTTTACTCACAGAGGCGGGCTACGACGTATTCACCACACGCTCGTGCGCTCAGGCGATAGACGTGATCCTCAAAAACGTTGCCAAGGTTCTTATCTTGGGGGGGCGCATAGACGGTGTTTCGGCGCTCGACCTGTTGCCGGTGCTCAAGAGTTGCAGCTCGGAGTTGAAGGTGATCATCGCCTCGGAAGAAATAGCGGCACCCGAGTTGAGACGGCTACGCGATGAAGGGATCTTTTATTACCTGATGAAGTCGGTAGGCAGTGATGACCGCGAAGAGATCATGTCCGTCGTCGAGTGCGCGTTCAGGGGGTTGGGCGGCAATGCCGAACCGCATGACGGCGTCACGATGGCTACAGGGGCAAATGCTTCGCCCAAATACCGGCGACCTTAAATGCGAAAGGAAGGGAGGCAACCATGAAACGAATTACACTCCTTACGGCTTTAGTTGCTTGGATGGCGGCAGTAGCGCCCGCCCTGGCAGTGGATACGACCCAGGTCTACAGCAGCGGGCTGTTGATTATCGGTTTTCTCGGCTTATGTGCCCTGGTGATTATCGCTCAGCTTGCTCCGGCCATGTTTCTGCTCATCGGAATGCTAAAGGGCATCGCCGAGAACTTGCGGGAGAAGGTCTTGGTAAGGGCGAGGCAAAAGCAATAACACGCATTAGGGCTGTAGCCGGGCCGCGGTGTACAGGGAGGTGAGAGACCATGTTAGAGCAATTTCTACAGATGTTCGTCTCCGTCGGTGAAGTGAAAACAATCCACACGATGGTTGACTTCTATACCTACGTCAAGGGGTTGGAATATCTGATATGTGCCGGATTTTTCGTCGGATTTCCTATCTTTTACCGCTACATAAACACGCCCCCGGAATGATTGGCGGCCAAGCGCGAATGGACCCTTTGCGAACCTTACTCAGGTTGAAAAAGAGGTAACGATGCAAGCACGACTGAAACGTAGAACTGAAATATTGGCGTTTTTAGCATTTTTCTCGCTGTGGGCAGTTCACTGCACGGCGGCAGATTTGCCCGACACGGTAGAGATCGACGGTCTCGCCAAGTACTACTACGCGGTGGACTTTGATCACTCCATGCATATCGATATCGTCGAGAGCTGCGCTGCGTGCCACCACCACACCGCCGGCACCCCCGCCGTGGATGAGAAATGCACGATGTGTCACGACAGGACCGAGGCTTCGTCACCGGTGGCTTGCCAGCGGTGCCACGCGCCGGACCCCTTCAGCGCCGAGCAGGTGTACAGCAGGGAGCGTGAGTCCAGGCGCTATCATGTTGACAAACCTGGACTCAAGGGTGCCTACCACCGCAGCTGTCTGGGATGCCACATCAGTGAGGGGGCTCCCATCGGTTGCCAGGATTGCCATGAGCGAAATCAGCTTGGAGATAGTCTTTTCAAGGCCAGCCTTGAAACCCCGAATGCGAAGGTCGCAGCGGGTGGCGGGGGTGGTACCCACTGATACCCGTTGCAAGGGGGTAATTGTCAGGGATTGAATCGGGAGGAGTTTCAATATGGGTAAAATAAGCCGAAGAAAATTTTTGGCCGCGGGCGTCGCAGGTGCGGTGGCCGGCTCCATCGGAGGGGCACGCTCAGCGTGGGCGGCACCAAAGCTTCAGGGCTACCCCGATGGCATGGGCGTGCTCGTGGATCTGACCAGATGTATTGGTTGCCGAACCTGCGAGGCGGCGTGCAACGCGGAGCACAATCTGCCTGCGCCACAGGAGCCCTTTGACGATCTTTCGGTTCTGGAGAAAGAGTCGCACAATGGGGCAAAACGCAGAACGGACGAAAGTGCCTACACGGTGGTGAACCGCTACGAAATACCCGGCTCGGATACCCCCGTGTTTAGAAAGATGCAGTGCAACCATTGTAACGAGCCTTCATGTTTGACCTCGTGCTTTGTCAACGCATACACAAAGACCGGAGAGGGCGCAGTCATCTATGACCCCGAGGTTTGTGTCGGGTGTCGTATGTGCATGGTCGCCTGCCCCTTCTACGTTCCGGCCTACAGCTACTCCAGCGCCTTGAACCCCCTCATCGTTAAATGCAACTTTTGCTACGACAACCGGCTGGTGCACGGACAACCCCCGGCATGTGTCGAGGCTTGTCCGCAGGAAGCGATGGTCTTTGGCCACCGCGAGCAGCTGTTAGCGATAGGGCGCGAAAGGATCAGATATCAGCCCGACAAATATGTCGATCATATCTATGGGGAAAAAGAGGTGGGTGGAACCGCCTGGATGTACCTGTCCGGCGTCCCCTTCGAACAGGTAGGTTTTGACACTACTTTGCAAAAAGAGCCGATTATTTCGAATGTAAAGGGCTTTCTCGGTATGGTCCCGATGGTGCTCGCCATTTGGCCTGCCCTGTTCACCGGTTTTCACATGCTGGCTAAAAAAAGAGAACGTAATGCAGCCGCTGATTGTCAGGACGATAAGAAGGGAGAAAGCCGATGAAAAGGTTGGTAAAGAACGGAACCACACCGCTTGACGGTCCCCGCCCCGCTCCCGACAAACAGCCGTGGACATTCAAAGAGAAACTGCTGCTAGGCTTGAGCCTGCGCGACTACTTGTCACAGGCATTTAGAAATCCGCTCAATTGGGTGGCGGCGGTGATCCTGGTCGTCGGTCTGCCAGTCATCGTCAGTCGTTTCATCTTCGGCCTGGGGTACGTCACGCACGCCTCAAACGATTACCCCTGGGGGCTTTTTCTGGGGTTTGGCCTATTCTGTATGGTCCCCCTCTCCGCTTCGGGATTTTTATTGGGCACCACCGTGGAGGTTTTTGGGCGACACGATTACGAATCCATTGAGCGATTGGCTCTTCTAAACGGATTGTTGGGTTACCTCTTTGCCGTAGTCTATCTGCTGGCCGACCTGGGGCAGCCCTGGCGCTTGCCCTATCCGATGGTGGTCTCCTGGGGGCCCGCCGCAGTCCTCTTCCTGGTGGGCTGGCATGTGGCTACCTACCTGTCGGTCCAGATGGCCGAGGTGTCCGCATCCTTTTTCGAGTGGGTCGGGTGGCTCGCGGGCAAACGTTTTATACGCAGGATAGCCCTGGGACTGACCACTGCGGGCATCATCCTCTCCACCCTGCATCAAGGCGCGCTGGGTGCACTTTTTACCTATGCTCCGGGCAAGGTACATCCCCTCTGGTATTCCGATGAGTTTCAGTGGGTGTTCTTCTTCTGCTCCTCAATTCCGGCAGGCCTTTGCATGGTAATAGTGGTGAGCACCATCATCAAGCGAACGATGGGCTGGAGGTGCGACAGCAACTTCCTGGATAATCTGGATCGCCTGACAATCGGTCTGGCCAAAGGGGCCAGCATGGGATTGGTAACCTACTTCACCATAAAACTCATCGGCCTTGCCCACGATAACGAGTGGGCTTATCTCGCCACCAGCTGGGGAGGATTGTATGGCATGGAGATGCTTATGGGGGTGGTGGTCCCGATCGTTTTGTTCGCTTATTCCATCCGCCACAACAAGGTCGGCCTGGCTCGTTTCGCGGCGCTGCTCACCGTGCTGGGCATAGTTCTTAATCGCCTCAATACAGCACTCTTTACCTTTAACTGGAATCTCTACCAGGAGTTGCCGCACATAGGCGAGATAATAATTGTAGTTTCAATATTCACCATCTATCTCTTGGTATACCGCTTCCTGCTCTATCGGCTGCCCATCCTCTACACATGGAAAGAGGAAACGGTCGTGGAGGAAGCAGTCGTAGTAATCCCGAGCGCCGAGAAGCCATCAGAGACTCAGTCGCTTGGAGAGGTGTCCGCATAAACGCAGTACGGGACAGTGCAGGAAAAGCCTCGACGCAGTCCAAACTGGGGTGCGGGCGATGCGGGAAGGGGTGCTTAGATGTTCAAAACCCTAGCAGCGAAAGCCATCATTCCCGTGGTTTTTACCACAACCGGTTTTATAGTCGTGTGCTGTCTGCTGCTCTATTCGAGCATGCAGCGCGACCGGATTGAAGAAAACATCCTGCATGCAAACGACATCTCCAACGTTTTGCTTAAGTCTACCCGTTACGCCATGCTACAAGACGACCGGGAAGCCCTGCTCAACATCGTGGAGAGCGTAAATGAAGAGCATCTTGTGGAGTACGTGCGAATATTCAACAAGAAGGGGGTTATCGTCTTCTCCGGGAACAGCGAAGACGTGGGGCGAGAGGTAAACGTCGAAGTCGAGGGCTGCTCAGTCTGTCATAGTGGAAGAGAGCCGATAAAAACACTCGGCCCCATGGAGCAGACCAGAAGATTTGTCAGCGACTCCGGCGAGCCGGTGATGGCAACCACCGCCGCCATCTACAACGATGAGACATGCCACACCGCGCAGTGCCACCACCACCCACCCACCCAGACGGTCCTCGGCACACTCGATATCGGGCTCTCTGAAGGACCGTTGCGCCATAGCCTGGCTGTAATGGGTCGGCGCTTGACGGTATTTGGCGTGATGATGCTCTTGTTGATCATAGGGGGCGTTGCAGCCCTTCTGCAAATGAACGTGGTGAGTCCGCTACGCCAACTGGGCAAATATCTCTACTGCGTATCGACCGGCGACACCAAGACGCCGCCGCCCAGATTGGCAGGTGAATTGGAAGAGGTAGCAAGCGCAGTACGAAAAATACAATTGATGCTCAAAAAAGGAGATACACACTGAATCGAGGGCAATTGCAGTACTAACCCGGACCAGCGCAGATTCATTAGACCGATATAGCGGATTTGCGTTATGCTCTCGAAGAGTATTGCAAAAATCGTTTGACCGACAGCACATGGGGGCGCTAACACTGAGCCACCCGGCTACACGACTGGACGATTCATGAGTGGCGAAAACAAAAGTTCCAAGGACCGCAATGGTGAAGGTGGCACTACCGCGTCCGACATAGCGGCGCTGGAGGTCAAAATCCATCGTGGGCTGTGGCCGCTGGTGGTTTTTTTATCCATAGGCATTTGGGCACGCACAGGGTTTATGTATATTCCTGCCATGCCCGAGCAATGGAAGAGCATCATGGGGCAACCGCCACCGCCGCTTCTGGTCAACGCCACCTTCGTCTTGTATCTGTTTTCGGCGATGATTTTAAGCATCACCCGTATGGCTGGGCAAAGTTCCCCGGGGAACGGATTCCATCATGTCGCCTATCTGGCAGCCTTTTTGGGCTTCTACCACGTTAGCGGAGTACTTCAGGAAAGCTACTGGGCTGTTATATTTGGCGGGGTGGCGATCCTGACCACTGAGTGGTACCGAAATCGCCTCTACTACCTAAACAAAATCCTCGAATTGTGACAACGCCAACGTTTTGAGGGCTCACCTCGATAAAGCGGCTCACGTCAGGTGCCGATCTATTTTAAAATGAACGCATTGGTTGCATGAAGCCTTTTGGGACTTTTGCAACTCTTCTAAGTCGCGATGAAAAAACGGTCCTTTTTGACGATTCTCTGATGCGAGCCATCTTTATATATGAAGGTGGCCTGTGCCGAAAAAGGAAGGAGAATTGTCATGTTTATGGGATACGCACGGGTTTCAAGAGCAGATAATCAGGACACTAAAGCCCAAGTTGATGCGCTAAAGGCAGCTGGCGCACATCGCATTTTTGAAGACCAAGCATCAGGCGGACGCTGGGAAAGACCACAGCTTCACCATATGATCGACCTTCTTCGTGCCGACGATGTTGTGGTCGTCTGGAAGCTCGATCGCCTGTCTCGCTCATTGAAAGACCTCTTGGCCATAATGGATTTGATTGAAGCTAAAGGAGCAGGTTTTTGCAGCCTCACCGAGGCTATTGACACAACGGCTCCCGCCGGCAGAATGTTAATGCAGATGCTTGGTAGCTTTGCTGAGTTTGAGAGGGAAATGATTCGCGAAAGGACGAAGGCAGGTTTGGTAGCTGCTCGCATGAGAGGCAAGGTGCTGGGACGGCCAAGAAAACTCACTACCGAGCAAAAGGCTGAGATCATTGAAATGGTAACTACAGGCCGAAAGATCAATGCTGAAGTGGCTCGGTTGTTTTCTGTTTCATGCGCGACGATAAGCCGCATACTGTCTGATGCGAGATCTGCTCGCAATATCGCTGAGGGCGGAAGCAGGCTTGAACATTAACAGCGGCAGGGCCACTTTCTTGCCTTGAGAAAAGGCGGCTTTTTGCAACATCCCGATAGCTGATCTAGAATTGTTCCGAAAAGGAAGGATTTTGCAAAACCTGTATGCACATTAACCCATAGCCAATAAAAAAGACCGCCCCGAAGGGCGGTCTTTTTCGTTTATGCGATGCGGTGGATCTCTACCAGATTCCTATCGACCAGGACCAGATGGTGCCGGTGTCTAGTATAGAGTCATCTTCAATTCGCAGTATCCAGGTACCATTTGGATTTTCACCGGCAAAGGTGGAGAGAGGCTGATCGGGGCGGTATGTGCCGGTAAAGGGGGCGGAGCCGGAGTTTATGGATGTAGCAGCAGTGTCGTCAAAGACAGTCATAGTGTAATCATCGCTGCCACCCCCATTATCATTGCTGAGGGTTATAGTGGTGCCCAAAGGCGAGACCAGGTAGATATCAAGGTCGCTGACATAGGTATGGGTTATATCTATGGTCACCACGATATCGTCCAGTGCTGCTATTGAAGTTACGGTGATGTCCTCCTGGAGAACGCCGGGACCTCCGCCCCAGGCGTCGGGAATTTCCTGGGATAGCGAGGAGCCGGTGTAGGTTTCGGGGGCTACGCCGGTTGGAACAGTGTATGGAGCGCTGACGTTGTTGGCCTCATTCGGTTCTGTTACGTCTTGGGCGCTGTCGGCCATTGCATAATAGTCAGTGAATCGTCCTGTTAAGGGGGTAGCAACCTGTACGTAATCGGTTGCGCACCCGCCTGTTGTAAGGGCTGCCACTGCTCTCGTGATATCGGGCGTATCGCCAAGCTGGGGCGTAGTAACCGGATCAATGAATATCCCCACCTCAAAGGAGTCGGCAGTGTCTCCGAAACCGATGTTGCAGACCTCGTAGTTGACAAAGGTGTCGGAACCATCAATTGTCACGTCTAAAATCGCCACCGTTAAATCTGGCAGGGGTTCCAGGGTGACCATGCCCAGAGGGATGCCCGAGTCTTCGGGGGTAATGCCGGAGGTGGACCAGGTGTAGTTGTCCGCGGAGACCGTATCGTCAAAGAAGTAATCAGAAACCGGGGGGCCGTTGGAGTGGTCGACCTGGACCGCGATGACATAGTCACCGCCGGGACCGGGGTCGGTGTTTACGCTGACGACGATCTCCGTGTCGCCCGGTGAGGCAACGCAGTTAGCGCCCGAGCCAACGCTGTCCATTCCATCAAGCAAGCCCACGGTTACGCACTCGGCCGCCGCGTTGATCGGCACGGTGATTTCAACCGGGGTGCCAGCGCCCATGGGACCAGCAGCCACGGGCGTGCCGGTAATACGGGGGTAGTCCACCGTGAAGGACCATGTGGCCGTGGCCTCGCCGGAATTTGCCGCTGCGTCGGTCAATGTGGCAAAGAAGGTGGCGGTGCAAGAGTCGCCCACAGTGAGCGACGCGTCTGGGGTGAAGGTGGCCTGAGTCAGATCAGCATAGCTGGCCGTACCAGTCACATCCACGCCGCCGCAGGTGAGCGTCATCGCGCCATCTGTCGGGGCAACGTTGAGGGTTTCGCTGTAGGTTGCGCTCGCTATAGTTACCGCGCTCGCCACAGAGCCGTCAGCGGGAAAGACTGCAGTTACGTCGGGGGCTACGAGGTCGGCACCTGTGGTAAAGGACCAGGTAAGAGCGTCAAAGGGGTAAGTAAGGCCATCCGCCAGCAGATTGCCAGCCAAGTCGGCTACCGTAGTGACTAGTGTGGCGGCGTATGTGGTAGAGGGTGCTAGCTGGTAGTAGGGGTCGCAGGTTACCTGATACAGGCCGTCGTCATAGGCGATGGTCGCTGTCACTGGGGTCGTCTCACCAGCGGCTAGAAGCGTGAGCGTCGCACCGTCTACGGTCGTAGCGTCCAGCGCCTCGCTAAAGGTCACCGCGACCATCGTGTCTACGGCGGCATCCATATCATCCGCCGCTGGTGATGTGTAAGTCACCGTGGGCGGTGTGGTGTCCGCCTCCACCTCCACCGTGGTAGCCGTGCTGCTTTCACTGGAACCGCAGCCCACAGCAAACAGGGTCAAGGATAAGGCCAAGAGTACCAATGCGCCGTCAAAGATCTTTCTCATACTAATCCCCTCCAGAATCGAGTTGTTCAAGTTTTTGCGTAGATGGTGATTTAGAGTTCATCCAGTTCTAGCAGGTGATTGATATTTTGGCTATCTGTAATCGGACACTTTAAAAAGTGCTCGCAGTCAACTGCGACAAAACTGTTCCGTGGTGCATCCGAGTTTAGCCTTGGGAGATGCGATTTATGCCTATCGGTAGTTGTTGGATTATGGATATAAGGAAAAGCCCTCGCAATTGGTTCAAAACCGGTCCTTTTTGAAACCTCAGATCAGAGTTGGTTTTTTGCTGATGTTGGCATTTGGGGTTTAAAAAAAGGAAAATGGGCTACAAGCAAAAGCCTGTAACCCATTGATTATACTGGTGCCGGAGGCGAGACTCGAACGTTGCCCGTTGTTTCGCAAGAACAACGTGGGGTAATTGTAACGGCCACATGGTTGTGGCCTTTGGGTGCGAGTTCTCGCTCGCCTAAATGAAAAAAGGTCGCCCATGAAGGACGACCTTTATTTCATCTGGTGCCGGAGGCGAGACTCGAACTCGCACAGGTTTAACCCTACCGGATTTTGAATCCCAAATCTGCTATCCCATTACATACCATTATATTGTGTAACATCCTGCCACGTCTGTGATTTCCAAGTATGCTGTGTTTCTCTGTCCTGTTTGATGTTGCCCAATACCAGAGAGTTTGTTGGCAAAATGTTGGCAATTAAGGAAATCTGATAGGTGGGGATGAGTTTGTACTATCCAAGAGAAAGAATCTCTTCACGATAGAGGTTGATAGAACTAGAGTCTTCAATATTTCCTGTAATCAGCCATGATATCCACTCGTCAAGAATGTAAACCGCATCATCGCTTAAACGGTAATTTGTAGCTTCAATTGTGTAATAGTGTTCTCCGACTGGTTGTATATGATCAAGTCTCAATAATGATTCATTAGAGCCCCGCAATGGCAACATATCCCACATAAATTGGGGGTACTCGCAAAGTCTAACTCTCTTGAGGAACTCCTCGTTGTATCCTGAGCGTCGACCATCCATGTCGGCACCATAATATGGGGCAACAAGCACAGTAGGTGAGGTTTGTGACCTTGTTTGTCCTTGGCGTAGTTCTCTTGGAACCTCAGGGCAATTATTGCTAATTATCAAAGCTGGTCTTTTTTTGACCCTGTAAACTCCTCTTCTTTCTCCGGGAATGTTTGGCAAGGCAGCAACAGGTAGCGGCGGATCACGTCGAGTTCCGTCTACCCTGAGTTGTTTAACTCGATAGGTAGCTCTGTCATGTGATGTCGCTTCGGTACGACCTGTGGCTTCCAGTTCCAAAGGTATTTGATCAACATGAGGTAGAAAAGCCCAAACTAAGCGACCTCTGCTAACCTCATCGGAGGTATCTTCCTCCCACCATGGAGGAAGGAAATTTTGAATGCAGTCATCAGGATACATCAGGATCAAAACGCCCCGTTGATTTCCAGATGTTTTCTGCAATCAACAACTCACCGTCTTGCTGAGGGATAGATTCCCCGGCTAAAGAGTCAAGCCATACGACTCCTTGTATAAACACTTCGTCATATCGGGGTTCAGTGAAGGTTTTTTTTCTAGATGAAAGGTCACGTTTCGCAGCTATACGAGCTTGAATCTTTTCCCGTATCTCTGAAATTTTGGCTTTGCGTTTTTTTTGTGCTGTTTTGCTTAGCGGTTGTGGAGATATCTTCGGTGGGCGAACCTTGACTTCTTTTGCTTCTGGGAACTCTAGCATTTCTCCGGGAGCGGCCCTAAGCATCGGCTCTGTCAGATAAACCCGCTGTAAAAGGGATGGAGTGTCGTTTGCGTGGTCGTGAATTACTTTCTTCAAAATACTACTGACACAAACAGGGAGCCTTCTCTCAAGCTCATCTGCAAGGTCTCTGTCTTGCAAATGCCATCTATGGAAGTCGTCCTCAAATTGTGACTGGATTGTTTTCTTTTCAGCGTCTATCTGTACGAGTGCCGTATCGATGCGGGTGTACAGTTCCTGAGACCAAGGGCCAAATTTATAGAATTGCCACCTAGTGCCAGTAAATGTTTCCCCTTCACGATTATGGCAAGAGAGGTCTGCCAAATACGCATACTTGATCAGGTGTATATCCCCAAGATCGCGATGAACGTACTCATCTTCTTCAGAGGCAAGTGCCAAAATGTATTGGAGGATAAGGTCGGTTTTTTGGATGTCCATCTACTCACTCATCGTTTTATGCCCATATCTAAGACCGTTGGCCATGGCATAGTGATTGAGCTAATGTTGGGTCCGGATTCTACCTGAAAGATTTGTGCCGGTCACTTCATAATTTATAGCCTGTCCCAGAAATGGCATCAATGCCTCTTTGACCCGCCGGATAGCTATGTCGTAGACTCCGATAGTTGCACCTTACGGGAGGGTACGAAATGAACCGGGACGATATACGATAGGAGTAATTAAAACCACAATTGGGCGTGAAACTGCCAATGGTGGTTTTTTTAGTTTGGAGGGTCTAAATGTCTGCCGAGAGCCCCATTGTTTTTTTCCGCGTTGGATACATGGATAAGTACGATGGCCCCGCTGAAATACGGGGAGGTGGCGAGTATATAAGGGAGAACAAGCGCGGTGGTGAGATGTGGAACTTCAAGCCAGATTCAGCTGGTCGTTGTTTCGGTTATGTAATGACTACGGGTCATGGTGGGGTAAGCCTTGAAAGAGTTATCCCAGAATCACTCTGCCAAGAAGGCGATGAGCTTGCAGGTGTTGATATTGTTTTCTTTTCCCCACATCCCGATGGGGGTCAGGTAATTGTTGGCTGGTACAGAAATGCCACACTGCTACATCGCCAATATTGTAAACGTGATGGTAGTTTTGAAAAAAATATCCCCCAATATTTACTTACTTACGTTTGCTATGCAGCTGAAGAAGACTCTGTTTTGTTGCCGCCTCTAGAGAGAGATTTTCAAGTGCCAAGAACTAAAGGTGGGGCTGGGCAGTCTAATGTCTGGTATGGCGGAGATGATTCACCTGATGCAATCAAATTCAGGAGAAAAGTACGAAGATACTTAGATAGAAATGGTGCGAGTAAGCCCAAAGCATCTACCCATAAAGGCGGCAAAGGGAAACCTGATAAAGAGTTGATACAGGCAGTGGAAAAGGCTGCTGTTAAGAAAACAAAGCAGTATTTCAAAAAGCTGGGCTACTCCATTGAATCCGTTGAAAAGGATTGCCTTGGCTGGGACCTTGAAGCCCGGAAGGGCGAGGAATTACTCCGTGTCGAAGTAAAAGGGCATGCGGGCAATATCATAGAGTTTGAGCTAACTCCAAACGAATTTTTAAATATGAAGGAATTTAAGAACTCTTATTGCGTGAGTGTCGTGACTGGCGCACTGTCTAAGCCCCTACATGAGCTTTTTTATCCGTACAAAGAAGGTGGCAAGTGGTTTCTAGAAAATGAAGATGAGACACGCTGTATAAAGCTTATGGAAAGAGTTGCTGCGAAAGCGGCTGAAATCTCACTTGAACTCTAATAGCGCGCTGTTTTAGCGCCTTAATATTTGGAGCACTTAATGGTAACCGGAAGTCTCAAGTCTCAGATTGACGCCATATGGAATGATTTCGCAGCCGGTGGGGTAGCCAACCCACTCACCGTCATCGAGCAGTTTACCTACCTGCTCTTTGCCCGCAGGCTAGACGAGATACAAGAGAGCAAGGAGAAGAAGGCCAACCTCCTTGGCAAGCCCATCGAGGCCCCCATCTTCGCTAAGGATCAGAAACACCTGCGTTGGTCGCACTTCAAAAATATGGAAGCGGAAGAGATGTATATAACCTTCCGTGACAAGGTCTTCCCCTTCATCAAAAACCTCCACTCCGGCAGGGAGTCATCCTTCGCACATTTCATGAAGGACGCTATCTTCGTCATTCCCACGCCTAACCTGTTGGAGAAAGTGGTCACCAAAACCAGCGACATCCCCATGGAGGATCGCGACACCAAGGGCGATCTTTACGAATACATGCTCTCTCACCTCACTACGGCGGGCAGGAATGGCCAGTTCCGCACACCGCGCCACATCATCAAGATGATGGTGGAGATGGTAGCGCCGGGGCCAAAAGACATCATAGGTGACCCCGCTTGTGGCACCTGTGGCTTCCTCGTTATGGCAGGAGAATATCTGCGGGATAAACACCCCGAAATATTCCATGACCAAAAGACACTTGAACACTTCAATAGCGGTATGTTCCATGGCTCTGACTTCGATGCCACCATGTGTCGCATCGGTGCTATGAACATGGTCCTCCATGGTGTGGATGACCCAGACTTAAAAGGGGATGATTCACTAAATCAAGACGAAGCCCATCTGAGAGAGAATTACACCCTCATACTTGCAAATCCCCCCTTCAAGGGATCGCTAAACTACGATGAAGTGGCTAAAGACCTGCTCGATACTTGTAAGACCAAAAAGACCGAGCTGCTCTTCCTCTCGCTATTTCTTGCCCAGCTTAAAATTGGCGGGCGATGCGCATGTATTGTTCCCGATGGCGTTCTCTTTGGCTCCTCCAAGGCGCACAAAAAAATTCGTGAAACCATAATCGAAGGCCACAAACTCGAAGGCATCGTCTCCATGCCCTCAGGCGTCTTCAGACCCTACGCGGGCGTCTCCACCGCCGTCATGATCTTCACCAAGACCAACTCTGGTGGTACTGACAAGGTCTGGTTCTATGACATGACCGCCGATGGTCTGAGTCTTGATGACAAACGTGACCCTGTGGAAGAGAACGATATCCCCGACATCTTGGAGAAATGGAAGACGAGGGACCCGAGGGCGCAGAGCGACCGCAAGGCGAAATCCTTCTTCGTCCCCGTTGAAGAGCTACGGGAGAACAAATACGATCTTTCCATCAACCGCTATAAAGAAATCGAATACGAAGAGGTCAAGTACGACCCGCCCGAAGTCATCCTTGACCAGCTCGAAGCTCTCGAATCTGAAATCACAGCAGACCTGAAGGAACTCCGGGGGATGCTGGGATGATCCCGCTGGTCGATTTGGGTAATCTGATAACTGTAACGGGCGGGGGAACTCCAAGCCGAAAGAATCCTGAGTTCTGGGGAGGTAATATTCCTTGGGCCACAGTGAAAGACCTCAAAACAGAAGAACTTTCTGGAGCACAGGAACATATCACTCTGGAAGGTGTCAAAGGTAGTGCCACGAACATCATTGCCGCTGGAACGGTAATCACTGCAACACGTATGGGACTTGGAAAAGCTGCAATTAACACTGTTGATATGGCGATCAATCAAGACTTGAAAGCACTACATTG
>JAUVAU010000036.1 GCA_030591565.1 Deltaproteobacteria bacterium | reverse complement strand
CCTCCCCTGGACCCCTGGACACCCCGCAAGCTGCGCTGATCGTTCATCTCTCCGGGGAGGTCATAAAGCCGCTCGCTTAACGCTCGCTATGAAGTATGACCTCCTGATCCTGCGAGCTGAACTGCTCCGCTTGGACGGGGATGGGTGGGTCAAAAGCATGGGAACGGGTCGGAAACTCGGCTCGGCTAACGCCTCACCTCAGACAACCCGACCCTGAATTTTGAAATACAAGGGCTGGCTCCAAGCTTTTGTGCGGAGAGTTTAAATTTGTCAACTAATACACTAAGTGTTATACTCAGGTCATGAAGCGAGTCTTTAAGACCAAGTGGTTTTCCCGGTGGATGCGTAAAGCGGGGGTCTCCGACGGGGCATTGTGTGATGGTGTCAAGGAGATGGAGGATGGCCTTATTGACGCTGATCTTGGGGGAAGTGTTTTCAAGAAGCGCATTGCGTTGCCAGGGCGAGGCAAGAGCGGGAGCACGAGGACCATTGTTGCCACTAACAGGGGAGACAGGTGGTTTTTCATTTTTGGATTCAAGAAAAGTGAACAGGGAAATATATCTAACAAAGAATTGGATGGTTTGAAAAAGATCGCAGAGAATTTTTTGGGTTTTTCCAATGCAGAGCTTGACCACGCTGTTAAGAGTGAAATTTTGAAGGAGATTTATAATGACTGCCCGGAAGAAGAAACGAAGCACCATACTTGATGCGGTACACGAAACAGCCGCAGACCTCCACACGGTTGGCCTCATCGACAAACGCCGGATGGGAGAGTATGACGCACTGTGCATAGAGCCAGTTGGCGACTATACAGTTGAAGAGATAAAAGAAATGCGTCGGCGTACCAATCTTAGCCAGGCAGTTTTCGCCCAAGTGTTGAACACGAGCCTCTCGACCGTCAGGCAGTGGGAAATTGGTAAAAAACACCCCAGCGGGGCATCGAGAAAACTACTAAGTTTGCTGGATAGGAAAGGGTTGGAAGCACTACTTTGATAGTGTGAAACGCTAAAAGGAAAGGCCCGACCCCCGAGATTCACGCTTAAAGACTCCTCATCCGCTCACTGCACAGCTCGGTGGGGATGTTTAAAATCAAAGAATTAAGTATTACGTCCCCCGAACTCCTCGCGTACCGAACCTCAGAAAGCCCGACCCTAGCAATTATCGCTCAAGGACCTCACAGACACCGTACCATTGTGAAGAAATGAGACCTCCATACACAGCCATATGGCGTGAATGCACTGATTCCAGCGATGGGAAAACTGTTGTTGTTGTCAAATTTCCAGTTCCTGTTATCTCAAAAAAATGAATATTTTCTGGAGAATAAACAACCGCAACATCTTCAGCTCCCTGGTTCGCAATAAACCTTGCAGTTCCTTTTTCAGTATCAATTGAATCGAATATAAAAGGGCCAAGGGATACATCAGGCAAAGCTTCTACAGTGATGACTGTATCCTTTGGTCCTCTTGATCCCTGGACAGATTTTGTATAGTTGCATTTTATAGTGCGATACACACTTGCGTAGCATGCGGAAGAAAAGACTAGGCAAAAAGCTAACGATAAGAGAACTATTTTGCGCATAAAACCCCTCCTAAAATAGTCAAAAAATTAGCCCCAGTTCGTCATATCACAAACCAAGGGAGGTCTGGTCTTTACTTTTGGTGTTTCAGACTTCTCGGCAAAGCAAAAAGCCTTGGGGGTCGGGCCTTTACTTTTAGCGTTTTTCGGCGCAGCCGCCCGACACAGCATCCTGTGCGAACCCAAGGAACCCACCAAGCGATTGAGCGACGACAGTATGTACAATACGGCTAGCGATTGAGCGCTGGTGGTGACGCTGGGTTCGTGCAGGAGGCGTGCGTCGCCACTACTCTCCCACCCACACCGCGCCATATAAAAGGTCCGACGCAGTCCGTCTGCCATTGCGATACAAACGCGTATCCATAGTTTCAATAGCGACCCGGCCCACGCCGTCGGGGCCTTCGAGCCGCACCCACAGCCGGTGGGTGCCGAATTTGCTCTTCAGCGTCCCTTCGCCCACCAGGAACGACAGTATCTGGAGGTCGGAGGCGTCGCGGTCTTCATCCCACGGCAGCTGTATGAAGATGTCCATGCGGCCCTGGCGCGAGTGGTTGGCGTCCATCGCCCGGATCACTTCGGCCTTGTCCACCTCGACGTCCATCCGGGCGGCCAGGGACTCCACTGTTTCGCCAAAGGTCCTGGTTTCCCATTTCCCGTTGGAGACGCTAGCCAGGAGATCTTCCAGCTCGGCGATCTGCGAGCCGTCCAGCGGCACTGCGCGGTTTATCGCTTCGGCGTAGCGCTCGGCGATAAAGGTCGCGTCATTTTGGGCATCGCTGTGGGAGGTGGGCATTGCCAGGAAGATGAAGACCATGTGCGCGACAAGGCTGACGGCTATGTAGACTCCAAATTTTGACCAGTCGGCGCGGCCAAGGGCCAATCTCACAATCTGCACTTTTTTCCAAACTCCTTACCGATAGAGATGGCAACGGACGCACGCGCCGCCGCCGAGTTCAACTTGTTCCGGGATGACATGATAGCACGGCTCGAAGGCCTTTGTGCACCTCGGATGAAAGGGGCACCCCTCGGGCTTGTCCACCGGGCTTGGCGGATCGCCCGAAACCGCCTGCGCCACCCTGGATTCAGCGGGGTCGGTGGAGGGCACCGCCTCCAGCAGCATCACTGTATAGGGGTGTTTGGGATCGCTGAAAACACTGTCGGTGGGGCCGCTCTCCACCACTGTGCCAAGGTACATGACCGACACCCTTTTGGCGACGGCGCGCACCACCCGCAGATCGTGGCTGATGAGGAGCACACCCACCCCCATCCGCTGGCGGATGTCGTCGAGTAATTTCAATATCTGCGCCTGGATCGAGACGTCCAGTGCGGATATAGGCTCGTCCGCTATGAGTAACGATGGCTCCACGGCCAACGCCCTGGCGATGCAGATGCGCTGGCGCTGCCCGCCGCTGAACTGGTGCGGGTACTTGTCGCCGCTATCACGGGGCAGCCCCACAAGGGCCAGCAGCTCTTCAACCCGCGCCCTGGCGACCTTTCCCGAGGCGATTTTGTGGACCACCAGCCCCTCGCCCACCAGCTCGGATACTTTCATCCTGGGGTTCAGGCTGCCGAAGGGGTCTTGAAATATCATCTGGACCTGCCGCCTGAAGGCGGTCACCTCGCCCGCCGTCATCTGCCACAGGTCGGCACCATCAAAGGCAAGCTGGCCTTCGTCAGGCTTTTCCAGCCGCAGGAGCAGCCTCGCCAGCGTGGATTTGCCGCACCCCGACTCGCCCACCAGGGCGGCCGTCAGCCCCTTCTCGACGACCATGTCCACACCGTCCAGTGCGGTGAGATATCGGGATTTGTCCACCCTGTACCGCTTGACGACCCCGCTGGCTTTCAGCATCTTTTTACCCCGCCTTTATGCAGCGGACCATGCGGCCCTGACCGGGGGAACGAAGCTCTGGTACCGCGACAGCGCAGTCGCCGTCGGCCAGGTCGCACCTGTCGGCGAAGGGACAGCCTGGAGGCAGCATGGCGGGATGGGGGATATTTCCCCTGATGGGAGTCAACCCTCCCTTCCCCTCGCCCCCGCTGTCATAACGGGGCATAGCGTTCATTAACGCCACGGTATAGGGATGCAATGGCTCGGCGAAAAGCTGCTTGACGCTCGCCTCTTCCACGGTGTAACCGGCGTAGGCCACCACCACCTTGTCGGCGTGTTGGGCGACAAGGCCCAGGTCGTGGGTGACCAGCAGCAGCGCCACCGAGCGTTCCACTTTCAGCCGGTCGAGCAGCGCCATTATCTGCGCCTCCACAGTCACATCCAGGGCGGTGGTGGGTTCGTCGGCTATTATGAGTGAGGGGTTTCGCGCCAGCGCGCAGGCGATCAATACCCGCTGGCAGAGTCCGCCGCTCAGCTGGTGGGGATAGGCCGCCAGTCTGCGCTGGGGGTCGGGGATGCCCACTTCCCGCAAAAGCTCGATGGAGCGGGCCTTGATGTCAGTTGCGCTCTCCTTGCCGATGGCTTCGGCCAGGTGGAACCCGACGGTGTAAACGGGGTTGAGGCTGCTCATCGGCTCCTGAAAGATCATGCCGGCCTCGCCGCCCCTGAACTTTTGCAGCTCACCCTCGCCCATCTCAAGGAGACTGCGGCCCTTGAAATGGATGGAACCCGCCGTCATGGTCGCGTTACCGGGAAGCAGCCCCACCACCGAAAGTGCGGTGAGGCTTTTGCCGCTGCCCGATTCGCCCACCAGCGCAGTGCAGCTCCCGCCGGCGACCGTGAACGATATATCGTTCACACCACGCACCAATCCATCGGGCGTGGAGAAGGTGACCTCCAGCCCCTTTATCTCAAGAAGCGGTGCGGAATTCATATGCAGTGCGGACAAATAAGGGGGACCTCCCGCCGAAGGGGGCAGCGGCTTGCAGTGGCCTCAGGGTCGCGGGCGCGGGACAGATCAGGTGCTCTTGCGGCGTCTGAACTCGTTGGCAATGTCGGCCTTGTTGATGATATTTTTGCGGACCAGAACGCGAATGAGTAATTTCAGCAGTTGACCGGTACCCAGCGACTCAAGACCAGCCGGGTCAGGGCCATGACCGCCATGGTGCTCGCTCACCAACTCCATCGGCTCGGATTCATCTACCTCGGCCAACCCAACCATCGAAGGAGAACTCAAAGCCTCCTTATCATCGCCTGAGGTCTTGCTGTAGTAGAAATCTATGGCGCGGGTAATCGCTGAATCGGTGGCGACCGCAGGCCTGATTCGGCACCCGGTCTGGAACTCGATCTCACTCAACGCTTCCAGGTTGGTGGGGTCGCTCATGACGAGGACCAACTGCTTGTGTCCCTGATCCTCACGCAACGCTACGGGGATGACAGTGTACTTTTCAGCTATACGCTGGGGCAGCACCTTCAGCGCTCTTGGGGATACCTTGACCTTGTTGAAATCCACCGCCGGGAGGAGCATCTGACTCGAAAGCGCACGGAGAATGTCCTCTTCGCGAACGAAACCCATACGCACGAGGGTCGAACCCATCTTCCCGCCCCAGGCCTTCTGACTTTGCAAGGCGGTGGAAAGTTGGGTCTCATTTATCATACCCGCGTCGATCAGCACCTCACCAAGACGCTTCTTCATTCCCATCCTTACCTATAGACAACCGCAAACACCGTCAGGGCCCTGCGGCGACACACTCTGGGTGAAAACAACAAAACGGCTCCCCCCTTCAAACTAAAATATACCCAAAAAATACGGAATAGCGTCCGCCCCTAAACTATTACAGACACCGAAAAAGCAATCATTACATTAGCTTGTATACATCAAAAATACAAAGCATACAATAGTGTTCAGGTTTATGGATACGGATACCCCAAGCCCAATTATTTAGTTACATGTAATTTTTAAACTATTTGGACAATACCACCGCTTTCTGTTCTTATTACTGTCTTCTAATCCAACGACTTGAGATAGCAGGACACCAATTCGGCGACGCGCTTTTCAAAGCCAATGAAAAAATGGTTCGCCAACTCTATCGTCTCTTCCTGTTTCGGCTCCGGCAGGGTCTCATACCAGCGCGAAAAATCAACCACCTCGCAGTAATCGTCCCTCGTGCCGTGTATAAAGTACTTTGGCTTACCGCTTATACCTGCTTCCCCCATATCGAGAAAAGAAACCGGCGGCGCTATGGAGACAAATGATCTCACCCGCTCATCCTCAGCCAGCGCACCAAGCGCAACCCATGCCCCGAAAGAATATCCTACGACGTCTATATCGCAACCGCGCAGGTCAAATTTGTCACAGAGCGCCTGGACGCCACCACCCACATCCTCGCCCTCGACCACCCCCTCGTCAAAACTCCCAGTGGATTGGCCCACGCCGCGAAAGTTGAACTTGAGCACCCCGAACCCCTGGTCAGCAAGGCGGTCGAAGACAGCGCTCACCACATTGTTCTCCATGTTTCCGCCGTAGAGTGGATGGGGATGGCAGACAATCGCGTAGCGCTCGGCCCCACCCTCGGGCGTGGAGAGCATCCCCTCAAGGGTGTTTTCACCAGAAGTAAATGTGATATGGGTAAGCAAAATTTGTCTCCGGTATTATTTACTTTTAGACAAAAGGCCCTTTTGACATAGCTGGTGCCTTGAATCTCATTTCTTGCCTTTCTTAGCAACTACTACAGAATTCTTTCCATCAACTCAATGAGCAATACCCCACTCACAGATTGCGCGATCTGCGTCCGCCATGTTTTTTGCTGGGTGATTCTTGTTCTTCCTCACTGCTATCCGGAGCTTCTGTGCAAGGTCAACATACTTGGCCCCCTCACTAGCCCCCCTTGGGGAATGGTGGTCTATGTGATGGAGCCATGCTTTTACTGGATTATTGAGAACAGGATAACGGTCGGGAAAAAACTGACAAAGCATCTCAGAGAACCAAGAACCTCGTGTGGGATTACCTGCTTGATGAAGTTTATCAATCTGCCACTTAACTTCGTTATCCAGAGCATATAATGAGGTAGAACTTGGCTTTTCTAAAATCGATTTCAATGCCCTACATGTTTCACGCCAGTTGGCAGACTTTCCTTTTCGCTCAAATCCCTTCCACTGGAATCGAGAAGGATGATTCCCCCACAACTCCATCATTCTCTTGTAAAAAGACGTACTCCTGATCTTTCCGTCTGCACAGGCAAAAATCAAATCTCGCATAGCACGTTTGATCTTGCGGAACTGCTTAACCTGGAGTTGACGTGCATTTATTTCATCCTCAATATTCTTGGTTCTGGGTAGCTTAAAGTCAGCTGATGGGTCTGGTTCGTAATCGTTCCCTTTCGGTTGACGTGGCGGGGGCTTTGCCTCAGAATATTTATTGAGCCAGCCTTCAGATACCGGAATTGACTGTGTTCTGATCTCATATACCCAGTCTCTTATTTGCCCGAATTCCTTTTTTGGAACCTCCACACGGCAATTGGCCTCGTAATTTTTCACGAAAGCAGCTCTCGTCAGGTTTGAAGACCCAAGAAGCACGAAGCGTTTACCGGCTGCATCAACCCACGCCATCAGTTTTGGGTGAAAACCTTCGATTTCTGCGGCTACCAGGAAATCAGATTTTTTGTCTTTTGGCAGCCATGCCAGCACATCTCTGCACGCTGCTTTCCTTGTGATACCGAAATCTTTTCCAATCACAACTGTCAGTTCTTTGCACTTGGAATTCAGCTTAATTGTTTTATCCCAACTGGTTAAGTAGGCGGAAACAATCAGTAGCTCAACGGCTGTACCAAAAGCCTCCTTATAGACATCTCGAAGTGGATTCCCATCAGGCTTCTTTGGCGGATTCAGTATAAGACTCATTTTCATCCTTTCCTTTAGGGAAAACCTTGGGGGTCAGATACCGTCTTGATTTGTCACTTTTAGGGTCGGCCTGCCTGAGGCTAGGCACGTCCGAGTTCGGGGGACGCAATACTTAATTGCCATCACCTGCACTCCACTATATCTCAATCTCACCGGTTATCGTAATCACTCCGTTTCCACCCACGATCACCCGTGAGGGTGTTCGTATCGAGTCGCCTTCCACTCTCACCGTCACGTAACCTCCTCTGCCGCCACGGTCGCGCTGTTCAATTTCGATCATACGGTTCAGCTCGCACACCCTATTTTTAACCAGATAGGCTCCCATCGCCCCCGAGGCCGAGCCCGTCACCGGGTCTTCGTCCACTCCGGCGGTGCAGGCGAAGTCGCGTGCATAAAAGCCATTACCCTTGGGTGCGAAGAGGTGGGTGGTCACCGCTCCCATCTCTTCATTGAGCGAGGCAATTGCCTTGTAGTCCGGCTCGGCTCCCTTGACCATCTCTGGGGATTTTAGCGGCACGATGAGGTGCCACAGCCCCGTATAGGCCAGCTCCAGGGGAAGGGAATCGTCCAGCATTTCAGGATTGATCCCTATCGTCGAGCAGATAAGGTCGGCGGGATGGTTGACCGGCCTGAACGCCGGTGGGGACTGGGTAGCCTCCACACGCCAGAGGCTGCCATCGCGTTTCAGGTCGGTTGGATGGCGGCCAGCCTTTGTTTCAACGATCAGCCGCTTGAACTCCCCCTCCACCTCAACCCTTCCAAGCTCGGCCATCAGTACAACCGAGGCGAGGAAAGCGTGTCCGCAAAAGGGGACCTCCACCTCCGGGGTGAAAAAGCGAAGCGAGAAGTCTACGCCCTCACCTACTCCCCCGCCCGCATCCTCGAAAATGAAGGCGGTCTCCGAGACGTTCACCTGACGGGCCACCGCCTGCATCTGTACATCGCCAAGCCCCTCTGCCCACGGCACGACGCCCGCCGGGTTGCCATCGAGGTGAGTGGTGGTGAAAGCGTCAACTACATACAAAGGTCTCTTCATCATTCTCTTCCCCGCTGGCGTTCACAAAAAACCGGATACTTCCGAGGACATTCTACCCCCGGACAGCCCGTCAATCTATCCCGTTAAAGCCGATGAAACACATACAGTTTTGTTGACCGCCCCGGAACATATGTGATACCAACGGATTTCGCCCTTTTGGGGGCATTTTATTTACATTCAGGGAGGCTCAATCCCTTGTCGATCCATCTATTCAAACCGGCCGACCCGGCCAAACCGGCATTCAAGACGCTGCTGGGCAGCCAGGCCTGTGCACAGGGTGCACATGAGGCCGCCGTGCGCCTTGTGACCGGCTATCCGGGCACGCCCGCGACCCCCGCCGTCGAGTACCTCCTCGGACAATCGGGCAATGGGTTGAAAGCGGAGTGGTCCGTCAATGAGAAGGTCGCGCTGGAAGTGGCTGCGGGACATAGCTGGGCAGGACAGCGCAGCTTTGTCGCCATGAAGATGTCGGGGCTGAACGTCGCCTCCGACCCCCTGCTCTCCATCGCGGCGTCGGGCACCGTGGGCGGCCTGGTCATACTTGTGGGTGACGACCCTGGCGTATATTACGGAATGGTGGAGCAGGACTCCAGGCTGATCGCCCGCATGGCGGTATTGCCGATGATCGAGCCCGCCAACCCCAACGAGGCCAGGGTATTCACCCGCATGGCCTTCGAGGTCTCCGAGCAGACCCAGGCCCCGATACTCATCAGACAGACCGGCTCCACAGCCAACACTTACTCCAAAGTACAGATTGACGAACCCGAGCGGCTAAACCGCAAGCCCACCCTCCCCGATGATCTGGCCCGTTACACCAAGGCCAGCGCCCAGGACTGCATGGACCAGCACGCTCAAGCTATGCAGCGTCTGGAAGAAGCCGGGGAGGCCTTCGACGAGCTGAATATCGTCACCGAGGGCGATACGAAGCTTGGCGTCATCGCCGCCGGATCGGTCTGGAGCTATCTCGAAGAATGTTTGGCCTCTCGAAACGGAGCCTCCACCCCCCATTGCCTGCGGGTGACGGTGATGAATCCCCTGCCCGACCGCAAGATCGTCGAGCTGCTGGGCCGCTGCAAGCGGGTGGTTGTCATCGAGGAGCTGGAGCCGCTGATTGAAGAGCGGGTGCGGGCGCTGGCCCACTCCAACGGTATCAAGGTCGAGATATTGGGCAAGGAGCAGGGGATATTCAAGCCAACCGGAGACTTCGACCCGGAGCTGGTTGAACTTGGCCTCAAGAGCCTTGAGGGGGCCGACATACCCATTGAAGTGAGCGCGCCCGAGCTTGGGGGCTATGCACCGCGAAAGCCCACCTTCTGCCCCGGCTGCCCCCACCGCTCCAGCTACTCGGCGCTAAACAAGGCGATACGCATGGCGGGCTTCGATCCCGAAGAGGTGATGGTCACCGGCGACATCGGCTGCACAATCCTGGGCATGTACGAGCCCTTCTCGCTATGCAGGACCGAGGTCGTCATGGGCGCCTCCATCTCACTTGCCCAGGGGTTCTCCTACGCGGGCGTGACAAAACCGATCATCGCCACCATCGGCGACTCCACTTTTTTCCATTCGGGCATACCAGCGCTGTTGAACGCCGCCTCACGCGAGATCAACCTGACGGTGCTGGTGCTCGACAACAGCTACGCCGCCATGACCGGTTTTCAGCCCACCGCCGCCACCCAGGCCAACTCGAATGATATGGTGGAGAACCCCATGAGCCTCTACGAGCTCTCCAAGGCGGTCAGGGTCAGGCGCGTCAGACGCGCATTCCCCTACCTCACCGGCAGGCTCTCGCGCATACTCTCACAGGCGATACGCTCCAAAGGGGTCAACGTGATAATCGCCGAAGCGCCCTGCGCGGCGCGTCGCCAATGGAAAAGGGTCATCCCCTACTCAGTCAATCCCAATCGCTGCGTCGGACTGTTCAACTGCGAGGCCACCTGCGTGGACGCCACCGGCTGCGCCGCCATTACACGCGACGAAGAGAGCGGCAAGGCTGCAATTGATCAGGCGCTGTGCATGGGCTGCGGTCTGTGCGCTTCGGCGTGCGTAGAAAAAGCAGTGGGCCGAAACGTGCGGTCGCTGAGGCGGAACGGCAAATGAAGCTCGACCTGATAATAGCCGGCAGCGCCGGCCAGGGCGTCATAACCATGTCGGGCATTCTGACGCGCGCGGCGGTATCCGAGGGCTACGACGCCCATTACTACTCCCAGTCCGGCATAGCCCAGCTTGAGGTGCCGGTCACCTCGCACGTGCGCATCGGCTCGCCAACGGCGGGTCCCAGCCCCAAGATACCCAGAGGCAAGGCGGACTTCATAGCAGCGATGGACCAACTGGAAGCCATGCGGGTGTGCGACTACCTCGTGGACGGAGGCACGGCGATTATCGACAAAACCGGCTCCATCCCTGTTGGCGCACGCTCTGGCCGCTTTCACTACCCCACAAAGGAAGAGGTGGAAAAAGTCTTTGATGGACGCAGCATTATCTGGGTCCCCGCTTCCGAGATTTCAAGGGAACTCGGCACCCCGGTGCTGGCCGGTGCGGTGATACTCGGGGCCCTTTCGGCGCTCTCCGAAATTGTGGAACGCGACAATATAGTGCTGAGTCTGCGTGAAACGATGCCGACCCTGGCCGACGAGGAGGCCGAAGCCTTCTACGCCGGATTCGACTTCATTTCCGACCTGGAAGGGTAATATTTACTCAGCCTGACAGACTGCTTGACAATAGGTGCCGTAATTAGGTAACAAATACGACCTCGTTAAAGACAATCGACACGGCCCGGAATCAGACATCTGCGGCCTTGGGAGAAAAAGATGAGCGACAAGAAAACAATGCCTATGGAAAAAGCGATGGTGATCGCCATTGCCGCCCTCGTAGTCGGCTTCATAATGGGCATGCTCGCCTACCACATGGTAGTCGGCGCACCCGAGCAGCCCGTCATGGCGACACAGCCCCCCGGCATATCCATGACACCACCCTCGATGACGCCCCCAGGCTCCAATCTGCCCAACTTCTCGCAGCAGATCAAGGAGCTTGAGAACCTCTTGGCCGCCAACCCCGACAACACGGGGGCCTGGGTGACGCTGGGCAACCTCCACTTCGACAGCGAACGCTTCGCCGAATCGGTCGCCGCCTACTCCAAGGCGATTGAGCTTGGCGTCGAAGACCCCAACGTGTTAACCGACCGCGGCGTCATGTACCGCAGGCTTGGCGACTTTAGCGCAGCCCTGGCCGACTTCGATAAAGCCCACGCCATCGACCCGTCTCACTATCAGGCTCTCTACAACATTGGCCTGGTGCAGCTCCACGACCTTGGCAACAACAAAGAAGCGCTGGTCGCCTGGGAGAAAATGCTTTTATTGAACATTGATCCCCAACTCAAGGCCCAGATGCAGACACGCGTGGACGCCCTGAAGCAGATGGGCGACACAACTATGCCCAAGCAGTAAAGGGTAGCAATATATCAAACTGAAAGGGCCGCCCCCCGACAATTGGAAGGCGGCCTTTTTTTATTTCCCATGCAATCCCGGATCAGGTTGGCGGCCTTTCCATAATTTCTGTATATTAGGGCTGCATGAATCATAATATTGCGGCTTTGCATTCATTTCCAACGAGAATCATTTGAAAGGCATGACTAATGAAAAAGTTTTCCAAGCCGCTTGGGTTGCTCTCCATCACCCTTTGCGCGCTGTTTATCGCCTCCTCAAGTTATGCTATTGATCCAATCCCGGTGGCTCCCACCGTGGGCGATGGCGCCGACTACGCAACCGCCTACGAGATCGCCTCCGTTGGAAACCTCTATTGGGTCACCCAAAACTCCACCGAATGGGACAAGTACTACACGGTCACCGCAGACATTGACCTGAGCGATTCTTTGACGTGGGACCTGGATGACGCCGAAGAGCCTTTGCCTAGGGGGTTTTCGCCCATAGGAACACCGACCGACCCTTTCACCGGCTGGTTTGACGGAGGGACTTTCGCCATCACCGGACTTTTCGTTGACAGGACAGGAACGCCCACAGGCCTCTTTGGCACCGTTGGAGAGTTGGGGGAAATAATCAATATCAACCTCGTAGATGTGGCTATCACCGGCGACACGAGCGTTGGTGGCCTTGCCGGGGAAATGAACGGCACGCTGACCAACTGCATCGTCACCGGCGCCGTCACCGGCACCGCGAGCCACACAGGCGGCATCGCAGGCCAGGGTAGCGGAACCATCATTAAGGCCGAGATGAGCGGCACCGTTACCGGCGGCACCTACGTGGGCGGCATCCTGGGTTACAGTACCGACGCAGTACTCCAAGAGTGCCATTCCGACGCCTACGTCTTCGCCAGTGGCGAGCAGACTGGAGGGCTGGTCGGCGGCGGTGTGGCCTCCGTTACCATCTCCGACAGTTATGTAACAAATAGCGTATCCGCAACCTCCCATGTTGGCGGACTGATCGGCTACAGCGCAGACGCTATTGTCACCAACTCCTACTCTACCGCCGCAGTAACAGACACCACCTATGCTGGCGGATTGATCGGTCAGGCCACAAGCGCCACAGTGACCGGCTCCTTTTGGGACACTGAAACAAGCGGTCAGGCAACCTCCGATGGGGGGATGGGCAAGACCTCAGCCGAGATGAGTACCCTTGCCACCTTCACCGATGCGTCATGGGATTTCACCTCTATATGGTCAATGGTTGACAGCGGCCCGCCGCCAACTTTCCATCCATGGGAGCTAGTCGTGGTGCCAGGTCCAGACCCCGATCCAGATCCAGAACCCGACCCGGACCCAACTCCAGACCTGGTGGACGACATCACAGCGTTTGAAAGCGACAGCAGCGGCGGGTGTTTCATTAGGGCATTGAATTAAGAGAGAAGTTTTAGGGATAAATGAAAGCGGCGGGGCCAGGGGGCCTCGCCGTTTTTGTTTGGAAATCAGGAAATTTCAACCCTCGGGCGCGAGAATCTCTATCAGCTCAGGCTCCAACCTGCACACCTTGCCGCTCTCGTCCACATTGGCGTGCTCGGTCTCACCCGAGGCCAGGAGCTTCCCCTCTTCATTTTTTATCTCGTAGAAAAACCGTATGCGTGCGCCCCTGGCCTTCGTGATGCGGGTCTCCACTGTCAGCAGGTCATCGTAGTAGGCGGGGCTCCTGTATTTGCACTTGGATTCCGTCACCGGCAGGCGAAGCCCCTTCTCTTCTATCTCGCGGTAGGTCAGCCCCCTCTCACGAAGATACTCGTTGCGACCCATCTCGAAGAGCCTGTAATAATTGGCGTAGTAGACGAACCCCATCTGATCGGTGTCGCCGTAGATCACCCTGTAGAGCGAGCGGACTACCACAGCTGCACCTTGCCGGTGAGGTGCTCCATCAGCTTGTAGCCGTCAGCCACCTCCACGCCCGTGGCCTTGGCAGCGGCTTCGCTGTAGCACTCGCCTCCCTTGCCACCCTCTCCACTGCCCGCCTTTTCACTATCAAACACGATGAAGGGGACGGGATCGTGGGTGTGGGTCTTCAGCGCAACCGGGGTGGGATGGTCGGGCATAACCAGAATGGCGAAGGGCTCGCCCTTTTCCTCAAGTCCCCGGCGCACCTTGCCCACCACCGCCTCGTCGAAGCGTTCAATCGCTTTTATCTTCTCCTTGGCGTCTCCGCTGTGGCCCGCCTCGTCGGGGGCTTCCACGTGAACATAGACGAAGTCGCCCCTGTCCAGCGCGTCCAGCGCGGCCTGCGCCTTGGCGTCGTAGTCGGTGTCGATATAGCCGGTCGCGCCCTCCACATGGGGACACTCAAGTCCAGCCAGCAGGCCGATCCCTTTTATCAGGTCCACCGCGCAGATAACCGAACCGGTCAGCCCGAACTTGTCATCATAGGTCGCCATCCTGGGGCGTTTGCCCTGGCCCCAGAGCCAGATGGAGTTGGCTTCCTTCTTACCCGCTGCGCGGCGAGCTTCATTGATAGGATGATTCTTCAGGAGAATCTGGGAGCCGGTTATGAGACCGAGCAGCTCGTTCGCGCCCGGCCCCTTGGGCAGATGTTCGTGGATGGGCTGCCCGGAGATATCATGGGGCGGCGCCAGCTCGGCACCGTCAACGCCGCCTCGCCAACAGAGCAGGTGGCGGTAGCTGACGCCGGGGTGGAACTCGAACTCCTCGGAGCCCATCTCCTCGCCAAGGTGGTTGATCAACTCGGCGGCCTCCTCCGTGGAGATGTGCCCGGCGTTGAAGTCATCCATGTACACTTCGCGTATACCTGCCAGCAGGGTCACCAGATTCATGCGGAACGCCACGTCATCATCGCCCAACTCGACACCCATCGCGGCAGCTTCCAGGGGCGAGCGACCGGTGTAGCACTTGGCCGGGTCGTAACCGAAGACACTCAGGTTCGCCACGTCGGAGCCGGCAGGGTAGCCCTTGGGAATGGTGTGGGCCAACCCCAGCGTACCTTCGCGGGAGAGCCGGTCCATCTCGGGTGTGGAGGCCAGCTCAAGGGTAGTCTTCCCCCCCATGTCAGCCAGCGGTTCACCCGACATGCCGTCGCCCAAAAGAATTGCAATCTTCATAAGTTATCCGTTTCAACTAAAGCCAATTAATCCGCCTGTGACCCTCAACTAGGCCTACGATAAACCGGAAACCCCGAAGATCATTCGAGAACGAGGAAGGGAAGAAAAATGACCGCAGGCATACCGATAAGTATTTCGAGGATCATTTTTCGCCCCTGACAACGTCAATCGGAGGATATCCGGGGTTTTTAACAGCCTCCTAGCCCTCGACCCTGATGAGCACGGGATCAGCATCAATAACGCCAAGGCTGGCGATCTTCTCCAGCGCGTCCATGATGTTCTCCTCAACCGCCTCATGGGTCATCAAAATGAGCGGCACGGCCTGGCCGGTGTCCCTGCCCTTTTGCACCACGCTCTCAATCGAGATGTCATGGTCGCCGAACGCTCCGGAAATCCTGGAGAGCACACCGGGCTCATCCTTGGCCATCAAGCGCACGTAGTAGCGGCACTTGACCCGCCCCATGGGTTTAATCACCGCGTCATCCATCGACTCGGCGTTAAAGGCCAGCGGCGGCACCCTGCCCGACACTCCATTCATCTTGTCGCGCGCCAGCTCAATCAGGTCGCCCACTACAGCGCTCGCCGTGGCGTTACGGCCCGCACCCTGCCCGTAGTACATCGTCGGCCCCAGGTAGTCGGCATCGGCGTAGACAGCGTTGTACACCCCTTTTACCGAGGAGAGCAGATGGGCAGAGGGGATCATCGTCGGGTGCACCCTCACCTCCACCAGCTCGCCGTCGAACTTGGCGATACCCAAAAGCTTCACCTCGAAGCCAAACTCGGTGGCGTAGTCGATGTCTTCGGGCGTAATACCGGAAATTCCCTCGGTGTAGACGGTGTCGAACTTCACCTTCTTGCCAAAGGCCATGGAGGCCAGCAAGGTGATCTTGTGCGCCGCGTCGATACCCTCCACGTCAAAGGTCGGGTCGGTCTCGGCGTAGCCAAGCTCCTGGGCGTCTTTCAGCACCTTGCCAAAGTCTTCGCCCTTATCCTTCATCTCCGTGAGGATGTAGTTGGTGGTCCCGTTGAGGATGCCGTAGATCGTGTGGACCTTGTTGGCGGCCATCCCCTCGCGTACAGCCCTCAGAATGGGGATACCGCCGCCCACCGCCGCCTCGAAGGCCACGTCCTGCCCGTTGGCCTTGGCAACGGCCAGTATCTCGTCGCCATGCACGGCCATGAGCGCCTTGTTTGCGGTGACGATGGATTTACCGTTTTCCAATGCCTTGACGACGAAGGTCTTGGCAGGCTCATAACCGCCCACCAGCTCCACCACCAGATCGATCTCGGGATTTTCCAGCACGTCGTTGACGTTGGTGGATAAGAGGCCCTTGTCGATTTCCACGCCACGGTCGGTCTCGATGTCCAGGTCCGCCACCTTGACGAGCTTCAACTTTCCACCAAGGCGACGGGTTATCTCCGAGCCGTTCTTGTTCAATATGTCCACGACCCCGGCGCCAATGGTGCCAAAGCCGATTACTCCTACTCCTATTTGCTTCATCGCCGTTCCTTTTCGCAAATACCCGCAAATACCTGTAATGAAAATCTAATCCAGACGGCGAAACATATCGCGCACGCCCGCCACCGCCTGATGAATGCGGTGCTCGTTCTCCACCAGCGCGAAGCGCACATGCCCCTCGCCATGCTCGCCAAAGCCGATGCCCGGGCTAACCGCCACCTTGGCCTCGCGCAGCAGCAGCTTGGAGAACTCCACCGAGTCCAGATGTTTGAACTGGTCGGGAATCTTCGCCCAGACGAACATCGTCGCCTTGGGCGTCGGGATCTTCCAACCGGCGCGGTTCAACCCCGGCACAAGCTTATCGCGGCGCTTCTGGTATACGGCGGCAATCTCCTGGGATACCGAGGCGGGGCTGTCGAGCGCGATGATCGCCGCGATCTGAATGGGCTGAAACATTCCGTAGTCCAGATACGACTTTATACGCACCAGCGCATTTATCATTTTGGGATTGCCCACCGCGAAGCCCACCCGCCAGCCCGCCATGTTGTAGCTCTTGGAGAGGCTGTAGAACTCAACGGCTATATCCTTGGCGCCCGGCACCTGCAGGACGCTGGGGGCCTTGTATCCATCGAAGCAGATATCGGCGTAGGCCAGGTCATGCACCAGCAGGATTCTATTCTCGCGGCAAAAGCCGACGATCTTCTCAAAGAAATCCAGCTCCACCACCTGGGTCGTGGGGTTTTGCGGGAAGTTAAGAATCAGCATCTTGGGCTTGGGCCACACCGTCTTGGTGGCGTGGAGGAGCCGTTCTATAAAGTCCTTGCCGCCATCCTCCAGATCGCCCACGTGTATGGCGCGCACCTGGGCGTCGGCCAGCACAACCGAATAGGAGTGGATGGGGTAGTTGGGGTTGGGGACGAAGACCACGTCGCCGGGAGCGAGGATCGCCATCGACAGATGGGAGAGCCCCTCCTTCGCGCCCATTGTCGCGCAGACCTCGGTCTCCGGGTCCAGGTCCACATCGTAGCGGCGCTTGTACCAGTTGGCCACCGCGGCCCTGAGTTTATAGATTCCGCGAGAGACGGAGTAGCGGTGGTTGTGGCCCTTGCCGGCGGCCTCAATCAGCTTGTCCACGATGAACTGTGGGGTGGGCAGATCGGGATTCCCCATGCCCAGGTCTACGATATCCTCGCCCGCACGCCGCGCCGCCATCTTGAGTTCGTCAACTTCTTTGAAAACGTAAGGCGGCAAGCGGTGAATTCGGTGAAAACTGCTCTCATCTACCAACATCTTGAAAATCTCCAAAATAATGCGTTTACAGTAAGCGATTTATGCTACTTTATCGGCCCAGCGTGGTCAACGTATTTTGCCTAAAATACCGGGAGTTTCCAGCCTTGAATTTGACCATGGAGGGGGGTATGGGGTACCTTCTCTACCTCAGGCAGAACTTAACGGAGGAAATAAAAAGTATGGAACGGTTTCCGATGAAGAGAGCGCTCTTTATGATTATGGCGCTCTTTATTTTTGTAACGCTGTACGAGTCGATGCAGCCCCAGGGCAACAATGGGATCAGCCCCGGCGTGGGTCCGGCGGCGCAGGTGCCCTACTCGACCTTCAAGCGAGAGCTCAAAAAAGGCAATATACGTCGCGCTTTTATCACCCAGACCGAGATAGACGCCGTGCTGATGTCTCCCATCAACGTGGGCGGCCAGACCCAGGCCCAGCGCCGCGACGTAGACCGCATAATCACGCCCATGCCCGCGCTTGAGGACGCCGAGGTCCTGCCGCTTTTGGAAGAGAGCGGCGCAGAGATAGTCGTCGAGCGTAGCGATGAAACCAACTACCTCCTCATGTTCGTCTTCAACGTGCTGCCCTTTGCGCTGATCATCGGCTTCTGGGTATGGTCGGCACGCAAGGCGCAAAAGGCCCAGCAAGGGCCCTTCGGCAACTTCAGTCAGGTAAAGGTGCGCCAGTTCGACGAGACGATGCCCCAGGTCAAGTTCACTGACGTGGCGGGGATGAAGGCGCAGAAGCAGGAGCTTGAAGAGATCGTCGATTTTCTGGCCCATCCCGAAAAGTATGAGCGCATCGGCGGCCGCGTACCCAAGGGCGTCCTGCTGATGGGCCCTCCGGGGACGGGCAAGACCCTGCTGGCGCAAGCGGTGGCGGGCGAGGCCGGAGTCCCGTTTTTCTCCACCTCCGCTTCCGAGTTCATCGAGATGTTTGTGGGCGTGGGCGCAAGCCGCGTGCGCGATCTCTTCAAGAAAGCCAGGGAGGCCGCACCCTCCATCGTGTTTATTGACGAGATAGACGCTGTGGGCCGCTCACGGGGCACGGGCCTTGGCGGCGGACACGATGAACGGGAACAGACGCTGAACCAACTGCTTGGCGAGATGGACGGCTTTGAGGGCCATGAGAGGGTCATAGTGCTGGCGGCCACCAACCGCCCCGACGTGCTGGACTCGGCGCTGCTTCGCCCCGGCCGCTTCGACCGCCAAGTGGTGCTCGATATGCCCACGATGGAGGACCGCGAGAAGATTCTCAAAGTCCATACACGCGACCTGCCCCTTGACGACAACGTGGACCTGATGGTTATAGCCCGCGCCACCAGCGGGATGAGCGGCGCGGACCTGGCGAACCTCTGCAACGAGGCCGCCCTTTACGCCGCCCGTAAGAACTACGACCGGCTGACCATGCAGCACTTTGACTTCGCCAAAGACAAGGTGACCCTGGGGATCGAGAGACCTGGGCTGGAAAACGAGGTGGAGCGGCGCATAACCGCCTGCCACGAAGCGGGCCACACCCTGGTGGCGCGTCTCATTCCGGGCATGGACCCGGTGCAAAAGGTCACCATCCTTCCCCGTGGACAAGCCCTTGGCGTCACACACCTGGTCCCCGAAGAGGACCGCCACTACTATCCAAAACAGTTCCTCATGGGCAAACTCGCCGTCATGCTCGGAGGCCGCGCAGCCGAATTGGTGGTCCTTAACGACACCTCCACCGGCGCGGCAAACGACCTGAAACGGGTGACCGAGCTGGCCGAGAAGATGGTCTGCCAGTGGGGCATGAGCGACAAGGTCGGCCCCGTCACCTTCAGCCGCGGCGAAGAGCACGTCTTCCTGGGCAAGAAGCTGGCGCAGGATAAAACATGGTCCGAGCAGATGGGGTGGATCATCGACCAGGAGATTGAAGAGATCGTGCGCGGCGCCGAAGATAACGCATATAACTATCTGAAAGGGAACCGTGAACCACTGGACAGACTCACCGAAGCGCTGCTTGAGCGCGAAGAGCTGAACAGCGAAGAGATCGACCTCGTCATCGCGGACAAGCCCCTTCCCGAAAAGAAGGTTGAAAAAAAGGAAGCCCCCGAAGAGATCATAATCAACGGCGAACGCCAGTCGGAAAACGGTGCAGCCGCCCAAGAAGGCGAACAAGAGAGCGGCGAAACCGACTCAACCGCCCATTCAACAGAAAAAACCGGCGAGACCGACGACAGCAGCCCCAAAGGTGGGGCCAAGCAGGAGTAACAGAAATGGCAGACCAGCCCAAATCGCGCACCGTAGCCGACACCCAGGTGACGCTGGCCCGCATCATGCTGCCCGACGACGCCAACCCCGTCGGGAACGTCCACGGCGGCACCATAATGAAACTCATAGATGACGCAGCGGGCGCGGTAGCGATCCGCCATGCGCGCTCCAACGTCGTCACAGCATCAATCGACCGGCTGGATTTCCACGAACCCGTCTTTGTGGGCGACCTGCTCATGCTGAAAGCCGCGATCAACTGCACAGGCCGGACCTCCATGGAAATCGGCGTGCGAGTCGAAGCCGAAGACATGCGCACCGGCAAAGTGCGCCACACCTCGTCGGCCTACCTCACATTTGTCGGCCTCGACGACAACGGCAAACCCCATGTAATTGCACAAATAATGCCAGAAACAGACGACCAGAAAAGAAGGCATGTAGCGGCGTGCAAAAGAAGAGAAGAAAGAAGAAACAGGGGGTAACTAGTATGACAATTGAGTCGTTGAGAGTTCAATATTCTGAATACTCAGATCGTGCCAATAGACTTGAAAAAACACTGCTTAGCGAGCTACCAAAACTCTTGAGCCGTGATCAAGTAACCCTTGGAGTACCGATGGAAAGTAGGGTCAAGACATGGGATTCCATCGAAGAAAAGATCAAAAGAAATCAACTTTCACTTGAGAGTATTGACGACCTTGATGACCTCATCGGCGTTCGACTCATTCTATTATTTAGGTCTGACCTAGCTAAAGTTGAACAGTTGATTGTTGACACATTTGAAGTTCTTAGCAGTAAAGACACGTCAGAAAGCCTTAGTGAAATGCAGTTCGGGTATCAGTCGCAACACTACGCTATCAAACTTCCAAAGGAGTGGCTTCTCCTACCCACCATGACTGATCTTGGTGGCCTTAAAATTGAGCTTCAAGTCCGAACTCTTGCACAACATATTTGGGCTGCAGCATCACATAAACTCCAATACAAGCGAGAAGACGGCGTTCCCCTACCAATTCGTCGATCGATTCACCGTGTTTCGGCACTTTTAGAAACGGTTGATCTTGAATTCGCCCGTATCCTTGTCGAACGCGATGACTATGTTAAACATGGAATACCAGAAGCAGAAAGTAACGAGCCACTGAACGTGGACTTGCTGGCCTCATTGCTCAATGATGTTTACCCGGAAAGCAATAAGGACGACGGCGAAATCTATGCGAACCTACTGACAAATCTAAAAAAACTATCTGTCGGGACCATTGAAAAACTTAAACCCATACTGATCAAGCATTATCGCGCCACAATGGAAGAGGAACTTAGTTATGTCAACATGTATAGCGGACGTGATTTTACAGACGATTTTGGAGACGAAATCCTCGACGCGGAAGATATTGATAGACGTTCTAGAGGCGTCTTCTTTTCGCATGTAGGACTGGCTCGCGAATCATTACGATTAGAATTTGGAAAAGAGCTAGTCGAAAAAATAATTCTTGCTTGAGATCATATCTGATGCTTTTGACCTACCCACCCCCACCGAGCTGTGAAGTGAACGTTTGAGGAGTCTTTGAGAGTCGTACTGTCCGAGGCGTAGCCGAGTTTATGACTCTCCCTCAACGTGAACGGTCGCCGTCAGGCGATCACACGTGCTCGAAGGGGCGCGTCTTTGCAGAACTTTCTCCGCGCAGAGAAAGTTCCCTCGGGGTGCAGGGGACGAGCAGTCCCCGCATACAATAAAAAAGGGCCCACTCTTTCAAGTGGGCCCTCCAAATTAAAAACAAAAAAGCCGAGCGGCGAGCGTCCCCCTCCGCGTATAAGCTGCGCGACTCAGCGCCAAAGCCTAGCGGCGAGCGTCACCCCCTTTGGCTATTACCTCGGGCAAGCCGCCGCCACGTCCCAAAACATTATGATGGTGGCTTCACCGACTTTGATCCACCCCGTTTTAGTATACTCCGAACCGCATCCTCCATCCGCTTCAAAGCTGAAGAGTGAGTTTTCATCAGCAAAACCCAACACCATCGGGCCAAAGCTGCCTTCTTCTCTCACTCTTGTGGAGGAGGCGCCAAAGCCGCCTGTCCCGTCGTTGTAGTCAATATCCATGACGGGCGTGGGGGTAACAGTGTACCAGGGGGCGTCATCGGTATTTTCGAGATAAATATCCATGCCCAGAAGGCCGGTGTTGGCTTCAATGTCGTCAGACCAGATGGCCCCCCCCCTCGGACGCCGCGTAAACAAGGTCATTTGCGGCCTCTTCATGCAGGATCAACACTTCAGCATCGGTAATGCTGACCGTCACATTACTGACTTCCGTATTGGTGGGCACATACCCTTCGGCGGTCATGTTCAGATAGATGTCGCCGGCGGCGGGCAGTGTCAAAGAGTAGGTACCATCAGCAGCCGAAACGTCGGACACTCCCAACGATTGCCCGGTTACGCCATCCATCAGGGTGACCGTCGCATCTGGAACGGTGGCCTCTTCCGTGTTCACAACAACGCCGCTGAGAGTAATACCGCTACCAGTATCGACAGCAGTGCTGCTACTGCTGCTACCGCAGGATACGAGCAGACAAACGGCAAAGAATGATATAATCAACATAAGTAAAGTATTGCGTCTCATCAAACACCATCCTCTTGAAATAAATTGAATTCATGACGCAACCCGTTTGCGTCCCCTGATGTCATCGCTGTGCGAAAATGAATTTTTTGTGGAATTTTTTTCCGACCTGAATTCTAACACGAAACAGAATTTAGGGGAAACTACAGGGACACTAATTTTTCAAATTTTCAGGGTCGGGCTGCCCAAGGCGAGGCGTCAGCCGAGCCGAGTTCCCGACCCATTCCCATACTCTTGACCTATGCTTTTGAAGTTCAATCCCCCTTCAAGCGGTTGAAGCGAGCAGGCGAAGGAATAGAACCTTACGCGGAAGCGAGCGAAGTGAGCGGCTTCGGAAGGTTCCCGTAGCCGTGAGCGGTCCGCGTAGCGGAGCAGAGCTTGCGGGGTGTCCGGGGTCGAGGGGAGGTTGACAAGAATCTCCCCTCCGCCGCTAAAGCCTCTCGAAGAGAGGCGAGCGGAAGCAGTTAAATACCAGTAAAACCAATCCAAACAAACAAAAGGCCTAGCGCCCAGCGCAAAAGCCCAGCGGCGAGCGCCCCCCTCCTCCCTCTAGCCAACTATCCAAACTCGTATATAGTTGTACGTATATAAATACTAGCTATCGATCATGGTTTGCTGAATTCCTTCTTGGAGGGCGACAATGAAAAATATCGTGACTGTATTCAATATCGTATTGATAACTATTTTTATTACTTCCATCTCCTTTGCCTCGCCTAGTAGTTCTCCATTAAAGCTTATTGAGTACCTGAAAAGTAACGAAGCTCTTTATACCGGTCATACTATTTGGAAGCACAAAGGCGCTGCTTCGCAAATAAATTATCAAAACGGCACGAGGATAGCTATTGGCACTAGAATCATATCTGTGAAACTGGAACACAGAAGGGACAACACTTTATATAAATACAATTTAGAGACGAAAAAACTCTTTACTGTTAAGCAAGGTTACTATGATGAAATTCCCAGGGATTTGATACATCTGTATTTTGATAATGGCGACAAGGTAAGGATAAGGCTTAACAGAAGCCATAAAACAGCTTATGACGTTTTCGGCTACGTCCAACGCCTTTTAACCAATAAAACCTTTGAGGAGATAACCGAGGGGTTCGATGAAAATGTGGCTAAGGCCATTCAAAGCGGCTTCGCCATTGAGGGTATGGACAAGAAACAGGTCGTTCTCGCGATTGGCTACCCCCCCGAGCACCGCACTCAGAATCTTTGGACTGACCCGGTCTGGACCTTCTGGGTGAGTGCTAGAAAAACGAAGAATATTTGCTTCGACGCGGGGGAGAAAACATTTAAATGTGGCGTCCCGGCAGGTCTAAAACCTCTCTAGTCAACAAAGATAACTAATGAACTACCCCGCCGCAAGCAGCGGGGTATCAGAACAAAACCAACTGATAATCAGCATGCAGCTTTTTATAGTCCTTTTTCTGATTCTTAACGTATTTCCCAATAGTCTCTTCATTGCCGTGCT
>JAUVAU010000023.1 GCA_030591565.1 Deltaproteobacteria bacterium | reverse complement strand
AGCACGGCAATGAAGAGACTATTGGGAAATACGTTAAGAATCAGAAAAAGGACTATAAAAAGCTGCATGCTGATTATCAGTTGGTTTTGTTCTGATACCCCGCTGCTTGCGGCGGGGTAGTTCATTTGCGCCGCCCACCCCACATTTTAAGTGTTTGCGGGGTAGGGCCGGGTTTTATCGGGAATGGACGTGGAAGATGGATCAACCAAAAAAAAGTTTTGCAGACGACCTGGCCGAAGTGGAGTGGGAGAGGCTCAGGCCCCACCTGGACCGGGACGCCCTGATCGTGGTTGACGAGGAGCTGGACATCGTTGAAGTCGCCAACTGCATGGCGGTCGACGATTCGGGAAAAGTCGCCGAGTGGGTCGGGACCGGGAAGCTTAAAAAACCAGGGCGGCAGCAGCTGGAAGAGTGGAATGGAGAGGACAAGAAGCTCTTTCGCACCCTGATCGTCCAACCTTTTGTGCTGATGCAAAGACTTCCCCAAAATGCGTGAATGGCGCTGCCCTGAAGAGCCCATATTCCGGGATCATTAATCACTCAAAGCGTATGATCAGAGCGCAAAGAGGAAATCCACTCCGGTAAAAATTGTGTTGGTGTCCCCTTCCAGGTCGCCGGTCTCCTCGCCAAAGCCGTAATCAGCCTCCCAGTCACCCGCATAAGCGGAGTATCTGTAGCCAAGGTTTGGGCAGATATAGAAGTTATTGCCAACCTTGATCTGCGCACCGATGAGCAGCCCGACGCCGAAGTTTGCCAGCGTGGCTTCGTAGTCCTGGTCACTGTCAAGCTCGCCGGAATAGAAGCCCACCCTCACCTGTGGACCGGCCCAGACCCTGAGAGTGGGTCCCTTGATGAAGGCGAACTGAAAATTGTTGTCGATGATAAGCCCTGTTAATTCAAGAGTTTGGTCCTCATTGTCTTCAAGATCCAGCCCCTCATAGCCGACCCTGAGCTGGTAGCCAAAGAACTTGTCCACTCCGTTGGCGCCAACAGCGGTGTCCAGGGTGAAGCCTATGCCGAAGTGGGAGGCATCCACGTCGATGTCGTCTTCGTAGTAAAAATAACTGTCATAGGACTCGGTTATGGTGCCGCTGCCGCCGCCCAGATCGAAATAGCCGCCCAACCCCAGGGCGTAGGCGGTGCTGGACATGGTCAGGATAGCCAGTACTGATACGATAATACGCACATGAGTCTTCATCTTATCCTCCGCTAAACTGAAAGACGTTTACCTTATGAGATAAGTATGCTGCAACTTTTTGCCTTTACGAGTTAAATTTACGGTATTGACCTCACGGCTTTCAAGAGAATCGAGCGCCCTGAAAATCCTGGCGACGCCCGTGAGCGGTATGCCGTTGATCTCGGTCACCACGTCGCTAGTTTTAAGTCCTATCAGCTCCAGAAAAGAGCGGGGGCGGATCGCGCTGAGCAGCATCCCGTCCTGGCCGCCATCGGAGCCCAGGTGTGGCAGGACGTGTTGGTTGGAGGAGTGGGGTTTTCCCTCCTCGATAATTTTTGAGAAGGTCTCCCTCTTTATCTCCCAGGAAAGACCAGGAGCCTTTTTTACCCCTTCAGCGTAGAATTTTTCCAACGCCCACCGGTTGAGGTTATGCCGGGGCGGCGCAATAAGATAGATGGTCTCGATACCCTGAATGGTTTCAATCTCGACGCGGTCGCCCAGCACCCTGGAGAGGTTGATGCCGGGTACGATCTCTTCACCCACCCTCGCGACGATAAAATCGTCGGAAAGGTTGGTTGAAAAATATGCCGATTGCCCCTTGTCGCCGGAGGTCACAAGTGCGGCGAGCCGCAAGCCGTAGAGCCGCGCCGAGGGCGACATCTCGCGGCTGGAGTCAGGCCCCAGCAGGGCGCCAACCCTTAAATCGCCATCGACCTCTTCCAGTACCAGCCCCTTTAGGGCAAGCAGTTTCCCCAGAGCATCCAGGGGCGACTTCCCCTGCACCGTGGTCGGGTGGAGCGGGATTTGCCTTAGATTTTGCGCCAGCTCGATCCGCGTCTCCCCCAGCTCGACGAAGAGGTCGATGAGGGAGGATAGCTTCATACGGTTCACAGTGATGGAGAAATCACCCTCCCCTGCGTGAAGGGGGCCGGAGGAGAGGGTGCAGCAGAGAATAATCGTTATGAGCGCCAGAAATATTCTCATCGTGAACCAATTGTCCTTTGTCAGCTTGGTGAATTAGGGTGCCCGCCCATCATAGCACTGAACCGGGAGGGTTGACATCGGTCCCAGCCAATCGCGCTGAACGCCAAACGGGTGCGGAGTCAATTAGGTTATGGTCAAATAGCCCACATATCCGTATAGTTGTCTGAAATGTTCTTGCCTAGCTGAAGTCGAGGAGCAAAAGAGATGAAAGAAGCGAATTATAAATTGTCCAGGGGCCTGGTGATGGTCGCCGCCGCTTTCTTGGCGGTTGTCTTTTTCGCATCAGCTTCACAGGCGATGCCGAGGTGGGGGCTGGGCGGAAACTACCAAACTTACTTTGGCGATAGCGACAGCAGGGTTGACGAGATGACCGGCTACGGAGGGTTCTTTCGCTTCTTTCACACAAAGCACATCGCACAGAGGGTCTCCGTCGATATCTTTGAATTCGAGCTGGAAAACCCGATCGAAGCCATGGGAAGAACTCCCGGATCGGCCGAGGCAAATGCCGACGCTAGTGGTTACCGCATTCACTTCGAGCTTGAGTATCACTTCATGCCCGGCAGATTCTTCCAGCCCTACGTAGGCTTTGGTGGCGGCTATTACAATTTCGATGTGGGCGATATAAGGGGCGCGGACACGGATGGGGTGGCATACGATCTCAAGATAAGGACCGCCGATGTTGTCGGGGTCGCCTTCGTTCTGGGTGCAGACCTCAGGATTATCGAGAACCTTGCTATCGGAGTAGTCGGAACCTACCTGCACACTTTCGATGAATTTGAGGTCCAGGACCGCTTGGCTGGCGAAGATAAGGTCAAGATTGACACCTTTTCAGGCCCCGGCGTTGTGGCGCAGCTTACCTTCAGGTTCTAGGAGCTTCGTCGAAAACCCCCGGATATCCTCCGATTGACGTTGTCAGGGGCGAAAAATGATCCTCGAAATACTTATCGGTATGTCTGCGGCATTTTTCTTCCCTTCCTAGCCCTCGAATGATCTTCGGGGTTTCCAGTTTATCGTCGGCTTAGTTAGAGGTTTGCCCGACATCGGCTAAAATCTCCGGTTTAGCGTTACTCTCCCGCTTTGGGAGAGTTTTTCGCAAGAGCCTCCTAGTCAGCCCTGATGCGGTTCAGGCGGTTTTGACCGCATTTCTACCGGCATCCTTGGCGGCGTACATGGCTGCGTCGGCCTTTTGCACCAAAGTCAGTTTATCCGAAGCATCCGCAGGATAAGACGCCAGCCCCAGGCTGGCGGTGACGTTTATCCTGTTCCCCGATTCATTTAAAAATGTGTATTCGTTTAGCTTGTTGCGAAGCTGATAGGCCAGCACCTTGGCGCCCTCCTTGGGGGTGTTGGGCAGTACGATGACGAACTCGTCCCCACCGTAGCGCGCAGCCATATCCGATTTTCGTATGCTGTTTTTTAAAAGCTCCCCGATCTCGGCCAACAGGCGGCTACCCACCAGATGGCCCTGTGAGTCGTTGACGTTCTTGAAATAATCAAGATCAAGAAAAATCAGGGAAAGGTCGCTGTCGTAGCGTTTGGCGCGGGCGATCTCGTATTCCAGGCTTTCCAGCAAAAATCCGGCATTGTAGAGCCCGGTCAGCTCATCGGTGATGACGAGCTGCTGGATGTGGGCGAAGTTGCGGGCGTTTTCGATGGCGATGGCGGCAAAATCGGCTATCGCGGCCAGAAGGGTCAGGTCGGAGTCGGTGAAGGTGTTGTCATCAAAGCTGTTTATCAGCTCGATGACGCCGGTGATTCTGTTCTTGCACAGCATCGGCACACAGATGATTGACCGGGTCTTGAAGCCCGAGGCGGCGTCGATCTGTGGGTCGAACCGCTCGTCCTTGGTCACGTCGCCTATGAGCAGCGGTTTTCCGAACTGTGCAACCCAGCCGGCGATACCCTCCCCGACCTTGAGGCGCTGGTCCTTTATCTTTTCGGCAGCCGGAGAGACGGCGATCTCGAAATAAAGCTCCCCGGTCTGCTCATCAACCATCAGCAGCGACCAGGTCTTGGGCTCAAGCACCCGGCTGACCTGCGCCATGATTATTTCCAGAACTTCGGGCAGGTCCAGGGTGGAGGTGAGCGCTTTACCTATTTGAACCAGGGCGTCGTGCTCACGACGCAGCCTGATTTCAGAGGGACTCATTGTTTCGGAGCCGATTTTCGATTCAATCATTCGTAGCCGCCTTGAATAGTTTAATCAAAACCAGTGTTACTTGCGCTAACTTGGCTCATTCGCTAGTATTAATCGAGTTTACCACTTAAACAACTAATTTTTTTAAGCCGTTAATTTAAAAACAGGGGTAATTCGATGCGAGTATCCTGCAGCCGTTGTGAAACCCATTACAGCATTCCAGCAGAAAAGCTTGAATCAGGCCCCATCAAAGTGCGGTGCAAAAAGTGCGGCCACGTCTTTGGCGTGCGCAAAAAAGCGCCCCGACCGGAAGTCGAAGAAGCGGTGCAGCCCCTGGCGCATTTCGCCGCTGCGCCCACACCTGGGGAAGAGCAGACCGGGGAGCAGGAGGACAAAACCGAAGAGGAAGAAACTGGTGGCGATCTTGACCTGGGTGGTTTCGGCGAGTCCGAAGAGGATGAGCAGGAAGAGAAAGTCGAAGGGGAAGAGTCCGGCGGCGATCTTGACCTGGGTGGTTTCGGCGAGCCCGAAGAGGATGAGCAGGAGGATGACGTTGATTTCGGTAACGTCTTCGCCGGTTTCGGTGATGAGGACTCCCAAAAGAGAGACGACGTGGCCGCCAAAGAGGCTCAAGGCGAAGGTGATATGGATTTATCCTTTACCCAAGAGGAAGCTTCCGACGATATCCGTGAAGAAGACGAAACAGAGGGTGGCGACGATGACCTTGGGGATCCCATAGACTTTAGTATGGTCGGCGAAGATGATGGTGGGGAAGAGTCCGGAGAGGAGCAGGAGGAGGAAGACGAATCTCTTGATTTTGACCTGGCCGCTTTCGCCGCCTCAACCTTTGGTGGTGGGGAAGAGGATGAAGGAAAGTCGGAGGTTGGCGATGACGACGAGTTGAGCGGAACACGTGACTTCAATCTGGGTGATTTTGCCGCTTCGACCCTTGACGAGAAAGAAGGAGCGTCCGGATTTGACAGTGATACCGGCGACGATACCGATGCTTATGGTGGCGACGACGAAACAGAGGACCCCTTTCGCCAAACCGAGCCGTTTTCTGCTGATGAGGACGGTGGCTTCTTTGCAGATGAGAAGAAAAAAGGGGCGGCGGACGAGAGGGAAGACGAGGACAGCCTCTTTGATAGGATCACCGACGATTTCCAGCCCGAAAGTATAGGTAGTTTTGGCGCTGACGAGGAAGATGAAGACTCCAAATTTTCAATTACAAGTGACGATGACGAGCAGGAGGAGCATGGCGAAGAGGACCCGGATGCACCGCGGCTCGACCTGAGACGTGGCTCCAGGGGCGGCGAGCCGCCGTTGGAATACCCCGGCGTTGATAAAAAAGAGCCCAAGCCGGTTTTCAAGGCGCTGGTCGTAGCGCTCCTCATGGGTACCCTCGCGTTCGGCGGCTACAATCTCCTTGTCAATCCCGACGCCGCTTTTTCTCTGATGAAGGTTCCTGGGATCAACAAGCTGCTGGAGATTCCGGCGATCAACAAGCTGCTGGGTGTCAAAACCGGCCACAAGAGCCTAAAGCCCGTGGAGCCGATCGAGGGCGCGTACTTCAAGCGCGATGGCAAAAGGGATCTATACGTCATTAGCGGGTGGATCATGAATAAATCACCCGAGGCCATGAGCGCGGTAGAGGTAAAGGGAACGATCTTCGACAAGGCAGGGGACAAGCTCGGTGAATCCGCCTCCTTCCTGGCGAGCGTACTGACCGAGCCGGAGCTGACGGCGATGGATGACAAGCAGATCAGGGCCAAGTTGGCCAAGGGCAAGCTGACGGTGCTCAACCCCGGCGACAAAGAGGCGTTCATGCTGGTTTTCGCGAACCCTCCGGCCAATGTCGCCAAGCACAAGATCGAAGTTGCTTCGGCCACCAAGGTTACGAATGAGAAAGACAAGAAATAGGCGCCCGCACAAAAGCACAGTCAAGTGGGCAAACGCCTACCGACTTGCACATTAGCCGGGAGGGGTAATGGATACATCTTCTCCCCTGCTTGTGGATACCGGCGTCCTGATGCCGCTGCTTCTCCTGCTTCTGGTGATATCCGCATTTTTTTCCGGCTCGGAGACTGCGCTGCTCGGCTTCGACTGGCTCAGGTTGCGCTACCTTGCGCGCAAGGGCAACCGGCGCGCCAGAGTCCTTGAAAAAATCCTCTCCCGAAAAGAACGCCTGATAGGCACGATTCTGGTTGGTAACAATATCGCCAATGTGGCCGCTTCGGCGATCGCCACGGCGGTTGCGATATCTCTGTGGGGCGAAAGTGGTATCATAGTAGCCACAGTGCTGATGACGATCCTCCTTCTCATCGTCAGCGAGATCGCCCCCAAGACCTTCGCCAGTCGCCACTCCGAGAAGGTGGGGCTGGCCGTAGCGCCGATCTTTGCGGTGCTTTGCCGCCTGTTCTCGCCGCTCGTGCTGCTCACAACCGGGGCGTCCAGCCTGCTCTTGAAGCTCTTCGGATTATCGTCAAAAGCCGATATAAGCCCCAGACTCAGCGAAGAGGAGATACGCAGCCTTTTTGCCGACTCGCGCACGGTCGCAGATGTGGACGAGAACAAGCGCCAGATGCTCCACGGCGTCTTCCAGATCGGCCGAAAATCGGTCAGGGAGGTGATGATACCCCGCCCCAGCGTTAGCGCCCTCGATCTGTCCACCGACCTGCTCACCGCCACCAGGAGCTTCGTTGAAACAGGCTATACGCGGCTGCCCGTGTACCGGGAAAAGCTGGACAATATAGTCGGTATCGTTCACGCGAGAGATGTGCTGAGCCTTGTGGCAAGCGGCGCTGGTGATGAGCTGAGCGTTGCGCGGCGCGACACTTTTTTTGTGCCGGAAACCATGAATCTCGAGATGCTACTGGCGCAGTTCCAAACACGCAAAACCCACATGGCGATGGTCGTCGATGAGTATGGCGGCTTTGAGGGCATCGTCACCCTCGAAGATGTTTTGGAAGAAATTGTCGGTGATATCCTTGATGAACACGACCTGGAGGGGGTCGAAATCCGCTTTTTGCCCGGCGGCGAGGCGCTGGTCCAAGGCCATGCCTCCATCAGGGATGTCAATGAGAAGCTGAAACTAAAAATTCCCCTTGATGTGGACACGACCCTTGGCGGTTTCGCCATGACGAGGCTGGGTCACATACCCGAAGAGGGTGAGAGTTTTATGCATGGCGGGGTGAGAGTGACCATCGAGCGTATGGGACGCCACCGGGTGCGGCTTGTCAAAATCACTCCCCATGAAAATGGCGGTGAGACCCAGACCGGTAAAAATGGGGTGGACGAGCAGTGAAAGCAAAAGCCAAAAAGCCATTTTTTACTATATAATCCCCTCGTTACGGCACGATTTGTTGACACCGACGCCCAGTTAGTACAAGATCGACAATTGGTGGTTTGACCACTTTTTGCCTTTGAGGCCTTAAATTTTGTCTGTACAGGGTGACCGAATTTTCCTCGTGGAGATTTGGCAGTGCATTGGCGAGCAAGTCGGGCGCCAATAAAACCTATCAGGGAGCGGCAAAAATGAATTTTGTTCTGACTGAAGAAGCCATAGGACGCATTACGGGCGTGCTTGACGACGACCTTTTGGGTTCGGGCGCCAGTTGTGCATTATTGGTAGATAGTTCGGGTTACCTTATCGCCAATCGGGGGGACCCGGCCGGTATGGATGTGGTGGCTCTTGCCGCTCTTTCCGCAGCAAACTATGGGGTGACCGAAGAGATCGCCAAGCTCGTGGGGGAAGATAATTTTTCCCTGCTCTTCCACAAGGGAAAGAACGAGAGCATCCACTATACAAAAATAGGCGAGGATTTCTTTCTTATCACTATGTTCACCAAGGAAGTATCCCTTGGTTTGATGCGGCTTAAGACGGCAAAAGTCAAACGTGAACTGCAGCCTCTTCTGGACGGGGAGGGTTAGGCGGTGTCTTTTCTAGATCTCTCCAAGAAGGAGGTTCACGTCAAGATCGTCTACTATGGGCCAGGGCGCGGCGGCAAGACAACCAACCTGATCCATATTCATGAGGCGATGACCGACTCGGTGCGCGGCCAGATGGTTTCGATCGATACGAAGCAGGATCGCACCCTGTTCTTTGATTTTCTTCCACTGAGCCTGGGCAAGATCTTTGGCTTCGATATCCGTATACAGCTCTTCACCGTGCCCGGGCAGGTTATGTACAACGCCACAAGAAAGCTTGTGCTAAAAGGTGTGGACGGTGTGGCTTTCGTCGCCGATTCGCAGCGCACCCAGAGGGAAAAAAATATCGAGAGCCTTGAAAATCTGAGCGCAAACATCCAAGAGATGGGGCTCGACATCAAGGAGCTTCCCCTGGTGTTGCAGTACAACAAATGCGACCTGGCCGAAGCTGGAATACCCCTGCTGACACCCGAGGAAATGAATCAGGATATGAACCCTGACCTTTCCTTGCCATGGTTTGTGGGCAGCGCGGTGACAGGAGAGGGTGTGTTTGAGGCACTCAGGGAAATAAGCAAGAGCACGGTTAAAACCGTTACCAGGAAACTTATGCCAAGTCTCGCATCAAGGAGTCCCCGATGAGTAAGCCCGGCGATTTGGACAAGGTTGGCGCTGACGAGCTGGAACAGTTTATTGACAGCGCAATAGATGAGCTGTTTGTTCCCCGATCAGCCTCCAAGGCCTCTGCGGAAAACACACCGGAGCAGCCCGAAGCTGGAGCTGAACAGGAAGCGGTTGTGGAAGCGGAAGAGGTTGTAGAAGAGGAAGTCTCCGACGAGCTGGATGTGGAGCTCTCCTGGGGCAAGTCTGATGGCGATGGCGAGGAAGTAGAAGAAGTAGAGAAAGTAGAAGAAGTAGAGAAAGCAGAAGAAGTAGAAGAAGTCGCGGAAGCAGAGCCTGACGAAGCTCTGGAAGTTGAAGAGGTGGCTCAGGACCCAGAGGCTGAGATCATCGAGTTGGATGAAGAAGAGCCCGAGCATTACGAGGAAGATGGGGACGAAGATGCGCCACGCTCCGTTGAACTCAGACCGCTCTACGAGGCGATGCTCTCGCTTGATTGGGAGATAGACAACGACAACATTGCGGGCGTGGAGAACTGCCTGACAGAGCTGCGGGATTCCCAGACTTCAAACATGCAGCTCCAGACCGTGCAAAAGCTCGGCTCCATCACCTGCAAGTACCTGCGCGCCTCCAAGGCCTACGCGACGCCGCTTGCGATCAGGTTCCTCCAAGAGATGCTCAAGGGCTTCGATATCTTCCTCATAGGCCAGGAGCCGGGTGGACCGAGTCCCTCCGCTCTGGTCAACGATTTGCTTAAACTCTACGAAGACATGAAGCTGGACGCCAACAGGCTGCGTGCCTCTGCATTGTCCAAGCGCGACGGTAAGCTCAAAGAGGAGGTCGCCGTCGCCCCACCCACCTCCGCTGCCCCGACCACCGACGATACGTTGCTGGGCGAGGGGCTCCAGAAAATGTGGGATAAGCTTGAGCAGATTCGCGGAAGGCTCCACGGCGCGTCTGCCCAGGGCGCACCCTTTGCCGAAGCTATCGACGGCGCATGCGCCGAGCTGCAGGAAAACCTCAAAGAGGTCATGGCTTGCTCCACGGCGCATACCTCTCCCGGCGTCAACATGGCAGAGACCACCAGGACGCTCGATCAACTGATAGAGGCTGCCACCAAACTCAAACAGCAGCTGGGTGGCTAAGCCAGACTGAGCACAAGCCGACAAAATGAAAAAGGACCACCGACGCCTGTCGGTGGTCCTTTTTTTTATGCAGTTAAAATTCAAGGCTTACATTGAATTCAACCTTGAAATAAAGATTTTACGCCAGCGTTTTTCCTTATCATCTTCACCCCCGCCCTGGGCTGCGTACATCAGGTAGGTCGCCGATTCGGTGGACCATGCGGTTATGTCGGTGTTGAGCTGAGTGTGGGTGTCCAGTCTGATGTGGGTGCTCGTCGGGTCCAGCCCAACGAAGACGATGGGATTCATGAGCTTCGCGCTCTCTTCCACGACGAAGACGCCTTCGCCCCTGGGCGACCAGCACGGGCCGGTGCGGGAAAAGGACAGGACGTTTTCCTTGAGCAGGATGGGCTCGCCGCCCTCAGTTTTTACCACATATAGGTCGGTGCGCAAGAGCCCTTTGGGGTGCATGAAAAATGCGATCCACTTGCCGTCGGGCGAGAAACTGGGGGTCAGGGCGCTGTGGGGCCAGCCAGCGGTGAGGTCGCGCGTGGTCGAACGAACGGCGGCTTTGCGCTCGTTGATATCCGTTTTGGCGAGAATGGATTTAACATCGTCTATAACAAGCAGGTGGTCGGCTCCGCCAAGGTGGCCGATGAACGCCAGCTGTTTGGAGTCCCTGTTCCAGGTCGGGTAAAGTTCCGAGCCGGATTCCTCGAACGTTATGCGTTGGAGGGGTGATTCCTGGGCAAAGAAGGAGTAGATGTAGATATCTCCCTCGCCGCTTCTTCCCGAGGCAAAGGAGATGAATTCGCCATCGGGGCTAAAAGCGGGGGCGGAATCGTTGTCTGGGTGCTCGGTCAGGTAGCGGCGTTTTCCACGCGCTGAAAAGTAGAGGTCGAAGTTCACCTGCTGGCCGCCGCGTCCCGCCTCACGCCTTGTCGCCGCCACGACTATCCGGTTGCCTCGCTTGGTCGAAGATCCCCAGCTGGGGCCCTCGGTGATGGACCTCTCTTCCGCTGAGCCAAGGGAGAAGACATCCTTGATGTTGGCGGGAACCACCGGCTTCGCTTCGGTGAGCGCGGGGGGAAAGACCGAAGGATTTTCAAAAAGGGCTGTGTAGACCTCCGTGGACTCGCCGTCCGCAGTGAGCAACTCGAAGTAGATCTCCTTGCCATCGGGCGAGCGAGCGGGGTTGGAAATCTGCCCTTGCCCCTCAAGTTTGCCCACTGAAAGAACCTCAGTTCGCTCCACGCTGTAGCCTGCCCATGCTCCGCTGACACTAAGCATGGCTGCTAGGACAATTACAAATTTACTCACCTGTTTCCTCCAAAGAAAACATAAAATTACCTAAGAGGGTTGTCATCGCTGTCGGAACCCATCCTATAGCGCTCGTAAGCGATATCTATTGTCAGTATTTTATGTAGTGTTCCATCCTTTAATACTGCTTCTACTATAATCTTGGCCCCACCACTCTTTAATTCGCTCTGTATATTATAGAGCTCTTTTTGACTCAACCCACTTGCCATGAAGACCCTATTGTTAACATGTACCTTATATCTGCTGACGTTGCCCGGAGCATTTAGCGCCGGATCAATAAATGGCTTCCAGTTGATAAAGAGGTCGGGTATTTTAGCACCTGGTTTTTTTGCCGCTTGCCGATAGGTGTCATCCTCATCCAATGTTCTATCCAACAGTTCGTATTCATTTGGTATTAAATACCTATCACCTATGTATGGATATACAATGTATTCCCAATTCATTGGCTCGTCATCGGGATCAAGTTCCTTTTTGAGTACGTAACTGTATTCACGGGCAGTCGCCGCATCGACGCGGCCGACCAGTTCGCCCGGAATTTTAGGGTCGCGCTTCAGGTAGATTTCATAGCCCTCAGCCAATCCGTCGCGGGGCTGAGTCTGCCACTCCACGACCACCTGGTCACCCGAGATCGAGTGGCTCACCGCGTCGGATTCGATGCGGGAAATCTCGGGAGGAATATTGACGATGGTCTGGGCTGTTGCCGGTCCCGGTTCGCCGTTGACCCACGCCTCGATCTTGTAGCTGTAGGCCCTGCCAAGGGGTGGGATATTGATCGGCCCATCGGTTATCTCCCCGTGCCGCACCACATCTTGTCCGGAGAGATCGAAAAGAACCGTATCCTCCTCTTCCGATTTCCGGGAGAGGATCAACTGGTCAAGGGTGCCCTCGTCGGTGGACCAGCTGATTATCACTTCCAGCCCATCGGTTAATGTCGCCTCTATCCAGATATCCTGCACGGGTGGGCGGGCCATCGCCTCTATTTCGCTGATCGCCCAAAGCTCCCCGGTGTCGCCGAAGGTGGACAGCTTATAGGCTATCGGCGTACCCACCGGCAGTGCGGTGTCGGTAAAAGCGGCCTCGGTGCCTTCATAGACGCTGACCGCTTTGCCATCCGTGATCGTGCGCAGGAGCTTGTAGCTGGCATTGGCGGTGTCAGGCCAGGAAAGCTCAATCGTCCTGTTGCCGGGCATAATCAGGAACTCGTCGCCACCGGGATAGCGCGCGACGATATGCTGCTCCAGCTCATCACCAGCCCAGACTTCAATCTTCTTGCTGGTCTTCTCATCGCTGCCCAGGGGGGCGCTGGTGTTGAAGATGAATTCGCCCTCGGGGACGAGCAGCGTCAGCCCGGCTGGGGTGATTGCGAAGGGCTTTTCCAGCCAGCGGTTCAGTTTTTCCAGTATTTTGCGACTGTTCACGTCGAGCCGTGTGCTTTCGGTGGGCACGAAGGAGGCGGTGAGCGCCTCTACCCTGAAGGCCGAGGAGAGGCGGAACCTGCCGACCCCGGCCTCATTGAGCAGATAATCCTTCAGCCCGTCGGCTTCCGCGTTGGAGTTGCCCGAGGCGTCGAGCTTGGCGAGCCAGTAGTAGGCTTCGCTAAAGCGCTGTACCTTGACGTATGCCTTGGAAAGGGAGTTGATGAGTCTGGGGTCGGACGCCGCGCGCTGCGGGCTCGAACGTGTTGCGCTTTCCAACTCTCGCAGGGCGTCCGGGGCGTAGGCCGGTCCTTTTTGTAGAAAAAACTCGCCTTTTTCAAGCAGATTCTCATAGTCCGCCGCGAAGGCAAGCGACGCTACACAGACAACAAGAATCGAAAAGAGAATTTTTTTGATCATCGATCGGCTTCCTGATTTCTGCACCAATGGCATGCAACCCTGTGATTCGACTTAATTTCCAGTAGCGGCGGAGTCATTGTAGCACAGGGTTGATCCATTTCGGTCGAAGTGAACTTACAGCGGTTTCTAAATGAACAGCCGCCGCTGCCCCTCTCCGGGTGGCTCTGTTGCACCTGTGGGCCAAAGAGCTGGTCGGGGTGAAACGCACTCTCCAGCAGCTCGCGTGAGTAGGGATGCGAGGGGCCCTGCTGGTGAAAGAATATCTCGGCGGGGGCGTCTTCAACGATCCTGCCGCGGTGCATGACGAGTACCCTTGTGGCTACGAAACGCACAAGGCGAAGGTCGTGTGAGATGAAGAGCATCGTTGAATTTTGACGGCGCTGGATTTTACGCATCAGGTCCAGCAGCTGCGCCTGGATGGGCTGGTCCAGCCCGCTCACCGGCTCGTCGGTGACGACAAAGTCGGGGTTTGTGGCCAGGGCGCGGGCAAAAACCACGCGGCGTTTTTCGCCCCCCGACAGACTTGGCGGATACTCATTCAAGCGATCAATGGGAAGCTGCACCAGGGCGGCCAGTTTTTCCACCTCATCGTTGGCTTTTTCCCTGGAGATGGAGGGGTCGTGGACACGGATCGCCTCCACCAGCGCGTCGCGCGCCTTAAACGCCGGGTTGAGACTTGAAAAGGGGTTTTGGAAGACCATCTGCGCCGACATCCTGAAAGCTTTTTCGTCGGCGCCGCCAAGGGAAGCGATATCGTAGCCGTTGACTTTGACCTTGCGGCTTTCAAACTTGATCAAGCCCAGCAGACAGCGGCCAAGAGTGGTCTTACCCGAGCCGGATTCGCCAACCAGCGCAGCCAGTTCACCCTTTTCGAGGGTGAAATTTATGTCTTCGAGCGCCGGCGTCTTATCGCCCCACTTGCCAAACAGCCCGGAGCCGCCAAATTCCTTGTATAGGTGCTCTACCTGTACCGTGCCCTTCATCGGTAGTCGCCTTCCACCCAGCATGCTATCTGGTGCTCGTCACCCTCGGGGGTAAGTGTCGGGCGCTCCGCGCCGCAACGCTCTATCGCCCTGGGGCAATGTATTATGTAGGGACAGCCCTCATCGGGGGGCGAGATACTCCGTGACCCCTTGAACATCTCGGCGCCCTGGAGCAAGCGGCGTTCCGACTCCAGGAGGAACCAGGTGTAGGGATGCTTGGGCTTGTAGGTGGGGTCGAGGATCTTCTCTACGGGACCCGACTCGACCACGGAGCCTGCGTAGAGCACAGCCACTTCGTTGGCGAGAATCCTCGCCGCGTCCATGTCGTGGGTGACCAGGAAAAGCGTGGCCTTGCGATTTTTTACCATCGAGGCCATCAGGGCGATCAGCTGTATGCGCAGCGTGGCGTCAAGCCCGGTGGTGGGCTCGTCGGCTATGACGATGCGGGGCTCCGAGGCCAGGGCCAGAGCGATTGCGACCCTCTGGGCCATGCCGCCCGAAAGCTCGTGGACGTAGCGGTTCGAAACACTCTCCACGTCATACATTTCCATGCGGCGCAGCCAGTTCAAGGCTTCTTTTCTAAGCTCCTCGCGCCCAAGCTGCTTGCCGGAGTTGGAGATCGCTTTTTGCAACAGGCAACCTACGGTGTGAAAGGGGCTTAGCGCCGTGGTGGCGTCCTGGGGGATCAGGGTGACCTTGCTGCCCATCATGGGCGCCCAGACATCGCGAATCGTCCTGTTCCAGCCGTGCATATCCTTTCTTATCGCGGTCGGAGTACTGCTTTCATCCAGTTCAACGTATTTGGGAAGTTTTTCCAAGACGTTGAGGCCAAGGACCTCGGCGGTGCCCGAGACGACGCCGGGCACACCGGGATGGAGGCCAAGAATCGTCTGTACGATGCAGGTCTTGCCCGAGCCGGATTCACCCAGGAGCGCGTAGATGTGTCCCATGGGTACGGTCATCTGCACCTTGTTGACGACCCGGCGCATCCCCGTTCTGCCTTCGAGATAGATGGTCAGGCCTTCGACCTTGAGAGCCATATCGCTCATGCGCGCTCCTCCCAAAGTTGCAGCAATCCTTGTCCCACCAGGGAAAAGCCGAGGATCGTGATGGAGATCATTATCGCGGGGATGATCGCAGGCAACAGGTTGCCCGTGAAGACCCCATCACGCGCCAGCGCGATCATGTTGCCCCAGCTGGGTGTTGGCTCCTGGACGCCAAGCTCTCCGCCGAGGTAGGAGAGACTTGTCTCCACCAGCAGCGCGTAGGCCATCAGGCTCATCAGTTGGGCGAGGATCACATGGCGGGCGTGGCCCCAAAGTATGTGGAAAAAGACGATCCTTGTCATGGAGACGCCAAGGGACTTTTCCGCTTCAATGAATGCGGCGGCGCGCAGCCTCTCCACGCTGGAGCGGATCGCAGCGGCTATCTGGGGAGCAAAGGTCGCCCCCACGGCGGCCATTATCCAGATGAGGTTGCTTCTGGCAATTGCGGCGACCAGCAAAACCAAGACGAACTTGGGAAGCGAATCCATCACCTGGAGGCACCAGGAGCTTATCGCTCCCCAAAAGCGCCCGCCAAGAGACTCGGCAACGCCGAGCACCACCCCAAGCGAGAGGGCCACCACCATGGCAAGCGCGCCGGGCGGCGTGAAATATGCCGCAGCGGCCCATAGGCGGCTGAGCAGATCGCGGCCAAGCGAATCGCAGCCCAAAAAGTGCTGGAGCGAAGGGCCGCCATTGGACTCGCCGATGAATTGCAGGGGATCGTGGGGCAGCCAACCAAACGCGGCTGCGACCACGCCCAACGTCGCCGGAACGAGGCAGATGATGCCGATGGCCATCCCCAGGTAACGCGAACTTTTGGTCACGCTGGGAAAGCGGCTCCATCTTAGAGAGCCGATCATTTTGTCACCCTCCGTCGTGGGTCCGCGGCTGTGCCGACAAGATCGAAGACCATCAGGACAAGCCTTAGCGCCACGGCCATCAGCAGCGCAGCGCCCAAAAGCACCGGCATGTCACGTTCCGCGGCCGCGCGCCAGGCGAGGTAGCCCAGCCCCGGCCAACCAAGCGCCGCCTCAAGCACGACGAGCGAGCCGAGAACGAAAGAGATGCGTCTGGAGATATGGGAGAGCGCGCCGGGCAAAAACCCCCTCGCGATGACCACAGGGACGCTGATGTTCATCATACGCACGCCGACCATGTGCTCATCCCCCGCCGAGTGGCGAAGCTCACTTCCAAACCGCTGCGTCATGTCCATCAAGCTGCCATCGCCAACGGCCAGGATCAACACTGCAAAGAACCAGGGGACAAAGTCCGGCGACATGGGCAGGGGGAACCAGCCGGGGATCTGCCAGTGCTGCTGCGCCGCGCCCCAGGCTATGAGGCGGTTGCCGCCGGCCACGAGGGCGTAGACGTAGAGGAATACCGGTATCGCGGAGGTCAGGCTTGTCAAGCCTAGGGTAATGCGCCATAGGGGGTTTCGCGAACGAAAGATGCTAAGCGTCGCAGCTAGCAAGCCCAAGAGTGCGGAGAGGAAAAGGCCTGCTGCCAATAGTTTGAAGGAGGCGAAGAACGCAGGTTTTAAAAGGTCGGCGACCGGCCTGCCCCTTTGTAGCGCCTTGCTGGTGCCAAAGTCTCCGGTGACCACGCCTTCGAGCCAGGTAACGTACTGGCCCGCCAGGGTTTCGGACGCAAAGGTCTCCCCGGCCTGTTCTGCGGTAACTGATGTGCTTTGACCCAGTCGCAGTTGCAGGTGGTCCTCGCTCGGCGCGGCCTTGAGGACCAGAAAAAGAAGCAGACTGGCGCCGATAAGAACCAAAATGGTCGCAATGAGTTCCCGGGCCGCCAAAGACAGCAGCCCAAGAATCAAGCGACCCGAATCACTTCTCGGTCCAATCGGCAATGTATGAGAAGAAATAGAAAGGGTGGAGTCGGACATTCTCGATGCGGCTGCTTATCGCTGCGTACCTGTTCAAGCTCCAGAGGAAAAGGTAGGGAAGCTCATTGTGCAGCTGTTTGTGCAGCTCGCCGTAGAGAGCGCGCAACATTTCGGAATTGGCGGCGTCCCGACTGTCGTCGAGGAGCCTGTCGGTGTCGGCGTTGGCATAGCCGCCAAAGTTGTTCTGGTTGGGGCCTGACTGGGTCGAGTGGAAGAGCGTGTAGATGTTGACGCTGTTATCGAAGGTCCACTCGGCCAGCACCATGTCGAAGTCGTGGTCTTCAAATACGGCTTTCTTCCAGGCCATGGGCTCCATGAAGCGCACATCGGCGCCGATACCGAGGTTCTTTAGCTGCTGTTGCAGGTCCAGCACCACGGCCTTTTGCACTTCGCTCTGGGCCAGTGAGACGATCCGGAGCGAGACCGGGCTGCCCTCAAATTCACGGATGCCATCGCCATCGGTGTCGCTCACGCCTGCCTCATCAAGAAGCGCCTCGGCGCGGCGCCTGTCGTGGGGCCAGGGCTTCACATCAAAATTATAGGCCCAGGAAGCAGGCGGAAAGGGGCCGGATATGATCGTTCCCCGGTTGCCGTAGTGGGCCTTGAGCATCTCTTCGCGGTCGATGCCGGAGATGAGCGCCTGGCGAAAAACGCGCATACGCAGCAGCGGGTTGTCCCTGAAATTCAACCCGAGGTAGCTGTAGGAGAGTGTTGAATAGGGGTAGAGGCGCACGCTGGTGAGCTCTTCAAACGCGGGAATGTCCTTGGGGCGCACCTGGGGCAGCAGGTCCACCGCGCCGTAGCGCAGAAGCTCGTTTCTTATGTTGTCATCGGGCACCGGAGAAACTTCCACCTCCTTGATGCCGCCTGTGTTGCCACGGTCGTAGTTTGCGTTGCGGGTAAACTTTATCTCGCCGGCGTGGGTCCACTCCTTGTACTTGAAGGGGCCTGTGCCGATGGGGGACTCTATGGCAGCCTCAGCCGCCACGTAGCCTTCCGGAAAGCCGTGGGCGGGAAGAATCTTGAAATCGAAATAGAGCAGCGGATTGAGGACGTTGCGCCGAAAGTTGACCACCACAGTATGGTCGTCGGGGGCCTCGACCAGCTCGAAAGCCTCGAACTGCGCGCCCAGTGCGGTGGCGGTACGCGGGTCTTTGCCCGCTTCGATGGTGAAGATGACGTCCTGGGCTGTGAAGGGTGTCCCGTCGTGCCACTTCACATCGCTGCGAAGATTGAAAGTCACTGAACTCTCATCGGGGGAGATCGACCACGATTTTGCCAGCGCCGGCTCGACTTCGCCCGCGATCGGCGGGCTTACAAGACCTTCATACATCAGCTCCGTAGAACGAAGGCTCGGCATGTCTGCCACAAGCATCGGATTCAGACTGGTTGGGGCGGTGGCTTCGGCGTAACGAAGGCCTGCCATGCCGGAAGTGGCGGTGCCAACCATCAAAATCACCAGAGCAAGAACACGTTTCATGAAACTTTCCTCCGGAAAATGAATGCGTCTTTGGCCCCCACGGGCTAACTCAAACTATGACACATCATGCATAATACCAACTCAAGCTACAGCATAAAAAATTCTTTTTTCGCACAGTTGTACGAAAATATTGCGCTAAACGGTTATCTTGGCGGCGCTTCTCCGCCGGTCTTCGAAGCATAGAGCCTTTTGAGGCTTTCGTAGGCCAACCGCGTCGAAGGGTACTGGTTGCTCAGCACAAAAAGTATGTCAACCGCTGGGGCGTACTGCCCCGATTCCTTGTAAGCCCTCGACAGCTCGACCATGAACGAGGGAGTATTTATAAAGCTTGGTCTGTTGCCCTGCTTCTTCTGGTGGCTCTTGTCCAGAAGGTCCAGCGCTAGGCCGGTCTTGCCTCTACTCCTCGCCACTAGTGCGGCCTGGCGGCCTATCTCAGCCTCGCGTGCCAGCAAAAGCGCCGCCATTGTCTTCCCCTGGTCTTCACCCAGAACCTTGAGGCGCAACACCCTGGTGGATTCGATCGCCGACTGTACCACTTGCTCGGGGTCGCCAAGCGGCCCGCCGAGATTGCTGCCCGCCTGAATCGCCGCCAAGGTCGCCAGCCCCAGCATGCCGGGCTTGTCGTCCAGAACTTTTTTCCACAGGGCGGCGGCTTCGTCGGGCTTCCCGTCGAGCAAAAAGGCCAACCCCCTGTATATGGTCGCCAGTTCGCCTGTCTCCCGATGGTCAAGCACGGGGCCGAAGAGCCAGACGGCGTCGTTGCCCATGGTGTCTTCTTCGGCGCTGTTTACGACTCTTCCAAAAGCCTCGGTGCTCTTGGCGTATTCACCGAGCAGCCCAAGCGCCTTACCCATTATGAAGTTGCCTTCAGCCGCTTCGATAGTCTCAGTCGAGTCCAGCGCCATTTTCGCGAATACAATGCGAAAAAGGGAGTAGATATAAAGGTCGGCTGAAGCCTGTGTACCTGCTTCCGGCATTTCGAGCATTTGCAGCGAAACCACCCCACCGAAAAAATCACCGCTTGTCAAAGCATCGAGGGCGTCACCGTAATAGCTGGTGTCACCGGGGTCCACCGGGGCGCCCCAAATAAACGTCGCTACCCTTAGCAGTTCCCTGTGCTCCGGGACGGCAGGGTTTTTGATTTCTCCAATTATTTTTTCCGCTTCTACCCCGTTGCCTTCGGCGTAGAGAACCCCTGCGCGACCAAGCTTCCAAACGAAGTCGTGGCCCTTGGGGATGTTGGAAAAAAATATGTCACGGGCTCGATTGGCGTTACCGCGCCGCAGCTGCGTGAAACCCAGTCTACCCCTTTTATCGGCGCTGACCCCGGTCCCCAGGGAGGAGAGGTAAACCGCCTCAATCTCCATGAAATACCTATCGAGCGCGTCAAACATTCTGGACATCTCCAGATATGAACGCGCTGCGCCCAGCCGACCTTCTTCGTTGGCCTCCATTGAGAAAAAGCGTATAGCCCCAAAAAGATCCATCTCTCTGAAGCTAATCCAGCCCTCGTGGTCGGTGAGCATCCCCGCGATCTTTTCATCGCGGGCGGCGTACCGGCCCAGCCAGCTGTTCGTTAGCCTTGAGACTTCGGCATCATTAACCGGCTCTGCAGGTTGCTCATGGCTCTTGGTGCAGCCAAAGAGTCCCAGAACCAGGGTTGACGCCAGTAGGCTAACCGCCCAGCTTTTTCTCCAGGTACTGAAGGTTTTTCTGGTGGTTCCTGGCTTTGTCAATCCACTCATCTCCTAGGGTTTCTGCACCGTCGTCCAGACGACTAAAGAACAGTTCCCAGGCCTGCACGCCTTTTTTGACGTGCTTTTTCTCACCGGTCAGGTTGAAAAGCGTCTCTGCGGCAATGGCCGTGTAGTAGTGGGCCTTGAGCGCCAGCAAGCGGCGCTCGTTCGCCGGAAAATAGTCGATGGTCTCACTGGCGCGATCCAGGGCGTCAATTCCCTTTGCAAGGAAATCACGGGCCTCGGCTTCGTTAGCCTTCTGTGATGCCTTGATGCACCAAAACCCCATGCCCAGGTTGAGCACCGGATTCTTCCTGTACATGGGTTTGTCAAAAAGCTTTTCGAACTCGGCTGGAATCTCGCTGTAGCGGCTTAGCGACTGGAGAATCTCGACCATCATCATCCTGGAGTTGGAATAGCTTGACTGGGTGCTGCTCACGCGGTCCAGGTACGACATCGCCTGCTCATTTTCTCCTCTTTCAAACAGCCTCTGGGCGTTGATGAAAGATTCGTCGATGACGGGCAACTTTATCGGCGTTTCCTTAAAGTTCATGTTGCTCTTGTCGAAATTCATCGACACCTGCAGGGGGCGGTAGCCGGGGCTGAGCGCCGGGTTCAGCTCCATGCGCAGGATGTGGAGACCCTTGGTGGAGGTGAAGCCCACACCGTCGGGACCGGCCACACCCATCTCCTTGCCGTCGAGCCACACGCGGGCGCCTTCGGGCTGGGAGTAGATGCGGACGTTGGTCTCACTGTGCGTAAGCTTTAGCGAGGCCAGCACTGTTTCGATCTTTTCACGTTGCACCAACACGTTGGTGCGTTCCCACGTGTCGTAGCCATCCAGCTTGGCGATGATGGTGTGCAAGCCGGGGGCGACGCCGGTGACCCTGATAGGGGTGTCGGTCACGCCCAGCGACTGACCATCAAGAAATATTTCAGCGCCGGAGGGGCTGGTTATGATGAGAAGGGAGCCGGGCTTTTCAGCCAACTCCTTTTTCAGGTCGATCGCAGCGTCGGCCTCGATAACCACTTCAAATTCGAGTTCCTGATAACCGGTGCGTGACAGCACGACTGTATGGCGACCCGCGGGCAGGGGCACTCTCATTGGTGAGAGACCGACGTTTTTGCCGTCGATATCGATGCGCACATTGGGGGGATCGGTTTCCAGCAGTACGAAGCCTGCGCCTGCTCCGGTCTTGCCCTCAGCCGCGAAGTCTACAAACACGTCGCCGGCCCCGGAATCCACCTTGCGGCTTATGGCGCCCAGCTCATCGTGGTAGAGAATTACTTCGTGGGGCAGACTGGAAAGACCTTCGACCTCAAGGGGGGTGACACCAAGCTCTTCGCCGTCAATGAAGACCTTGACGCCGGAGGGCGCGGACTCGATCGTGAGCAGGTTGTATTCGTCATTGTCCACATCGGCCAACTCTTCATCATCCATGGCCGCTTCTTCAATATCCTCTTCCGTCGCTTCCGGGGCAGCAGCTTCCTCTATATCCGCTGGGGCTGGCGCCTCTTCTTCGATTACCGGTGTCGGAGCAGCTTCTTCAACTGCGGGGGCTGGTGCCTCTTCTTCAGCTGCGGGGGCTGCGGTTTTTTTCTTGCCGAAGATCTTCAGGGCAGCCACCAAGACCGGGCCATCCTGGTCGGCGTAGGCCGTCTGGGCCATCGTGACCGGCGTCACGGCAAGAACCAGGGCTACGATCAAGCCCCAGATCAATTTTTTGTCAGCTGTTTTACGCATGGAGCCCTCTATAAATATACTGCAAAATTAATTAACTTCGATTCAAGCAACGCTTCTATCTGTTGATCTTGGGACCGGCACCCGCTGAGAACACGAACTGCATCAGGTCCAGATTGTCGCGAAAGTTCACCGCTAGCTCCGGCAAGCCTTCGGAAACAGGATCCTGGCGAGATACTGCAATGTCCCCCACTGCGTTTTCAGTGAAGCTCTTGGCTGAAAGGGTTGTCTTCTCGGCGCCATAGCCCTTTTTATAAGCGTAGATCTCATAATCGCGGCCCATGAGGGGCTCGTCGCCCTCTGTCGGCTCGCCGGAAGCGTCAAGCTTTTTCTTGCGCCAGATTTTGAATTCGCCCTTCTCGTCGGTGATCTTTTCCATCGTGTAGGGCGAGGTCCAGACCTGGGCGCCGCGAACCGGGTTGCCATTGTCATCCACCACACGGCCCACAAGGTAGGTCGGGGTAAGGTTGATCGTCAGGGTTTGGTCCAATTCGGAAGTGGAGCCGGCGGGCAGTGCGATTTCGACCTTTTTGGCCATCTTGAACTTCTCGTCGTAGATGGAGAGCGAGACCTTGATGGCATGGTCGAGTTGGGGAATTCCCTCGATATAGAAGTTGCCTGCCTCGTCGGTCATGGAGATGATGAAACGGTCAAGTTTGATCTTCGCCCGGCTTAGCACCACCTCCTGCCCGACTTTTTCGGCCAGCACGATCTTGCCGTTTATGACTGATCCTGGAGCGGCGGGGTATTTCGTGCGAAGGAGTTGGCGAAAGACCATCCTCGCTACACGGTCTTTGAACTTGCTTGCGGGGAAGACGGTGAGGAACTCCTTATATGCCCTTAGCGATTTGGTGTGTTTGATCCTGGTGTAGGCGCCCCTTTCGGTTTCCTTGGCCAGCCAATCGCCTTCATCCGCGCTACCGCGCAAGAGCTTGCAGAGGTAGAGTTCCTGGCTCAACACCTTGACTACCTTGAGGCTGCCCCTTTTCCTCAGGCGGATATCGTAGACGTTGAAGCGGCTGTCGAGCTTGGTGGCCTTGTCGAGTTTGACAAGGACCTTTCTACCCCGCACGTAGTCCACAGAGCCGGAAAAAGAAGTGGTGTCGACCCGTTTCCTCTTCTTCTTGGAGGAACTGGTCGAGCCCCTTCTGGGAGCTGCCTTCTTGATGGGTGCAGCCGCTTTACCGGGTTTTATTTCAGTGGGCGGCTTGGCCGGGGCTTTGGGCTTGGTCGCAGCACCTGGTGGCGCTTTTGCCCCGCCTTCTTCAGCTGCGGGCTTTGGGCGCTTCCTGATCTGCATGGCGGACCACGCGGACCCTCCCACTAGCGTCAGGGTGATGACCCCGACCATTACGAGCAGCAGTTTCTTTTTCATTGATCCTTCATCCCTCGACCAAAAAAAACAGCTAAAAAATAAAATATCGCCGACCAGAGATTAATAGCACATTTTCAGTGTATTTCTCAATCTTTTGGTTGTGTAAAAGTTCATTAGCCTCAACTGTAACTGCTCAAAAAGAGGATAAAAAATTAAAACTAATCCGGTAGTTGTTGTAGCCGGTGGGTTCATCTTGTGAAAGGCACATGAACGATTGGGCGTCCATAAAGGCGCTTTCCTCGAGGCTCCGACGAAAACTCTCCCGAAGCGGGGGCGTAACGCTAAACCGGAGACTTTAGCCGATGCCGGGCAAGCCTCCAACTAAGCCGACGATAAATTGGAAACCCTGAAGATCATTCGAGAACTAGGAAGAGAAGAAAAATGACCGCAGGCATACTGACAGGTATTTCGAGGATTATTTTTCGCCTCTGACAACGTCAATCGGAGGATATCCGGGGTTTTTCAACAGCTTTTTCCTCATGGTTAGTGTTGAATTCCCCATAGGTAATGCTGTATATATGCCTTCTTTAACCTTGAGGTGACATGCATTGAGTCCAATCTGGCGGGGCAGTGCAGACCAAATCCTTCAAAAAAACGGCATGCCGAAATGATTCATAAAAATTTAATTTTCCGGGTTTTTGTATTTTGTTGCGTTTTTTTTGCGGCCTCAGCGGCTCTCGCCGTGGAAATAATTTTCCCACCGCCCAGAATCGCGACTACGGAGCCCTATACCGCCATATCCGGCTACGCCGACGCCTTCAGCGAAGTTGACTGGCAACACTTCAGGGTCGAGGGTGCGATAACCGATGTGGTCAAGACCAAGCCCACCGGGATTTTCACCCTGGCGCTAGAGCTTGATCCGGGGATCAACCGGATTGTGGTCGCAGGGACCATGATAGAAATCTATTATGACGATGGTGCTCAGCCAGTGCCCAACGGGTTCTTCCCCAAGCGCGTACATGCAGGCGACATAAGCGCCTGCGATGATTGCCATAGCCCTTTCACCATGGAGCTGCATGACGGCGGATACCCACAGGTGTGCATGGCGTGCCATATGGTCGTTTCCATGAATCCAGAGAACGATTCGGATCCCATGGCGTACTCCCACTTCAGCGCTGTGGGCGCAAAATGTGATAACTGTCACGAAGCGCACATTAGCGATCACCGCAAATTGCTCAAGAATAATGGTGAAAGACCCTGCGCCATCTGTCACGAGAACTTCTACGCAGGAGAAGAAGGGCACCCCGCCTACGAAGAGGGTGGATGCTCCGCTTGTCACGATTCCCACTTTTCCGGCTTTGAAAAAAACCTTCATCAGGAGCGACCGGCGCTGTGCCAGGAGTGTCATGATCAGGGGGTGGACTCGCGTCCCACCAAGTTCCATCCGCCCAGCGCGCAACAGAGCGACTGGTGTGGCGAGTGCCACAACCCACATGGGCAGGAAGCGCCGCTTCTCAAGGCCGCAGAAAACACCCTGTGCGCTACTTGCCACCAGGTCATCCTGGCAGCGGGACATGCGGACGAGCTTGAAGAATGCATCATGTGCCACAACCCCCATAAAGAGCTTGGCAGCGGACTTCTGAGAAACGACTTTCCCGCAGGCTGCGCCGAGTGCCACGAGGATTACGATAAAGGCAAGACCGTGCACCCGCCGGTGGAGGATGGCTGTGAAAGTTGCCATAACCCCCACGTTGACGACAATGTGGCTGAGGCAAAGCGCAGGTGCCTTGAATGTCACCAGTATGATAACGATAAGGAACTTAACCAGATTCACGGCAACCTGGTGATGGACATCATCGATTGCTTGAATTGTCATCCCCCGCATGTCTCCAAGTACAACATGCTGGTCAACGCGAAGACGCACTTTCCGCTCTCCCAGGCCAAGTGCGATGCCTGCCACGGCGAAGACGCCGAAGCCAGCAGGTTTATAGAGGATGTGTCTCCAAGCTGCGGCAAATGTCACAATATATTGAAGAATCTAGCCGTTCAGAACTTCACGGTGCATGACCCCGTGGAGAGCGAAGGCTGCACAGAGTGTCACAATCCTCACATGTCGGACAACACGGCATTCCTGAATGACAAGATGGAAAAGGTCTGCTCCGAGTGTCACGAGGTTGTGGACAAATCGGATGGCAAAAAACTGCACACCGGCCTTGACGAGGGGTGCACCGCTTGCCACTTCCCCCACGGCGGTGAGAACAAGAAATTCCTGATCACCGAAACCTCGGAAGCGGTCTGCATGGAGTGCCATGACGCTCCTGCAGAGGACTACAAGAACAAGCATGACGCGCTTGATGAGGGGTGCACCGCCTGTCACAACCCCCATTCCGGCTACGAGGGCAATGTGCTGGTATCCAAGACTCCCGGACTCTGCTACGAGTGCCACGACGACCCAACGGTCGAGGCCAAGGTAGTGCACGACGCGCTTGACGAAGGGTGTACCTCTTGCCACAACCCCCACGGCTCCAATAACTCCACGTTGCTCACCGGCAAGGACAACGCCGTATGCCTCGAATGCCATGACGACCCAGGTGAAGAGGGCGAACCCCACCCGGCGCTCGATGAGGGGTGCACCGCTTGCCACAACCCCCACGCCTCCAAATTCGGCAGCCTGCTAAACGGTGATGTCGATGGACTTTGCCTCGAATGCCACGACGATCCGCGCGAGGGCAAAAAGGTAGTGCACGACGCGCTGGACGAAGGGTGCACCGCCTGCCACGACCCCCATGTCTCCAAGAAGGGGCCGCTGCTCAGCGAAGAGGTAAACACCATCTGCGCCGAGTGCCATGACGATATGTCAGACCACCATGATCTGGACGCCGTCAACGCCGAGGACTACCCGGGTGGTAACTTCCCGACGGTGGGTAAGGAGCTCTCCTGCATTGGTTGCCACAACCCCCATGCCTCCAACGAGGGGGGACTATACGCCAAGCCGGAAGACGAGCTGTGCTCAAGCTGTCATTAAAGTGAACAGCAGTGAATAGCGACGTTGCGATAAAGGCTGTCACCGGGCGCCTCGCCTCTTATGGGCGACAACAAATTCCGCTAGGCCGCTACAGACCCGCTGCGGTGCTTCTTCCGTTGCTCATGGAACGGGGCGAGCTGCATATCATGTTCACCCAGCGCACCCACACCGTGGAGCACCACAAGGGGGAGATATCCTTTCCCGGTGGTGGCGTGGACTCGACCGACTCCGACACCAGGGCAGCCGCGCTGCGCGAGATGTGGGAAGAGGTGGGAATACCCGCCGATAAGGTAGAGGTGCTGGGTGTCCTCGACGATGTCATCTCAATAAGCGACTACCGGGTCACACCCTTTGTGGCCGTGATCGGCGAGGACGCACCCTCGCCAACCGCCGAGCCGGGAGAGGTCGCTCGTATCCTCACCGTGCCGCTTGCCCATCTGCTCGACCCGACCAACCATCGCACCGATCTGAGCTTTCACCCCTACCGGCCCATCCATTTTTTCCAATATGGCGAACACTGCATATGGGGGCTCACCGGCGGGATGCTCTACCATTTTCTACAGCTTGTGTTCGACTACGACAGCTGAGTTTTACACCCAGATTTTACAGCCACCAAATTTTCAATTAGGCTTTGGCTGCCGCTATTATCTGAGAAAACAGGATTCTTAAAAAGATGACCACGGGTATGGACAAGGGGCTCTTCGCCGACTTCGTCGAGAAGGACAATCGTTGCCACGAGATGCTGGGCGAGTACTTTCAGTGGCTCCAAGCTCCCCAGGGAGGAGAGCTGGAACCCAAGCGCGCGAGCGATATGGGCCACGCAGCGGATAGATACCTGCGCGAATATGTCGTGGACATCATGGAGCTGGCCCCGGAGGCTCTCGGCCCCTCGCTGGCGCTGAGTTATCTGGGTAACTGGTATATCGTCAACACCCTCATCCCCTCACACGAGGAGGTTGATCTTATAGCCGAGGCGCTCTCACGGTTCCACGAGTGGGCGGCGAAAGAGGGTGTAATCAACCCGGCCATCGCAGAGAAGGTGATCGCTGTGCTGGCAGAGGCTGAGCGCTTCCACCAGCGGCTTGAGCAGTTTTGGGAGCTGACCCCCGAAGAGGTTGAAAAGTGGCTTATGGCGGAAGATTACCTGATGGCGAAGGCGGTTGGGGCAGACGAGGTGCAATGATTCGCCAGAGAAAGGGTGTCGTAGCCGTGGGTGGCCTGTTGGCCCTGGGTACTCTAATTGGGCTAATCGGGCTAATTGGGCTTTTGGGTTGCGATAGGGGGATTGAGCATCCGGGGCGAAAACCCTTCGAGTACTCCTGTGGCATCTGTCACCGCATCGGTAACATCCTCGCCAAGCGCAAAGACCCCGAGGGGTGGCGGCGCACCGTGACCGCGATGCGCCAAAGGGGCGCCAGATTAAATGACGAAGAGGCGGAATCAGTCATCCGGTATCTGGCGACAATCCGCCCCTTGAAGTAGATCGCTGGCAAAGCCTGACATTTTCCTCGATTGACTTCGTCAGGCTGGGCAAGTAGAAAGACAATTTTCCAGCCAACTTCCTTTTGTCTATCTTTGTCGACAGCTTGATATGAAGCTCAGGGTTTTTCCTTGGCCTCGACCTCGTGCATCTTCTGCAGCGCCGCGTTGAAGTCGAAGATGTCAAAAGAGACCTCCAGGGCGAGTTTTTCGCCCTCGCGTATTACCTCCACAGTACCCATATCGCCTATCTTCTTCTTGCCGAGCTCATAGGTGAGGTCGAAGAGCTCTTTAGTCTCAGTCCCGTCGATGGAGATGATGACGTCGCCATCGAGTATCCCTGCCTTATCGGCGCTTGAGCCCTCGCTTACCTTGACGACCATGATCCCTGCGGGTTCCTCCGATTCCTCAATACGAACCCCCAGCCGGACCTTTTCGCCTTCAAGATCCTCATAGCCGACTATCCAGACGAAGTCCGCCATGGGAAGGGGCAACTCCGGGAGGTTGAGTCCCGTCATCAGCCTGTCCAGTTTATCCTCGGGGTACTCGTTGACGTGGGGCTCCACTATGGCGTAGGGGGCGGGCAAGCGCCGAAACAGGCGACGCGGTATGCCGAAGCCGTAGCGCACGTGGTTGCCGCCCGCGAGCACGATCAGCTTCATATCCTTGTTTTCAGGGCGCAGGAGAAACTCAGCGCCGGTCTGGGCCATCGTCTCGTCCCATCTGAGCTGACCCTTTATGAACATCTCGGTCATTTCAGGATTGTCATCGTCGTGACCCGCGAGAAACGCCCCGATGAAAGCCCTGTAATAGGGGTCGGACTCGTCGAGCTCAATCTCCGGCTTGGCCTTCGCCATCTCCTGGGCCACTTCCACCGGCTTCATTTCCCCGGTCTTCTTCCCATCTTCAGACTCGGGCTTATTGTCGCCCTTTTCAGCTTCAGCCGTTTTCTCCGCCTCTGCAGCCTCGGGCTTTTTCTCTTCAGCCTTTGCACCGTGGCCCATCCGCTTGGGGCTGTTCATGGCGAGGAGCGGCATCTTGTTTTCTTTGACGAAGTTCAGGATATCCGCGTAATAATCGAAGGTGTTACTCCAGCTCTTGACCCAGACGCGCAGGAACTCCTTGTCGCTTAGCTCGTCAGCCAGCCATTTGTCCACATCCTCCTGGTAGTTGACGCGCAGCATCTCCATGCCGACGGCGACCTGGCCCGGGAAGCGCTCCTGAACGCGCTGGATGATCTTCAGCTGGACCGCGTGGGCATCGACGCTGTCGTGGGCCTCGCCCACGTAGATAACCCTGTTGACCGCCAGCAGGTCGATCAACTCATCCTCAGTCACAACCTTGCCGGTGGGCAGATGGAGGATCGTGCCCTCCTCGTACTCACCGATGTCGGCGTAGGGGGAGGCGACCTCGGCGCTGTGCACGTGGGCGTGTTCGTCATGTTGCGGGGGTTGGGCGACCGGGGGTGCTGCGTTACTGCCCTCGAAATAGTAGATCGTGGTCGAGGAGCAACCGGCCAGCAAAGCGGCTAGCGCCAGCACGGGCAATAGGGTGGGATATTTCATAGGGTCAAGCCTCCACTCGTTTTTTGAATATGGGACCGAGCCACATAAAGAGTCCCACCGCCATCAGGGGTAAACTGAACGCCTGTGCGGTGGAGAGCGGGCCGATTTGGCCCCGTGGGTCGCCCCTGTAGAATTCCAGAATCAAGCGCATCAGGGGGTATATTATCAGATATGAAGCGAAGACTCTCCCACTACGCAGCTGTCCCTGCTTTAAGTATGAAGTGAGGAACACAAAGAGCATCAGGCAAATAATCGCCTCATATAGTTGCACCGGGTGAAGTGGCGCCCCCAGCCGCGCCAACCCCCTAGGGTTGGTGAAGGTCACCGCCCAGGGCAGTTCGCACTCCGTCCCAAAGCAGCAGCCGGTAAAGAAGCAGCCCAGCCGCCCCAGCGCCTGCCCCAGCGCCAGCGCGGGAGCAGCAGCGTCGAGCGAACGCAGGGCGTCAGTGCCGGTCGCCTTAAAATACAGGGACGTTATAGCAACCGCCGCGATCAACCCGCCGTAGTAGACGAGCCCGCCGCGCCACAGCTCGAAAATGCGCAGCGGCTCCTCCAGGAAGTAGCGGTATTCAATCGCCACGTACACAGCCCGTGAGCCAACCACTGCGGCTATCATCGCCACCAGCGCCGCATCGCGAAAATGGCGGGGTTCAAGCCCCAGCGCCCTGGCGTTCCTTATCCCCACCGCCATTGCGACTATGAAACCAAGGGACACGAAAACGCCATAGGAATAAATTGTGACACTGCCAAACTCCAGGAGGATGGGATGCATGGACCCCTACTCCCCACGGCCCGAAGTATTGGCAAAGAAGAACTGGCAGACAAGGACGATAACCACGCCTACTGTAATCGCCGCGTCGGCGACGTTGAAGGCGGGCCAGTGATGACCGGCCACCTGGAAATCGATGAAGTCAACCACTTCGCCGTAGCGCACGCGGTCCACCAGGTTGCCCACGGCCCCGCCAAAGATCAACGCCAGCCCACACAGCTCGGCGCGCGCTCCCCTTTCCAGCTTTTTGACTACCCACAGGATGACGCCAAGCGCCACCGTGGTGAAGAGAAGGAAGAAGGTGACTTTCCATGAACCGTTTTGGGCGAAGAGGCCAAAGGCCGCGCCGGGATTCCTGACGTTCACTATCTCAAGGAAGCCTTCAATCACCTCTACCGATTCAAAGCTCGCCAGCCTGGACTCCACCAATGCCTTGGAGGCAAGGTCCAGGACAACCGTTACGGCGGCGACCAGGAAAAAGAGCGGGAAGCGGCCTTTAATCATAGGGGATCCACCCCGCCGGGACATTTTAGCCCAGGTGCTCTACGCAGCGTGCGCAAGCCTGGGGATGAACTTCGTTTTCTCCCACGGTGGTGGAGTAGTTCCAGCAGCGTCCACATTTTTTGCCCTGGGCCGGGGTAACCTCCACCCCGACTCCGGAGAGACTCTCGTCGGTGAAGATGCCCTCTGCGCCCCCCCCTCCTTCCACCACTTCCACCTGGCTGACGATGAAGAGGAAGGGAAGCTCGGCGGCGTAGGGTGCGAGGAAATCGTCCCAGCGGTTGTCCACGTGCAGGATGATCCTGGCGTCCAGTGAATGGCCGATACGCTTGTCGGCGCGTGCCTCCTCGGCGGCGCGGGTGACCAGTCGGCGCAGCTCGCGCAGCTTTTGCCAGTGGTCAGCCAGCTCATCATCCAGCTCACTGGCGACCACCTCGGGAAAGAGGCTGAGGTGCACGTTTCCCTCTTTGCCCGGTATATGCTCCCACACATCGTTGGCGGTGAAGACGAGGATGGGGGCCATCAGCCTGCTTATATTGTCCACGATCCTGTAGACCACCGTCTGGGCCGAGCGCCTGCCCTGACTCTCTTCGGGGAAGGTGTAGAGGCGGTCTTTTAATATGTCGAGGTAGAAGGCGGAGAGGTCCACTGAGCAGAAATTGTGCAACTTGTGGAAGAGCGCATGGAACTGGTACTTGTCGTAGGCGGTCAAACACTGCTCGGTGAGCCTGTTGAGCATATCCAGCGCGTAGCGGTCGATCTCCCAGAGGGCTGCGTACTCCACCGCATCCTTGGCGGGGTCAAAATCGCCGATGTTGCCCAGCATGAAGCGGCAGGTGTTGCGGATGCGCCGGTAGGCTTCTTCAAGGCGCTTCAAAATCTCTTCGGAGACTCGGATGTCGTCGCGATAATCCTCGGCGGCGACCCAGAGGCGCAGCACCTCGGCGCCGCGTCTTTTGATCAGCGCTTCGGGCGCCATGACGTTGCCCGAGCTCTTGGACATCTTGCGGCCCTTGCCGTCAACGACAAAGCCGTGGGTCAGCACCGAGCGGTAGGGGGCCTTTTGGCGAGTGCCCACCGAGGTCAGGAGGCTTGAATGAAACCAGCCGCGGTGCTGGTCCGAACCCTCAAGGTAGAGGTCAGCCGGAGAAGAGAGGTCGTCACGCGCCTCGACAACCGCAGCGTGGGAGACGCCCGAGTCAAACCAGACGTCGAGGATATCCTCTTCCTTTGTAAACTCGGTCGAGCCGCACTGGGAGCAGGTTGTGCCGGCGGGCAGAAAATCCTCGATGGGGCGCTCGAACCATGCGTCGGCCCCCTCGTTTTCAAAGTGGTCGGCGGCTTTGTTAGCCATCTCGCCGCTCATGTAGACTGTTTCGCACTTGGCGCAATGGGCTGCGATGATCGGCACACCCCAGCTGCGCTGGCGCGAGATGCACCAATCGGGGCGCGTGGCGATCATGCCCTTGATCCGGTCCCTGCCCCAGTGGGGAATCCACTCCACTTTGTCGATCTCTTCCAGCGCGGTCTCGCGCAGCCCCGTGTTGTCCATTGAGATGAACCATTGGGGGGTGGAGCGGTAGATCACCGGCTTTTTGCAGCGCCAGCAATGGGGGTAGGAGTGCTCGATCTCTTCGGTCGCCAGCAGGTGACCGGCCTTGTCCAACATCTCGATGACCATCGGGTTGGCGGCGAATACTTTGATGCCTCCCAGCCCGCCGACCTCTTCCAAAAAGCGGCCTGCGGCGTCAACCGGGGCGTAGGCTTCCAGCCCGTAGCGCAAGCCGACTTCATAGTCCTCCTGGCCGTGACCCGGCGCGGTGTGCACGCAGCCGGTACCCGCCTCCAGGGTGACGTGGTCGCCCAGGATGATGAGGCTGGCGCGCTCATACATCGGATGGCGCGCTTCGATATTCTCAAGCTTCGTCGGATCGATCTGGGCCAGCTCCTTCCAGCCGGTGAAGCCGGAGGCTTCAAGGACCAGAGGGGCCAGACGGCGTGCGAGGATGTACACATCGCCCGAGCCTTCGGGGGCCTCGTAAGCGCCATACTCGAACTCGGGTCCAAGCGCCACCGCCAGATTCGACGGGATCGTCCAGGGGGTCGTGGTCCAGATGACGACGCTCACCTTCTTGCCCGCAAGCTCGGGAGCTACGTGGGAGAGGTCCTCGGGGATGGGGAAGGAGACGTAGATGGAAGGGCTCTTCTTGTCGGCGTACTCAACCTCGGCTTCGGCCAGCGCCGTGCGGCAGCTGGTGCACCAGTAGACCGGCTTTTTGCCCAGATAGACCGCACCCGACTCCATGAACTTGCCCAGCTCGCGCACCGTCTGCGCTTCGTAATCGTAGCTCATGGTCAGGTAGGGATTCTCCCAGTCGCCCATGATGCCCAGCCTTTTAAACTCGTCGCGCTGTATGGCGACGAACTTGAGGGCGTACTCGCGGCAATAGCGGCGAAACTCGGCCTTGGACATCTCACGCTTTTTCTTGCCCAGCACCTTGTCCACCTGGTGCTCGATGGGCAGGCCGTGGCAATCCCAACCCGGCACGTAGGGGGTGTGTTTGCCCTCCATCGTGCGGGCCTTGATGATGATGTCTTTCAAGACCTTGTTTATGGCGTGGCCCATGTGGATGTGGCCGTTGGCGTAGGGAGGGCCATCGTGGAGGATGAAGGTCGGCCTATCCTTGCCCGCTTCCAGAATCTTTTCGTAGAGTTTTTCATCTTCCCAGTTCTTGAGGATTTCCGGCTCCCTGTTAGGCAGATTGCCCCGCATGGGGAAGCTCGTTTTGGGAAGCTTAAGCGTGTCTTTGTAGTCCATCTGTTTTAATAATCTCCAAAAATTATCGTTATCGGGAGGGCCCGAAAGCTTCTTTGAGTTTGGCTATCTGCTCGGCGTAATTGCCGCGAAAGACGTAGCTGCCCGCCACCAGGGCGTCAGCGCCGGCGTCCACCACCATCTTGGCCGTGTCGGCGTTTATTCCGCCATCCACCTGGATGTCGAAGTCCAGTCCATTCTCCTCGCGCAACCGATCCAGCTCGCGGATTTTACCCACGACCGAGGGGATGAAGGCCTGGCCACCAAAGCCGGGGTTGACGCTCATTATCAACACCAGATCGACCATATCCAGGACCTCCACGATGGAGGCCACCGGGGTGGCGGGGTTTAGGGACACACCGGCCTTGGGGCCTGCGTCCTTGATCTGCCCGATGTTGCGGTGCAGATGCACGCACGCTTCGGCGTGGACCGTTATCAGGTCCGAGCCCGCATCGGTGAAGGCATCGACGAATTTTTCCGGCTCGACGATCATCAGGTGGGTATCGATAAAGCAGTCCGTGGTGCGGCTGACCGCTTCGACCACCAGCGGGCCGATGGTTATATTGGGCACGAAGCGGCCATCCATGACGTCCACGTGAATCCAGTCCGCGCCAGCCTCGCAAACCGCGTTGACCTCTTGCGCCAAGTGTCCGAAATCGGCTGACAGGATCGAAGGTGCGATAATCATTTATTCAGTCCTCCCCATAGAAATCCGGGTGGAATCGAGAAAAACAGTGATTATAGAGGAAATCGGAGTTGGTTGGGAACCCGCAAAGCTCACAGGGGCCATATAAATGGGACCAAAAGGGTGGTCAGGGCCATGAAAATCAGGTTGAGCGGTATTCCTATTTTCAGATAGTCGGAAAAACGGTATCCGCCGGGGCCGTAGACCATCAGGTTGGTCTGGTAGCCGATGGGGGTAGCGAAGCTCGCCGAGGCAGCCACGGCCACGGTTATCGCCAGCGGTTTGGGGTCGATCCCGGCGGCGGCGGCGGCCGACATCGCGATGGGGAAGGCGAGCGCAGCTGCGGCGTTGTTGGTCACCGTCTCGGTGAGCACGGAGGTGGCGATATAGACGGCCAGCAGCACGCCGCGGGGGCCAAGCTCCCTGCCTATCTCGACCAGCCCGACCGCTATAATGTCGGCGACCCCTGTCTTACTCAGCGCTGTACTTATACCCAGCGCGCAGGCGATTACCACCAATACGTTAATCTCCAGCGAGCGCCGCGCTTCAATGGGAGTGACGGTTTTCGTGGCGAGGAGGAAGGTCGCCGCCAGGGTGGCGCTGGTCAGGAGATCGAAAACGCCGAAGGTGTTCAAGAGGACCATCCCCGCGAGTCCGCCAAGGGCGAGCATCTTCTTGTTCCTGCCCATCGTGGGGGCGATTTCGGAGACCACCGAGAGCATGTAGAACTCGCGTGACCGTATCCATTTTTTGGAGAAATCCTCATCGGCGAGCAGCAACAATGTGTCGCCGGGGCGTAGTATGATTTGGCCGAGCCTCGTGTTGATATTCTCCCCGTGGCGGTGTACGGCCAGCACGACCGCGCCGTAGCGAGCACGAAAGCCGCCCTCTTTCAGCGTCTTGCCAAGTAGTGAGAAGGAGCGGGAGACGACGACCTCGATGATGTGGCCGTTTCCGGTCCGTACCGCGCTTTCGGTCTGCTTGCTCGAATGGCTGGGGACAAGCCCCTCGATCTTCCCGAGGGCCAGCGCCGTGTCCGCCTGACCGGT
>JAUVAU010000098.1 GCA_030591565.1 Deltaproteobacteria bacterium | reverse complement strand
TCGACTACACCCACAAGCTGCTCCGCGAGGAAGAGGTGGAGGGGGTGATGGCCTGGGTGATCGAGGCGACGCCCAAACCCGACGCCCCGGTGGTGTGGGGCAGGCTGGTGCTCTGGATAAGCAAGGAGGAGTACAACCAGCGAAGGGTCGAGTTCTACGACGAGTTTGGCGAGCTGATGAACACCATGAGCACCCATGATGTCAAGGTGCTGGGTGACAGAAAGCTGGCGACCAGGATGGAGATGCGACCAGCCGATGAACCCGGCAACAGGACCGTAATCGTCAACCACACGGCGAAGTTCAATTTCAAGATTTCCACGGACTTTTTCTCCCAGGCCAACATGAAGGAGCTTCGCCAATGACGCCGCTCTTCACCATAAAGCTGGCTTGGCGAAACATATGGCGGCAAAAACGGCGCACTCTCATCACCGCCTCGGCCATCGCGGCGGCGATGTTGCTTTCTCTTTTTATACGTTCAATGCAGGAGGGCTCCTACGCCCTGAACCTGGACAACGCGACCCGCTTCTACTCCGGTTATCTCCAGCTACAGCACCCCGAGTTTTCCGAGAACCAATCCATCGACAAGCTGCTGCCCTCCACCGAGGAGTTCGTCGGTGAGATAAGGGGGATAGAGGGGCTGACCACGGCGGTGCCCCGCATCGAGTCCTTCGCCCTGGGCGCGGCGGGGGAGAAATCCAAGGGTGTGATTGTCATGGGGGTGGACCCCGGGGGGGAGGATGCTTATTCGGGGCTGGCGGCGAGGGTGAAAGAGGGGCGCTACTTCCAGCGTGACGATGAGGAATCGGTGCTGATAGGGGGGCGGCTGGCGACCTACTTTGGGCTGGCTGTCGGTGACAAATTCATTCTCTACGGGCAGGGGTACCACGGGGTCACGGCGGCAGGGCTTTACCACGTCGCCGGGGTGCTCAATTACCCCAACCAGCAGATGGATTCGCGCATCGTCTACCTTCCGCTGAAGACCGCGCAGAACCTCTATAATACTGGTGAGCAGGTGACCGCCTGGGTGCTCCACGGCGAGAACGTGAAGGGAATACCGGCGCTGGAAGAGGCCGCACGCAGCCGGATGGGCGAGGGGGTAAAGGTGCGCAATTGGGCTGACATATCCCCCGAGCTGGCCCAGACGATAGGGCTCGACCGCGCAAGCGGGCAGTTCCTGGTGCTGGTCCTCTACATTGTGGTGGGGTTTGGGCTTTTTGCCACTATCGTGATGATGACGCTGGAGCGCCAACGTGAGTTTGGCGTGATGTTGGCAACCGGCCTTGTGCGGAGCAAGTTGCAGCTACTGCTCGTGCTGGAAGCGCTCTTTCTCGGAGTTACCGGGATCGCTCTGGGGATGGCGGTGACGTGGCCGTTACTGCTCTGGTTCTACTTCAACCCGATCCCGCTCACCGGCGATATTGCGCTGATGATGGAGGAGATGGGGTGGGAGCCGATAATCCCCTTCTCCCTGGCCCCGGAGCTTTTTGGCGCTCAGATTCTTATAGTCCTGGCGATCCTGGCGCTTTGCTCCCTCTATCCGTTAATACGCATCGGACGGCTGCGCGTCGTCACGGCGCTGAAGGGATAGCTTAAATAAGATGATTGTCACGCTGGCCTGGCGTAACGTTTGGCGCAACAAACTGCGCAGCTCGATCATGGTGGCGGCCATGGTCTTCGGGCTGCTCGGGGTGGTGCTCATGGTCGGCTTTATCCAGGCGATGACCGAGTCGATGATTGAAAACGCCATCAAATACCAGACCGCCCACTTCCAGGTCCACAATCCTGATTTTCTCATTAATGAAGAGCTGGCCGCGTGGCTGCCCGGCGCCGATGATATGGCGAACCGCCTGCGCGAAATGGAGGGGGTGGGCGGCGTAGCCGTGCGCCAGGTCATTGACGGCATGGTCTCCTCGGCTGCCAGTAACAGGGGGGTGAGGATCAACGGCGTGGATATGGCCGAAGAGGTGAAGGTGACCGATGTGGCCCAAAGCATTATCGAGGGCGAACCGCTGCCCGAAGAGGGGCGTAATCCTGTAATGGTGAGCAAGCGCAGCGGGGAGAAGCTCAATCTTCGCATCGGCTCCAAGGTGGTTTTGACTTTTAGCGACGTCAATGGCGAGGTGTCGGGGGCGGCGTTTCGGGTGTCGGGTTTTTTCGATACCCCCTCAAGCGGCTTTGACGAGGCCAACGTCTTTGTGCGCCGTTCCGATCTGGTCAAATACACCGGGCTGGAAGAGGCGCACGAGGTAGTCATACGTTTTACCGACGGCGAGAACCTTGAGCAGCATCGCCCGACGGTGGAAGGGATAGTCGGGGATGTTGGCGGCGAGCGCGGGAAGGTGCGCGACTGGGGCGAGGTCCAGCCCCTGCTCGCGGCGATGATGGGTTCGCTGGACATATCCAACATGATCACCATAGTCATTTTTGTGCTGGCTATGGGTTTTGGGATAGTCAACGTGATGCTCATGTCGGTCTTCGAGCGCACACGCGAGTTTGGAGTCCTCATCTCGGTGGGGATGACCGGCAAAAAGGTGCTGGGGCTGATAGTGCTGGAATCCCTGATGCTCGGCGGCGTGGGCGGTCTGCTGGGGCTTGTGGTGGGGATGATATTGATCACCATAACCGGCAAGCTGGGGATGCCTATCGGGGCGGTGGCCGAAGGGATGGGGTTCTATGGGGTGGACACCGTGCTCTACCCCAGGGTTCCCATCTCTACCTACTTGATAATGATGGCGATGATCCTCCTTACCAGTCTCCTGGCGTCGCTCTACCCGGCCCGCCAGATACTCAAGAAGCGCCCCAGCGAGGCGCTTGCGGAGAAGCATTGAGATGACTATCCAGATCGAGCGATTGACGAAGATTTACAACCCGGACACCGATTTTCCCATCACGGCGGTCGGTGACGTGACGGTTGAGATCGGCCAGGGTGAGTTCGTCGCGGTGATGGGTCCGTCGGGCTCGGGCAAGACGACGCTCCTGAATATGCTCGGCGGCATCGACCGCCCCACCAGCGGCCGGGTCCTGATAGACGGCGAGGACATCACAGCCCTTGAAGACAAAGAGCTGATAGGGTTCAGGCGCGACAACATAGGCTTCATCTTCCAGGACTTTAGCCTGCTGCCGGTCCTGACGGCCAAGGAGAACGTCGAGTTTGTGATGCAGCTACAGGGGCGTAGCCAGCGTGAATGCGAGGCCAGGGCGATGGAGCTGCTCACGGAGGTGGGGCTGGGTGACAGGGCGGACAATGTCCCCGGCAAGCTCTCGGGCGGCCAGCAGCAGCGCGTCGCGGTGGCGAGAGCGCTTGCGCCCAAGCCCAGGTTCGTGCTGGCCGACGAGCCCACCGCCAACCTGGACGCCGCCACCACGCGGGGGCTGCTCGATATCATGCAGCGGCTAAATGAGAAGGAGGGCACCACCTTCATCTTCTCCACCCACGATCCACGTGTCATCGGGCGGGCGCGCAGGGTCATCGTCTTCGAGGACGGCAAAATCACCGAGGATCGTGTACAGGGCGAGGACCGGACAGAGTGAAGAAACGCCTTTCATTGACGCTGGCCTGCACTCTGCTGGCTACGGTTGCGTGGGCAGAGGTTCCGGGGGTTGCGCCCGAGAGCCCCGTCACCTTTGGCGGCTACGTTAAATACCTGGCGACGGTCAAGATCCCCGATTCCGGCAGCGACACGCTGGACCAGCTCATACACCAGCGGTTCAACTTCGAGTATCACCCCACCGACGAGGTTAGCTTCGTGGCGGGGTTGCGAAACCGGTTCTTCTACGGCGACAGCCTCGACACCTTTAGCTTCAGGGAGAGGGTGGGTGACGATCCGGGCTATTGGGACCTCTCCAAAAACTGGCTGGATGAAGAAGATTTGCTGGCAAACTCTACGCTCGACCGGCTCTACGTCGACTGGCGACCGGGGGCTTATCAGGCCAGGGTGGGCCGCCACCGGATAAATTGGGGGATGAGCACCCTGTGGAATCCAAATGACCTCTTCAACGTATATTCCATCTTTGATTTCGATTATGTCGAGCGGCCCGGCACCGATGCGCTGCTCCTGGCCCGCGATCTTGGCTTCGCCTCCAGGGCGGAGCTTGTCTGGACTTTTGAGGATGATTGGGACCATTCGAGCCTCGCGTGGCGCTACCAGTTCAACACCCTTGGCTACGATATCCAGCTACTTGCGGGGAAAAACGGAGGCGATACGGTCCTTGGCGCGGGGTTCTCGGGCAGCCTCTTCGAGGCGGGAGTGCGTGGCGAGGTGAGCCACTTCGATCCCCATCTGGACGTGTTGGATGGTGAAAAATTGAAACGCGTTACGG
>JAUVAU010000075.1 GCA_030591565.1 Deltaproteobacteria bacterium | reverse complement strand
GCAGGTTTTACGCCGATACCCTACAAGGTCTTCACCATCGCCGCCGGGACCTTCGACATCGACTTCAAGGTCTTCCTCTTCGCCAGCCTGCTGTCGCGCTTTGGCCGCTTCTATCTGGTCGCCGGGGTAATCAGGCTGATGGGTGAGCGGGCCAGGGAGTTCATAGACAAGTACCTGAATTGGCTTATTATTGCATTCACAGTTCTACTGGTAGGCGGCTTCGCCGCTATCAAATATCTGGGATAAGGGCAATGAAAACGGACAAGCGCAAACCCCACATAAGCGTGATCGGCGCAGGCGCTGTGGACGATGTTGATTATGCCATCGCCTATGAAGTGGGCAAGCGTATCGCCCAAAAGGGTGGCGTGGTCGTCTGCGGCGGGCTGGGCGGCGTGATGGAGGGGGCGTGTTGCGGGGCCAGGGAGGCGGGGGGCGTCTCGGTGGCGATAATACCCGGAAGCGATCCGGAAAGCGCCAACGAGTGCGCCACCGTGGTGGTCGCCACCGGGATGGGCCATGCGCGAAACGCTCTGGTGGTCCAGTCGGGCCAGGGGGTGGTGGCGCTGCCCGGACTGTCGGGGACGCTCAGTGAAGTGGCGCTGGCGCTAAAGATGGGCAAGCCGGTGGTGGGGGTGGCCGCGTGGAGCGGGATTGATGGAGTCGAAGATATGCCCGACGCCGCCAGCGCGGTGGAGCGGGTATTCGAGTTGCTGAAATGATGCGAAGTTCAATTATCATAACCCTCCTTTTGCTCTTCCTCCTTGGCGGCTGCGCCGGCTGCTACAAGGAGCATGTGGTGCGCCCAGGCCAGGACCTCTCGGTCATCGCCGATGGTTATGGTGTGTCGCAGAGCGAGCTGAGACGGACAAACAGACTCTCAAGTGATTACCAGCTCTTCGAGGGCCAGACGCTCTATGTCGCCTGTCGGAGCCAGTGGCGCGAACCCTCCAGACCTGCGGTCGCCAAGCCCCAAAAGTCCAGGAGATATAAAAGCAAAGCAAAGACCACCACCGGTAAGCCCAGGAAGGCCAAGTACAATAAATACGCCAACCAGGCGGGCAAGGTGAAGCTCTCCTGGCCGCTGGAGGGGCGAGTCGTCAGGAAGTTCGGCGAGGGGGGAAACGCCACCGCCAAGGGCATCGACATAAGCTCGGCCACCGGCAGGGGCGTACACGCCGCACAAAAGGGTTTGGTCAACTACGCCGGGACTCCCGCCGCCGCCTACGGGCCGATGCTCATCCTGGACCACCAAAACGGCTACCTGACCGTCTACTCCCAGCTTGGCTCCATCAGCGTCTCCGAGGGGGGCAGGGTGAAGAAGGGACAAAAGCTGGGCACCGTGGGCAAAAGCGGGTATCTGCACTTCGAAGTCAGGAAGGGGAGCACACCGGTGGACCCCCTTTTATTCTTGCCCGCCAGGTGAGGGCGGTTTAACATCGGATCGTGTTGAAGAACGCCGCCCCGCGAAGCTGCGTACACCCGGCGGTGAAGGGATTTTAAAACTCTTGTCCAACGCCGATAAGCACAAAGCCACACCGGCCAACGAAGGGCACGAAAAAGACGGGCAGAAACCGCAGAAGGCCCGTGCCCTGGCAAGTGCCATCTCTCTGTATCTCTCCGAGATTCGCACCATCCCTCTGTTGACAGCCGACCAGGAAAAGGAATTGGCGCAGCTTATTGCCGGGGGCGACCCCGAAGCGCGCACGACGTTGATCTCTTCAAACCTGCGGCTGGTGGTCAAGCTGGCTCGACGCTACATGAACCGGGGGTTGCCGCTGCTCGACCTCATTGAAGAGGGGAACCTGGGGCTGATAAGGGCGGTGGAGAAGTTCAAAGCGGAGAAGGGGTGCCGCTTTTCCACCTACGCCACCTGGTGGATACGCCAGGCGCTGGAGCGGGCGTTGGTGAACCAGACCCACACGGTGCGGCTGCCGGTGCATGTCTCCGAAGACCTCGACCGGCTCTCTCGCACCATCGAGCAGCTACGGCGAAATGGCGAAGAGGAACCCGACGAGGCCCGTCTGGCTGACGAGATGGGGATGAGCGTCGTGCAGGTGAGGCGGCTAAACAGCTTGGTGCGCGCCACCTTCAGCCTCGACCAGCCGATCGGGGTGGAGGGGGACTTCTCCCTTCACGACACCATTGAGGACAAGGAGAGCGACAGCCAGAGCGACGTGGTGCAGAGGATGGAGCGGGTGAATATGATGCGCGAGTGGGTGATGGAGCTTCGCACCCGTGAGCAGGAGATACTGGCGCTACGTTATGGGCTGGGTGAAGAAGAACCCCTGACGCTGGAGCAGATAGGTCAGCGCCACGGAGTCACCCGCGAACGCATACGACAGATCGAGATGAACGCGCTGCGCAAACTCAGAAGGATGGTGACGGCGCGCAGGGTTAAATTCAGTTGGCTTTATTGAGCAATGATAACCTGGAGGCAAAATGGAAAAGCTGAAGGCAAAGATTCGCGAAATAAAAGACTTTCCCAAGCCGGGCATCGGCTTTAAAGATATCACCACGCTGCTAAGCGATGCTTCCAGCTTCAACAGGGCGGTGGACCTGATGGCGCACCGCTATCTGGACATGGATATCGACATCGTTCTGGGGATCGAGGCGCGTGGCTTCATCATCGGCGCGGCGCTGGCCTACAAGCTCAACAAGGGCGTCATCCTTGTGCGCAAACCAGGCAAACTCCCCTACAAGACGAATGTCGTGAACTACGATCTGGAATATGGCACCGACACCCTGGAGATTCACCAGGACGCCATAACGCCGGGGCAAAAGGTGCTCATCGCCGACGATCTGCTGGCGACGGGCGGCACGGTGGCGGCGGTTATCAAGCTCATTGGCGACATGGGGGCCGAGGTGGTGGAGTGCGCTTTTCTCGCCGAGCTGGCCTTTCTCAACGGCAGGGAGAAGATCAAGGATGCTCCGATCTTCAGCTTGCTCACCTACGACGGGTAATCAGGGGAAGGTTAAGGAAAATGTCGAAAAAAGTGACGATTGGGTTCGAGGAGGATGAGGGCTACCGCATAGTTCCGGTGCATGGCGTGTGGGGAGGTCCGACCCCATCGGGCGACGTGATGGCGGACTTCTACATCGAAAAGGTCATGCCCCCCGCCGAAGTGGTGCTCGAAGTGGATGGCAAGGTGGTCCGGGAGGTGGAGAACAAGGGCGAGCGGCGCGTGCGCAAGTTGATGGCGGGGTTGATGATGAGGCCGGAGTTGGCCTACGTTATTGGACGTTGGCTGATTGCAAAGGCTCTCGACGCCGGCTATGTGCCGCCTGAACCGGCTACTTCTCCCGATGACGACCGCCATTAATGGCGCGAAAACCTCCCCCCGAACCCTCGCTTCACCGCTACCTGCTCGACGGAATATGGGAAGTGCTGGCTGGCCGCACCGATGCCGATAATGACCGGCTCTCCCTTAAAATCGCCGGACCCAACGACTGGTGGATGCACGTCAAGGGGATGCCCGGCAGCCACGTCGTCCTCAAGGTCGGCGATGGCCCGGAACCGGACAAGGCGCTCCTCAAACGTGTGGCGGCGATTGCCGCCTACCACTCCAAGGCGCGCGAGGGCGGGCTGGTGCCGGTCTCGGCCACAAAGGCGCGTTACGTGACCAAGCCGCGTGGCGCAAAGGCCGGGACCGTGTCCATTCGCAAGGAGATAGTGTTGAAGGTCCGCCCCGCAATCCCTGAGGATTTTGTTGAAAAGCCCCGGATATCCTCCGATTGACGTTGTCAGGGGCGAAAAATGATCCTCGAAATACTTATAGGTATGCCTGCGGTCATTTTTCTTCCCTTCCTCATTCTCGAAGGATCTTCGGGGCTTCCGGTTTAGCTTGGATTAGCGTTACTCCTCGCTTCGGGAGAGTTTTTCGGAGAGCCTCCTAGCGCGGAGAGAAGGCGGCATGCTTTGACTTAAACCACCTGGGCGTCCTGGATATAAGCGGGCGCACGGCGGGGTCTTTTTTTAGCTCTGCGAGCATGCGCCTGAGCGTGCGCCTGTCCACCGTAGCCCCTCCATCAAAGCCCCAATAGAGCGTCAGGTCGTTTTTGGCGTCGAGTGTTTTGAGGCTCTCGACCCCGAAGCGCTCGGGGTCTTTTTCCATCTCTCCGGCGCGGGGCAGGTTCATCAGCGCAAGGTTGATAAAGTCGATCCGGTCTGCCCGTTCGCGTATCCACTCCATGGTCAACCGGGCTTCTGCTTCCGTTTCGGTGGGGGAGCCAAAGAGGAAGTAGCCGAAAATCCTCACGCCTGCCTGTGCTGCGCGGGTGAGCACCCGGTCGGCAAGGGCTGGTGTGGCCCCTTTGCCCATGAGTTCCAATAGCCTTGGCGATGCGGACTCGATGCCCAGCTGGAGCATCTCGCAGCCGCCGCTCTTCAGCTCTTCCATGAAGCCGGGCTCCGCCAATTTTTTCTCCACCCTTGAAAAGCCGTACCAGCCAATCCCTTCCCCCTTGAGTTTGCGAGCCAGCCTTCTCAGGTGCGCGGGGGAGAGCGCGTTGTCGGTGAAGTGAACCCGGCTTACCCCGTAATCGTCCCTGAGACGGATAAGATCGTCGGCCAGCTTCTCCACCGGTCCGGCCTTGTAGCAGTGATCCTCTTCCGCTTCCGGGCAAAAGGCGCAGCGGGCCCAGTAGCAGCCGCGCGAGGCGGCCACCGCCACGATACCCCCGGGTGAGAGGTAATCGGACCAGGGTGGCGAATCCAGGTCGGGAGAGAAGCCCACCTCTCTTCCCACGGTCGCCTGGGTGGGGTTCCAGATCTTGCGTTTTGGAGCCAGTATTCCTTCGCTGTCGGGAATTTTATTTCGGCTTATCATCTCGGCAAGAAGCTCTTCGCCCTCGCCGAAGACCACACAGTCCCACACATCGAAAAAAGCGGAAGCCGGTTTCAATCTGTCGGCCCAGGAGCTGATCAGTGCGCCGCCAAGTATCAGTTTGCCGGTAAAGCCCAGCTGGCGCAGCAGCCCCGCCAGCGCGAATGAGTGGAGCGCCTGGGAGATGTAGGTGAGCGAGATGCCGATGACCGCAGGGTTGGCGTCAACCAGCTCGCCAACCAGGACCTCCATCGGTGCGCGGGTCCCCAGGAGGCCGGGGTCGCTGGCGACCCTTGCGAGGTCGTCGGAACATAACGGTGACAGGCCGGGCTGATCAAAATCCCCTGGAGTGAGCCTTACTCCCAGCGCCTTGCCGCTGGCGCGTAGCCCGTCGGCGAAGGAGTTGACTGCGTTTCTGTACCTTTCACGATGGGTGTATATGGCGGGGTCGCGAAGATCATCCAACGCCTTCAGGGTTCGCCTGACCATGCGCTGCGCGTCGATCCCGGCGCGTCCCCCGTCTCCGGCCAGCTTTAGCGCAGCCTGGCCCAGCCGTTCGGCTTGCAATAGCTCCAACTGCAACTTGATATTGGCGTCGTAGACCTCAGCCCTGTGCCCCCTCGCGTTGAGATAACCGGAAAGCGCCAGCGCGCCGGGCTCCGGTTCGCAGCCGGTCGTGAAGGGTGGGATGACTATCAGGGCGTCCACCGGGTCAGCTCCCCTTCGCGGGTTTTATGTCCGGGCCGCGTAGCGCGGAGACGATCATGGCGAGAAGACATACCGTCAGCGCAGCCCTCATGGCGGACTGCCAGGCGGGGACGAAGTCGAGCTGGGAGCTTTGCACCATCATGAACACCGTCGCCCCCATAGCCGCGCCAAGCGACATGCCCAGGTTCCGCGCCACGGCGGTCAGCCCCCCGGCCACGCCCAGCATGCGGGGTTCCACTCCGCCCATGATCGAGGAAGCGTTTGGGGACATAAAGAGGCCATTGCCGGTGCCAAAGAGAGCCAGCCCGCAAAAGAGGAGCGGCAGCGAGGTATCCGGACCCGCGAAGGTGAATATCGCAAACGCGGTAGCGCGCAATGCCTGCCCCATTGTGGTCAGTGTGCGGTAGCCGATCCGGTCCGACATCGAGCCGGCCCAGGGGGCCACGACCATCACCATCAGCGGCATGATGGTGAGCCACAGCCCCAGCCGTCCCGGAGTGAACCCCCTGACTTCGGTCAGATAGAAGGGCATGAGGAAGAAGACAGAGAAGCCGGAGGTAAAGGAGAGTACCGAGGTAGCCAGGGCGAAGGAGAACCCCCGCCGCTTGAATATCTCCAACTGTACCAGCGGCTGTGCGTGCCTCTTCTCCCAAAGGATGAAAAAAACCGCGAAAGCTGCCGCGCCGGCGATCATCGCGATGCTGATAACTTTGTCGGGGTGGTTGATAAAGTCGATCCCCACCAGCAGCAGCGCGCAGGCGGTCATCATCAAACCACCACCAACGAAATCGAACCGCTCCACCCCCTTGGCAAATTTAAGCTTCGGCAGATATCTCATGCTGAATAGGAGCGCGCCGACCCCGACGGGCAGGTTGAGGAGAAAGAGGCTGCGCCAGCCAAAGAGTGCGAGGAGGAAGCCGCCCACCGGAGGCCCTGCGGTCAACCCCAGCCCGACCATCGTGCCTATCATCCCGAGTCCCTTGCCGCGCATCGCGGGGGGAAAGGTAGCGGTGATTATGGCGGGGGAGCAGGCCATTATCATCGCTGCGCCAATGCCCTGCGCTGCGCGTGCCGCCACAAGCGTCTCGATGGATATCGCCGCCGCGCACAGGCCGGAGCCGATGGTGAAGACAACCATGCCGGTAACGTAGACTCTTTTTTGCCCCACTATGTCGGCCAGCCTGCCGAAGATGAGCAGCAGACCGGTTATCACCAGCAGGTAGATGTTCATCACCCACTTGACCTGTGGCAGGGTCGCGCCGAACTCCTCCCTTATGTAGGGGAGCGCCACGGTGACGACCGAGCCGTCCAGCGTCGCCATGATGATGCCCAGCGCCACGCAGGCGAAGATGCGCCAGGGGATCGCGGTGGAGTTGTTTTCAAATGTCGTACCGCTCATGAGCCGCTTCACCGGTGAGTTGTCTGTGTGATGGGAGTTGGGGTAATATCTGGAGACATAAGGGAGTGTACAGGATGAAAAAGATCGAAGCGATAATAAAGCCTTTCAAGCTCGATGAAGTCAAAGAGGCGCTAAGTGAGCTGGGAGTGAGCGGCCTGACGGTGACCGAGGTGAAGGGGTTTGGCAGACAGAAGGGCCACACCGAAGTATACAGGGGCGCGGAATACACGATCGACTTCGTGCCCAAGGTCAAGCTTGACATTGGTGTGGCTGATGAAATGGCCGACAAGGTCGTGGAGGCGATTGAAAAGGCTGCCCGCACTGGAAAATTTGGCGATGGCAAGATCTTCGTCACCAACCTTGAAGAAGTAGTCAGAATCCGTACCGGCGAGCACGGTGAAGGGGCTCTTTGACCTGATGTCCGCCGCCATAGCACAATTCCCCGACTTCAAAGCTATCTCCCTGGACCAACGAAGCGAAATAATAGCTGCGCTCGCTTTAACTAGAGGGGCCAACGGGGTGATATCCGCTCAGGGGGTGATATCCGCCCAGGGGTTGGTATCGGCCCAGGGGTTAATATCAGAAAACTCCTTCGCCAACCTCTATCTTTTCCGAGGCGCCCATGATTACCGTATCTGCCGCTGGCAGGGTTTGCTGCTCATAACCGCCAGGGGCTATGGGGGCGAGGTCTACGGCTTTCCACCCTGGGGTGACGGACCGGTGGAGGAGGGCGCGCGGCTGTTGTGCAACCACCTGGAGGAGTTGGGTGGTGAGCCGCTCCTTTCCGCCGTGCCCCAAGCGATGGTGGAACAGCACTTCGCCCAGGGATGGGAAGCGACCAGTGCGCGAGACCAGTTTGACTACGTCTATCTGGTCAGCGAGATAGCAGAACCGGCGGGCAAGAAGAACCACAAGCGGCGTAACCGTATCAATAAATTCCTCAAGGAGTATGGGCAGCGCTATGAATACGCCGCGCTGGAACCTCGTCATGTGGCTGAGTGCGCACTGCTGGCCGATCAGTGGTGCGAGGTGCGCTGCTCGCTGGAGCGGCCCTCCACCTATCGCGAAACCGAGGCGGCGGTTGAGGGGCTGGAGCGCATGGAAGAGCTGGAACTTTCCGGGGGTGTGGTGCTGATCGATGGCGAGGTGGCGGCCTATTGTCTGGGTGAAGAGTTGGACAATACTACTTTCGTAGTACACTTTGAAAAAGCGCGGCCCGGTATTGATGGCCTCGCCCAACTGCTCTCGCGTGATTATTGCGCGGAAACGATTAACGATTTCAAATTCGTCAACAGGGAGCAGGACTTGGGCGATACTGG
>JAUVAU010000054.1 GCA_030591565.1 Deltaproteobacteria bacterium | reverse complement strand
TTAATGGCTGTCAGCGCCAGCGTCGATCCATCCAGCGGTACTAGAACGGTCTTGTAGCCCATGAGCATTACCTCCCTAGGAGCTTGTTGAAAAACCCCGGATATCCTCCGATTGACGTTGTCAGGGGCGAAAAATGATCCTCGAAATACCTGTCAGTATGCCTGCGGTCATTTTTCTTCCCTTCCTAGCCCTCGAATGATCTTCGGGGCTTCCAGTTTACCGTCGGCTTAGTTAGAGGTTTGCCCAGCATCGGCTAAAATCTTCGGTTTAGCCCGGTTTAGTGTTGCCCCCTCCGTTTCTGGAGAGTTTTTCGCCAGAGCCTCCTAAAACGTGCCGAACCTTCCTGCAATACTGCAACCGCACCCGGGGCAGGCCCCATCCTCCAGGGTGTTCTCCAGGAGGGCGAAGCCGCTGCGGCAGATGACCATCTCCCCGCAGCCGGGGCAGTAGGTTGACTCGCCGCCGGCGCCGGGCCTGTTGCCGGTGTAAACGTACTTGAGGCCAGCCGCCATGCCCAGCTCCCTGGCATGCTCAAGCGTGGCCGAGGAGGTGGGAGGAGCATCGCGCAGCCTGTGGGTAGGGTAAAAACCGGTCACATGCCAGACGATATCGGTGCTCACCGAAGCCAGAAACTCGGCCAGCGCCGTCAACTCCCTCTCCGAATCATTGTAGCCGGGAATGACCAACGTGGTCACCTCCACCCACACACCGCGCTCCCACAACCGCCGCACAGTCTCCAGCACCGGCCCAAGGCGCGCGCCGCAAATCTTTTTATAGAATGAGTCCTCAAACGCTTTTACGTCCACATTGACCGCGTCGAGAAGCCCTTCGGTCCTGTCAAGCGCCTCCTCGGTCATGTAGCCGTTAGAGACAAAGATATTGTAGAGACCGCGTTCCCTGGCCAGCGCCATCACGTCCAGGGCGTATTCCAAAAATATAGTCGGCTCCGTATAAGTATAGCTTATCGACCTTGCGCCCGCTTCCAGCGCCTGGCTCACAACCCAACGGGACTCTTCAAAGCTGCCGGGCGGTGTGCCCTCGCCCACCTGGCTTATCGAATAGTTCTGACAGTGGGCGCAACGCATATTGCACCCCGCCGTGGCTATCGAATACGAAGCGGAGCCGGGAAGAAAGTGGTAGAGCGGCTTTTTCTCGATGGGGTCGACGCCTGCCGACACCAGCCTGCCATAGACCAGCGTCTCCAACACCCCGCCGTTGTTCTGGCGTACGCCGCATATGCCGCGTTTGCCCTCGGCTATCAGGCACCTGTGCGCGCACAGGGCGCATCTCACCGCACCGCTCTCTGTACTGCTCCAAAGGATCGCTTCGCGTACGCACCTGTCGTCCACTAGAATCCTCCCGTCACAAATAAAACCGTAAAGGTTTTATTAGTAACAGTGAATATTCAGCACGTCTTTTTGTCAAGAATTATTACTACTATGAAGCTATTTCAGGGCATTGGGGGCGGAAAATTCATTTTTTCAAGATCAGTTCGGATAGGGAGCGTTTGGGAACATGGTGGACGTTTTGGGCGTCGCGCCAGTATTTTATGGAATTGTCGGGACCGACCTCATCGATGCGAACCTCTTCAGCGGGCTTGCCCAACGCAATAACCAGAAGGACTTTGTGGTCTGCTCCGAGTTCCAGCGTTTCCCGTAGGGCGGCATGGTTGATCGCCCCGATCATGCAGCCGCCAAAACCACGCTCCACCGCGCCTAGCAGGATCGTCTGCGCCGCGATCCCCTCGTCGCACCACCAATTGGAGGCCACGGTGGTATCCACCGTTATGACGATGTAGCCGGTGGGCCGCTCACCCTCTTGCGGACCCTCCCAATCTTTCAGGTAACCGGCCCAGGCCAGCGCAGGGAAGATTTTTGCGTTCATTTCCGGGTCTGCGCTAAGGATATAGCGCAGGGGCTGGCGGTTGGCTGCGCTGGGCGTCAGCCGAGCCAGTTCAATCAACTCGACGAGCAGGTCGTGCCCAATGGGTTGAGACTCGTCGAAACGCCGGTAGCTGCGGTTTTTCAGGATCAGACTCTTGAGATCCACTTGCCTTGACTCCTTAACTTTATCTGTGATCAGCTTTTCTTGATCTCGTGCCCGCCAAATTTATTTCGCATGGCTGACAAGAGCTTGTCGCCATAGCTGTCGTCGTCTTGAGACTTGAATCTGTTTTGCAGCGCCAGGGTTATGACCGGTAGCGACACGCCCAGCTCAACGCCTTCCATCACCGTCCACCTTCCCTCGCCCGAATCGGGGACGAAGGGCGCGATACCTTTAAGCTCCGGGTCTTCCTTTAGCGCCTCGGCGGTGAGGTCAAGGAGCCATGAGCGGATCACGCTGCCATCCTGCCAGATGCGGGAAACCTCACCTAGGTCCAGCGCGAACTCCTCTTTTCGTTCCATCAGCTCGAACCCCTCGGCGTAGGCCTGCATCATCCCGTATTCGATGCCGTTATGGACCATCTTGACGAAATGACCGGCGCCAGAGGGGCCAACCCTGCCCCAGCCGGGACTGGATTCGGGGGATTTGGAGGTCGGCGCGAGGGTCTTTAGTATGGGCATGATGCCCTTGATCCCCTCCTCGCTGGAGCCGACCATCATCGAGTAGCCCTCGGCAAGTCCCCAAACCCCACCGCTGGTCCCCACGTCGATCAACTCCACCCATATTTTTGCCAGCGCCTCACCCCTGCGCACCGTATCCTTGTAAAAGCTGTTGCCGCCATCGATGACCGTGTCGCCGGGTTGGAACGTTTTGGCAATCGCTTTAATCGTCTTTTCAGTGGCCTCACCCGCCGGCACCATGACCCAGGCGATGCGCGGCGGTTCGAGAAGCTCCACGACCTCTTCCAGGCTGGTTGCCGCGATTGCGCCCTTGCCCTCCATGGTCTTCACCGCCTCCGGGCTGAGATCGAAGACCACCACCTCGTGGCCTCCCCGCAATAGCCTTTCAGCCATATTCGCCCCCATGCGCCCAAGCCCGATCATCGCGAGTTTCATCTTCTACCTCTCTGGCCCTTTGGCTCTTCTGTAATTTGGCCTTTTATCAACCCGGCCCTTCGTTAAACCAATCCGGCTATCCCCGCAGCGGGGTCACTGCTGAAGTGGAAGCGCACAACCCTGCGCCCATTTTTCTCCAGAGCGCCGCCATCGCCCACCGCCTGGGCCATCTTGAGCACTCCAAACCCCAGGGAAGAGTGGGCAGCCCCAGCCTCATCGGGGATCATCAGCTCGACGGAATCCTCGCAGGTGAACTGGATGAAGCATCCCCTGCCCGCGTCGCCCTTGTGGAGCTGGCCGGTGGAGTGCAAAAACCTCGGCCCGTAACCAACCGTCACCGCCGCACGGGTGCGCTGCCTTATCCCGTCGCGTAGTTTCGCGAGGGCATGATCCGTCGCGTCATTCCTCTCGACATAGGCTTGCAGCGCCACATAATCGCCCGGACCGGTCCCTGCCAGAAAATTATCCAGGACTTCAAGGGGATCAGCCCCTCCAACTTCTCCGTAGACCGCGACTCCGCCGACTTCAAGCGACGGCGGTTCAATATCCAGCGTACCGGTGTTTTTAAAGTTGGCTACCGCTTCACGCGCTTCAACCTTGGCCGACTCCACGTCAGGCTGGTTGAAGGGGTGAATTCCCAGGAACCATCCCGCGATGGCCGTAGCCGCTTCCCACAGGAAGAACTGCTCGCCGACTTCAAAGGCGCTGCCAAGCTGGAGACGCACAACCGGGTGGCCCGCCGCCGCAAGTTCACCCAGGCGGGCTTCGAAGGAATCATCCCCCTCCATGGTGATCGACACGAAGAGCCGGTCATCGCCATAGACCGGGGGAGGCCCAAGCTTTTCACCCACAACCGGCAAAATGCCCTTGCCATCCTTGCCTGTGGACTCAGCTATGAGTTGCTCTATCCAGTCGCCCAGAGACGCAATCTGTTCGCTTATGGCGAAGGTGACCTTGTCGCGGCCACCGAGCGCCAGGGCGCCAAGGACCGCGCCCAATATGGCAGCCCTGTTGTCCCCCTCCACCGGGTCGTTTTGGGCGGAAGCGTTTTCTACCGCGTCCTCCAGACTGTCCAGCAGTTCATTCAGCTCGATCCCCATCAAACCGCCGGGCACCAGCCCCACCAGACTCATGGCAGCGTAGCGCCCGCCGATGTTGGGGTCGTTCAGGAATGTCGCCCTGAAACCCAACCTGCGAGCGGTTGCCTCCAGAGAGCTGCCGGGGTCAGTTATGGCGATGAAATTTCTTCCCGCCGTCTCTTCGCCCAGCGCCTGGGAGACCTTGTTGTAGAAATATTTGAAGAGGGAGAGGGTCTCAACCGTGCCACCGGATTTGGTGGAGACGATGAAGAGGGTACGCGCCAGGTCAATTTTCTTCTCAACGTTGGAGATCGCCTGGGGGACGGTGGAGTCGATCACCAGCAACCCGAGTCCAACGACCTCGGGAAAGGTCTGGGCCAGCACCTCGGGGGCAAGGCTGGAGCCGCCCATGCCAATAAGCAGCGCCTTCTCATAGCCTTCGCCCATCAACTCACGCCTGAGGTTGTCAATCTCCCCAACGGCGGGACGCATGGTGGTGGCGAGATCAAGCCAGCCGAGCCGGTTCTCAACCTCTTCGGGGGTGGGGCTCCAGAGGGTGTGGTCCCGCTCCCAGAGCCGCTCCAAGACCTTGTGGTCAGCCAGCTTCGCCAACCCCTGGTCAACCGCCCCGGAGTACTCGCCAAGGGCGGTATCAAGTGCGACACGGCCTGTCAGCAGGTTTTTACGCTTTTTTTTTACCGACTCGATAAGCTCGTCGAAGGCGTCGGCGAAGGATTTCAACCCCTCCACCAGCAGTTTGTCCGTCACGCTGTCGAGATTGATGTCCACGTTAGCGAGGGCCTCCATCCGCTGCCCGGCTCCCCCAAGATCATCCTCTATCGTCGATGCAGGCGTGCCGTGGTCCATGAACGCCTCAAGGGTGGCCGGGGGCAACGTATTGACGGTATCGGGGCCGATGAGGCTGTCCACGTAAAGGATGTCACTGTAGGCGGGATTTTTGATGCCGGTGGAGGCCCAGAGCGGCCGCTGCACGAGAGCGCCCTTGTCTGCCAGGGTCTTCCATCCCCCGGTGGAGAAGAACTCCTTGAACATCCCATAGGCGAGCCTGGCGCTGTCTATGGCGGCTTTGCCCTGAAGCTCGCTGTTGCCCAACGCTTCAAGCTGCGCGTCCACCGCCGTGTCTATCCTGCTGACAAAAAAGCTCGCCACCGAGGAGACTCCCGCCGGGTCGCCGCCCGCCGCCACCAATTTTTCGATGCCCGCAATGTAGGCCTTCGCGACCGCTTTATATTGGGAAAGGGAAAAAATCAGCGTGACGTTGACGTTGACGCCCTTGCCTATCAGCGCCTCCACAGCCACGACCCCCTCCGGGGTGGCGGGGACTTTTATCATGGTGTTGGGACGCCCGATCGTCTCGAAGAGGCGCAGCGCCTCATTTATGCTGCCTTCGGCGTCGTGGGCCAGATGGGGGTTGACCTCCAGACTGACAAAACCGTCCGCCCTGTTTGACTCCTCGTAAAGAGTGGCAAAAACATCGGCCGCGCTGCGGATGTCTTCTATGACCAGCGCTTCGTATATCTCGTTGACGCCAAGCCCCTCGGCCACGAGCTGGGCCATCTGCTCGTCATAATCATCGCTTCCGGCTATGGCCTGCTTGAAGATCGAGGGATTGGAGGTGACTCCCCTGGCCCCCTGGGCGGCCAACCGGGCCATCTCACCGGAGTGGATAAAAGTGCGGCGTATATAGTCCAGCCACACCGCTTGGCCGATGGCGGCGGTCTCCTTGAGTTTGCTCATTTTGATCTGTTCTCCCCGTGGAACGGAACTACAATGTCATAGACAGTAAGCATACCAGTTTCATCCCATCGCGCCATCATTCGCATTTGACTGACACACTTTCGGCTGTTAAATGTTGGGGTGAACAACTTACTTGATTGAAAGGCCCAGAGATGAGTGGAACACCCACCTCCGTATCCGTGCGCGAAGAGATATGCATCGAGGCCACGCCAAAAACCTGCGGCGTGGTGATCTTCGGCGGCTCGGGCGATCTGGCCCACCGCAAACTGCTGCCCTCTCTTTTCAGCCTTCAAAAGCGGGGGTTGCTGCCCGAATCCACTTACATCTGCGGCTGCCTGAGCTACGGTGACGACCAGACCACGGATGAAGAATACCAAAACAAGGTACGGCACGACCTCTCGGAAAAGTTCACCGACGCGTCCGGTGAGGAGATAGAGACCTTCGTGGGCAGGCTCTCCTACTCGCCGGGGGCTTTTGACGAGACCCGGACATACACCGGGCTCGCCGAAAAGCTCAAAACCCTGGACTCGAAGTTCGGCCTTGATGGTCAATATGTTTTCTATCTGGCGGTACCCCCCACCATCTTCCCCGCGATAATTTCAAAGATGGCGGAGACAGGGCTGACCAAATCCAACAATCACCCGGGCAACCCCCGCGTCGTCATTGAAAAACCCTTTGGGCACAGCCCCGAGTCCGCCCGGAAACTGAGCCGCATGGTGCGCGCGGTCCTTGACGAGGAGCAGATCTACAGGATCGACCACTATCTGGGCAAGGAGACGGTGCAGAACATCCTGATGCTGCGCTTTGCCAACTCGATCTTCGAGCCGCTATGGAATAACGCCCACATCGACCATGTGCAGATAACTACGGCGGAGGCGATAGGCGTGGAGCACCGGGCGGGCTACTATGACGGGGCCGGTTGCCTGCGCGACATGTTCCAGAACCACATGTTACAGATGCTGGCCCTGACCGCCATGGAGCCGCCAGCGGCCTTTGAGGCGGACCTCTACCGCGACGAGAAGGTGAAGCTCTTGAGAGCCATAAGGCCCTTCCCCTCAAATCCCGAAGAGCTGGCGAAGCTGGTGGTGCGGGGCCAGTATGGCGACAGCCCCGGAGTCGATGGTTACCGAGGCGAGACGGGGGTTGGCGAGGACTCGAACACCGAGACCTTTGTGGCGATGAAGCTGATGGTGGACAACTGGCGCTGGGCGGGGGTCCCCTTCTACCTGCGTTCGGGCAAACGGCTAAGGCGCAGGGTCAGCGAGATAGTCATCACCTTCAAGCGGCTGCCCCACTCGATCTTCCCACCGGTGACCCCGGAGATGCTGAGCCCCAACGTGCTGGTGCTGAACGTGCAGCCCGAGGAGGGCATTTCCCTGGGCATTGAGGCCAAGCGTCCCGGACCCAAGACCTGCATGGGCACGCTTACGATGCATTTCGACTACCGGAGGGTCTTTGGGGTGGAGCCGCCCGAAGCGTATGAGCGATTACTCCTGGACTGCATGCTGGGCGATCAGAGCCTCTTCGTGCGCACGGACGGTCTCACCGCAGCCTGGGATCTGCTGGCTCCGGTGCTGAATGTCTGGGGGGACTCCAGGGAAGCACCTGAAAAATACCCTGCGGGGAGCTGGGGGCCGGAATGCGCTGACCGCCTCCTGTGGGCCGATTCCCGCTACTGGCGCGAACCTTGAGCGAAACAATATGAGCCCGACTATATTTGCAGCCGACATCGGCGGGACGAAAACCGCCCTTGGCCTCTTCGATACTGAAGGGACCATGGACAAACCTCTCGTCTCGGCCACCGTTAGCACGGAGTCCTTTGGTTCCCTGACCTCCCTGCTGGCGAGTCTGGACACCAGCCACCTGAACCCCGCGTTCCTCTCGGTGGGCATAGCCGGACAGGTGACGGGGAACACTGCCGTTACGCCCAACCTCTCCTGGAAGATTGATTTGGCCAAAACGGCGCGGGCGATCGGGATTGAACGGTATGGCCTGATAAATGACCTTGAAGCGACCGCCCACGGCATCGAAGTGCTGGCCACGCCGAATATCCACACGGTGTTGGCCGGTGAGTCAGACCCCCACGGTCCCCGTGCGCTGATCGCCGCAGGTACGGGCCTTGGCGAGGCGTTTATGGTGCGTCAACACTCCAACGGCTACGTGGTAATCCCCTCCGAGGGAGGCCACGCTGATTTCGCGCCCACCGATGAGGAGCAGACAGAGCTTTTGAAATTCCTCACCTCCAGATTCGGCCACGTGAGCTATGAAAGAGTGCTCTCCGGCCCCGGCCTGCACAACATCTACACCTTCCTGGTCGAGACCGGCCGCGTGGCCCGGTCGCCCCGGATCGGTGAGCTGTTGGCGACCCGTGACCCCTCCTCGGTGATCGGCAGTGAGGCGATAGCGGGGTCGGATGAGAGCTGCGTCAAGGCGCTTGATATCTTCCTCGCCATTTACGGCGCGGAGGCGGGCAACCTGGCGCTCAAAACCATGGCCACCGGCGGCGTCTACCTCGGTGGAGGCATCGCACCCAAGATTCTCCCCAAGCTGGTTGGCGGACCCTTTGCCAAGGCCTTCAGGGACAAGGGACGCCTCTCGGGGATTATGGAGTTGATCCCGGTAAAGGTGATAACCGAACCCCTGACCGCGCTGTACGGGGCGGCCAACTTTGGCCGTAAGAAGCTGGCGGGCGACTCCTTGCGATGAACCCCCTGGTATCGGTGTTCGACACTGAGGAGGACTTTCACCTCTCAGCCGCGAAGCGCTTCCTCGACCAGGGCAACGGGGCCATAAGGCAGCGGGGGCGCTTTATGGTGGTCCTCCCCGGGGGTAATACACCCGCGCCCTTCTTCGATCTTCTCACCCAACTGCCCCACCGCAATGACATTGACTGGTCCAGGGTCCATATCGTGCCGAGCGACGAGCGGTTTGTCCCCGCCAATGACGCAACAAGCAACACGCGGATGCTCAGGGAGCGGTTGATAGGGGCGCTGAATTGCGAAATAGGGGGGTTTCATGTGCCGCTGACCGAGGTGGGCAACCCTGGGGAGTCAGCCGCGCAGTGGGAGGCGCAGCTGAGGAGCACCTTTGGGGGCGCAGCTATCAGTTCCGGCTTCCCCCTCTTCGATATGGCGATACTGGGCGTGGGGGGTGATGGACACACCGCGAGCCTCTTCCCCGGAGAGCGTGCGCTGGAGGAACGCCGGAGCTGGACCGCGCCGGTCGCTCCCCGTGGCGACCCCGCCGTAAGCCGGGTAACGCTCACCCTGCCCCTGCTGAACCATGCGCGCTCGGTGCTCTTTCTCGTAGCTGGCGCGGGCAAGGCCGAGGTGGTGCGAAAGATACTATCCACCACGCCGGAGGCGGCGGGCTACCCGGCAGGGATGGTTAAGGGTCCCGAAGTTGAGTGGCTGATAACCGGCTTCACCCCATGACACTAAAAAGATACTAAAAAGGGCTGCCCCAATGGGACAGCCCTTTTCTATTTTTGTTACCTGACGCCCCTTGCGAGGCGTCAGGCTATTGACAAAGGTAGACAAAAGGAAGTTGCTGGAAGATTGTCTACTCGCAACTGTTTGTCTATCTACCTACCCAACCTGACAGATTGCTGACAAGGGCTGGATTTTTTTCGAGAACAAGGAAGGTGATAAGAAATAACCGGAGGAATACTTGTCGTATTTCGAGGATCATTTCTTAGCCTGACGAAGTCAATCGGAGAAAAGACAGTCTTTGTCAGCGATCTGACGCCCCTTGCGGGGCGATTACCTACTCGGCATATTGATCTGCCCAGATGTCGGCGTCGATCTCTACGTAGCCGATCGTGTCGCCCAGCTCCACGCGGTCGCGCTTGAACCGTTTCTGTCCGGCGAGGATTCCGGTCTCGGGTGCGGTCAGCGTCCATGAGGTGCGTCCCGCTTCCAGTCTGGCTACTGCCTGTCCCTTGACTACTTCGTCCCCTGCTTCCACGAACCATTCGGCGATCTTGATCCGTTCGCGTTCCTGGTCTTCCATGAGGCGCGGTACGAAGATGGTGCCGTAGACGCGGCGCAGTTCGTCTTCGGTGGGCGCTCTGGAGGTGTGGCGCGCTTCCACCACTGCGGTGCCTGCGCTGCGCCCCGCTTCGTAGATGGCGACTGTGATGCCGTTGTCGTCAGTGGTGGCGGCGGCGGGGCTGACGCTGCCTGAGCCTTCGAGCATGCTAAAGGTCACCGGGACCTGCTTGTTGGGGTTATCGTTGATGTCGGTGACTATCGCACGGATATCGGCGGTGGACCTGCCGTCGGCGGGCATGACCGTTCTGCTTGAGGTCAGGCCGATCTTGGCCGGTGCGTCTGCTCTTAGTTCGATCTGGATCGACTGGGTCGCCCCGTAGTCCCTGACTTCGGCGCTCACGGTCACCATGCCTGCCACGGTGCCTGCGCGGTAGTCCGCTTCGGCCATGCCGCTGCTACCGGTCACGCCCTGCACTGTGCGGACCTTGCCGTTGTCTCCGGCCAGGGTGAAACGCACTCTGGTGCCGCTTATCGCGTTGCCGCCCGAATCGGTGACGTAGGCGCGGATGCGGGATTTGCTTCTGCCGTCGGCGGTGAGCCATGCCGGGGTGGCGCTCATGCGGATCGATGCGGTGGCGCCCTTGGCTACCGATACCGGTGTTAGCTCTATCGCCACGGTGGAGGCCACGTAGGTGTTCAGCCACCCTGCCCCGACATCGCCGGTGGTGAGGTTCTTGGCGACAATGAGCGCGGTCTTGGCGGCGAACCCTGCGGTGTAGTTGGCCGCGATTTCGCCAAAGAGGTCGGTGACGCCGCCCCATTTGACTTCGATGTCATCTTCGTCTTCTATCGCCGCGAACTTGTCTTCCACCTTGCCGCCGCCAACCACTCCGGTGTATTCGGCTGTAGTGGAGAGGGTCAGCGCCAGTTCATGGTCTTCCACGTCGTCGCCGTTGGCGTTCTCGGCGCGCACGATGATTCTGGTCTTGCTCTCGCTATCAGCGGGGAGCAGCTCGTCATTGACTGTCACCATCAGGCGAACGCGGGTGTCGACATCCACTGTGCGAAGCGCAGTTTTACCCGTTTCATTGCCTGCTTCGTCGGCCAGGGTGGCTTCCACCGCCACGTCGGTGCCTTCGTCGCCAAAGGCCACGGTGTAGCTGCCAGCGTAGACGCCAGCTTCAATCTCTTCCATCGGCTGGGCGTCGGTGACGCCTGCCAGCGCGAAGGAGGCATAGCCGCCCGCTTCGCCTTCCAGCGTCACGGTGAAGATGTCTTCGGCTACGAGACTGCCGCTAAAGCCCGCCACCGCCATGCCGTCGTGTTCGACGGAGGCAACCGTCGGCGCGGTAACGTCATTTATGATGTCCAGACCGACGATCTTGATCTGCGGTCCGGCCAGGTTACTTGCGCCGTAGTCGTCAGTCAGGCCAGCTACGAACATGTAGGAGGTGGTCGTGGCGGCAACGTCTTCGGCCAGCACGGTGTAGCTGCCCACATATTTGCCGGTGGAGCCAACTTCGGCCAGAGCGACGTCGATAGCGATATCGGCTACGGTGGCCTTGGCTACGCCGCCCGAGAGGCCGGTTACGGTAACGGTAAGCTCGTCACCGGGCCTAAGCGTCTTGCCATCGGGGTCAACGGTGATCGAAGTCAGGGAAGGTCCGTCGCCAGCCAGTGCGACTATGGAGACCGTGTCGCTCGGTGCGCTCTTGTTGCCGACCGCGTCAACCGCAACCACGTTATAGTAGTAGGTGAGACCGGCGATCAGGTCTGTGTCGGTGTATTCAAGGGCCGAGGTGGTCTGGTAGACCTCGCCAGCGGGGGCTACGCCCACGCCACGGTAGACTTCATACTCCACCACATCGGTTGAAGCGGAAGCGATCCAGGAAACCTTGTTCTCGCCACCCCAGGGGGTTTCGCCGATGATGCGCGCCACCGCTTCGGGGGGGGTTGTGTCGTAGGAGCCGGATGCGACCACCAAATCATAGATGATCGTGTGGGAGAGCGGCGTGTAATATATATCGGGTTTGGGGGGCTCACGCTCGGAGCCGATTCGCAAGGTGGCGGTGTCGATAAGGACATCACCAAGGTTGGTTTTGGTGTGTTTATACTTCCAGGTCAGGTAGCCGCGAGCTACGGAGACCGATTTTCCGGCGAGGACGACCTTGTTGTCGCTGGGACTGGGTCCCCAGCTTACCCGCACCGAAACCTTCTCTCCCACGTTGACCGAACGGCCAAAGGAGTAGAGGCCATTCCACTGGGGAGGCATCTCAATGGTCTGCTGAAGGGCGATCACCGAAACAGTTTTCCCCTTCTCATCGTATCCGTACCGGGTCGAATCCCACAGGACTTTTACGAGGAAGAGGTGTTCTCCGTTCGCGTCGAGGAAGTGAGCCAGCGTTTCTTCTGCCTTGGCAACATTTTTTCTCTCGATGAGAATATCGATGTAACCCTTGGAGAGAGTTGAACCATCAAGGGCATACTCGACGAACTCACGGATTGGCGTTTCTTCTGTCTCCACCGTGGCGGTCCAGCCGTTCAACCCGTCTTTCGCGACGAAGTCGCCACCGTAGAGAGCCCTTCCCTGCACCTCGCCGGGGCCAAAGTCGGCGTCGAGTACAATGGCGGCGCTCACTTGGGTGGCCATTGCAGTCATGAGGAACGCGGCAAGAAGCAGGCATCCTGCTCTGGAAATGCGTCCCATTATCTTGAAGAAGCTGTTCATCGGTTCTCTCCTACCGTCACGGTGGGTTACCGTTCCTCTATGTTTTAATACCTTCATTCTCTTCATCTCGTTACATACTCCACGCTTTACCACGGCGTCGCCGAGTTCCAACCGGTGGTCTCCTGTCCCGCTATGTAGCGGTGGCAGTTCTGGGCGGTGGTCGTGTATGCCCACTGCTCAGTACTATAGTGCTCGGCGTTCGGCCAGGTAGACCAGCTATTACCGTTACCTGCGTTGGTGAACTGGTCATCCCAGGTGTTGTGGCTGATGTCCAGGCAGTTGGTTATCATCAACCTGGGCAGCGCCGACATGTGCGGGCTGTGGCACTTGGAGCAGGTGAAGCTGTGGTAATTCGCCTGCGGAGTGCCGCTACTATCGACGTCGGCGCCCCAAGCATAATCGTTCCAGGCGACCGGGTTACCGCCAACCAGCGGTTCCAGACCGTCGGTGTAGTCCTCGTTGCGGATAAAGCCGCCGTAGGGCTTTACGTTCCTCGGGGTCACATAGTTTACCGCGCCCTGGTAGAAGCCAGTGCCATTCCAGACACCATCACCGGGGCGTATGTTGTTGGAGAAGATATCCACTGCACCGGTTGCGGAGCCACCGGCCACCGAGTTGGCGTGACCGGACCAGAGCCCTTCGATCGTCGCCTGGTCGCCGTGACAGAGGCTGCAGAGACCGGCGAATTCGGTAAAGGTCGTCCCGTGGCTGGTGCTGTTCTGGTCGATCCAGTAGCCGCCCATGGAGGCTACTGCGTTGTTGGGAATCTCGCGCGGCATGCCTTCCGTACCCGTGCCTGAATAGGCCGACAGTATCGGATAGGTGGCCGTGCCTTGCGGCGCGCCATCCTCGCGGTAGGGGTTGGAGACCCAGGTGCCGCGCAGGAAGGGGGTGCCGTTAGGTAAGCCACCGGTGTCGTGAACATCATGACAGTAGGAGCACCTCATCGCAGTGGCATCGGTCGCTTCGTTATAGTGCCTCGACTGTATTGTATTAGGCTTGTAGCTGGAGAAGTTGGCCGAAGTCCAAGACGCGCTGCTCCAGTCTTGATAGTTGGAGAGGGTGCCGGTCGTGTACGCACCCTGAGTCTCGGCCCAGGGCTGATGGGTGGAATCAGTTGAATTGGAAGCATGGCAACCATTGCATATAGCCTGCTCGGTTGCGCCGGTTGCGCCGCTGGAGTTACCCAGGTCGACACCGCCGCCAGCGTAGTTGATTCCGACATTTGTGTTGTTAGGAATCTGAACGGTGCCTGCACCATGATCGGTGTGGCAGTATTCGCAGGTCTGGCTGGTATGCGGGCTATTTGTGCCTACGCCGGCCGACGGGCTGACAGCGCCGTGACAGCTGGTGCAGGAGAGCGCCGGACCGGCCACGTAGTTCTCGCGCGTGCCAGCGCTTGATGCGGGCTCAAGGTTGTGGTCGGTATTCTCCCAAGCTTCGCTGTGGCAGTGAGTGGAGCAGTTGTGGGTGGAATCGCTGTATCCCATCGTAGAGTTCATGGTGATCTTGCGATCGGCTCGATGGTCGGTGGCCCACGTATACTCGGCGTCGCCGTAAACGTGGCAGATGTTGCACTTGGTGGCGTTGGTCGAGCCGGAGTGGTTGCCCATAACCTCGGCTCCGTCGGCGGTGGACTGCGCCGTATCCCAATCCCTTTCGTGGGAGACTTCGAAGTTGGGATCATTGGCGACATTGTCACTGCCGAAGGTCCAGTCGGCGGCGCCAAAGCCGCCGTGGCAACCTGCGCACTCGGTGTCGCCGTCATTTACATAATGGACCGTGTCGTCCCACAGACGCGCCCAGGTGCCGGCGTCGATCGGGTCGATGCCGTGGCAGCCCGCGGCCGAGACTCCGGCCCCAGAGCAGTTGCCCGAACCGTTTAAGAGGGCGGAGGTCTGCGTGTAGGTGGCGAAGAGTCCCAGGTCGGCCAGGGTGTTGCCGCTACCCGTGCCGTTGGCGTGGTTAAGGGTGCCTACCGCATCCATGCCGCTGTGGCAGGTGGTACAGGCTGTGAGTGAATCGTCATGCCTGACGCCCGATACCGTCGGCGTGCCGGTGTGCAAGCCTGATACCGGCTCGACGGTGCCGCTGCCGCCAACGGTGTGGCAGAGGGTACAGTCGCTTACCGGAGAGGCGTCATACCAGCCGTTGTTTGCTCCCACCAGGGTTGTTGCTTCATTGTGACAGGCAGATCCGCTACAGGTGTCGCTGGCGTTGGTATAGATGCCACCGGCTGTCGTGGGAGTGCCTTCCCAGAAGGGATACATGGTCACTTCAGCGAGGCCTGCGGTCATGTGATCGGCATCGGCTCCCGGTGAATCGTGACAGTAGGCGCAAATGTCGGTCTGTGCAGTGCCGTCACCGTAGAGGGTGGTGATGGCGGTGGCGTCGTCGGCGTAACCCTTGATGAGGACACCCAGGCGACCCATGTGGAAGTTATGGAGACCCGCGTCATCCTCAGCGTTGCCGCCTACACCGTCGGGCCAGTACTGGCCGGTGCCTGAGTCACCGTGGCAACCGTTACAGCCGCTGGCTTTGAAGCCGCCGCCGTGACCGTGGCAGCTGATACAGGGGTTGAGGCCGGTGGTCGGGTGGGTGCCACCCAGCGGCGTGGTGTCGTCATCGCCAAAGGAGTCGTTGGTCGGAGTGTGGCAGACCTGGCAGATACCGTTGCCGTCGGTTGCGGCATAGGAACCAACCGCGATGTCGGTCTGTATGGTGAAGTCAACCGCAGTTGCGTCGGTGGTGCCGCCGACGCCGTGGATGCCGGAGGCCGAGTCAGTTACGTACTCCTGCACCATCTTGATGTTGTTGACGCTCGTGCCGTCGCCATGCGGATCGTGGCAGTCGGTGCAGTTGGGTTCCCAACCCCAAGTGTATTTTGCACCGGCGTTGGTCTCGTTGTGGTTGAGCATACCGGTGGAGACGGTGTGACAACCTACGCCCTCGTTGGAGCAGAAGGCGTTGACGTTGGTGTAGGTGTTGCCCAGGCGGAAGGGGTTGGTCCCCGCCACCGGGTTACTGAAGTCGTGGCCCACCGAAGTGTCGTGGCAATCCATGCAGCCCAGCGCGATGCCGGTCTTGCCATGGCCGGTGCCTGTGGATCCGAAGTCCGCCGAGTCGATCATTGAGGCGGAGTCGTTGGTTCCGTTGACATCGTCATTGTCGGCATCGGATTCGTGGCACACGGCACAGTCGTCCGCGACAGCCTGGGTGGTGTCCCACGCGATGTTACCCGCGCTGCCCGCGCTGGCGTCGTGACATGCCGAAGCTCCCGAGCAGGTGCCCGTCTGGGCCAGGTTCAGTGTGCTCGCCACGTAGGCGGAGTAGGTAACGGCGAAGGTGACGTCGTTGTCGCCGTGGGCCGCGTGGTCACCGGTGTTTGAGGTGTAGGCAGCCGCCGTCG
>JAUVAU010000013.1 GCA_030591565.1 Deltaproteobacteria bacterium | reverse complement strand
GATGAACCCGGCAAACCCCATCAGCGTAAAATGCGACAAGATATCCAGCGGCCTCTTAAGCCCCTTCACCACACTGGGCAGGGCGTCGATGCGGATCAAAGCGCGGTTTTTCACCGCCGCCGCGCACCCCACAAAGGTCGTATAGACGATGACCTCACGCACCAGCTCCTCTGGCCAGGTCAACGTCGACGCAATACCCCAACGCGTCAAAAACCTCGTTATTACGCTACCAAAGAGCGTTGACAGCGCAGCCGCCACCGATATGAACAGCGTCCAGTGCTCGAAGAAACTCAACACCTTGTCGATTCTATACAGAAGCTTTCGGATCATCGACGGAACCTATGAGTTTGTTGAAAAACCCCGGATATCCTCCGAGGAGTAGGAAGGGGGAAAATAAAAACCGGGGACGGTGACTCTCGTCATCCGCCCCCGGCTGGAATACCTTCACATGCTAACTACTACTTGCCGGTGTAACCCAGGGCATCCTGAACTTTCTTGAGGTAATCGGCACCGATCTTGTCAGCCCAGGCGTCGTGAACCGCATCGCCCTTGGAGGCCAGGGTCGCCATGTCGGCGTCGGAGAGGGTCACGAAGGTGATCCCGTTGGCCTTGGCCTTCTCGATCTGGGCAGCTTCCTGCTTGCGAGTGAGGTCACGGGTATTGGCGCACTCTTCCTTGATGACCTTGAGGAGCGTCGCCTGCAGGTCGGCGGGCAGGCCGTCGAACCATGCTTTGTTGAGCATGTGGATGAAGAGGCCCTGCGCGTAGTTGATCTGCACAAAGTTCTTGGCGACTTCAAACTTCTTGGTGATGTTGCACACCATGGGGGTGTGGTCCAGGCCATCAATGACGCCCTGCTTCAAAGAGACGGGTACGTCGGGCCAGGGCATGACGACCGCGTTGAGGCCCCACTGCTTGTAGAGGTTCTGGTTGACGGGCGCTTCGGCGACGCGGAACTTCATGGTCTTGGCGGCGGCGATGGAGGTGACGGGCTTGACAGTGGCCCAGCCGTAGTTGCCGTAACCGGTGACGTCAACGGTCATGAGGCCCTTGTCAACGGCGGCGGTTTTGTACTCACCGAAGAGCTCATCGTTGCCGATGAACTTGTCCAGCTTGTCAAAGGAGTTGACCAGGAAGGGCAGGTTGACGATACCCAGCTTCTCGCTCACGTTGGCCGCGGCCACCGAGGAGCAGAGCATACCCTGAACCGAACCCATCATCAGCTGATTGAGAACTTCCACTTCGCCACCCATCTGTGCCAGGGGGTAGTAATCGTAGAAGATCTGGCCGTTGGTTTCTTCCCACAGGCGGTCGCGGATGCGATAACCGGAGCCGACGCCCTCGATAACCGGGTGAGAGATGTTGGAGACCTTCATTACGTACTTCGCTCCGGAAGGATCAAACTTGGGCTTCCAGTTGGCGAGTTTGTCGTTTGCGCCAGCCAGGCCGGCTGTACCGATGAGGGCAACTATTGCTGCCAGTGTAACAAGACGCTTGAAATGCTTCATTCCTGTCTCCTTGAACGCCGTGGGCGCCCCGCAGGGCAACCGAGTATGATGGTACGGGTATGATGGTACAAAAATAAAACGTCGTTATTTGTTAACACACAACCACAGTCCAGCCAAGTAAAAAGATGACAGACAGACACCACAGATGAGACCGGTATCATTGGCAGTTTCTCAATCTACCAACCCGTTGGTTGGTACAAACCTTATTTTGTAGCTAAAAATTCAGGGCCTTGCCGGGAGATAAGATTTTTTTTGATGCTCTCGCACCTTGGTCGGCACGGACAGGAAGAGGCTGTAAACTGTAGGGAAAATGAAGCGGGAGTTATTCGCCCGGGCTGGAAAGCTGCCGGGAAAAAGCCTTCCAGAAGGTGAGGCTCCCCAGCAGCAGCGCGGTGCCGACCGCGCCGAGCAGCGGAGCGATAAACCAGGGCGGGAGCGAGAGCGCTCTCAGCACCTTGCCAAGCGCCATCATCCCCACGACCAGAAGCCAGCTCTTCCAGCTGAGAAACCCCCCGAGGCAATAACCGTCGCCCCTCTCCACCATGCGCGCAACGCTCCTGTCCGACGCCGGCCCCAGCACCTTGATCCCCTTGATGAACCCGGCAACGAGAGCAATCAGCACCGAGATGAGCGCCGCAGTCGTGGTCAGACCCGCCCCAACGCTCACCGCCCGATAGAGCAAAAAGCTCCCCACCCCCGTCCACAGAAGCGACGACATAAGCAGGTGCGCCCAGACTGGTGCAGAGGGCTTTAGCTTGTGGTGAAAAGGTCTCGTTCCTATTTTTTCGCTCCCGCTTTGCAAAAGATGAATCACAAGAACCGCACGCAAATTACCACAGATGTTGCCGAACAGGTTCGCTCGTGTTACAAAAACCCTCCCCGACATGACTTTATTCCACCGGAGGCTTTTCATACCGTGAAGCTTTTTGACGATTACAAAACCAACAACGAAGCATCAGGCCGACTGAACGAGAAAGCCCAGGGACACTTCCCCGGCGGCATCTGCCACAATATGCGGCTCTTTGAACCATATCCCTTTTATGCCAAATCCTCCATAGGCGCCACGGTAACAGACGAGGACGGCCATGAGCTGATCGATCTGTGGATGGGCCACTACGCCATGATCCTGGGCCACGCGCCCGTCGGCCCGATGGAAGCTGCCGCCGAGGCGCTGAAGAGCGGCTGGCACTGGGGCATCCCCAGCGAAAACCAGATACTTCTCGCCGATGAACTCGTGGACGCCGCGCCGATGCTGGAGAAGCTGCGCTTTTGCTGCACCGGCACCGAGGCGACTATGTACGCCGTTCGCCTCGCACGCGCTTTTACCGACAAACCCTGGGTGCTCAAAGTCGCCGGGGGCTGGCACGGGGCCTCCACCGACCTCTCTTTCTCGGTGAAAGCTCCCTTCTGCGGAGCCGAGGGGCCTGGCCTGCTGGACCCCGACGCCCAGTGCATCGACCACCTTCACTTCAACGATATCGAAGCGAGCGAAGAGGTCTTCGAGGCTCGTGAAGGAAAGATCGCAGCAGTGATCGTCGAGCCATTGATCGGCGCGGGCGGCTTCATCCCCGGCAAACAGGAATATCTGGAATACCTGCGCGAAAAGTGCGACCGCTCAGGCGCGGTGCTGATCTTCGACGAGATCATCAGCGGTTTTCGCTTCCGCTACGGGCTGCTCGCCGACGAGTATGGGGTGACGCCGGATATGGTGACCCTGGGAAAGATAATCGGCGGCGGCTTCCCCATCGGAGTGTTTGGCGGACGCGAAGAGATCATGGAGCTTGCCAATCCGGCAAATACGGCAAAGTCGGGCAAATCGGTGCTGGTGGGCGGCGGCACCTTTTCCTGCAACCCCATAACCCTGGCGGGGGCGCTGGCGACGCTGCGCACCTTGAAAGATACCGGAGACACCCTCTATCCCCAACTGGCCCGCCTGGGCGACAGGGTCCGCGCCGGGATAAAGCAGCGGTTCGCCGACGTCGGCCTCCCCGTGGGGCTAACCGGCAAGGGCAGCCTCTTCATGACGCACATACTGAAGGGGGAAGACGACCGGCTGGAATCGCCGACCGACCTGGCCGAGAAGACTCATTACACCGTCAAGGACCGCGAACTGAAGATCGCGCTGCTGAACCGGGGCGTCTATTCGGTCCACGGCGGCGGCTCACTCTCGGCGGCCCACGATGAAAAAACCGTGGAGAAAATTCTCGACGCCTACGGCGGCGCAGCCGGGGAGATAAAACCCCTCGTCACCTGATTCGGGTGACCCCGCTACATAGGAGGCTCTGACGAAAAACTCTCCCGAAGCGGAGGGGGTAACACTAAACCGGGCTAAACTGGAGATTCTAGCCGATGCCGGGCAAACCTCCAGCTAAGCCGACGATAAACTGGAAGCCCCGAAGATCCTTCGAGGGCTAGGAAGGGAAGAAAAATGACCGCAGGCATACCTATAAGTATTTCGAGGATCATTTTTCGCCCCTGACAACGTCAATCGGAGGATATCCGGGGTTTTTCAACAGGCTTCCTGCCAACCCGACGGAAACCGCTGGCCTGTATAACCTCAACCTTATCGCCAAAGCAGGCGTCAAAGAGCAGGTTCAGCCCCAGGTTGTCCGAGCTGATGTGACCCGCCAGCACCACATTCAGGTGCTCTTCCTTTGCCGCTTCAAGATGCTCCTTGGAGTAGTGCATACCCACCACGGTGGAGACCCCCGAGCGCGCCAACTTCGCATACATCTCTTTTGCCCCCTCGGTGCCGCCCGTCATCTCCACGACGACCTTGCCCACCGAACTCTTGTCCTTGCCCACCTCCAGCACCGGCCCCGTCTGCTCACGTCTGGCGATGGCGAACTCGGGAATCGCGTGGAGCAACTCCATGATGTCGCCCAGCTTTTCCGGTTTCTCATTGTCGAAGAGATCGGCGAGAAAGGTGGCGACGCAGTTGTCCGCCACCGTGTGCATACACATGAAGGGCAGCTCCAGCAATCTGGCCGCGTCGGTCGAGCGCTGGTGGTTCACCGGCTGGAGGCGAGAGGTCACCTCATCTATGCGCGGGGCCAGCACGCTCTCCGCCTGACCGATGGGGACCCCCACCGAGGCGTAGATACCCGACTGTATATTCATGACCAGCGGCAGCTGCGCCAGCGCGTGGCCGCCGGGGTGGTGGGTTATCACCGCGTCGATGCCGCGCCCCTTCTCGTTGAGCCGGTCGGCCAGGACCAGCTCGCCCTCGCCCATGTCGATACCGGCCATTATCCTCTTTAGCTCCACCTCCTCGGGGCCGTTCAATATGCGGGTGTCGGCGTAGGGGTTCTCCAGCCGCGCCACGTCGAAGTACTCACGCTCCTTTTCCTTGAGCTCCCCATACTGCTTCTTGGCCGCAGCCATGTCGGCCTTGGCCGCGTCAACCCCACGCGGATCGTTCTCCATCCCGACCCGAACCGCCTTGGCGTAAAAATCCTTTAGTGTCATCCATGCCTCTTTTCGTTGTAGATTGAATTTAATCTTTACATACTACACATACTACCCCCGGAAACTACCCCCCTGCCAAAGGGCTGGTCAAGACGATAGGAGTTCAATTGATGTCGGATGAGTTAAAGAAGAAAACGGCCCAGACCGCCGCGTTGTACTTTGAAGGGGTCACCGGCGAGGTACCCTACAAGCTGTGGAGCCAATTCGACCGGGGGCTGGCGAAAGAGTTTTCACTCTTCATCACGGGCAGGATGTACTCGCGTGAAGTGATCGACCACCCCTCGCGCCAACTTGTGGCGGTGGCGGCGTTGACCGCCCTGGGGAAAACCGATGAGCTGAAACTTCATCTTCACGCCGGGTTGAACGTGGGGATAGAACCGCGCCACCTGGCCGAGGCGATCTTTCAGACCGGGGTGTACGCCGGTGTGCCTGCGATGAACGATGGTCTTAAGACTCTGCGGACTTTGCTGAAAGAGCTGGACCGGTGGCCCATCGAGTAGTTAGTTGTTGAAAAACCCCGGATATCCTCCGATTGACGTTGTCAGGGGGCGAAAAATGATCCTCGAAATACCTGCCAGTATGCCTGCGGCCATTTTTCTTCCCTTCCTAGCTCTCGAATGATCTTCGGGGCTTCCAGTTTATCGTCGGCTTAGTTGGAGGTTTTCCAGACATCAGCTAAAATCTCCAGTTTAGTGTTACCCCCCGCTTCGGGAGAGTTTTTTTAACAGCCTCCTTAATCTTTATCCAGCTTCGCCAGGGCAGCCAGCGCCCCCTCGCCCCCGCCTGTTACGGTAACCACCAGCCACGAGGCGATGCGTGCGTAAACCTGCGCCGCCGCTTCTTCCACGTGGGGGACAAGGCACTCCTCCACCACAGTGTCGCCATACCTTCGCCACAGGCGCGAGGTCACGAGCTTCAGCGAGGCTTTTCTCGCCGCCGCCTCAGCCGACACCACCGCCCTGGCCGAGCCCGTTCCGGGCCTTATCAGCTTGCGCACAAAACTCGCCAGCGTCGACCCTGCCCCCTCCCCGGCCTCTCCGGTACCCGCCCCACCCGTATTGGCATACTCACGCGCAAAGAGGGTTGAGAAAAGGGGAATCTTCCGGGTAACGGTTATCTCCCTGACGATCTCACTTGCCACAGGAATGCTGCCCACCACATACCCTGCCTCGGTCAGCTTCCCAGCCATCTCGACCGCCAGCTCCTCACCCTTCTTGGCAAGGTTCCCCCTCGTTTCAAGGGCGAAGTTGCGCACCCCGTTCACGCGCAGGGGCTCACTTTGGCGAAGCTCCTCAACCACCTCCTCGCGTAGCTGCGAACGGTAGAGCGCACAGGCAGAGAGTCCGTCACCACCTGCTTGTGCAATAACTTCCGACGGTTCAGGGCCGATAATTTGCGCCGCCCTCATGGCTATCTTTCGCTGCGGCGAGGATTTGGCTGTGAACGTCCCATGCACTCCGTTTCTTATTTTCGCAGCCTCGTACTCCACTGTCTTGTCCAACTCCCGTTGCGCCCATTCCAGCAGCGCACCGGAGGCGTCACCCTGGCTTGCCGCAACCCCCGCGCTGCCGACGAGATATCGGGAAGCGTCCACCAGAATCTTTCGCAACTCGGTGCGGGCGCTCGCTATCAACGCCCCCTCCCGGCCTGTCTCGGAGAGCTCTTCGAGCCACTGCCTGAACCGGGTGAACTCGCTTGTGGAGTTGACGAGGAAATCGGAGAAGTGCCCCTTCCACACCTCCATCAGCCGCTGCTCGCCCTCCCAGACCGATTGGGGGTCGATGAGCATGCGCCGCTCCAGGAGCGAGTTCAACGCCGAGAAGCACCACAAGCGCCCACTTATCCCCTCGCGCTCCAGCCCATCACGCGCATTTTTTACCAGCCGCTCGACCTCTCCCGGCGCACGCACCTCGCCAAGATCGACGTTCATGACAAAGTGCGTAATCTCCAGCACACCGTAATCCCTCAAGGCCGAAATCAGCTTGAAGTCAGCTTCGCGCAACCCGATCCGGCTGGAGAAGACGTATATGACCGCGTCGGCTGAGACAAGCGACTCCTCCACCCCGGCGTGGTGTGCGGCGTTCCAGGCGTCCGCCCCCTGGCAATCCGTGAAGACCAGCCCCCGTGGCGCATCGTGGGTGGCCACGGTGAGGTCCAGTTCTTTGAGATAGGCCGCAACCTCTTCACGCCCGGCGTACCTCGCGGCCTCGAACACATCCTCCTCGCCTGTACCCTCGCCCCCCCGCCAGTCCACCGAGTCATACCCCTCCACCAGCGCCCTCAAGGGTTCGCTGTGGGGGCCGCCGCTGCGGGCCGCTTCAAGGGCGCGTCCACGGGCTTCACCGTCATGTATGGAGAGCTGTTTGCCTATCCCCATGCCTTCCAGGTGATTTTCAAAGTCGCGCTGGACCTCTTCTTCGCTCTTCCAGACGATCCTGGCCGAAGAAACATCGCCTGCTTTTATCCTGGCGACCTTGGCGGTGACGATACCCGAACCCCTCGGCAGGATGTCTTCACCCAGCATCGCATTGACCAGCGTGGACTTGCCCGACTTCACCGCCCCCACCACGGTTATGTTCACCTCGGCCCTGTCCAGCCGCTCCTTTAGCCCCGCCACCTTTTGGGCAAGCCCATTCAAGGTGTCGGCGGCCTGGGGGTGCAGCGCGGCCGCGCGGGTCAGCTCGCCATGCGCCTCGTCGACACCGCGCACAAGCGCCCATCTTCCAAAAGCGTCTCTTTTTTCGGTGATCAGACTCGCCATCAACACCTTCCCGTACCGCTAAAAAATTGAACCCGGCAATTGTGTCTCTCCTCCACCTTTCTGTCCACCCCCAAACCCTCACATCACCCTCACATAGCTGGTAAACGGCCCCGCTAAATGATAGTCTTAGCCTTACTTGTATGGTTTTATTTGCAAATGAGGTTGAACGATATGTCTGAGAGAGATATTGCGCTGGTGACCGGCGCGTCCAAAGGGATAGGGGCCGCCGTGGCCGTCGAGCTGGCCGGTGACGGCTTCGACATCTGGCTAAATTACCGCAGCGATGATGAAGGAGCTGCCCAGGTCGCCTCCTGTGTACGCGAGGCCGGAGGCCAATGCACGCTATTGAAATACGACGTGGCCGATGGGCAAGCCACCGCCAATGCGCTGGAACCGCTGCTCGCCGAGAACACCCCCTATGCGCTCATAAATAACGCCGGGTTCGCCAGGGACACGATCATGGCGTGGATGAAGGAGGAGGAGTGGAAGAATGTGCTCTCCGTCCACCTCGACGGCTTCTTCTTCACTACCAAGCTGGTGGTGGCCTCGATGCTGAAAAAACGCAAAGGGCGCATCGTCAACATGGTCTCCACCTCGGGCGAGAGCGGCAACCCCGGACAGGTCAACTACTCGGCTGCCAAGGGCGGGCTGATCGGCGCGACCAAGGCCCTTGCAAAAGAGATCGCCAAGCGCAACATCCTGGTCAACGCAGTATCCCCGGGCTTCATCGAAACCGACATGACCGCCGACCTCCCCATCGACAAGATCAAGCCGCTCATCCCAATGGGCAGGACCGGCACCGTCCAGGAGGTAGCCGGGGTTGTCTCCTTCCTCTGCTCCCCCCGGGCGAGCTACATCACCGGGCAGATAATTTCAGTAAACGGGGGGCTCTATACCTGACATGCACAGGGTAGCGATAACAGGATTGGGCATCGTCAGTTGCCTGGGGAACGATCTGAATACGGTCTCGGAGGCGCTGCGAAACGGGCGCTCGGGCATCGAGGTAGACCCCAAACGCATTGAGATGGGTTTCATGAGCCCGCTCACCGGCGCGGTGCGCGATCTGGACATCACCAAAATTCTGGGGCGCAAGGCGCGAAAGACGATGCCCGAGTTCGCCGTGTGGGCCTACAAAGCCGCCACCGATGCGCTGGCCCACGCCGGTATTGCGCTTGACGAAATTCGCGGCGACCCGATGACCGGCATCATCTTCGGCTGCGATTCCAGCTCCATGGCTGCGGTTGAACAGACCGAAAAGATGAAACTCTCACGGGACACCGCCACGCTGGGCAGCGGGCTGGTCTTTCGCTCCATGACCTCCACGGTGACGATGAACCTCAACACGCTGCTTGGCACCAGGGGGGCCTCCTGGTCGATAAGCTCCGCCTGTTCAAGCGGCGGCCACGCCGTAGGCCAGGCGGCGGATCTGATCCGGCTGGGTCGTCAAAAAAGGATAATCTGCGGCGGCGCCCAGGAGATCAACTGGGAGTCGATGTGCAGCTTCGACGGGCTTGGCGCATTCGCCAAGAGAGTCGACACCCCGGCCCAGGCGTCGCGCCCCTTCGATTCCGGAAGGGACGGACTGGTGCCAAGCGGCGGCAGCGCCGCCATTATACTTGAACGCTTTGAAGACGCAGTCGCAAGAGGGGCCGCCATCCTGGGCGAGGTGCTTGGCTACGGTTTTTCTTCCGATGGCGGACATATCGCGGTCCCCGCCGACGACGGCCTCGCCGCGGCGATGGAGATGGCGCTGGAGAACTCCGGCGTCAACAAAACCGAGATCGACTACCTGTGCGCCCACGCCACCTCCACCCCTGCCGGTGACGCGGCGGAGGCGAGGAACATCAAGACACTCTTCGGCGACTCCACCCCGCCGCTCTCATCGCTCAAATCAATGACCGGTCACGAGCTCTGGATGACCGGGGCCTCCCAGGTGGTCTACTGCACATTGATGGCGCGCGACGGTTTCATCGCCCCCAATATCAACTTCGAGACCCCCGACGAAGCCTCCCGGGGGCTAAACATCATCAAGCAAACGATCCCCCATCCGCCCGGAAAAGTCATGGCGAACTCCGCCGGCTTCGGCGGGACAAACTGCTCGCTGGTGCTCGGATACGCTTGATGACCCGACGCATCGCAATAATCGGCTCGGGCGTTTCCGGCTCCACCTCTGCACTGATAATGGCGGGCGCGGGCAATTGCGTGACCCTCATTGAAAAAGACCGCAATATCGCACCGCTCGTCAGGGGATTCAACTTCGATTCCATCAGGGTGGAAGCGGGCTTCCACTACGCCGGAGAGCTTGATGAGGGCGGCGCGTTCACCCGGCTGCTCATCCACACGGGGCTGTGGCCCCGGCTCAAGGTCAAAGTGCTGGACCCCCGTGGGTTCGACACCGTGAGCGGCCCCGGCATGGAGCCCTTCTCCTTCCCCACCGGTTTCGGGGAGCTTCGCCGGAAACTCAAGGAGCGCTTCCCCCGCGACACCAAGGCGGTTGACGCCTACCTGGACGGAGTCGAAAAGGTAAGCTCCTCCTTCCCCTACCTGAACCCCCGGATTGGCTGGCGACAGGCCAAAGAGCTCTCCCCTTTTGGGACATTTGACGAGATGAGTCTGACCGACTTCATCCGGGCGCATTCGGACAACGACGAGCTTTTGCGCCTCCTCTCGGCGCATACGGCGCTCCACGGGGTGGACGCGAAAGAAGTTCCCTTCACCGCCCACGCAGCGATAATGGGCGGCTACTACCGGATGGCGGGCAACTTCGAGGGCGGCGGCAGGGCGCTTGCCAACGCAATCGAAGAGGAACTGCACGCGAGAGGCGTGGAGCTCCTCACCGGAGCGACGGCAACCGGAATCCGGCTGACCCCCGGCGGCGAAGTGTCCGGCGTCAAGCTGGGTGACGGACGGGTGGTGGAGTGCGACACGGTGATCTGCTCGACACACCCGGCGAAGATGCTTGCGTTGACGGATGGCGCACCCTTTCGGCCCGCCTACCGCAAGAGACTGGCGGCGCTGAAGGATTCCCAATCGGCGCTGATGGTATTCGCCAAGAGCGATAAACCAGAACCATCGCTTGACCGCTCAAACCACTTCATCCTGCCCCCACCCCCCTCCGACCCAAAAAACGTCGGCGGCACAGGGAAGATAATTTACGTTACCGCCGCAAGGCTCAAGGACGGCAGCGGCAGCCTCGGCGGATTTGTAGCCCTGACGCCGGCTTCCTTCGCCCCCTACGCAAAATGGTCCGATACCCGCAGGGGGAACCGTCCCGAGGAGTATGAAACCTACAAAAGCGAGGCGCTACGGGGGTTGCTCTCCAGCCTTGAAAAATCGTATCCTGATATGATAGGGAAAGCCGGACGGGTGGGCGGCGCTACCCCGCTTACTTTCAGCAACTATACGGGATCTGAAACCGGAGCCCTTTATGGCGTAATGAGGCGTGTGGGGCAGGTCAACCCCACACCCAAGACGAGGGTGAAGGGGCTGTACCTGACCGGACAGGCGGTGGCTCTGCCCGGCATCATGGGAGCCATGACCGGAGGCTTCCTTACCTGCGGCCAGATACTGGGCCATGAAAAGCTACTTGACGAACTGGGGAAGATATTTTGAGGCGTGTGGTAATAACGGGAATGGGAGCTGTCTCTCCCATCGGCAACTCCGTAGACGAGATGATGGCCGCCCTTGAAAAGGGTGAGAGCGGCGTCACCTGTGCCGGGGAGTATGCAAGCATGGGCGGCCTGCGCTCGCTCGTCAAGGCTGCCGTGCGGGATATCGACGAGCGTTCGATCCCAAGGAAATTTCGCCGTTCGATGTCGCGCATGTCCATTTTGGCCGCACTCGCCACACGGGAAGCATGGAGAGAGGCTGGACTTGACCAGGGTACTGGTAGCGACAGCGCCATACGCACCGGCGTGTCAATGGGTTCCACCCTTGGCAGCCCCCACACTTTTGAAAAAATATTCAAGGAGTACCTGGGCAGCCGAAGCCTTGAGAAGATCAAGGCGACTCTTTTTTTTCAAGTCATGAACCACTCGGTCGCCTCCAACATCTCGCAATACCTGGGGTTGGAGGGCGCGACCTACGCCACCTCGGCCGCCTGCGCCACCGGATGCCAGTCGGTCGGACTGGCCTACAGCCTCATTCGCTCCGGCGTTCAGGACAAAATGGTCTGCGGCGGAGCCGACGAGCTTCACCCCATGACGACGGCGACATTCGACATTATCAACGCAGCCTCCACGCGCTACAATGACCGGCCCCAGATGACCCCGCGCCCCTTTGATCGGGAGCGCGACGGGGTGGTTTGCGCCGAGGGGGCTGGCGTGCTGGTACTGGAAGAACTGACCACCGCGCTTGGGCGGGGGGCGGGGATACTCGCCGAGGTAAAAGGGTTCGCAACCCTTAGCGACAACTCAAGCATGGCAGACCCCGACCCCGCCGCCATGGAGAAATGCATGGCGCTGGCGCTTGAAGACGCAGGGATCGAACCGGGGGTGGTGGGGTACGTCAACGCGCACGCCACCGGCACCGAACGGGGGGACCAGGCGGAATGCGCCGCCATTTACAATATCTTCGGGGAGCGTATTCCGGTAAGCTCTCTAAAAGGCAACATGGGCCACACGATGGCCGCCAGCGGGGCGCTTGAATTGATAGCGACGGTACGGATGCTGTCAACCGGCAACCTCTACCCCACCAGGAACCTGGACAACCCCGCCGCCGAGTGTTGTGGGGTGGATCACATCATGGAGCTTCGCCGGACCGAAGCTACCACGGCGCTAAAAAATAGTTTCGCCATGGGCGGTGTCAACTGCTCCATGGTTATCGGGAGATATGTTAATGACTGACGAACAACTTATAGCCCTCCTCGACAGCTCCATCGTCGAGGAGTTCGAGCTCGACCCCGCAGCGATGACACCGGACGCCCATCTCTTCGACGACCTTGAGCTGGACAGCCTGGATATCGTGGACCTCGTCATAGTTTTGGAGAATGTCTTCGAGTTCAAGATTCGCGAAGACCCCGCGCTGCGCGAGATCAGGACGCTGGGCGACATCCACACATTCGTAGTGGCGAAAAAACGCCAGCTGGAGGCCACGGGTTCATGACCCCAGCCCGGCTGGTCAGCGTCGTGGCGATGAACCTCGTGACATACCCGCTAATCGTGCTCTGGACCATCACAGCCCTTCTGGTCTGTTCGCCATTGATGCCGGTGACCGCGCTGGTCACGGGATGGACGCTGGGAAAGTCCACGAGGTTTTGGGTGTGGTTCTACGGCCGCGTATGGCTCATCATCCTCTCCCCCTTCGTGAGCTTCGAGCGTTGCGGCTTTGACCGGGAGATATTGTCGAAACCATCGGTGTTGGTGATTAATCATCTTTCCTTCTTCGATACGTTTTTCATGGGCGGCTTGCCCTTTCACTGTTTCGACGTAACCTTCGCAGTTCGCGCCTGGCCCTTCAAGATGTTCTGGTTCAATCCAGCCATGCGGTTGGCCGGGTATCTGGACGTGGAGAGCAACTCCTTTGACGAGACGCTGCCCCTGGCCCGAAAGGTATTGGATGGCAAGGGTCACGTACTCTTCTTCCCCGAAGGGCACCGCAGCCGCGATGGCAGGTTGGGGCGTTTTTATTCCGGCGGTTTCCGCTTGGCGCTGGCCGCCAACGTGCAGGTGGTGCCGCTGTGCATAACCGGTTCGGGCAAGCTGTTGCCGCCGGGCCGCTGGTGGATGAGTCCCGCCAAGGTCAAGTTGACGGCGCTCAACCCGGTTGGCCCCGAAGGGTTCACCGGGGAACTGGCCCATCGCAAATTGCTGGCAAAGGTACGCGCCGAGATAACCCTTGCCTCGGAAGGTTTGCACGGAGGCGACACATGTCAAACCCCCTGAACTTTCCCATTGATGCGCAAGAGCTGGTGCCCCACCACCCCCCCATGCTCTTCATCGACCAGCTGTTGGAGGCGGACGACGAATCCGCAGTCGCCGTCACGGTGATCAAACCGGGCCACCTCCTGGCGCGTGAAGATGGGAGCATGTCGCAGACGGCCTTGTTGGAGATAATGGCGCAAACGGTCGCCGCCATGCGGGGCTATATAGAACTCAAAGCAGGCAACCCGCCCGCAGAAGGTTATCTGGTGGGGGTACGCTCCTTCGAGATAGCCGGGGAAGCCCAGGTCGGCGACCGGTTGCGGGTGGTGGTTAAATCCACCGCCATCATGGGCGGTTTCCAATTGGCCGACGCGTGGGTGCAGCGCACAGCCCCACAAGCGGAACGCACAGCCGCAGCGCTTGCGACGGCGTCAATCAGGGTGTGGTCGCCACAGGAATGAATATTATGACGATCAAAACCTTCAGGGCCTTTGCCCTCTGCATTCTCTTCTCCCTCGTGGCGACGACGCTATTGGCCGCGACGCCTCTGGACACGGCCAGGGCGCGCATCTCGGAAAAGGCCGCGAGTGTCAGCTCCATTCAGTCCCGGTTCAAACAGGAAAAACACCTCTCCATCTTCCGTGAAATGGTGGAGTCCACGGGCCTGTTTTCCTTCGCCAAACCCGACAAGCTGCGCTGGGAGATGACCACGCCGATAAAGACCGGGTTCGTGATAAACGGCGGCGAGGGCCGCAAGTGGCACGAGCTGATCGAGGGTGAGGAGCACTTCTCCGTGGAGCGCGATCCGGTCGTCAAAGCGGTCTCGGACCAGCTGATGAGCTGGGCCACGGCGGACTTTGAGAAGCTGGACACCATGTACACGATGGAGCTGTTGACCCAAAGCCCCGTCACCTTCCGCATGACCCCGATAAAGGGTGGCCTGGGAGGGGCGATAACGTCGATAGATATCACCTTCTCAGCCGATAACAACTATGTGACCGAAGTGCTGGTGAACGAGGATGGCGGGGACTTCACCCGCATCACCTTCGCCGGGGTCCGGATCAACGCTGAAATAGCCAAGGGAACCTTCTAGAGACTATGGACGCCCTGGGCAGATTGGCAGCCGGGATATTCCTTGGCCTGAGAGAGCGAAAGGGAGCGCTGCTTGTCTTTTGCGCGCTGGCGCTTGCTTTAGGGGGAATATCGCTTTCCCGCACGCCGATGAGCGAAGATATCTCGGAGCTGATTCCGGAAAAGCTGAGTGAAGAGTTCTCACTCTTGAAACGCGCCCCCCTTGCCAAAAAGCTCATCATCAACATCCACACTGAGCGAGAGGGGGCCGAACCGCTGCTGAAGCTAACGGCGGACCGCTTCGTCGAGCGCCTCGACCCCGCCCTCTTCACGACGGTAATGACCGGTCCCGACTCGGCGATGGGGCAGCGGCTTGCCGCCTTTTTCCTGGATACCATGCCGCGGCTCTCAACGGTCGAAGACATGGAGAGGATAGGGCAGCGGCTTGCACCCGGTGAGGTCGAGCGCAGAATCGAAGAGGCGTACCGGCTGCTCATCTCCCCGGCGGGCTGGGGGATGAAGGGCATCCTTCGGCGCGACCCCCTGCGCCTGTGGGAGATAGCCCTGCCGAAGATCAAGCACGTGAACCTGCTCGGCAAGATGCGCTTGGGCGATGGATATTTTCTCAGCAGCGATGGCAAAAGCCTTTTGGCGATAGCCAAGACCCCGGTGGTGATGACCGACTCGGCGGGCGCAGAGGCGCTTATTGCGGAATTCGAGCAAGTCAAAGCCGCCATCCTGCCCGAGGGGGTGGAGGCGGATATCATAGGCGCGCACCGCTACACGCTTGCCAACGCCAACTCGATCAAGGGGGACCTCAAGCTTATTCTGACAGTGGCCTCCCTGGCGATACTTGCGCTCTTCTTCTTTTGGCTAAAGGGGCTGGCGGCGGTGGCGGTTTTTGCCATTCCGGCAGCCGGAGTGCTGCTATCGGCGGCGATAACCGGAGCACTCAACGGGACGATCAGCGGCATAACCCTTGGCTTTGGCGGCGTGCTCCTGGGCATCTCGGTGGACTATGGCCTCCACGTCTATTACGCCTGCCGCACGAGCAGGGAACCGGCAGCGGCCCTGGCCAGGGTGGCGCGCCCGGTGGCCTTCGCCGGCTTGACCACCCTGGGCGCCTTCGCCGTGCTCTTCACCTCGGAGCTTCCGGGGCAGCGGCAGTTGGCGCTTTTTTCCGTGATAGGTGTGACGATCTGCCTCGTCGCGGCGCTGGTGATACTGCCGCAATTCATCAATAACGTTGACGCCGCCGAACCGGGCGGGCCTCGCCCTGCGCGCACCAAGGCCAAAAACCGCAAGGCGATCCTCGCCTTTTGGGCGCTCTGGATGCTTTTTTTCGCCTTCCAGGCCACAAACGTCAGCTTTGAGGGGAATCTCAAGAACGTCGGCTACGTGCCGGACGACATCACGCGGGCCGAAGAGAAGCTGGCCGAGAGCTGGGGAAACATCAGGGGCAAGGCGATCCTCTTCTCCAGCGGCGCCACCGCCGACGGAGCGGCGGCGGCAAGCGAAGAGCTTTTCAACCGGCTCAATGGCAAATTGGGCGGCGGTGAGATCGTCTCGCTCTCCCGGCTCTTGCCCTCGCTGAAAACCCAGGAAGAAAACTTGCGCCACTGGTCCGAATTCTGGACCAAAGAGCGGCGCATCCAGACACGTGAGCGCGTCCGGGCTACCGCCGACAGGCTCGGCTTCACCACCAACGCTTTCGAGCCCTTCCTCCTCTCGCTGGAGCAGGCTCCCGGTCCCGTGACCGCCGATATGCTGGACAGGGCCGGACTTGGCGAGCTGGTGGAGGCGCTGCTTTTCGAGGGTGGGGAGGATGGAAAGGAACACGGCTCCATAACTCTCGTGCCCGACACCGACCCGGTGAGGAGCGTGCTGGCAGAGCTGGGAGAGGTCAAATTCATCTCCCCCGGCGACTTCGCCCTCGGCCTTGGCGAATCGATCCGCGACGACTTTCTCAAGTTTCTTTCGTCGGCGCTGGTCGTGGTCATCCTCCTGACACTGGTCGTCATGGGCACCCCCCGACGCCTCGCTGCCGCATTGGTCCCCGTCGCCACCGGGTTGATCACCCTCTTCGGCGTCTGCGGCCTACTCGGCTGGAGCTTCAACATCTTCAACATAGTCGCCTCCATCCTTATCGTGGGGCTGGGGATCGACTATGGCATTTTTATGGTATGCCGCACCGGCGGCGAAGAGGGCAAGCGCACCGACCGCGCAGTGGTGATCTCAGGATTGACCACCCTGGCGGGAATGGGGTCGCTCGTGCTCGCCACCCACCCGGCGCTAAGCTCCATCGGGCTGACGGTGGCGGTTGGGGTGGGGGCCTCCATACCCGCCGCGCTTTGGGTGGTCCCGATTGTCAAGGGGGGTGAGCGTTGAGAACGCCCCGACTTTCGATAGCGGCAGCCATTACGGCGCTGCTGTTTATGGTGAGCTGCGCCGGATTTCAGCCGGAGCCGGACGAGGTTGTGGCGCGCACGCTGACCACCCCGGCCCAGCTGGCGAAAGCTCAGTGGAACAGTGCGCCGGAGGTCTACCTTCTGCGCTTGTCGGTGGTCTTCGAGAAATATGGCGCAAAGATTCCGCTGACCTGCATGATGGAACTGGACACCGGCGCCGACAAGATCCGGTTGGTGGCGATGACCGACACTGGTACCAAGCTCCTCGATCTCGCCATCGAGCCGGGGGGTGAACACTTCGAGTTCGTGGTGGAGAAGTTCGGGAGGATACCGGCGCTGGACTTGATGCTGGCCGACGGGCTGAGGCACATCTTCCTCGCCCCCCTGCCGGGTGGGGGAGACTGGCTCTATAGAGAAAATACCTTCCAACGCCTCACCCGGCGCGAGGGTGACGAGCGCTACACCTTCATCCTCGCCGGGGATGGACGGCTGCTGGAAAAAGCGGCTCGGCTAGACACCAACAGCTGGCGGGCGCGTTACCGCAATTACTCCAACATGCTCGACGGGCTTAACACCCCCACCATGGTCGTTTACACCGACAACCGGATGCACTACAAGATACGCTCCAAGCTCATCTCCATCAAAAGGGTCCAGCGATGAATACGCCAATGGAAAAGTCGCTCCTCGATTCGATCACAGTCCAGCCCCATCTGGAGGGCGAGGCGATACACGCGCAGTTTGTCCTGGCCGACGACTTCGCAGGCTTCTCCGGCCACTTCCCCGGAGCGCCCATCTGCCCCGGAGTGGCCCAGCTCGACGCCGCCGTGCTTTCCCTAAAGATAATGGACAAGGTTGACTACAGGATTGTATCGGTGGAGAACGCCAAGTTCACCCGTCCGTTGCGCCCCGGCGAGCCGCTCTCGATTAAAATCACAAGGCTGGACGCGGGTAAGGTGAGCGCCGTGCTGAAGTGCGAAGAGGAGCAGGTGGCTAAATTCAAGATGACGCTCAGAAGGGTCGACGATGCGTAAACCCTACTTCAAGAGCAACCCCGGCGATCCCGCACCGCTGAGCGTTACCGTGGAGCGCAAGGTCCGCTTCGATGAGGTGGACATGATGGGGATCGTCTGGCACGGGCGCTACGCCGGGTACTTTGAGGACGCACGGGTCGCCATGGGCGATTCGGTGGGCCTTGGCTACATGAACTATTGCGACAATGGCGTCGTCACCCCCATCAAGCAGCTCCACCTCGATTACCACAAACCGCTGACCCACGACGAGCTATTCACCACCGAGGCGCTCATGCACTGGTCGGATGCGGCCCGGATCAACATGGAGTTCATCATCCGCAACGAGGCTAATGAGGTGACCACCACCGGCTACTCGGTCCAGCTCATGCTCGATCTGCAGGGGGAAGTGCTGCTGGCCGCGCCCCCCTTCCACCAGGCGGTCATGGCCAAGTGGCGCGGGGGGGAGCTGGGTTGAGAAAAGTAGTCATCGTAGCTGTCGAGGCGGTGACCGCCCTGGGAGACCTGGAGGCGACATGGGAGGCGATAACCGCTGGCCGCACCGGCATCGCCGAGGTCACGCGCTTCCCCACCGCCAGCTATAATTCAAGCTACGCCGCGCTTATAAATGAGCTGGAATGCGGAGAGGATGAATCCTACATTACGCCACTTCTGGCCCACCTTTCCGCCTCCTTTGCGAACAATTCCATCCCGGAGGACGCCAGACTCTTCACCGCCTCCACCAAGGCGGGCGTTGACGGGTTGGAGCGTGCAATAAGGGGTGGAACAAAAGCGAGGCCGACGACGCTATTCAAGGGCCTTCTCGATCAGGTCCGCTCTACATTCGGGATTAAAGACAGGGGCGTGAACGTCAGCGCCGCCTGCGCCTCCTCCACCATCGCCATAGCCAACGCAACGAGGTCGATCGGCAACGGTTTCCCTGACACCGCGCTGGTCGTGGGCGCGGACATCATCACCGAGTTCGTCTTCTCCGGTTTCTCATCGTTGAGAGCGTTAAGCCCCCTGCCCTGCCATCCCTTCGACACGGGTCGTGACGGCCTCACCCTTGGCGAGGCGGGGGTGGCGATACTGCTTATGTCCGAGGAGCGCGCTGCACGTGAGGGCCTGACCCCCCTTGCAACAATAAGCGGTTGGGGGGCTTCCAACGACGCGACCCATGTGACCGCCCCGGCCAGGGATGGCTGCGGCCTCATCGAAGCGTCAACCAACGCTCTCAAGATGGCTGGGCTGGCCCCCGGCGAAATAGGCGCGCTCTGCGCCCACGGCACCGCCACCGTTTTCAACGATGCGATGGAGCTGACCGCTTTTGCCAAAATATTCAATAACGTCTTTGGCCCGACCCCTCCCCCCCTTGTAGGCTTCAAGGGTGCGACGGGCCACACGATGGGCGCGGCGGGGGCGCTTGAAGTCGCCCTCTGCGTGAAGGCGCTCGCCACGGGAACACTGCCCCCCACGGTCGGCCTGAACGATCCCGACGAGAGAGCAAAGGGATGGGCGACCACCGCTTCCACCCCCTTCGACGGTCCGATACTCACCTCAAACTCCGGCTTTGGCGGAGTCAATGGGGTGCTGATTCTGGAGGGGCCCAGATGAATCGGGATAGGATGAGCCGAGACAGTAAGAAGTGGGCCATAACCGGCATGGGCTGGGTCGGGGGCCGAGGGCTTGGCCGGGCGCGTGACAGCCAGTCACCTGGCTGGGCAAGCGGCGGGCCCGCACCCTTCAAACTCTCCCAGGTCATCTCCCGCACCGAGGGCCGCTCCGGGCGGCTCGACGAATTCTCCAAGCTGGGGTTGGCATCGGCGGCGCTGGCGCTTACCGACGCCGGGCTGGACCGGTGGACTGCCAAGCGCCCAATCGGGGTGATCGCCTCCTCGGTCTATGGCTGCATCGGAACCGATGACGCCTACTTCAACACCGTGCTGCCTGACGAAGGGAAGTTGTCCAGCCCCAACCTTTTCGCCTATACTCTACCCAACTGCTTCGTGGGCGAGACGGCCCTGCGGTATGGATTGACCGGTCCCACACTGGTAATAAACCCAGCCGATACCACCAATATTTCTCCCTTGGTAATTGGACTTGAGACGCTGGCGTCGGGAGAGGCCCAAGCGCTGCTCTGCGGCTTCTGCGATCTGGAGCCGCCGGCTACCATCGCGCCCCTTGACCGGGTCGAGACCGGCTCGGTGTTTATGTTATTGGAGCCACCCGGCAGAGAAGATATAACACCGCTCGCAACCCTCGCCCTCGACGGGGCGGAGGTCACAAACGAGGGCGAGAAAATTGACGACTTTTACGCATTTATCGACCACCTGATTCACACTCTTGAAAGAGATGCCCGATGAAAGCAACGCTCGTATACCCTAAATGGACCAAACTTCAACGCCAGACCGAGTTCCACCTGCCCCCCCACGGGCCAGTGGTCTTCGCGGCGTGTCTGCCCGACCATGTGGATGTCACCTTCTTCGACGAGAACCGGCAGCAGATAGACTTCGATCTCCACGCCGACGTCGTCTTTCTCTCGGTGATGCTGACCTGCCAGCTAAAGCGCGCCTTCGCCATCGCCGACGAGTTCAAGGCACGGGGGGTGCCGGTGATCTTTGGCGGCATCTCGACCATGCTCCACTCCGAAGAGGTCGCCACCCACGCCGATTCGATCTTTCTGGGCGAGGCCGAGGGGCGTATGGAAGGACTCCTCTCCGATCTGGAGAAGGGGCAGCTAAAGCCCGTCTACGACTACATGCACAAACACCCGGATATCAATCTGGTGGGCACTGCGCGGCGCGAGATACTTGACCGCGACCTCTACAACTACCGTGGCGTCCAGATGGTCGATCTGGTCCACGCCAGCCGCGGCTGCAAGTTCAACTGCTTCCCCTGCTGCACCGGCTTTCTGGGTGGGCATCAATTCAGACCCCGCCCCATAGATCAAGTCGTCGCAGAACTGGAATCGATCCCCAACAACCGCATCTTCATGGTGGACAACTCCCTGGCGCAGGACCGCCAGTGGCTCATCGACCTCTTCACCGCGATGATTCCGCTGAAGAAAAAATTCGTCTCCCACCCGATCCTCGACGATGAAGAGGTGCTGGAGCTGGCTGCGGAAGCCGGGGCCTGGTACGTGTATCAGGCGGTGTTCGACACCTCCGACGTGATAAAAGAGCGCATCGAGCTGTACCGCAAGTATGGCATCGGCGTTGAGGCCACGGTCATATTGGGCACCGACGATCAGGACGTGGACTACATCAAGCGGCTGGTGGACTTCCTGATGGAGGTGCAACTTGACGTGGCCGAATTCACCATCCTCACCCCCTTCCCCGAATCTCCCATCCGCAGGAAGATGGAGAAACAAGGCCGCATCCTGACCAGCGACTGGGACCTCTACACGGCGGACCGCGCGGTATTCCAGCCCGCCAAGATGACACCGGAGGAGCTTGAGAAGATGTTCCACTACTCCTGGGATACCTTCTACACCGACGGCGGCTACCAACTGAAGATGGGCGAGCTGTTCAGGAAGGTGATCGAGCGCGAGATCAACGACGGCACCTACCGGCGCTACGACCCGAGAAAGAGCCGGTCGTTCAAGGATGGGACGCTGGGCTAATGGCTAAAGTCCTCCTCGTCTCCGCGAACGTCTGCGCGCAGCCCTACCCGGTCTATCCGCTGGGCATGGCCTATGTGGCGGCGTCGCTGGCAAAGCTGGGGTATGAGATCTCCCAGTTCGACCCCCTCATGCATGATGATTGGGGCAAGGCGCTGGCCGAAGAGGTCAGCCGCTTTGCGCCCGACGTGGTGGGGCTTTCCATGCGGAATATCGACAACGTGGATTCGCTCTCGGCGGATGACAACTGGTGGGTGAAGACCGCCAAGTCGATGGTGGAGACGGTCAAGGCCGCCTCGTCTGCGCCGGTCATAGTCGGAGGGTCAGGCTTTTCGCTGCTGCCCGGTCCGATACTGGATTACATAGGGGCCGACCACGGCATACAGGGCGAGGGTGAGCTTGCCTTTGGCGAAATGGTAGAGACGCTTATGGCGGGAGGCAAGCCGCCGAATATGGTGAGCAGCTCCAACCCGCGACTCGACCCCAGCCAGTTCATCACCCCCCTCTACGACAAGGGGATCGCCGATTACCACATCGAGCGCACCGGCATGTTGAACTTGCAGACCAAGAGGGGCTGCCCCTTCATCTGCGCCTACTGCACCTACCCCTGCCTTGAGGGCTCGACCTTCCGGCAGAGCGACCCACGTGCGGTGGTGGACGAGATGGAGCGGCTTGTTCGCGAGTACAACCCCACTGAACTCTTTTTCACCGACTCGGTCTTCAACGACCCCAAGGGGCGCTACCTTGAGGTGGCCGAGGAGATAATCCGGCGCGGGTTGAAAGTTGACTGGTGCGGTTTTTTCAGGCCCAGCGGTATGGGGATCGAAGAGATAGGATTGATGAAGCGCTCGGGCCTCTTCGCCATGGAGCTGGGCACCGACGCAGCCAGCGACACCACCCTGGCGGCGCTGGATAAGCAGTTCAATTTTGAAGAAGCGCTGGCTGTCGGCGAGGCGGCAAACCAGTGCGAGGTGCCCTCGGCCCACTTCGTCATCTTCGGCGGACCGGGCGAGACCCGCGACACCGTGGAAGAGGGGCTGGAGAACATCGCGAGGCTGGGCAAGAACGTAGTCTTCGCCTTCTCCGGCATCCGCATCCTTCCCGGCACCACCATCCACAAGCGGGCAGTGGAAGAGGGGGTGGTTGAACCGGACAATGACCTTTTGCACCCCGTCTTCTACTTCTCCCCCGAGGTGGACGGGGAGTGGATGAACCGACGCATAACCGAAGCGTTCACCGGCAGGCGCGACCGCATCTTCCCCCCCGAAGAGGGGCAGATGAGGATGCAGGTCATGACCAATTTCGGCTACAAGGGGCTCCTGTGGAACAAACTCGTGGACTTTCGCAAGGGTCGCTAACCATGACAACGACGACGACAACAATGACCCTGGACCGCAAACGCATCCTGCTCATCCATCCGCTTGGCTACTCCGCTGACAGGGCGGCGGCGGATATTGCCCGTAAGGCCAACCTGATGCCCCCCATCGGGCTTGTGTCACTGGCGGCCTATCTGGAGGAGCGGGGCTTTGTGGCGGATGTAATAGACTGCTTCGCCCACCCCGACTCCGACAAGATGATTGACCGGTACGTGAGCGAGCACCGCCCCGCGTTCGTGGGCTTCACCTCCACGACGTCGAGCTTCCATGACGCGCTGCGCATGGCGGAGAGGGTCAAGGCGCTGGTCCCCGGCCTGCAATCGGTCTTTGGCGGCGCACACGTCTCCGCGCTGAAGGGGCAGATACTTGAGCGCTTCCCCGGCGTTGACTACGTCGCGGTCGGCGAGGGTGAACGCATCCTCTGCGAGCTGCTGGAGGCGGGCAGTGGCGAGGGGATTAAGGGGATAATCTCAAGGGGCGCGTCCGGTGAAATCCTCTATGAGGCACGCACCGACAAGGGGCTGGAGCTGGACACCCTGCCGCTCCCCGCCTACGACAAGCTGCGCGGCTTCCCCGACAAATACAAGCTGCCGATCTTCAACTACCCCAAGGCCCCCAACGCCAGCTGCATCTCCAGCCGCGGCTGCCCCTACCAGTGCTCCTATTGCGACCGCTCGGTCTTTGGCCGCTCATTTCGCTACAACTCCGCCGAGTATCTCTACAACCACATGGAGCAGCTGAACGACATCTACGGCATCAAACACATCAACTTCTACGACGACCAGTTCACCTTCAACCGTGAGCGTGTCGAGAAGTTCTGCCTGATGATGATCGACAAACCGCTGGGCATGACCTTTAACTGCGCCGTGCGCGCCGAGCATGTGGATGAGCAGCTCTGCCTCTTGATGAAGAGGGCCGGCTGCTGGATGATGAGTCTGGGGATCGAGACCGGCGACCCGGAGCTGCTGGCGCAGCACAGGCAGAACGCCGACCTTCAGATGCTGGAAGATACGATCAGGACGATCAAGCGTGCGGGCATCCGGGTGAAGGGGCTGCTGATGATGGGGCTGCCCGGCGAGAGCGAGGAGTCGGTACAGCGCTCGATGGAGTATGTCTTCAGCCTGCCGCTGGACGATTTTAATCTGGCGAAGTTCACCCCCTTCCCCGGTACCCCGATCTATGAGAATGTCCATGACCTTGGCACTTTTGACGAGGATTGGGAGAAGATGGACTGTATGCACTTCCAGTTCGTACCCACGGGGATGACCCAGGAGCGGCTCGAAGAGCTGTTCACCCTTTTCTATAAAAAACACTACACCCGGCCCAAGGTGATGGCGAGCTACGTCACCATGCTTTGGAAGTCGCCGGACAGCTGGATACGGTTTATAAAGAACTTCAATGACTTCTGGAAATTCGCAAATACAGACCGCCGCAGAGCCTAAGCCGCGTACCCTGCGTCCCCTGGTGGTGGTGCCGGTGTATAACCATCCCGGAACGCTGCGCGAGGTGGTGACGGGTGTGCTCGCCGCCCACCCCGATCTGGTTGTGGTGGACGATGGCTCGGTGACCCACGCCTCCCAAATTCTGGAGGGGCTGGGGGTGGAGATAATCCGCCACCCGACCAATCTGGGCAAGGGCAAGGCGCTGGTCACCGGTGCAAGGTATGCGGAAGAGCATGGCTTCACCCATCTGATCTCGATCGACGCCGACGGACAGCACGACCCGGCGGAGATTCCCCGCTTTGTCGCAATGATTGAGGAGAACCCCCACGCCATCGTGGTGGGGCTGCGGGATTTCGACACCGACAACGTCCCCGCCTCCTCGCGCTTTGGCCGCTCCTTCTCCAACTTCTGGCTCCGCGTCCAGACCGGTTGCAGGCTGGGCGACGTCCAGAGCGGCTACCGTGCCTACCCGGTGTCGGTGCTTACGGGACTGGACCTCTCCGAATCCCGCTTCTCCTTCGAGGTGGAGGTGCTGGTGAAGGGTGCGTGGGCGGGGGTGGAGTTAAAAGACCTGGATATCGGCGTCATCTACCAGAAACAGGGCGAGCGGATAAGCCACTTCAATAAGCTGAAAGACAACCTGCGGCTGACCCGGCTGAACGCCAAGCTGACGATGATGTCAATGATGCCGTGGAGGACCAGGCGGCTTGAGACCGGCGAGGACGGCGCAGCCAACATAAGCGTCATCCACCCGGTAAAGTCGCTGAAACTGCTGCTGAGCGAGGATGTTTCGCCGGGCAAGCTGGCGGCGGCTGTGGCGCTGGGGGTCTCCCTGGGGGCGCTGCCTCTCATAGCCATACACACCCTCGCCATCCTCTTTGTCTCGGGGTATTTCAAATTAAACAGAGTGGCGGCGGTGAGCGCCAGCCAGCTCTGTATGCCCCCCATCGTCCCGGCGTTGTGTATTGAAGCTGGTTATTACATGCGCCACGGCGAGTTCCTGACCGAGATTTCCTTCCAGACCCTTGGCTATCAGGCGTTGGAGAGGCTGTGGGAGTGGGTGATCGGCTCGCTGGTGGTGGCCCCGGTGCTGGGCATCGTGACCGGGTTGACAGTCTTCGTCATGGCGAAGGTCATAGTCGCAGCCAGAAGTGAGGGGCGAAGTTGAGCGGGAAAAAAGCGGGTGCACGGGATGGGCGGAACGGATGGTCCAGCCGCTCGGTGGGGTCAAAGTTCCAGCATGGTATCTTCTACTTTTTGATCCGTTTTGGTGGCCGCCGAGGCGCCTATGGGCTGCTCTACCTCGTCGCCGCCTGGTACGCAACCTTTAGCAAGGTTGCCAGAGAACGGTGCCGCCCCTACCTCACGCGCAGATTTGGCGACAGAGGGCTGACCATGAGATGGAGGGAGCGCTACGGGCTCATCGTCTCGCTGGGCAAGGCGCTCATCGACCGCGCGGTGGTGGGCATCCTCGGCCCCGAGTCAATGACGGTTGAGTTCACCGGCGGCGAAGAACTGTTGGCGATAAAAAACGAGGGCAAGGGGCTGATCGTGATGATGAGCCATGTGGGGTTGTGGCAGGCCGCCATGAGCGCGCTGGGGAATCTGGAGAGCCCTGTACACATGCTGATGCGGCGCGAAGATGGCGACATCGACCGCCATTACTACGAACACGCCGGAATAGAGCGTCCCTACAATCTCATAGAGCCGGGCGGCTTTCTCGGCGGCGCGGTTGAGATGGTGGACGTGCTGAAGAGGGGCGAGATCCTTTCGGTCATGGGCGACCGCGTACTGGGCGAGGAGTCCAATACAGTGACCGTGGATTTTCTCGGCGCACCCGCACCCTTCCCCGTCTCCGCCTACCGGTTGGCGGCCTCCACCGGGGCGCCCATTGCGGTGGTCTTTTCCCGCAAAACCGGGCCCGACTCCTACAAGCTGGAGTTGGCCGAGGTGATAAGGGTCACCGGGGTAAAAGGCCGGGGTGCGGAAATCTTCAAACCTTTTTTGTTAAGATATGTGGACGCGCTGGAAGGTTATGCGCGAAAATACCCTTTCCAATTTTTCAACTTTTTCCAGATGTGGAAGAACTGAAGACGATAATCACAGGAGTACATATAAGTGGATACCAAAACCAAACTCAAGCAGGTCCTCATAGATGAGCTGAACCTGGAAGACCTCACACCTGCGGATATAAAGGACGACGACCAGCTTTTCGGCGAAGGGCTGGGGCTTGACTCCCTCGACGCCGTGGAGCTTGTGGTGCAGATACAGAAGCACTTCGGGGTGGAGATAAAGGATATGGAGGAAGGCCGCGAGGCGTTCGCCTCCATCGCCACCCTGGCGGCATACATCGAGGAGAAAAGCGGCTGATGAGTCCCGCCCTTCCGGTATCAGTCACCGGGATGGGAGCCATCACCGGGGCGGGGGGTACCCTGGGCGAGTCCCTGGACGCTATCTATGCGGGCAGAAGAACCCCTGCGCCGCCGGTCCGCTTCTCCACCGACCATATCGACACCTACCCGGTCCTTGAAATCCTCGGCGAGAGTGACGATGGCAGGCGGGGCGCCGAGGTGGACGCCACCCACACGCTGCGCACCACCGAGCTGGCGCTGAATGCCGCGACCCAGGCGCTGGCCGACGCGGGGCTGACCCCCGATGTGTTGGCTGGCCGACGTGTCGGCGTCTGCGCTGGAACCACCGTGGGCTGCGCGCTGAATAACGAGGCCTTCTACCGAAGCTACAAAAAGGGAGGAGACCCCGGCCCCGAAGCGTTTGCAAGGATGCTGCGCTCCAACCCCGCCGAGCAGGTATCTCTAGCCAACAACTTCAACGGCCCCATCTCCACCGTAGTCAACGCCTGCTCTTCCGGCACCGACGCCATAGGTCTCGGCGCGGAATGGATCAGGGCAGGCATCTGCGATGTGGTCCTCGTGGGCGGGGCCGACGAGCTTTGCCGCTTCACCTACGCGGGGTTCATCTCGCTCATGGTGACGAGCAATGAGCCGTGCAGGCCCTTTGACGGCAAGAGAAAAGGGCTGAACCTGGGCGAAGGGGCGGCGTTCCTGGTTCTGGAATCCGAAGGTTCGCTAAAGAAACGCAATGTCAAACCACTGGCAAAGGTCTATGGCTACGGCTCGGGCTGCGACGCCCACCACCTCACCGCGCCCCACCCCGAGGGTCAAGGGCTGGAGGCTGCGCTGGACCGGGCTTTCGAGCAATGGGGGCATGACCAGCGCAGACTTTCTCTCATCAACGCCCACGGCACCTCGACGCCTGAGAATGACAGGGTGGAGGGCAAGGTGCTGGCCGGAAGACTGGCGGGAATCCCCTTCCACTCCACCAAGGGCTACACCGGCCACACCCTTGGCGCAGCGGGGGCCATCGAAGCGGCGCTGACCATCAGCTTTCTACAAAGGGGGGTCGCGCCGGGGACAGTTGGCTTTAAAAATGTGGACCCGGCAATAGGCATCGCGCCCCTGACGGAAAACACTGAACTGACCGGCAACTTCGCCCTCTCTCAATCCCTGGCCTTTGGCGGCTCCAACTCCGCCCTGATACTGGGGGTTGGCCGATGAAACGTGTAGCGAATTACACCTTGAAACACGCTGCCATAAAGGGCATCGGCGTCGTGGGAGGGTTCGGCTCCACCACCGATGAGCTGTTGACTGCGCTACAGGGTGGGCAAAAGCCACAAATCCAGGAATTCGACAAACCCGGCGGCGGAACCCTCAAGGCGTTCAAGGCCAACACCTCCGGGTTGTCGGCGTTCATGGAGCGCCGGGCGCTGCGGCGCATCGACCACTTTTCACGGATGGCGTTGTATGGTGCGCATCTGGCGCTGGCCGATGGTGGAATCGAAAAACTTGACCCGGAGCGGACCGCGCTGGTCATCGCCTCGGGCTACGGCGCTGTCGGCTCCACCTTCACCTTTCTCGATTCGATGATTGACGGGAGCGACCAGCTGAGCTCCCCCACCCATTTTTCCAACTCGGTGCACAACGCGGCGGCGGCGCACATCTCCATGACCCTGGGGATCAAGGGGCCCAACCACACCATTACTCAGTTTGGCCTCTCGGTGGGTTCGGCGCTCCTCTCTGCGCTCTCGCTCTTTGAGGACGAGGGGTTGGACCGGGTGCTATTCGGCTCCGTCGAGGAGTTCTCCCCGGTTTACGGTTATGCTGGGGCATACGCCGGGGGTTACGCCGGGGATTACAGTAGTGACACCGCTGAAAGGGAAACGGTGTGCGGCGAGGGCGCGGCCTTTTTGCTGCTCGAAAGAGAGGCTGAAGGCTTCCCGACGTTAAGCTACTCCTTCGAAGCAGTGGAGGGGGAACCGCCTCCCGACTCCATAAATGCGCTGGGGGAGTTCCCCACCCGTCAGGCCTTCGATCTCGCCATCGCAGCGCGTCTCGTCGGGGAGGCCCGCCCCAAAATGGTGGTCGGCCACGTTGATGGCAACGGCGGGCCGACAATGATCGTGGAGATGGCGTGAAGAGACTGCTTCTCGCCCTCGTCGCGGTGATGCTCATGGCCACGGCGGCGATCGGCGGTGAAGAGGAACCCACCCTCTATGGCGTCTCGGTATCAGGGGGCAACTCCTACACCGCCGACGGCGGGGTCGCCTGGATGCTGATGAGCTGGACGACCATATTTGATTACGACGATGTGATGCCCCACCACGCCCCCGAACCCCTGCGCTTCAAGACGGAGGTGACGGCGGGCATGGCGACTGTCCCTGAGAAGAGGGGGACTGTGGCGGCCAACATTCTGGCGATGTACTTCCTGGAAGGCTGGCGCACCGGATGGATGGTGCCCTACGTGGAGGCAGGAACAGGATTGATCTACACCGATTTCAGGCGCAAGGGCCAGGGGCTGAGGCTCAACTTCAACCCCGTCGCGGGCATCGGGATGGTTTTCCCGCCCAATACCGATGGCGGAAAATACTTCGCGGCGCTCAGGCTCCACCACGTCTCCAACGGCGGGCTGGACGATGACAACACGGGGATCAATTCGGCCCTGCTGACATTCGGGTTTATCTACTAGGAGGCTGTTTAGGAGGCTCTTGGGGGAAACTCTCCCGAAGCGGAGAATAACACTAAGCCGGAGATTTTAGCCGATGTCAGGCAAACATCTAACTAGGCCGACGATAAACAGGAAACCCCGAAGATCCTTCGAGAACTAGGAAGGGAAGAAAAATGACCGCAGGCATACCTATAAGTATTTCGAGGATCATTTTTCGCCCCTGACAACGTCAATCGGAGGATATCCGGGGGTTTTCAACAAGCGACTAACGATGAAAAAAGAACAGGTACCGCAACACAAGGATATGTTCGGCGAACAGCGCGCCGCCTGCTATGCGGTCGACGATGGGGGCAACTACGTCATCGCCCCCACGGCGGGATGGGAGCCCTCCAACTTCGCCAACCGTCAGGCGTGGGAGGTCATCCGCGAAGAGGTGGAGCTGACGCTTGAAAATATCCACGCGGGCAAGGCCAGCCCCCTGGCGCTGCACATGGTCATGAACCAGCTGGACCCCGGGCTGCTTTCAAGCTATACGGGGATAGGCAGGTTCAAGGTGCGTAGTCATCTCAAGGTTCGGGGGTTCGTCAAGATGTCGTCCGATGATGCAAAGAAATATGCGGACTTTTTCAAAATCCCGGTCGAGGTGCTGGCAATCGTGCCCGACAAAGTGGAACTGCCCGGGGAGACGAGGGATTGAAGCTGGAATTCCGACACAGACAGAGCGCGCACTGCGAAAGCGGCGTGACCGCCAACCTGCTGCGCAACGCGGGCTTCGAGATCACCGAGGCGATGGTCTTCGGCCTCGGCGCAGGCATCAACTACGCCTACCTGCCGATGGTCAGGGTAAACCGGTTGCCGCTTATCGCCTACCGCTCCATGCCCGGCGCGATCTTCAAGCGCGTGACCCGCTCGCTCAAAGTCACTACTTCAATGACGAAGTTCAAGGACCCCGCATCGGCGAGGGAAGCGCTGGACCTCCAGCTTGAACGCGGCGTGCCCGTGGGGTTGCAGGTGGGCATCTACTGGCTCCCCTTCATGCCCCCGGCGCTGCGCTTCCATTTCAACAGCCACAACATGGTGGTCTACGGCAAAGAGGACGACGAGTACCTGGTGAGCGACCCCACGATGGAGGGCCCCGCCACAATCGCCTCTGTCGACCTGGACCGGGCGCGCTTTGCCGAGGGTCCGCTGGCTCCCAGGGGGAAGATGTACACCCTCACCTCGGTCCCCAAGAACCCCGACTTGCCGCCACTTTTGCGCAAATCAATCAAATCCGTTTGCAACGCGATGTTGCGCGCACCCCTGCCCTTCGTCGGCGTGAAGGGCATACGGTTTTTCGCCCGCCGCATGGCAAATTGGCCCAAAAAGCTCGGTGAAAAGCACGCCTCCTACCATCTCGGCCATACCATCCGCATGCAGGAAGAGATTGGCACCGGGGGTGGCGGGTTTCGTTTTGTCTACGCGGCGTTTTTGCAGGAAGCCGCGCCGCTCATGGGGATCGCCGAGCTTTCCGAGGTCTCCAGGCTAATGACCGAAGCGGGCGACAGTTGGCGAAATTTCGCGGCGACAAGCGCCAGGGTGTGCAAGGGGAGGAGCGATCTGGAAAGGCCCTATGAAGAGTTGAAATCAATGCTCATGGAGATCGCCGATCAGGAAGAGGCCGCCTTTCGTCGCCTCCTGAAGTGTGTGTAATGACTGATTTTGTGCAACCGCTACTCGACGTCACCGACCTCGGCTACACCTACCCTAAGGCGACTGCGCCTGCGGTGGAGGGGCTGAACTTGACGGTGAGCGGGGGCGAGGTGCTGGGACTGCTTGGCCCTAACGGGGCGGGCAAGACCACCGCGGTATCGGTCATCTCAACATTGCTGCCCCCCCAGCGCGGCAAAATTACCGTCATTGGCATGGACCTCTCCACCTCGCAAAACAAGGCGCGGGCGGTCATCGGCCTCGCCCCCCAGGAGATCGCCCTCTACGGGTCGCTCACCGCCAGGGAGAACCTCTCCTACTTCGGCTCTCTCTACGGGATGAAGGGGAGCGAACTGGCCGACAGGGTGGAGCGAAGGCTCTCCCATGTGGGGCTGAGCGAACGCGCAGACGAGCGGGTTGATACCTACTCCGGCGGGATGAAGCGGCGAACCAATCTGGCTGCTGCGCTGGTACACGATCCGCGCCTCATACTGCTGGACGAGCCGACGGTGGGGGTGGACGCCCAGTCGCGCCGCCTGATAATGGAGCTGATCGGAGAGCTGCGGGCGGGCGGGGCGGGGATCATCTACACCACCCATTACATGGAAGAGGCCCACTCGCTCTGCGACCGGATCGCGGTGATGGATGACGGCAGAAAAATAGTCGAAGGCACCCCCTCCGAGCTGATGGCGGCCCACCCCGGCTGCGCTTCGCTGGAAGAGCTTTTCATAAGTCTCACCGGCCAGGGACTGAGGGACTGACGCGATGAACGGTTTCCTTTCAACCCTCGCAAAAGAACTGAAAATCATGTCACGCGACCGGGCCGGGTTGGCGGTGCTCTTCGCCATGCCCATCTGTCTGGTGCTGATAGTGACGATGGTCCAGGATAATGTGATGAAGATAACCGGCGCAACCGTGGCGCGAGCGATCTTCGTGGACCAGGATGGCGGCGAAGCGGCGCGGCTGCTAAGGGAGCTTCTTGACGAGCAGGACTCCATAGAGACCGCCCACGAGCTGGAGGGGAAACCTCCCACCCTGGAAACCGCCAGGGAAGCGGTCGCCGCCGGTGAGTTCCTCTTCGGTGTCGCGGTGGTGGAGGGGACCAGCGAAAAGTTGAGCCGCAGAGCCGACGAGCTAGCCGGGAGCGCCTTCTCGGCCGGTTCCCAGGGGGGTGCCGACGGAGCGGCGCAGGATACACCGCAGGCGGATATGGCGGAGTTCGTGGTCTTTTTTGACCCCGCCAGCCAGGGCGCGCTACGTACTTCGGTAATATCGGCGCTGAACCAGGCCGCGCTGGGGATAGAGATCGAGTTCAAGACAAAAGCGCTCTCCGCCAATTTTCAATCCGGGCTGAGCGCGATTATTTCCGAACAACTGGGTGAAGAGGCCTTGGCGGGAGCGGGCGAGTTGCCCTCCTTCCACTGGTCCAAGGATAAGATCGCCGGTGTGAGGACCGACGAGCTGGTCTTCGTCAAGCCCTCCTCGGTCCAGCAAAACGTCCCCTCCTGGGCGCTATTCGGGATGTTCTTTATCGTAGTGCCGCTTTCGGGCGCGATAGTCCGGGAGCGCCACGACGGTATGCTGAGGAGGATAATCGCCGCCCCTGCCCCGACGGTGGTGGTGCTCGGCGGCAAGCTCGCGGCCTACTCCATGGTCGCCTTCTTCCAGTTCTGCGTGATGGTGCTGATAGGCATCTTCATCCTGCCGCTCCTTGGCCCCGACGGGCTGGAAATTGGCCCCTCCCCCCTCGCCATCGTCCTGATAGCCCTCGCCGCCTCGCTGGCCGCCAGCTCCTATGGCATGCTGGTCGGCTCCGTGGCGAAGAGCTATGAGCAGGCGTCGGTGTTCGGCGCGGTGTCCGTCGTGATGGCGGCGGCAATCGGCGGAGTGATGATCCCCTCCTACGCCATGCCCCCCGGGATAAGGTCAATCAGCCATTTCTCCCCCCTCAATTGGGGATTGGAGGCTTTCCTGGACCTCTTCATGCGCGGCTCGGTGACCGAAAACGTCTACGTCGGCGGCGCGCTGCTCATCTCCATGACCATTTTGTGTACCCTGCTCTCGTGGATATGGCTTGTCCGAAACCGTGGCTGACCGCTATTATGTGCTGGGCATTTTTAATGACAATTTTTGCCTCCCTTATTAATTTTCCTTCGGTGCGGCCCCGCCCCGCCGAAGTCCAAATAAATCGGAATGACCATGAAGTGGGAAGAGCTCAAACCCCTTGAACGTGAACTGTCGGAAACGATTTTGGAGGTGTGCCGGTTCGAAGAGTTCGACCGCGACTCGGTTGACACCCAGGCCCCCCTTGTCGGTCCCGATTCCTGCTTCGGCCTCGATTCCCTGGACATGGTTGAAATAGTGGTCGCCATCCAGTCCCGCTACGGCGTCCACATCGGCGGGCAGGAAGAGGCCCGCTCCATCTTCACCTCGCTCTCCACCCTCACCCAATTCATCGGCGAAAACCGCACGACCTGACCCATCCGGAAAACTGCAAGTGAAGGTGCAAAAACAACTGTATCGCCGCCTGGGGGGTTGGCATTTGTACACTTTGCAGAATACAATGGGTTTTCACTTTTTCACCTTTTCATTTGAGAGTTCGGGGTTTTACTGGGCAATGAGGATACTCCTAATCAATCCCCCCGATTGCGGGCGTTCGATACCTGAAGAGCGCTACGGGATTGATTCGATCAAGCGCATCTTCAGGGGTGAGCCGCTGGCGCTCGAATCCCTGGCGGGCAACCTTGCGGGCCACGACCTGCAAATCCTCGATCTGAAATCGGAGCCCCAGGGGCTGGAAGCTTGTGTGGAAGCTTTCTCTCCCGAGCTGGTGGGGATAACCGCCATGACCTGCGAGGCGAACACCGCCCTTGCGATCGCCTCCCAAGTGAAAAGCCTCTGCGCGGCGAAGGTGGTCGTGGGCGGCGTTCACGCCAGCGGTGACCCCTCCTTCTTCAATGTTCCCCAGGTTGACTACATCGTGGTGGGGTTGGGTCGCGCCTCCTTCAAAGAGCTGGCTGACGGACTGGCCGCCGGGGGTGCCCCTGCTGTTACCGGAGTGGCGAAGACCTCCTCTGTCGCCCTCAAGTTCACTCCCCGCAAATTCACCACCGCCGACTTGGCCGACGAGATGCCGCCGCGCTACGACCTGGTGGAGAAATACAGAGCGGGCTACGCCATACCCGCGCTGGGCGTGACGATGGGGTTCGTGGCGACTGCGGCTGGGTGTACCCACCGGTGCGATTTTTGCTGCATAGGCTCGCTGACCAACTCCAAATATCTACTGCATTCCACCGGTTCGGTCTTGCGGGATATCGCGACGCTGGCCGACTCGGTTCAACTGATCCGGCTGGTCGATGCCAACTCTTTTGGCGACACTCTGGCCGCCGAGTCCCTTTGCGAGAAGATCGCGTCCGCCGCTCACCCTGTCCAGTATGTGGCCGACGCGAGGGCCGATACGGTGGTGCGCGATCCCGAGCTTTTCGCCCGGTGGAAAAAAGCGGGGCTGCGCGCGGTGGTGGTGGGGTTTGAAGAGATCTCCGACACCAGACTAAAAGCGATGAACAAGGGCAGCCGCACCCGGATAAACACCGAGGCGATAAAGATACTGCACGATATCGGGATTTCGGTTATAGGCGACTTCATCGTCGATCCCGATTACACCCCCGAGGAGTTCGACATCCTCGAAGATTACATAATGAAAAACAACGTCGATCTTCCCATGACGTCGATTTTAACGCCTTTACCCGGAACAGCCCTTTACGAACGCATGAGGGATCGTATTACAATAGAGGACCTGGACTACTATACGCTGACCAACGCAGTGGTCCCGACCAGGATGGAAAGCGAGAGCTTTTATAACCGCTTCGCCCAGCTGCTCGCGAACTGCCACCGCGACGCCCGCATCTGAACGGGGCTGCAAATTAAAAGGACACCACCCAATTGGATGTTTACATAAATGACGTAGCAGCCTTTCTGCCGGGCGAGCCGGTAACCAACGAGCAGATGGAGCAGGTGCTGGGACGACTTGGCAAGCTGAAATCGCGCACCCGCCGCCTGGTCCTCAGAAATAACGGGATCAAGACGCGCCATTACGCGCTCGACCCGGCCACCGGCAAGCTCACCCACACCAACGCGCAGCTGGTTGCCGAGGCGATCAGGAAGCTCGACCCCGGCGACGGTTTCGATCTCGACTCCATTGAACTCCTCAGCTGCGGCACCGCTTCTCCCGATCTGCTCATGCCCGGCCACGCCTCCATGGTCCACGGAGAGCTTGGAACCTCCCACACCGAAGCGGTCTCCACCACCGGCATCTGCATGGCCGGGATGTCGTCGATGAAGTACGCCTATATGAGCGTTCTGAGCGGTCAGACCCGTAACGCGGTGGCCACCGGCTCGGAGCTTTCCTCCTCTTTTCTACGCGCGGCATGGTTTGGCAAGGGCTACACCGGTACCGACGAAGAGGCGTTGAAAAAAAATCCCATGCTCGCCTTCGAATCCGACTTCCTGCGTTGGATGCTCTCCGATGGCGCAGGCGCTGCGTATATGTCTCCAACCCCTTGTGAGGATCGCATCAGCCTGAAGATCGAGTGGATCGACTCCGCCTCCTACGCCGGTGAGCTACCCCTGTGCATGTACGCAGGAGGGGTGAAGGACGATGGGGGCAACCTCAAGGTGTGGCGCGATTACGACAGCCCCACCGAGGCGCTCGAAGCTGGTGCGCATCTGGTCAAGCAGGATGTGAAACTCCTCAACGGCCAGATCGTTGACGTGGCTATCGGTCGTGCGCTGGCGCGTATCGTGGAAGAGAAAAAGCTGGACCTCTCAACCATCGACTGGTATCTGCCCCACTACTCCTCCGAATACTTCAAACCGCTCTTGATGCGCAGAATGGAAGAGCTTGGCCTGGTGATCGACGAGGAAAAATGGTTCACCAACCTGGGCGTCAAGGGCAACACCGGCTCAGCTTCGATTTATATAATACTGGAAGAATTGCTGCATTCCGGTAGACTGAAAAAAGGGGACCGCCTGCTACACTTCATTCCCGAGAGCGGGCGCTTTTCCATGTGCTACATGCTTTTGACTGCAGTCTGATCCACCCTCGGACCACAGTGGCGTAGCCCGTGGCCGAAGGGGCATCTTCGGAGTGACGGACACATGCGCATCACTGGCCTCATCACACTTGCACTAGCCTGCGCCCTCTCGCTGGGTTGCAGCTCCATCACCACCGTCGACACCGAAAAACACCACTCCTCCACCTATGCCTCGGACGCGCGCCATTCGGGTGAAAAGATCGACCGCTTCGCACCTGTCTTTCTGGTCCACTCACCACAGCTCGACTACAACCGCATCGGCACCCCCATCGCCATCCTCGGAGAGGACGGGGAAGAGATAATCACCATCGACCCGGACACCCCCGCCATCTACGTGGAGACCCGGACCTTCACCACCGAGCGGGGCTCCTACACCAACTACATCTACCGCGTACACTTTCTTGAAACGCCGCACACATTCTTCCCCATAACGATAACAGCCGGCGACAACCCCGGCCTCATCGTCATAATCACGGTGGACGGGGACGGCCAGCCGCTGCTCGTGAGCCAGGCCGGGACCTGTGGTTGCTACATCGCCATACTGCCCACGGACCACCTGGACCCCTCGGCCTACCCCGGGGACTGGGATGGTAAACCGCTCTCGGTGTATGGGGAGACGCTGGGACCGGTGCTGAAGTACCAGACCACCCCATTCCCCAGGCTGCTGCTGGAGATACGCCCCGGCACCCACCGCGTGATGGGTATGCAGGTCTTAACCGACCAGCCCGGAAAGGTGGGGCAGCTGAATGCGCTGGGCCACTTGGATGTGCCCCTCGTGGACGAAGCCGAACTGCACAGACTTCCCCTTGGCGACAGGACAACCAGCTTCTATTTTGAGGAAGGAAGCGACAAGGGCTACGTGAAGGGTTCCACCCGGATATGGGAGCTGTTGCTGATGAGCTGGTGGGCGTTCGATCCCGACGTGGGCCAGGACAAGGATTATGGCGACCCGGACAACCCCTTCTACACCTCGCTGAAGTTCTGGGCGCGGCGCGACTCCGACATGGCGGACTTCCCCTCTTTCCTACAGTACTGGGGGTGGAAGTTATAGCCGCCACCTATGAGGCTCTTGCGAAAAACTCTCCAGAAGCGGCAAGAGCGCTGAACTAAAGATTCTAACCGATGGCTGGGCAAACCCCTAACTAAGCCGACGATAAACAGGAAGCCCCGAAGATCATTCGAGGGCTAGGAAGGGAAGAAAAATGACCGCAGGCATACTGATAGGTATTTCGAGGATCATTTTTCGCCCCTGACAACGTCAATCGGAGGATATCCGGGGGTTTTCGACGAACCTCCTAGTCGAGGTCGTCGCCACCCAGAGAAATCTTGAGATAGACGAGGTCGTCGCCCCCCTCGTCAAAGCCATGTCCATAACCCAGGGTGACGACCATGTCTATCAGGTAGCCCACCAGCGTCGAGCTCTTCAGCTCCACTCCCGCGCCCTTCCTCAGTTCGTCGTCGCTGCCATCCCAGGTCCTCCCCACGTCGAAAAAGCCCACCGCCCACATGCGGCTCATAAATGCGGGCCAGTCCAACACGCCCCTGAACGGGCTCCAGATCGGCGTATGAAGCTCGGCGCTGGCGGTACCGAGCTTCTCTGCGCGAATGGTACGCGACGGGTAGCCGCGAAGGGGGAAGTCGCCCTTGTAGCCCCCGGCGGCGAAGAGCGACTGCACCGTCTCCTCGCCGCGCCCCACGCCGCCCTTCGCCGTCAGCGACAGTGCGGTGCGCTCCACCCAGGGGAGCCTGAAGTACTCGCTCCAGCGTCCCAGCAGCTCGCGGCTCTCCCGCTCCGAACCCACCGCCTCGTCGCGCCAGCGAAAGGTGGTCTCAAGGTATCTGCCGGACTCAGCCGTGAGGGTGAAGGGGACGCTCTGATATGCGGAGGCCGAATTGTAGGTCAGGCTCGCCCAGAGGGCGCTTTGCCGACCCTCGAAGGGGAGCGCGGCAAGATCGGCGCGGCTCTCCAGGTCTTCATCCACCCGGCTCAGTCGCTCCACCTCTATCCAATCCCAACCCAGGGAAACGCTGGCCTTACGCAACATGCCGTGCAGCTCTTGTTCAAACTCGATCCCCACGACCCGCTCTTCCTCATAATAGTCCATCCCGCCCAGAAGGTTGGAATGCTCCTCAGGGAATTTGGACCCGGTCAGGGTTATCGTCGGGTACCAGCCGTCGTAAGCGTACGCCGCCCCGCCGTAGAATCGGTCAAGCTCCAGGGACCAGAACCCGCCAACGTAATAGCTATGGATGCCAAGGGGGTCGGTGCCGGTGGTCCACACCCCCGGCGCAACCCCGCCATTGTCGATCTCCAGATCGGGGAGCCAGAAGGAGGGTATCAACCTGCCCGCGCCGGAATAGCTCTCCTCACTGTAATCGGTGCGGTCGCCTCGTTCCGCCACTTCATCACCTACTTCATCACCTGCTTCACTACCCTCTGCGCCACCCTCTTTTGGGGCAGCCGCCGGGGAGGGTTCGGGGGTCAGCTTCTCGACGCTCCACCCGCCCGCATCCTCTTCCAGCGCGTCCGACATCTCCATAACCGCGAGGTCAAAACCGGTGGAGGAGTAGCTGACGAACGCCAGCCGTTTGCCGTCGGGGGAGTGCGCAGGCCAAAAAGCTCCTCCCACCACGCGGGTCAGCCTCTCGATCTCACCGCTGACCGCGTCCATTCTGTAGAGGTTGGGGATGCCGTCCCGATCCCAGGTGAAGACGATATCGCTTGAGTCGGGGCTCCAGTCGGGAAAACCCGCCCTTGAGCCTTCGGGGGTGACCAGCCTAACCGCGCCGCTGCCAATATCCGCTATCGCCAGCCGTGAGGTGCCCGAGGAGGTTTTACGCACGAAGGCCACCCGCTTACCATCGGGGGCGACGGCTGGGTGATCGTAGACGACCCCACCCTCGGAGAGCACCACCCGCGCATCCTCCACTCCATCCTCGCCAAGGGAGAAGAGGATAAGCTCCTGGCCGGTGGAGGTGTTGCGCACGCCGACGAAGCCTTTGCCACCGGGCAGCGCGTCAACATAGCGCAACCGCGCCCCGGAGGTGAGCCTGTCGCTGCACCAGTCGCCAACTTTCATGGAGTAGAGATCGGAATAGGTGGTCAGCCCTGCCCACGGCTTCCAGGTCGCGAAGCGCTGGAAGATAATCGTCCCGTCCCCACTGCTATCCCCCCTCCCATCGACAAGGATAGCAGGGCGCGACTGCGCACCGGGCCTTGGGGCCAGCTCCGACTCCTCGCCGCCCTCCACCTCAAACAGCTGCATCGAGGTGGGGCCATAGGGACTCTTTTTCGTGTAGAGAAGGTGCTCACCATCGAGCCAGCGCGGCCCGTCGGCCACCCAGCCGCTGTTGGTGAGCTTCTTGAAAGGGGTCACCCCCTTTCGTTTAATGGCGTCAACCGTCGGGGTATGCTCGGCGTAGAGCTGTTCGCGCATCCTGGTGTAGAGCTGCTGGTAGGTCGCCCCGGCGGTCGTGTAGGGCGGACTGTCTATGGTGTAGGGGAAGCGCCCGCCATGCTTCCGGGCAAGCTCACCCAGCCCTCCCAGCTCTTTTTCTTCAACTACCATACCCATCAGCTTCGAGCCGTAGATGTAGCGGGTGTGGCCGCTGGGCCAAGAGGGGAAGTCGCCACCCAGCCGGTCCAGCGGGGGGATCGAGTTTTCGGCGACATCCACCCTGTAGACCATATCGTAGTAGGTGGAATTCTTCCGACCCTTGCCGGTCAGCTCACTCTCGAAGTTGACCGCCATCCCCTCGTGGAACCAGGGCGGCAAAAAGAGGTTTGTCGGCGCGGCGACGAACCAGACCGGGAGGCTGTAGATGGTCGTCGGCAGCCCGACCGTGCCGAAGATCTTTTGCATAACCTTGGCGTATCCGCGCCGGTATCCCAGAGTGAGCACATGGGCGTACTCGTGTATGAAGACCGTTTTCAGCCAGCCGTCGTAGTCGGAAAGCGAGCTGAACGCGGTGGGGGCCACCGCAAAAAGCTTGATCCAATTATAGGGAACGGCGGTGGCCATGCCGTTGGCGGCGTCGGTGTTGTCCACCAGAATTACGTCGGTGATATCATCGGGCTCATGGCCGAACGCACCGGTGACCACCGGGTAGACCTCTTCGGCGATACGCGCAAGGGCGGTACCGCCGGGCCGGATGCTCTCGGGAAAATGAATTCTGAAGTGGGGGGTTGAGATCGTTCGCCAATTGAGCGCAGGGTCGTACTGGGCAGCAATTGCAGCCGACGCCATAAGCGACATAAGGACTGTCACAAAAGCACAAACCAACACCCTGCGGTGTGTAAAGATAAAGTTCACTGTGGTGCGCCAGCCTGTAGCCATGGGGAATGCACCTCTGTTCTTTTTAGCGTCTCCAAAATCCCGGATACAACAACGCCAGCACGGTGAAAAGTTCCAGCCTGCCAAGCAACATGCAGAAGGCCAGGACCATCTTGCCCACCTGGGGCAGCGCGGCGTAGTTATCGGTCGGCCCCACCCCGCCAAGCCCCGGGCCTATATTGCCGATCGAGGCGATAACGGAAGCCACCGCCGTCACCGGCTCTATCCCCAGCCCCGCCATGACTATGGCGGCACCCCCGGTGCAGGCGAGGTAGAGGGCGAAAAATCCCAGGATCGACTGGAGCACCTCTTCAGGCACCGGCCTCCCGTCAAGTTTGACCCGTCGCACGCCGCGCGGGTGGATCAACCGCCACATCTGCACGGTGGCGTGTTTTACGATGAGCAGGATGCGGCTGACCTTGGCGCCGCCGCCCGTGGAACCGGCGCACCCCCCGATAAACATGAGCAGCACCAGAAGAATCTGACAGGCAAAGGGCCACAGCTCGTAATCAGCCGTGCCAAATCCGGTAGTGGTCAGGATCGACACCGCCTGGAAGGCGCTGTAGCGCAGGTTATCGGCGAAGCCCTCGTAGACCGCTCCCCAATTGAAAAAGAACATCACGAGGGTAGCTATCAACGCCAATGCGGCATAGCAGCGAAACTCCTCGTTTTTGAACATCTTCAATGGTCTGCCCGCGATCCAGGCGAAATGAAGCGCGAAGTTGACCCCGGCCAGGAACATGAAGAGCGTTATCACCCAATCCACGTAGGCGGAATTGAACCCCGCCACCGAAGCGTTCCTCGTGGAGAAGCCACCGGTGGCCAGGGTGGCGAAAGCGTGGCAAACCGACTCGAAGAGGTCCACTCCCCCCAACATCAAGAGCACTATCTCGGCGACGGTCAGCCCCACATAGACGCCCCAGAGCAGCTTGGCCGTGTCCTGGATGCGGGGGCTCAGCCTGTCGGCTGTGGGGCCGGGGACTTCCGCCTTGAACAGCTGCATGCCGCCCACACCCAGCATGGGGAGGATGGCGAGCGAGAGGACGATGATGCCCATGCCGCCCAGCCATTGGGTAAGCGCACGCCACAGCAGCAAACTGCGGGGCAACAGCTCGACCTCCGTAAAGATCGTCGCCCCGGTGGTGGTAAATCCGGAAATCGACTCGAAGATGGCATCGGTCAAAGTCGGTGTCGCGTCGGCGAAGTAGTAGGGCAGCGCCCCCACCAGGCCAAAGACCGTCCACCCCAGCGTCACCACGGCAAACCCCTCGCGGTGGCCGAGATCCGGCTTTGCCGAGCGGCAAAAATAGAGGACGATCCCGCCCCAGAACGCCCCCACCAAAGCTGCCATCAACAGCGGCCAGTAGGAGCCGTCGCCATCGATCAGCGCGACGGGGATGGGGATCAGCAGCGCGCATGACAAGAAGAGTATGAGCGCGCCCAGGACTTTAAAAACGACTAGTATATTCATTACACGCCGAAAAAGGCTTCCACTGCCATAACCGATTCGGGGACGGCGAAGACCACGGCCCTTGCGCCGGGTTGCAGCACCGTATCACCCGAAGCGATCTCTATTTCATCCTTGCCCACAATGGCTCCCACAACCGCCCCGTGTGGGAAACTGACCTCTTTTAGCCGCTTGCCGCCATAGGGGGCCTCGGCGGGTATCAGCACCTCAATGACCTCCGCCTGGTTCTCCTCAACCGTGGCGACACTGAGCACACCGCCGCGCCGTACATATTTCAAAATAGCGCTCGCGGTGGAGAGCCGGGGGCTGACACAGGCGTCGATACCGAGGGTGGGCGCGAGAGAAACATAATCCGGGTTGTCCACGACGCAAAGCGCCCTCTCGGCTCCGTGACGCTTGGCCAGCAGCGCGGCGAGGATATTTTTTTCCTCGTCCGCCGTGGTCACGACCACCACATCGGTGACGGACAACCCCTCCCCCTTGAGGATTTCCACATCCGTTATTTCAGTATTTATGACTGTAGCGTTGTCGAGCCGTTCGGCCAGACGGTCGCAAACGTCCGGGTCGGGATCGACCACGGTGACCCGCAACCCCGCCTTCTCCAGCTGGCGAGAGGTCCGGTAGCCGACCTCGCCGCCGCCCAGCACCATGACCCGGTTGACCCGTTCGTTCTCCATGCCGAACAGGTAGCGCACGCTGTCGTGGTCCTGGCGCCTCAGCACCAGAAAGACATGGTCGCCACCCTCCAGCGTGTCGTCGCCACGCGGGATGATCGTCTTGCCCTCGCGGGTGATCGCCACTATGACGAAGGGGTAGACCATACCGAGGTCACCCAGCTCCGCCATCGTCACTCCGCACGCCGGGTTCTCATCGGTGACCGGGTAGCCCACGAAGAGTATCCTCCCATCGGCGAACTCGGCTATCTCAAGGGCAGATGAATGCATGGAGGTATTGATGAGGTCCTGGGCCACTGCGTCGAGCGGGTTGATTATAAGCTCGATACCCAGCTTGCGGGCGCTCAGCACGGGGGTGTTACCCCCCTGGGAGAATGCCTTTACCCGGGCAATTTTGGTAGGCACATCATATTCCCGGGCGAGCAGGCACGCCACGATGTTGACCTCGTCTATGTCGGTGACGGCTATGAAGAGTCCGCAGTTGCGCACCCCCGCCTCCTCAAGGGTCTCGGCGTGTGCGCCGTTACCTTCGAGACCAAGCACGTTCACTCTCTCTTCCAATTGGGTCAGCCGCTGGCGGTCGGCTTCGATGACCACCACTTCGTGCCCCTCGATGCTCAGCCGTTCGGCGGTGTGAAACCCGACCTCGCCCGCGCCCACAACGATCACTCGCATTTCCCTACAAACCTCTCCGTTAAATAACCGTACGACGATGATTCAACAATCGCCCGCATTGCAATAAAACCCCAGTCTGGAGTATCCTTCAAAAATTGATGTTTTTCCATAGTTGACCTTTTTATCTGGCTGGACTATGAAAACAACCTTGGACATTATAACTGTTTAACCCCCAAGTAGCACGGAGCAGCGTAGCGATGGAAAATGACCGTTACCCCGACAGTGGCGCCAACCGCAGAGCATATCCCAGAAGCCCGGTTGTAGTCAGGGAAGCACGCTGTATCGCGGGTATGGACGTATTTTTCGGCTATGCCACCAACATCAGCCGTAGCGGGCTCTTCATCGCCACCTCCAAACGTCGCCCCGTAGGCGACATATATGAAGTCCACTTCGACCTGCCCGGCACCTCCCACAAGATAAAATGCAAGGTAAGTGTGGTCTGGACCAGGGGCTACAGCAAGGACACCTGCAGGCAACCCGGCATCGGCCTGGCCTTTATCGACATACCGGAAGATCAGGCCCAGACGATTGACGACTGGATCAAAGCGGACCCCACCAAGGTGGTCAAAGGCTGAGGCTGATCGCTTTTCTCACGTGCTCCAACCCTCTTAAGGCCGTTAATGCCTCTTCGTCTGCGGTCGAATCCAGATTTATCAGCATTATCGCCTCGCCTCCGGCAGCGAGCCGCCCATTGTAGAATCCGGCAATATTCAGGCCGTGTTTACCCAACGTCGACCCCACCGAACCGATCACACCCGGAACATCGTCATTGTAGACGAGGATCATCTCACCCACGGGACGGGCATCGAGCCTGAAGCCATCCAGATGGACGAGCCTGGGTTCATCCCTGCCGACCAGCGCCCCCTCCACCACGCAAGACCCCTTGGGGCCGGCGATCTCGATGGTGACCATCCCGGAAAAGTCCCCACTCCCGCTCTCCACCGTCGAGAGGACTTTTATGCCCCTCTCCGAAGCCACCGAGAGCGCATTGACCATATTGATCCGCTCGGCGAGGGTGTTTTCCATCAACCCCTTCACCATGGCGGCGGCCATCAGCTCGGTTGAGTCACTCCCACCTCCCCCGCAGACCGTGATCCGGGCCTCGCTAACAGGCCACCGAACGATCTGGGAGATGAACCGGCCAAGCTTCTGTGCGAGATCGACAAAGGGGGCCACCGCGCCCAGCGTCTCCACCGAGGCCGAAGGCGCGTTGATAAGGTTGGGGGCGGTGGAGTTCGTAAGATAACCCACAACGTTCCGGGCGACCTCAATGGCGACCGCCTCTTGGGCTTCCACTGTCGAAGCGCCCAGATGGGGGGTGAGCACCACCTCCTCGCGCTCGTAGAGAGGATGGGGCGGTGGCGGTTCGACCTCAAACACATCCAGCGCCACAGCCGCGACCCTGCCATCTTCGATTGCAACCAGCAGCGCGTCGGGGTCGACTATGGGACCGCGGGCGCAGTTGACGATCATCACGCCGGGTTTGACCTTACCCAGTAACCCGGTCCCGATCAACCCCCTCGTGGCGTCGTTTAGCGGCGTGTGTACCGATATGAAATCCGCCCTGGCGGCCAGCTCATCCAACCCGACCTTTTCCACCCCCGCCCTGGCTGCGCGTTGCTCGTCAAGGTAGGGGTCGAAGGCGATAACGTTCATTTTTATCCCAAGCGCGTTGGAGGCGACGACCGAGCCGATGCGTCCCATGCCGATTATGCCCAGGGTCTTGGCCCTGAGTTCGCGCCCCATGAACCGCTTTTTCTCCCACTTCCGCTCTTTCATGGAGGCGTTGGCCTGTGGAATCTTGCGGGCCATCGCAAAGAGGAGCGCCGTCGCGTGCTCGGCGGTTGTTACAGTATTGCCTCCCGGCGCGTTTACCACAGCCACCCCCTTGCGGGTGGCGGCTTTCAAGTCGATATTGTCCACACCGATACCCGCGCGGCCTATCACCCTCAACTGGTCGGCGGCCTCCAGCACCTTGCCGGTCACCTGCACATTGGAGCGCACGATCAGCGCCGAGTAGCCGGGAATCATCCGCGCCAGCTCCTCCTCGTCGCCTATGGAATGAACGTCGGCCACGATACCCGCCTCTGCGGCGAAGTAGCGGGCCGCCCCTTCACCAAGCGGGCAGCTGACTAGAATTTTGTGCCCCATCAATCTTTCCTTGCGGAGAGCGAGTACTGTCCCAATGATTCGAGATCGCCACCCAACGAGCGTAGCGCATCGGCCAGATCATCGGGCAATTTCGCAAATATTTCAAGCGGTTCGTCGGTTGTGGGGTGTTTGAGCCTCACAAGATAGCAGTGGAGAAAAATCCGCTCAAGCCCCAGCGCATGCTCAACATCCATATTGAACCTCTTGTCACCGTAACGCTGATCCTGCGCCACCGGGAACCCCTCCCCGGCCAGATGGCGGCGGATCTGGTGGTAGCGCCCGGTTATCAACTCCACATCCAGAAGCGACGCCATGAGCG